>JAHDBI010000010.1:0-15298 GCA_020630475.1 Saprospiraceae bacterium
GATTATCCAAACTTTGGAGAAACGGTTGAAGTTGGGCAGATTGTAACAGTTGAATGGGATGTAGCAAATACTGATCAAGCTCCAGTTAATTGCCAAAATGTTGATATATTTTTAAGTACTGATGGAGGGTTCAATTACCCAATCAAACTAGCAGAGCAAACCCCAAATGATGGAAGCGCGGATATTTTAGTTCCATTAGAAATCGGAAATCAAAACAGAATTAAAGTAAAGTCAAGTGACAATATCTTCTTTGATATTTCAGACTTTAACTTTATTATCGAGGAACCGACTGAACCTGGATTCTATGTACAGGAAGAAGTTTTTAATAGGGATATTTGTTTACCTGAGAACACCACATACAGTTTCAAATCAGCAGGTTTTGCAGATTTTAATGAAACTGTTCATATGGAGGTTTTAAGTGGCTTACCAGAGGGTGCTATCGCCACTTTTGTTCCTAATGACTTTACACCTGGCACTACGACTGTACTACAGTTAGACCTGAGTAATGTAGAAGGAACTGGTAGTTATGTGTTGGAAGTAGAGGCTTCCGCCAATGGAGCCGCTCCAATCATTAGAACTGTAAACTTAGATTTAACGGGTGTGGATTTTTCTCCGTTGACACAAACCTATCCAACGAATGGTGAAACTAATGTTGGTAGTATTCCTACTTTCAGTTGGGCCAATGTCCCTGATGCAGAACATTACACCTTAGAAGTATCTAGTAGTCCTGTTTTTGGATCTACAAGTGAACTCTATGAAGAGATGATCACGGATACTTTCTTTCCAGCGAATTTTATTCTAGAAAAAAGTACATTATACTACTGGAGGGTGAAGGCGCACAACAAATGTTTGGACGGGGAATATACGGCGCTCAATACATTTGGTTCTGAAGCGGCGAGTTGTAACTTCTTAGAGGATATTAACCTTCCGTTAAATATATCTCAATCCGGAGCTGTTTCAGTAGAGGCGGATATCGTCATTGCTGCTGAAGGAGAAGTACTGGACGTTAATGTTAAAAAGATAAAAGGAGGGCATCAAAACGTTGGAAATCTAAGAGGCACATTAGTTAGTCCAGCTGGAACTGAAGTTCTTTTGTGGGCCAATAAATGTAATAATCAGTTAAACTTTAATTTAGGTTTTGATGATGAATCACCTACCAATGTGCAATGTCCTTTATCTAACGGATCCATTTACAAACCCGAACAAGAACTGTCGATTTTTAACGGTGAGTCAATAACGGGAGTTTGGAAATTAAGAATTGACGATACGGCTAGCGGAAATGGAGGGGCTTTTGAAGAAGCAACAATAGAAATTTGCTCGAATGCCTCTTTAGACAATCCTGTATTAGTCAATAATGAACTTTTGGGTGTTCCTCCTGGTGGTGGAAATCCAATAGTATCGGATAAACTATTGGTGACGGATCCTAATAATATAGCGGAGGAATTGATTTATACGATTGTCGAAACTCCATCAGAAGGAGATCTTTTTTACAATAATTCTTTACTTAATCTGGGCGAAACCTTCACTCAGCAACAGATTGATGAAGGAAGAATTAAGTATCGAAACACAGGAAATCAAGAAGGATCGGATTCTTTCTTATTTACAGTAATCGATGGAGAAGGTGGATGGATTGATATTACTCAATATGACATTGAAATAGATGCCGCATTTACCAGTAGCACGAGTGATTTAGATAAAATCGATTACATCAGAGTTTTTCCAAATCCAGCCTCAGACATGATTCAGTTGGAAATTGTTAATGAGAATATTAATGAATTAAACATTCAGATGTTTGATATGACAGGACGTTTGATCAGAAGTTTTAATAATATCAAGACCAATCAAACACAAATCCCTGTAGATGCGGTTTCGAATGGCACCTACATTCTAATGGTTCATTTAAACGGAGAACAGTTTCAAAAAAGAGTGGTCATCACAAATTAAAGCCGCATAAAATAAAGATTAAAAAAGCCTTGAGTTTTTAACTCAGGGCTTTTTTATATTTCATAAATAACCAGGTTTGAAAAACGGCTCGAGCCACTAAAAATGCGGTAAAGGCAATCCAAATATTATGGGTCGAATATTCCATTCCACCCAATAGAAAGTAAAGTATAAAAAATACAATAAGGCTATAAAACATAGAAAGGAGCATACTTCTTGAAGCGGTTTGACCTACATAAATACCATCCCATATGTAAGATGCAAAACCAAGTAAAGGCAATACGATCATCCACGGCAAAAATTCGGCGGAAGCCAAAATCACCGATTCCTCATTGGTGAACAATGGAATCAAATACTCACCCCCAATACCATAAATAAGGCTATATAATCCAGCTAAAACAGCTGCCCAAATGAAACTTAATTGGATAGATTTGAAATAAGAACTATCGTCGTTAGCGCCAAAATATCTTCCTACTAAACTTTCGGAAGCGTAAGCAAATCCATCAATTCCATAAGACATCCAATTTAAAAATTGAAGTAACACAACATTGACTCCAAGAATCACTAGTCCCGCCTTTGAAGATTGACTATAAAAAAATAGAAAAACACTCGTCAGGCAAACTGTTCTCAAGAAAATATCCCGATTGACGCTTAGAAAATCCTTCATTTTTGACCAGGCAAATGAAACTCCCTTGGAAATATTCTTGGTATACTCTGGATATTTAGCTCTAGAAATAAGATAAGCCATCAACACTCCAATGTATTGAGCTATGACCGTCCCGTATGCGGCTCCTTCAATACCCCAGCCTAATTGTCTAACTAAAAAGGCACTTACTACAATATTGACTACATTTAAACTTATCGTGAGCACCAATGGAATCAACGCGTTTTGTAAGCCAAAAAACCAACCGAAATAAACATAAAGCATCAAAGTGGCTGGGGCTGCAATCATTCGGATCTTATAATAATCATAGACCATTTGCTCTTGCTCAGAAGATATATTCAATAAGTAAGACATCAATTCGTAAAACGGTTTTAATAAAACAAGCATCAACATCGCCACTAAAAATGCGATACACAGCGCTCGAAACAAGGTGGCTTTGATATCCTGATCATCTTTCCTTCCATAGGCTTGGGCGGTCATACCAGTTGTACCCATTCGGAGAAATCCGAAATTCCAATAAATAAAATTAAAAACCATTGCCCCTAAACCAATCGCTCCTAGATGCAACATAGACAGATGGCCCATTAAAATGGTATCCACCGTAGACAATAAAGGAACCGAAATATTCGATAGAATATTAGGAATAGCTAATTTTAATATTTGCTTGTTCATATTCACTAATCCGATCAATGCGAATGCTCAAGTTCGTCTTTTTTAGTCACATAAAATGAGCATAACGCATAAGCTTTAATTATAATATATAAATCATTAATTTTACGCTGTCTATGACGGCCTAAAACAAGATATTATGGAATTGATCCGAGTAGGAATTTTTTTTGGTGGACCTTCGAGAGAGCGGGAGATTTCTTTTGCTGGTGGCCGAACTGTATACGACAATTTAAATAAGAATTTATTTGAGCCTATTCCAATATTTGTTGATAGCAACAAGCGTCTCATAAAATTAGATTGGAAATATATTTACAAAGGAACCATTAGAGACTTTTACCCTCCAGTTACCTGCCTTCCACAAACCGAACAAGAGTTTCAAATTTATGTGGAAAGTCTCAACGAACTTTCACCGGAAGAGTATAATAAAATGATTTCACAGATTGGTACTCCATTAAACTACGGAGACCTTGTCAATGAAATTGATATTGCATTCCTTGCACTACATGGCGTTTTTGGTGAAGATGGACAGATTCAAGGACTTTTGGAAAGCATGGGTATACCTTATACTGGATCTGATGTTTTATCCTGTGCGATTGGCATGAACAAAGGGGTACAAAAATCATTGATGGAATCGGCACAATTTGTAACGCCTGATTTTCAAGTCATCCCCAAACATCAATGGACTGACGAAAACAAAGCAACTTTATTTGAAACTGCTCAAAAAGATATTGGCCTTCCTTTTGTTATAAGACCTGCTAATCAAGGAAGTTCAATTGGGGTATCTATAGTTAAAGAGGCTGATCAAACAAGTTTTAATGAATTAGTAGACAAAGCTTTTTTCAGAAAGACCCTTCGATATAAAGATTGGGTCTCCTTATCTGCGGATAACCAATTAAAACTTGTCAGAGATTTGAGCGACTTAAGAGATGGTTTAGGGTTCCCAATGCATCATAAAGGCAAAAGCTTTTATCATCCTCAAAATCTTTTTGACTACCTCACACTGACATTCGAGAAATCGAAAGAAGATATACAACTGATCAGCGAGCATAGCGAACAAGAAGTGATCGTTGAGGCTTTTATCAAAGGAAAAGAATTTAGCTGCATTGTTCTTCGCTTAGAGGATGGAACATGCGTTGCGTTGCCTCCGACAGAAATCCTAAAGGGTGATGAGGTATATGACTATAGGTCCAAATACATGCCTGGTTTGTCAAGAAAAGTAACGCCTATCGATTTAGCCAACGATTCCATCATCGCTATTCAAAAGGAATGTGAAAGACTTTTTGACTACCTAAAGTTTAAAGTATACGCGAGAATTGACGGATTCATCCAAGATGACGGGACGATCATTTTAAATGATCCTAATACCACCTCTGGTATGCTTCCATCAAGTTTCTTCTTTCATCAAGCAGCAGAAATTGGCTTAAATCCTTCACAATTTTTGAGTTATATCATTCGAACTTCCTTGCAGGAACGTTCCACCGGAAGCTTAACCATCAATGGACTAGAGCCTTTAATTCATCGATTAGATGAAGGATTGAAATCCTTAAAAGATTCAGGAAAGCATCGATATAAAACGGGTGTATTTTTAGGAGGATATAGTTTTGAAAGGCATATATCTGTTGAAAGTGGAAGGAATATATACGAGAAACTGGCTAGCTCCAAAGAATACGAGCCGGTGCCTATTTTCTTAATGAAAGATGGTGATAGTCACAAATTATTTCAAATACCTATAAGTTTATTACTGAAGGATAACGCAGATGATATCCGAGATAAAATTCTTCACTTTAGTGCGCATCCTATAACTGAAGCTACTCAGTCAAAATGTCAATCCATTATAGATAAATATATCGCTGAGGATAGTTCATTTGCACCGATCGAATTAGAATATTCAATACTCAATGATAAAATCGATTTAGCCTTTATTGCCTTACACGGCAGGCCAGGAGAAGATGGCACAGTACAAGCCAAATTAAAGGAGATAGGAATTCCGTATAATGGTTCTGATACTGCATCCTCTCAAATCACGATAAATAAATATGAAACACTTCAAAAGCTGAAAGCTCATGGTTTCGAGGTGACAGACCAAATGCTGATTCATCAAGCTGATTTCAATTTAAATAAAGAGGAAGTTATATCGAGCATTGAGAATGAAATTTCATATCCGCTTATCGCAAAACCAGTGGATGATGGATGCAGTAGTGCCGTCATGAAAATTGATGATCGCGAAAAGCTGCTGTTGTATTTAAAAGGAATATTTAGAGAAGCAGAGGAACTGGATATCGATTTGAGAAAAGCACTTCAACTCGGATGGAAAGAAGAATTTCCTAAAAAACCAGTTGTCTTGATTGAGGCGCTCATCGATAAAAAGGATGCGGACCATTTCATGGAAATCACTGGTGGATTATTAACACACCTTAAAGATGGACAAAGAGTTTATGAGTTATTTGAACCTTCTGAGGCCTTAGCCACTGACGCCATCCTTAGTTTAGAGGAAAAATTCTTAGCTGGTGAAGGTCAAAATTTAACTCCAGCACGTTTTGGCGAAAGCCAAGAAAGCTACCATACTATTGCAAAAGAAGTCAAATCAACGCTTCAAAGAGCTGCTGAGATTTTAGATGTAAAGGGTTATGCTCGGATAGATGCATTTGTTAGGATATATAAAAATGGGAAGGTAGAAACGATCATCATTGAGATAAATTCCCTTCCGGGAATGACGCCAGCCACATGTATATTTCATCAATGCGCAATAAATGGGTACAAACCCTATGATTTTATTGATAAAATTTTGGAATTTGCACGCTCGGAGGCGAATGTTTCGTTGTAAATAAAACATATACTTAGAAAAACTAAAAAATAAAACAGTGAACGGTAAGCATTTTTTAAAACATCTTGTCCTTATGGCGCTCTTTGTAGGGCTCGTGCTGTTTGCCGTTTTTACATGGCTAAAGTATTATACCAATCATGGTCAGCAATTAGAATTACCTGATTATATCGGCCAACACATATCCGAAGCTTCCGATGACGCCGAAAAGAGATCCTTTGAAATCATTGTTAATGATTCTATTCACATTGTAGGAAAAAAGGGAGGATTAATCCGCGAGCAAAATCCAAAAGGTGGATCTAAGGTTAAGGAAAACCGAAAAATATACGTTACCGTTACAAAACATACTGCCGATAAAATCACGGTGGCTGATTTACCTGAATTATATGGACGTGACTTTAATCGAAAAAGAAAAGAACTTGCTTATAAAAACATCAATGCCAAGGTGAAGAGTTATCGCTACGATTCGGGGGAACCGGATCATATTCTAGAAGTTTGGTATAAAGGAATGCAAATTATTGGTCGATCTGTGAACAAAAAGAAAGTAGAAATTAATGTCGGTGATACCCTTGATTTTGTTTTAAGTAGTGATGGTGGAGGCCAATTTGATATACCTGACTTAGTATGTATGACACTAAGTGAAGCAAAATGGTCACTTGAATCTAGTAAACTTGCGCTAGGTAAAGTCATAGAAAATGGATCAATAGATAATCCTGAAGACGCATACATTATAAGTCAATCTCCGTCTCCAAGCATTGTGGATAAAATTGCCACAGGTGAACCGATTAATGTAACGATAAGTCCTAACAAACCAGCTAACTGTCAATAATGAATGATATAGACGTTCACGAATTAAAAAAACGATTAGATCAGGAAGAGAAACTGGTGATCATAGATGTTCGTGAAGAACAGGAACATCAAACCTTCAATATAGGGGGGCAATTGATCCCATTAGGGTATCTGCTTCACAATATTGATGAAATCGAAGAGCATAAAGATTCCGAAGTTATTGTCTATTGTCGTTCTGGCATGCGTAGTGCTACGGCGAAAGAAATGTTGGCCATGAAAGGCTTTAGCAAGGTAAGAAACTTGACTGGTGGGGTTTTAGCCTGGATAAGTGCATTCCATAACTAATTTCATTTAAGTTTTTCTTAACGGAATCCGTTACTTCTTAACGTTTTGCAAGTCAAAATGGGGACTCCCTAACACCCTACACTATTTTGTGATTTATTAATTAAAAATTATTATCGTAATGGATGGTTTTAAAGTAATAGACGAAATTCAAAAGTCGTTACAAAACACTTTCGGAAAAATTGGAGATTTCCTTCCAACTTTACTAAGTGCTATTGTTATTCTTATCATTGGTTGGATTATTGCCAAAATAATCAAATGGGCATTATTAAAAGTTTTAAGAGCTGTCAAAATTGACGCTGTCGCTGACAGAGTTGGTGTCAATGGATACCTAGCTAAGGGTGGTATTAAGAAAAAGAGCTCAGGTTTAATCGCTACATTAGGTTATTGGATGATTATGTTTACTGTGTTAACTATGTTTTTTGACACATTAGGCTTAGAGGTAGTTTCTAACTTATTGACAGATGTAATCAGTTATATTCCAAATATCATAGTTGGATGTTTACTATTGATTGTTGGTATGTACTTAGCGGAATTTGTAAGTGGATTAGTAGTCGGCGCATTAAAAGGCGGTGAATTTGAAAATCCTGAATTCGTTGGAAGAATTGCATATGGTGCAGTGATGTTCTTTACAATCGCTATAGTTTTAGATCAGATTGGAATTGGTCAAAACATTGTGAATACAGTAGTTACTGTAATCATGAGTGGAGCTGGACTTGCTTTTGCAATCGCTTTCGGTTTCGGAGGAAAAGATTGGGCTGCTGGCATTTTGAACAAGTACTTGAAGAAATAATAAGGCTTAACACCCCTAAATACGAAGAGGCGTTCATGTATATGACCGCCTCTTTTTTATTTATTTCCTTAAGATAATTCTCATCATGAAACCCATCAAAACTTATTCTTCCACATCATTGATTCGACAGGCTTGACTGTCCGTTCAGTATACTTGGCGTTTTTCTTTTTATTGTAATAGTTATTAATCTCCCCATCCACTTTAAAATAAATCAACTGTCCAATAGGCATTCCTGCATAAATCCTCACGGGTTGAACACAAGAGATTTCTAAAGTCCAAGAGTTACAAAACCCAACATCTCCTTTACCAGCAGTTGCATGTATATCGATCCCGAGTCTACCAACCGATGATTTTCCCTCTAAAAAAGGAACTGAATTATGTGTTTCTGTATATTCTTCAGTGACACCTAAATATAAAATACCAGGTTCTATGACTATACCTTCCTCTCCTATTTCGATTTGATCAATTTCATTGTGTTTTCTTGCATCGAGAGATCTGTTTTTATATGTAGCCATATATTTACCTAAATGAACATCATAAGAGTTTGTCCCAAGGCATTCAGGTCGATAAGGATCAATGATGATTTCCTTATTTTCAATCGATTTTTTTATTTGGACATCTGTTAAAATCATAGCTATTATTTAGTGTCGTAAAAGTAGCATTTTATACTCGTTGAAATATATCCTTTGAAATCCAATATTCTTTGCATTTTTAGTCTTGAAAACTTTCTGATGCCAATTTATTTAAAAAAAGAACTGGAATGCGGTGGAGAACTCGGTCTCTGGAAAATAAATGAACCAGAATCATATTTCTTTGAGCGCATGAGCTTATTTGAAGAAGAAAGGATTTATTTTGACCAACTCAAGGGTGACCGTAGATTGGAATATTTATCCAGTAGATTTCTTTTGCATTTAATGTCAGGAAGAAAGATTAGATCTGCATGTTTAAAAGATAAAAATGGCAAACCTTATTTATCGAATTCTGATCATCATATTTCTTTCAGCCATTCAAAAGACTTTGTTGCCGTCATAGCTTCAAAAAATATCGTGGGTATAGACATACAAAAGTACGTTGACAAAATATATCGCATAAAACACAAGTTTTTATCAGAGAGCGAACTAGCATACGTAGAAAAATCAAGTAAGCAAAAAATTATGTTGCATGTTTTATGGGGTGCCAAGGAAAGTCTCTATAAGGCATATGGTCGTAAAAAAGTAGAGTTCAAGACTGATCTTGCTGTAGATGAATTTCAGTGGGTACATCCTGAATCGAAAAGCCTAGGACACATCAAAAAGTCCGATGAAAATAGCTTTCACAATATTACAGCCCGTGAGATTGAAGACTATATGTTGGTTTATTCCGTTCAAAAAGAAAATGATGCGTAAATACTTATTAATCCTATTCGTCCTAGTAATAGTGGCTTGTAAAACGAAACAAGCCGAAGTCCTTGATGAGACTCATGAACTTCCAGATTCGTTTGTCGAGTTTTACATCCAGTTTCATACAGACAGTGTATATCAAATGGATCATATCATTTTCCCTCTACAAGGAATGCCTCAAATCGATTCGACCATGACTAGAGAATATCTAAAAAACTTTAAGTGGCAAAAAGAAGATTGGGTCATCCATAAAAACATCAGTGAATCTGATGGCTATTTTAAAAAGGAATTTACAGACTTCAGTGGTATAATATCAGAAAGAATTTATCATCAAAACAATAGTTTTGAGATGACGCGTCGATTTGCCAAGATTCAAGATGAGTGGCACCTCATTTATTATTCGGATTTAAATAGAATCTAATAATAGCTATTCGTATCTAAATAGTTTTGAACATAATCCTTAACACCTGTATTGAGTACTTTAAATCTACTTTTATAACCCGCCTTTCTTAATTTACCCATTTGAGCCTCTGTAAAATATTGGTATTTATTGCGGATATCTTTAGGTGTAGGTATAAATTCAATATTGGGTTTCACACCCATCGCCTTAAAAGTAGCATGAGCTAAATCAAGAAAACTTTGAGCTTTACCAGTACCCAAATTATATATACCGCTAGGGACTTTTTGGTGATCTAAGAAATAGGCGCAGGTATTTACCACGTCTTTGACGTAAATAAAATCTCGCATTTGATGACCATCCTCAAACCCTTTTTTATGCGACTTAAACAATTTCAACTTTCCTGTTTCTTTAATTTGATTGTAGGCATGAAATATTACAGAAGCCATTCGGCCCTTGTGGTATTCATTAGGACCATAAACATTAAAAAACTTTAAACCAATCCATAAAGGTGGTTTTTGCTTTTGCTGTAAAGCCCATAAATCAAAATCTTGTTTAGATTGAGCATATGCATTAAGCGGCTTATACTGTTTAATTTTTTTGTGGACATCGTCAAAACCATGATCTCCATCTCCATATGTAGCCGCACTCGAGGCATAAACCAGAGGTATAGCATGTTGTGCACACAAATTCCAAATGTCCTTACTGTATTCAAGGTTTAAAGCCTTGAAAGCCTTTTTATCCTTACTAGTAGTATCCGTTCTTGCTCCTAAATGAAAAACAAAATCTACAACTGCTGATGATTTCTCAAACCATTTGATAAAAAGGTCTCGATGAATCCATTCTCGAATTATCTTTTGATCAAGGTTAGCATCTTTATATTCTTTATAAAAATCATCAACAACAATGATTTTACGACCAAGGTCTAATTCGTTTAATTTCGACACTAAACAAGAACCTATAAATCCAGATGCACCAGTGACAATTATCATAGCCTAAGCATTTCTTTAATTATGTCCAAAATAGTACCAAGTTTCGGAAAGTCAAGCTATTTGACGAGACGTTTCAATCTTAGAAAATGTTTTACAGCATCTCTAAATCTTGGAAACTTCATTCCACGCCTTTTGTTTAACTTAACGATTCGATGGATTATTTTCCAATGACGTCGGATATCTGCTATTTTTTGGGACCATTTAATAGACGGATCATATATATGCAATGGCTCAGATTTCACACCATTTATTTCTAGAATCTTACAATCTTTCATGGCAAAATCATGAATAGATGGCGCCTTGAAATCCACCCGAAAAAAATGAACACCAGTCATATTTTCGAAGTATTTTCTAGCTCTATTCTCTAAATCTTTGGGGACTTCATTCAATGCAAAGAACTTTGATCCTTGAGAGTAATTTCCAATCTTATGAAAGTTTATGACTTTGCCTTTCGCAGGAATATAATCGAGTTGATCTGCTAAATGTACTTTCGCAGTTTTTCTATTTAAAAAAGGATTATCATCACTTTCCAAATGCTTCCGAATGGTATCCACACCATTTGCAATAAAACTCGGATACTTTTTTTCTACAACTGAACTTATAGCATACTCGGAAGAATCAGGCATGTGATAAAATAACAGAGAAAACTCCTTCTCATAGTTTACAAATTCCTGAACTAAAATATTTTGTTCTACAATGTTTGAAAAATAATCTTTGACATCATCAATATTCGTTACTTGGTAAACACCCAATCCTTTTAACCCTATGTCTGGTTTTAATATTAAAGGAAATTGAATCTTACCTTTCTCTAACAACTCATTAAATGAGGCAAAAGAATTGACAAGACGCGAATTGGGAATCATGGAAGGATTCAACTTATTATACACATCAGATTTTGGATCATCCAAAAGTCCTCCAAAATGCATGGAGGGATTACAAATAGCATAAAATGTTAAGCTCCTAAAATATAAAGAGGACCAAAAAAAATGAAAGGTCGATTGAAACAAAAAAAGCTTTGAAGCCCAGAATCCATGATCTGTCCATTTAGCAATCACTATCAGCCATTATCTTCTAAACTTGTTTCATAATACTCCAGAGGTGGACAAGTACAAATTAAATTCCTATCACCATGAGCATTATTTACTCTTCCCACACTTGCCCAAAATTTAGAGCGATCTTTTAAATATTCGACGGGATAAGCAGCCTTGGATCTAGAATAGGGATATGGCCATTCATCACTTGTAAGTTGCTTTAATGTATGGGGAGCATTATGAAGTACATTTTGTTCTTTATCTGCATCTCCAGAAGCGATTTCATCGATTTCTTTTTTGATCTCCAACATAGCATCGCAAAATCTATCCAGTTCATCTTTGCCTTCACTTTCCGTTGGTTCAATCATAATCGTACCTGCTACTGGAAATGATAAAGTCGGCGCATGAAAACCGTAATCAATCAAACGCTTAGCGACATCTTCTGCACTTATATCTAAAACCTTAAATTTCCTTAAATCAATGATTAATTCATGAGCTGCTCTACCAAATTCTCCTGTATAAAGTACATCATAATCTTGCTCTAATTTAGCCTTGATATAGTTTGCATTGAGGATGGCGATTTCGGATGCTTTTTTAACCCCGTCCCATCCTAGCATTCTAATATATCCATATGAGATTAATAATATACTAGCACTTCCCCATGGCGCAGCTGAGATGGCACTAATGGCTTTATCACCTCCTGTTTTCACAACAGCGTGTCCTGGTAAATACGGCTTCAATTTATCGTTTACGCAGATTGGGCCCATACCTGGTCCTCCCCCACCATGAGGAATCGCAAAGGTCTTATGCAGGTTTAAATGGCAAACATCTGCGCCTATCAATCCTGGACTTGTCAGACCCACTTGAGCGTTCATATTAGCGCCATCCATATAAACAAGGCCCCCATTCACGTGAATCGTTTCACATATATCTTTGATGGCCGTTTCAAAAACTCCATGAGTACTTGGATAGGTCACCATCAAAGCGGCAAGATTTTCTTTATGCTCATCGGCCTTTAACTTCAGATCTTCTAAATCAATATTGCCATCCTCATCACATTTGACCAAAACCACTTTCATTCCAGCCATTACAGCACTAGCCGGATTCGTTCCATGTGCAGAGGTCGGTATCAAAGCAATATTCCTATGCGCTTCATTTCTATCTTGATGGTACGCTGAGATGGTCATCAAACCAGCATATTCACCCTGTGCACCAGAATTAGGTTGAAGAGAACAAGCGGTAAAACCAGTAATTTCACTTAAATAAGATGACAATTCATCAAAAATCTGCTGGTAACCCTTCACCTGATCAACAGGAACGAAAGGATGAATTTTGGAAAACTCGGACCAACTTATAGGTATTAATTCCGTAGCTGCATTCAACTTCATTGTACAAGATCCTAAAGGAATCATAGAATGCATCAATGAAAGATCTTTGTTCTCCAAACTTTTAATATATCGCATCATTTTAGTCTCTGAGTGATATTCATTAAACACTGGATGCTCTAAGAAACTAGATGTTCTTTTTAGTCCTGTTGGTATATTCGATTGCACTTTATTGACTGGGGGTAATTCTGTTTCTCCTTTCGCTTTCGCGAATATTAAAATTAACTGACCTAGATCCTGACTTGTTGTCGTCTCATCTAAGGACACAGAAATTTTTTCATTCGCATAAAAAAGATTCACCTCTGCTTTTAAGGCCTCAGATTTAACTTTTTCTATTAAATCGGCATCAACATTCACCGTAAGGGTGTCAAAAAAATGATTAGAACTAAGTTCGTATCCTAAATCCTCAAATGCCTCTGCCAGTTTACTCGTATTTCTCGAAATTCTCTCCGCTATATCAATAATTCCTTTAGGTCCATGATATACAGCATACATCCCAGACATAATCGCTAATAAAGCCTGAGCCGTACAAATATTAGATGTGGCTTTTTCTCTCTTGATGTGCTGCTCCCTGGTTTGTAAGGCCATCCTAAGGGCAGGATCATTATGAGCATCCTTTGATACTCCGATAATTCTTCCTGGAATTAATCTTTTGTATGATTCTTTTGTCGCAAAGTAAGCCGCATGTGGCCCTCCATAACCCATTGGAACACCAAATCTTTGACAATTTCCAACAACAACATCAGCTCCCCATTCACCAGGCGGTACAAGTAAACTTAAACTCAAAATATCCGCTGCTACACAAACTAGCAAACTATGTTCATTACATCTTTGAACAAATTCTCCATAATCCTCTATACTTCCTTCACTATTTGGATATTGCAATAGAGCTCCGATAAAATCTTCATCCATTGAAATTGTTTTCCAATCGCCTCTTACTATTTCAATTCCTATAGGTTCCGCCCTAGTCATTAAAATATCTACCGTTTGATCAAAAACTTTATGATCAACAAAGAACTTTCTGGCTGGATTATTTTTTCTTTTCTTATTTCTAATTTGTTGAAACATCGCCATCGCCTCAGCAGCTGCCGTCCCTTCATCTAACAATGAAGCGTTTGCAATGGGTAAACCCGTTAAATCCGAAACCATCGTTTGGAAATTTAGTAAGGCTTCTAATCTGCCCTGTGCGATTTCAGCTTGATAGGGTGTATACTGTGTATACCAACCTGGGTTTTGAAAAATATTTCTTAAAATAACGGACGGGGTAATACAGTCGTAATAACCTTGACCAATATAATTCTTATACGTTTGATTCTTCTTGGCAATCTTGTTTAGAAAATCTAAATATTCTTGCTCGGTTAATGCCTCAGGAATATCAAGTTCCCTATCCATTCGAATACCTTTTGGAATGGTCTCATCAATTAATTGATTTAAGGATGAAACTCCGATTTGATTTAACATCTCCGTTTCATCGATGTGGTCTACACCTAAATGTCTACGGGAAAATGAAGACAACTTATGTTCCGTCATTGCTTAGAATTTCTCAGGTTATTTAACTCCTACGAAAGTATTAAACAAAAATCAATGTGTATAGTTTTTATTAAGTTTTAAGCCCTATATATTATCCACATATATTTTTGAAAATGTGCAAAAAAAAAGCGAGCTATGCTCGCTTTTATCTTTACAAATTAAATGCCTTTTTTACTTTGGAAACATAATCCAATTTCTCCCAAGTAAACGTTTCAACATTCATTGTTTTTTCTTTACCCGACCCATTTTTAAAGCTTACTTTTTTCTTTTCTGAAGGTCGTCCCATATGGCCATACGCAGCCGTTTCACTATAGATTGGTCTTCTCAACTTCAACCTAGTTTCTATAGCATAAGGACGCATATCAAATATCTTATACAATTTTTTAGCTATTTGACTATCGCTTAATTTCACCTTAGACGAGCCATAAGTATTCACATAAATATTTGTTGGCTTAGCCACACCTATCGCGTAAGATACTTGTACTAATATCTCATCACATAAACCAGCAGCCACAACATTCTTTGCTATATGTCTCGTTGCATATGCAGCAGATCGATCCACTTT
>JAHDBI010000010.1:15398-22625 GCA_020630475.1 Saprospiraceae bacterium
ATCTTATGAGACATGTCTAATGCTAAGGGCATATAATTTTCAGTCTCATTGGTCGCATAACCGAACATCATTCCTTGGTCTCCTGCTCCTTGATCTTCTTTCTTTTTTCTCTCCACACCTTGATTAATATCTGGTGATTGTTCATGAATTGAAGAAAATACTCCACAAGAATTAGCTTCAAACATATATTCAGATTTCGTATATCCAATTCTACGAATCACGTCTCTAGCTATTTCTTGAACATCCAAATACGTTTTGGATTTTACTTCACCTGCGAGTACAACTTGACCTGTCGTCACTAAAGTCTCGCATGCTATTTTTGAACTAGGATCAAATGCTAAAAAATGATCTACTAAAGCATCTGAAATTTGATCAGCTACCTTATCTGGGTGTCCTTCTGAAACGGACTCGGATGTAAATAAATATGGCATATTTCTATTTTATTAAAATGAAGCTCTTTCGAATGCGCAAAATTACGTATTCGCAACAATTAAAAGGGTATAAAGGCATTTATTAAATGAAAAAAGAGCCTATTTAATGGCGCATTCAAGCATTTTTTGACCCATGATATATCCTTCCAACTGGTCTCCAATTTTAACGGGTCCTACACCGGCTGGAGTTCCTGTGAAAATTATATCACCTTGTTGCAGCTTAAAGTACTTTGACACGTAGCAAATGATATAATTAAAATCAAAAATCATATCATCTGTATTCCCATTCTGAACAAGTTCACCATTCAATTTAGTTTCAAAAACGATTTGATCTTGGTTTGGGTCCAAATGGATAAACTTGCTTATTGCTGCCGAATTATCAAAGCCTTTTGCAATCTCCCAGGGATGTCCTTTTTCTTTGCACCTCGCTTGAACGTCCCTTGCCGTAAAGTCAATCCCAAAGGCTATTTGATTGTAATAAGATCTCGCAAAATCGGGTTGAACATGACGACCATTTTTACAAATCTTAATGACTAACTCTCCTTCATAATGTAAATCCTCCGTAAATTCTGGATAATACAAGGGTTTGTTGTTGATCAAAAGTGCACTAGGCGGCTTCATGAAGACTAAAGGATTCTTGGGGACAGGATTTTTCAATTCCTTCGTGTGGTCAACATAATTACGGCCAATGCAAATAATTTTCATGGCTTAGAATTTAATATTCATTAAACCCACTAAATCTTTTACTTCCTTGACAGTCTCTTGTGCTACTTTTCGAATTTCTTCTGAGGACTGTTTAATCTTATATTTCAATTCACGTTTATCCTCCAGTAACTCCTTTTTGCGCTCTTTAAAGACGTTCGTCATTTCTACGATAGCATCAGCCACGACATCCTTTAAATCTGAGTATTTCAATTCGCCATTAGAATAATCCTTTTGCAATTGCTCATACTCATTTTGCTTATATCCAGAAGCCTTAATTAGTTGAAATAGATTTTCAACACCTTCACTCATCTCACCAGGTTTGGTATCACCGGTATCGGTAACAGCAGACCTGATTTGTTTTCTAATCCTCGCCTCATCTGAAAATACACCAATGAAATGCTTCTCTCCTGCTGACTTACTCATTTTACGAGATGGGTCAGCGGTGGACTTTATTTTAGGCGTTTCTGTATGTAGCGTTTCAGGTAATACAAAATATTCTTTACCCACTGTATTATTAAATCGCTGTGCGATACTTCTCGTTAATTCCAAATGCTGATCTTGATCCTTCCCAACAGGGACATAATTAGCTCGGTATATCAAAATATCCGCTGCTTGTAAAACAGGATAGTCCAATAAACCTGCAGAAATAAATCCTTCCTTTGAGGAGGCTTCATTGTTTTTACTCTTATCCTTAAACTGTGTCATTCTTGTTAAATGACCATAACTACAAAAACAATTGAATATCCATCCTAATTCGGCATGTTCGGGTATCAAAGACTGGATAAAAAGATTCTCAGGCTTCACACCTACAGCCACGACGTCTGTAATCATATCCCAAGAATTATTTCTTAATTTCTGAATATTATACGGCATGGTCATGGCGTGGTAGTCTACCACACCAAAAAAACATCTATAGTCCTTTTGTAATTCAACCCAGTTCAAAACCGCTCCGAAATAATTCCCAAGGTGCATTAAACCCGTAGGTTGCATACAGGATAAAACTGACTTTCTTTGATCTTCCATTCTATTTTATTTTACGGCGATGCATGATACTTCCACATTAACATACTTTGGTAAGTTAGCCACTTCAACTAATTCACGAGCTGGCGCAGTGTCATCATTAAAGTATTCTGAATACACTGCATTTATCCTAGCGTAATTTCCCATATCAGAAACAAACACAGAGCATTTCACCACATTTTCAAAGTCCATTCCGGCTTTCGCCAAAATATTTGATAAATTTTTCATCACTTGATGCGTTTCGGATTCTATGGTATCCATCACCATTTCACCATTTTCGGGGTTGATAGCAATTTGTCCACTAACGTATAAAGTATTACCAGCAAGGGTAGCCTGATTGTATGGACCTACGGGTGCTGGAGCATTTTTAGTTTCTATTATCGATTTCATATTCAAACCATTTTAGCTAAAATTAAAAAAGCTCCGACACTGGCACTTGGCCTGTGGGAGCTTGATTTATCGTTTCGAATTTAAGGACTATTCGTCTACTTCGTCTGCTTTTATCACCAACTGACCTTTGTAATACATACTTCCTTCACTCCAATATGCATTGTGGTACATATGTGGTTCGCCAGTAGTTTTACATATCGCAACAGTAGGAACAGCTGCTTTTAAGTGCGTTCTTCTTTTTCTTTTACGCTGCTTTGATATTTTACTCTTTGGATGTGCCATAATATTTAAATTATCGGTTAATTATCTTTTATATCTAGTCCTTTCAAATTGTCCCATACGCTACTTTTCTCTTCTTCCTCTCCTATACTTGAATCTAATCTATCCAGAATATCATGATTACAATATTTAAAACCATTATCCTCACAATCGATGCGATTGGACATAGGCATATTTAATACACAATATTCAAATAGATTTTTACCAACATTGATCTCTGTTTCGCTGAAGTTAATGTATTTCACTTCATCTTTTTCTTGAGCTTCCTCAGAAAACTTAATCAACAATTCATGATTTCCTGATAAAGGAATATCAATCGGGTTGATACATCGATCACAATTCGCTTTGAATGTACCTTTGATATCAAAATTTAATACCAGCATATTTGATTTTTTATCTAATGCGAGTACAATGTCAATATCACTTTCGTTTATAGGGCTATTTTCAAATAGTGAAAAGAACGATTCATTTAATTTGTAATCAAATTGATGAAGGCCCTCTTTTAACCCTTTAAATGAAATAGAATATACATTCAAATGATCCATTACGTAAAGAACTTTTTCAAATGGACGGCAAAGATACAGATTAATTGCTTTAAAAACCAAGTTTTATGCCTTTATATCTTCAGGCTGAAAATAGTCGGTATTTGCGAAAAAAATGGACATTTTCATAAGCGTTTTTCTTTTTGGGCGTATTCAATAGAATGTATCCGGAATACAATGGTTTTTTAAATAGTTCACATTCCGCGAAAGCGGTTTAAACAATAGATAAATGAAAAAAATATCATTATTCATGCTCATCATTTTTATCGGGCTATCGGCTTGTAGAGATGAAAGCATTGATGAAAACAAAACAACAAATCCAATAAGTGTTGATCATAAATTTGTACAAACAGTATTTGGACAAGTTAAAGATGCTTCTGGATTAACCATAGAAGGCGCTACGGTTACCATGTCTGGTGAAACCTATACTACCGACGAAAACGGCTTTTTCTTTTTTGACGAAATGGCAGTAGGAAATCACGGTGTTCAAGTTTCTGCAATTAAAGAAGGCTACCTATATGGCGGTTACAGATTATACGCAGATCGCTTAAGTACTGGTTATGTACAAATAGTTTTAATGGAAGAAAAGTTTTTAGGAAACGTAAGCAACAACAACGGGTCTGTAGAAATTTCTTCGAACACCACAGCGGATTTCTCCAACGCTTCCTTTTCATTAAATGGACAAGACTATAATGGAGAAGTTCAAGTTTATGGAAACTGGATTGACCCTACCTCTGACAACTTACTAGATTTGACTCCGGGTGATTTGAGAGCAAACGACTTAAATGGACAGACCGTAGTGTTAAGTTCATTTGGTATGATTGGTATGGAACTAAGGTCAGCTTTTGGGGAAGAAGTAAAAATAAAGGATGGGACTGAAGTTGAACTACGATTTAATATCCCTAACTCCATATTAAGTGAAGCACCTGCTACCATTCCATTGTGGACTTTTGACGAATTGGATGGAATTTGGATTGAGGAAGGCTCAGCCACCTTACAAGGAAATCAATATATAGGAAATGTGCATCACTTTAGTTGGTGGAACACCGATTTCCCTAACCCTTTGGTTGAAATTTGTATTCAATTAGTAGATCAACATGCCTATAGTCTAGATCAGTTAAAAATATACCTTTCAACTGTCAATGGTTTTGGATGTGCCACAGGATACACCAATAGTTATGGTTATGTGTGTGGTCTTATTCCTGCAGATGCTTTATTGAACATTACTGTTTACGGCTATTGTGATGAAGTTTTATATACTGGACAAATTGGACCATATTCAGAAGGCGACTCTCCAGTTGACTTAAGCATACCCGTCGAAGTCAATGAAGAAAATTTAAATTCTATCACAGGTACAGTGACTGAATGCGATGCTAGTGTTGTAGTACCGAATGCTTATCTCAGTTTTTCATCTTCACAAGGAACATCTATTACATTGGCGGAAGCCGACGGAACATTTGCCTATGAAATCATGACCTGCGACAACAGTATAGATTTAGAGATCACAGCAGCTGATATTAATTCTGGTACTCAAGGAAGTATGGTCTTAAATAATCTAAACGGTGGCAATTATATCGCTGATGTTGCATTATGTGATCAAATAGATGAAATTTTCCAGTCGTCAGATGATAATGGAGATGGAAGTCAATTTATCAGTTGTACAGCAAAACAATACACGCACGAAACAGTCATCAGTACTGAAGGAAGTACTTTCTTGGGTATTAAATGTTTTGATGTGGGTACCTGTGTTGCCAGTTACATTGGAATTCATGGTACAGCCCAAGAAGGAAATGTAAGCGTTGAGATTACAGAATACGGAGGTGTCAACGGAAAAATTGTTGGTTCGTTTTCTGGAACGACCTCTTTAGGAGTCGATTTTGACGGAAACTTTGTAGCAACACGTGTACAATAAGCTTAATTCGATAATGACCGATAGTCAACTCATAAAAGCAATACTTCGAGGAGAAGCCAAGGCGCAAAAAGCTTTGTTTGAAAAGCATACACCTGGACTTTTCCAAGTGAGTCTTCGCTATTCCAAAAATGAAATGGATGCAGAAGATGTATTGCAAGATGCTTGGATGAAAATCTTTAAAGGCTTGAGTGCTTATCGAGAAGAAGGTAAACTATTTGCTTGGATGAAAAAGATTGTTGTACATACCGCGCTAAGAAAAAAAGAACGCGCTTGGTTTAAAAATGAATCAACTAGGATTCATGACATCCGACATCCAAAGGTTGATCCTAATGCGATTCAAGACATGACTGCTGATGAAATACTTGGCTATGTATTGAATTTGCCGGAAGGTTACAAACAAGTTTTTAAACTTTTTGTTATTGACGGATTCTCGCATAAAGAAATCGGTGAATTATTGAATATAGAGGCCAGTACCTCAAGAGCTAAACTCACTCATGCCAGAAAGTGGATGAGAGAAACTATTATGAACGCAAATAAATTGTACGCTCATGAATCCTAATCAACTCGAAAATATCATCAAGGAGAAATACAATCAAGACACAAGAGTCCCAAACATGGATGCTTTGTGGTCTTCTATTGCTCCAGAATTGAAAAAGGAAAAACGTAGACGCGCTTTACTTTGGTGGTGGTGTGGCTTGGCTTTGATTATTATTGTTGGCGCCAGTAGCATTCTTTTAAAATCGCACGATGGGAAAATCGATCCAATGATTGAAAAATCTTCTCTTGTGGAAAACGAAGAAAAATCAACAGAGCCCACAATTACTAATGTAAAAGATGAGCTTGTTTCTACTGATAATCACAATTCCGTAGACAACGATGCTCGTGTAAATTCTGAACCAGTGATGTCAGAATCATTTTTGACTTCTCAAAACCAGCAGGTTTTAGCTTCAAATTTTACACCGGTTGCTTCTATACAAGATCGATTTTTCAATACAAATGAGACTGTTGTCTCTATTCAAGATGTAACAGAAAGTGTAAGTCATAGCATTCAAAGAAAAGCTAGAGATTTATTGTGGATTGAAAACATTGAAGGATTTAGAATACGGCCATTTTTAAAGGACAGAGAAGCGTTGATTCTTCCTACGGCTTTCGCCAATGAAAATGTGTTACTAGACAATAAGTCCAAAATCATTTTTGCGCATGGTCTTAGATTTTCTTTAGGATATGGTCTTAGTCGACAATCTTTAGGAATTCAAAATGGAATCGGACAATCTATTCTTAACCATAGAATGAGTACTGAAAGAGCATTGGACGCCATTCAAGCACAACTAGAATACAGATGGTATATGGGCAAACATTGGTCTATAGCCTCTGGATTACAATTAGATGTTATTACAGTTGAAACTGTACATCAATTTGAAAATTCTTCTATTGTAGAATTACAAGACACGACTGCTACAGTGACAAATTCTTCAGGAGAAACATACGCGATCGTTGAAAATGTATCGGCCGTTGAAACTGTTAATACAAGAAAAACGAGATACAATTATTACACTTCACTTTCCATCCCATTGACTTTGAGATATCGTCATGGATTTGGAAAATGGAGTACTGAATTGGGTATTGGCGTAAGCACGAGTATCTGGTCCAAAAACACCGGCTTTATTCAGAATGAAGACAATTCTGAATATCCGCTGAATCAGGATGAAGATATGCTGTTTAAATCAAGATGGTATTACCAAGGTGCTGTTGAGTTAGGTCTGTCCTATAAAATGAGAACAGATCTAAATTGGCATATAGGTTTAAAGTCTCAAATCGGACTGAACAATCTTGGAACATCATCAAATCCGATATCTCAAAAATTTAATTTGTTTAATCTTCAATCTGGAGTGGATTACCGCTTCTAGATGTAAATAATAATAAAATGAAAAAATATTTATTCTTAGCC
>JAHDBI010000010.1:22725-38029 GCA_020630475.1 Saprospiraceae bacterium
ATTACCGCTTCTAGATGTAAATAATAATAAAATGAAAAAATATTTATTCTTAGCCTTAATCATGATGAGCTCGACATTTTCCATTGGGCAGACTTGTGTAACCGTTTGTAATTCATTTATTAATTTTTCTTTAGATCAAAATGGAGAAGGATTCATTACACCTGACATGATTGACGAAGGCAGTTGGGGAGATTGTGACCTACAAGTAGAGCTTTTATCTAATGGTGTGAGCATCATGGGTCCTGCAGACACTTTATTTATAGATTGTAGTTTTCAGGGCACCTTTGATCTTTCTCTAGTGGATGCTATCTCAGGCAGTGCTTGTTGGGGACAAATTTTAATAGAAGATGTCCAAGGATTTTGCAATGATGATGTTGGACCTGGAAATCTACCATTAGCCATTACAGGTCAAAACACCAGTTGGATTACAACGGACATTGACTTAAATGGTAATCTTCTGGAATCCGTTCACCAATTCTTATATGCTATTCCAGAGGCTAATATATTATCCGGAGAAAATGTAATCAATTTCCCTGCGACTCCAGGAAATGTTGGCTTGGGCATAATTTCGACTCTTGACCTAGTCGAAATCATGAAAATATTCGAATTCGGTACTAATAATCCTATGAGAGCGATCATGGCTGACATTGATGATTCTGGTTATTTAGGAATAAATGATCTAGTGATATTACGTGAATTCATTTTAGCGATTATCGCAAATATACCGGCAGAGAACACACTTTATGTGAACGAAAACTATGTTTTTGATCCCAATTTTGATCCCTTCGACTTTGACGTAAATTTCAGAGAATTTACATTTAACAGTGATACTTTGAGTAATGTTAGTTTCAATTTCGATGCTTATTCATACGGAGATATAAGTTCAATAGATTCTATTTCTAGCAACACTGAAACTGAAGTTCGTTCAGGAAGTGAAAAAATGATCATTGATGAACAGTCCATGGAACAAGGTCAAATTTACTCTATCAACATTAATTTAGAGAGTGACATTGACTTAATTGCAGCACAAACGGGAATTCACTTAAAGGATTTAAAAGTTGTTGAAATTGAACACAACTACTCATCCATCGAATTCATGCATACCCTCGTTGATGGAGAATTAAAAGTTTCCTATGTACCCACTACTATAAATGAACAATTAAGTTTTACACTGATTGTTGAGGCAGAGCAAAATGGAGTGACCTCTGATTTTATTTCTTTGAGTGATGAATTTGAACAACAAGTGGTTAATTATGAAAATCATAATGACATCAACCTTGTTTTTCAATCACCATCATTCACAAAAGAAGAATTATTAGAGCAATTCCATTTAGCTCCTAATCCTACTTATGACGTATTGTTCATTACCCTACCTGAAAGTCAAAATGTTCAAATGGATATTTTAAGTGCAGATGGTTTGTTGATTAAAAGAATGACTCCGAATACGAATTCGGTAATGATTTCTAAGGAAGATCTACCGACGAGTGGCATGTATTTCATTCAACTTGACGTAGATGGAAATCGAATCACAAAGAAATTTGTTATCCTTTAGATAGTATAACACTCTTCTCATAGAGTAAGCCCACTTGCCAATGGCAAGCGGGCTTTTTTTTATTTAACGAGACATAATTTATTCACCATATCTTGTGACACTGCATATTTTAATTGCTTTGCCATTTTAATGGACATACAAGCATCCTGCTTTCTTCCCAATCCATCTAAAGCCAGGGCCTTATAATAGTGCGCCATTCCAAGATTCGGATTTCCTTCTAAAACGTCATCCAAAATATTAATAGCCTGTTTAGGTTTCCCAGTATAAATTTTTACGTGAGCTTTATACACAGAAGCCATATCAAATTTCTCTCGTTTGCCAATGGCTAAATCAAGAGCTCGCTCAGCTTCTACCCAATTTTTATACTTCAACATAATTTGACCTTTCATGAAGTATGCATGGGACGTCGTTAGTCTTTCCCCGATATTGACCACCGTTTCGATCACCTTTAAGGCTTGAGCAGGATCATTAGCTTTGATATAATCAGTAGCATTGGATAAATGAATTTCTGGGATATTATAGTTTTCTTTTAAATAGCGATTTCTAGTAGCCCATCCATCTTGGCCCTGAGCCAGTTTCTCAAATACTACCATATTAAAGCCCGCTCTGTCATCCATCACCCTAAACAACTCTGTATAATTATTTCGATCAGACTCTAAATAGGATAATGGAATATCACTACCTAGTCTATTCCCAAAATGGTTATCCCAAACGACGATGCCACCTGGTAGCATTTGATCTACTTCCTCTTTAGTTAGAGCAGCATGCTTATGAGAAAACTTATTTTCCCCTAAGACCCAGTATAAAAACCCATGATTAGAGGCAATAGATCTGTCATCTAAATCTATGGATTCCATAATCGTTGAAGTAATCATAACCGCATCTCTCTGCGTATTCATGTTTTTATAAGGATGCTCTTCAAGGAGGGTAAAAGAAGAACCAAAAACTAAAACCGTAAAGAATCCGACCTTCGCAAGATTTAGCGCATTTTTTCTCTTAACCAAAACAAACAACAAAAAGGTCAACATCACAAGAATGCTCATAATAGGCAAAATCGTAAGGTGAGTTGTATCTAACACCTTATGGTGTTTCCATAATTCATTTCTAAAAAACAAAGCCACTACAGCGAGTAAAACAGTAGAAACAATCAATGTTGTCTTATTGCTTTTGGCTAATCCTTTAATCCAAAAATTAAATCCGTATAAAGCAATGATCGCAGCTAAAGGAGATAGCGGTACTAAATTCCTCAAAAAGCCTGCAGAATTTCCTAAATTAATTGTAGTGGTAAAAAGGGTATAGAGTGTTATTCCAATGATAAATTGACCATAAATAAAGAAGTCAAATTTCTTCCAATGACGAATGAATCCCAAAACGAAAAAGTAAAAAACTACCGGACCTAAGACATAAAAATACCTCCTCAAATATGTCCACCACTCTAAATTACCGTATCTATTCTCATGTGCTTCTTTAAAAATGGTCTCATTTAAAACATACATGGCATCACCTCTAAACATCCAACCTAGCACAGACCATAGCACTAAACCAAATCCAAGTAATGGTATGTATTTCCATTGTTTTTCCAACAATAAAATGAGCCCCCAGATCGCCGTAAAAATAACCAATTCAGTTCGTGCTAATGGTAAAAAGGAACCAAGTAAAGCAAAAACGAGATATCGTTTCTTCAATAGAAAATACAATCCACCTGCGACAATACATGCCGCCAATGGTTCGGTCATAGCATCCTTAGCAACACCGAAGAAAAACGGTTGAAATAACAAAAATGGTACAACTAAGATCGCATAAGGAATCTTCTTTATGAGCGCTGATTGGAAAATAAAGTAAGCACTTAAAACAGCGAAAAGAGACATCACTAAAGGCACCATAAATTTGCCCAATTGAACAGGTACCATAAAGACCAATACCCAAAGCGGCCTATTCCATATTGAAACAATATTACCTGGTTCGTTAAACGCATTTAAAGTATTAAAGTAACGTACCGCGCAATCTTCATCCCATGTCGCGGGAGAGATAAAAAACCAAAGCATGACAATCATGCAATACAAGACGGCTATAATATAAAACCACTTGTTTTGATCTAAATCAATGGACGGAAACGTAAACTTTTTAGCAGTTCTTAATGGACGCGCAGAGGCTTGAGATAGCCCTTTGGCTTTCTTCTTTTTTTTCATGACGGAATCATATTAGTAAATCTAATATATAACTTTTATATATATTATTTTAACTAATGTGTAAATTCCTCACTTACTTTAATCCTGAAATCATCTCTTCTGGCTTCACCCAGGCATCGAACTCTTCTGCCGTAAGAAAGCCTAATTTTACAGCAGCTTCCTTCAAAGTTGAACCTTCTTTGTAGGCTTTTTTAGCTATTTGAGCAGCATTATCATAACCGATCTTAGTATTCAAGGCTGTAACGAGCATTAACGAATTATATAGATTATGGTGTATTCTTTCAAAATTAGGTTCAATACTCGCAACACAATTATCATTAAAACTTTTAGCGGCGTCACCGATCAGCTTAGCAGACATTAAAAAGTTAAAAATCATCACTGGTTTGAAAACATTCAATTCAAAATGACCATTCATTCCACCAACATTAATAGCGACATCATTTCCTATGACTTGTGCCATGGACATCGTAAGTGCTTCTGCTTGTGTTGGGTTAACTTTTCCTGGCATAATAGACGAACCAGGCTCGTTTGCCGGAATAATCAACTCCCCTATTCCGCTTCTAGGTCCTGAGGCCAACATTCGAATATCGTTTCCTATTTTCATTAAAGAAACTGCCACCGTTTTTAACGCTCCGTGTGCTTCGACAATGGCATCATGAGCTGCCATTCCTTCAAATTTATTTTTACCCGTTACAAATGGTAGACCTGTATAGTCTGCGATTTTCTTCGCGACAATTTTATCATATCCTTTTGGGGTATTTAAACCAGTACCAACGGCCGTTCCTCCTAGCGCTAATTCAGATAGATGCTTCAATGTATTTTTAATCGCATTGATTCCGTGTTCCAATTGACTAGCATACCCAGACATTTCTTGACCTACAGAAATCGGAGTGGCATCCATAAAATGCGTTCTACCAATCTTAATCACTTTATGATAAGCCTTAGCTTTTGCTCTAAAACTAAACATCAGTTCTTGTAGTCCAGGTAATGTATTTTCTATGACCGCTTTATATGCAGCAATGTGCATCGCTGTCGGAAATGTATCATTTGAAGATTGAGATTTGTTCACATCATCATTAGGATGCAAATATTTTTTCTCATCTGTTAATTTACCTCCTTTAAGCACATGGCCTCTATTAGCAATAACCTCATTGACATTCATATTTGTCTGTGTCCCGGAACCCGTTTGCCATACAACAAGTGGGAATTGATCATTCCATTTTCCTGCTAATATTTCGTTACAAACCTTTTCGATTAAGTTGGCTTTCGTCTTGGGAAGTACACCCAATTCTGCATTTGTATGAGCAGCTGCCTTTTTTAAAATAGCGTAAGCTTCGATGACCTCTTGAGGCATTCTTTGTCCTCCGATTTTAAAATTCTGGGTAGATCGTTGCGTTTGAGCTGCCCAATACTTTTCAGCTGGTACATTGATGTAACCAATACTATCCTTCTCCTTTCTAAATTTTGCCATGATGTGATTTCATTTTAGACCACAAAGATAATTCCTATTCTACAATTATCGCTATCAAGTTATCTTTCTTCCTTTCCAGGAATATTTGGATGGAAAAACAGCACACCAAGCACTATATAAGATGTGTCCAATATGCATGGGAATGCTTGGAAAATAAGATGCATTTAAATCTTTTCTATCAAAGTACTTGGTCATAGTCATTAAAAAATAATAATCGACAATGACTTTTAAGAACACTGATATGAAAAACACTTTCCAACTGGTTAAAAAGGCAGCCAAAACAATATTCGCGCAAAGCAAGCTAACAAAAATCATTAATACGTTTAATTGGCTAAAGGCATAAGCAGAACTTTTTGTAGCCCATCTTTTTCGCTGACTTAAATAGCCGCTTAAATTTTCTTGCACTTTCGTGCGAATGGAAGCACGTGCAGATTTTATAAAGTGAATACTTTTATCATCCCTTTGGCGAAACTTTTCAATAAGAAACATGTCGTCACCCGAAGCCCATTTATCTGCTTCTTCAAATCCATTGATTTCTTGAAAGATCCTTTTGTCAAATGACATATTGGCTCCGTTGGCCATAAAGAATCTCTTAGTACTGATACCTGCATTGGTAATGGCCATCAATCCTAGCATGTCTAATGACTGGAATCGAGCCAAGAGGCTTTTCTCCTCATGAAACATCACAGGACCAGTTTGAAACAAAGCACCTTCTAATTGATAACCATACGCATGATGCTTCAACCATTCCCTTGAAACGATAGAATCTCCATCGGTGCAAAGAATTAGATCACCATTGGCTTTACCTATGGCGTATTTTAATGCGGCCTTTTTAAATCTGCTCCTGTCATCAGAATCTTTTAACTCCAAGATTTTCAAATTAGGATGATTCAATACTTTGATCAGGGACAAAGTGTTGTCATCACTATGGTCATCCACAACGATCAATTCAAATAAATTTGCAGGATAGTCATTTTGTAAAATGGATTGAATACAGGCTATTATATAATCCTCTTCGTTTCTAACAGGGACAATTACGGAAATGAAAGTTTCAGCTAAAAATCCTTTATCAATTTTTCTAGTCTTTTGAATTTTCCATTGGGCGCAGACCCAAAGAATTAAAACAACATAAATTCCAATCAATAAAAAAGAAATGAGACTATACATCAAACAGAACTCCTTTTAATCGAAGAGTTGCTCATAGTCATTGGAAGAATCTCCATCATTTCTATTGGAAGATTTTGTTTCCACTGATTTTTCTAATTCGGGTAAATCCAAAAAATCTTCATCCTCTACTTCTTCATAATCTTGAAACTCTTCTTTCTTATTGGATTTTATTTTAGACATTAAAAACTTCTTTCCTGCCGCCTTAAAAAATAAAAAACCAGCAACTACAGGATACGCCAGGACTGTCAAAACAACGGCACCAATCCCCATAAGCGTGTTTTCTTTCAGCAATTTCAAAAGAAACTTACCATAATTTAAGGCGACCTTATAATCTATGATGAGTGTAATCAATAAAAGTATAGGAGCTATGAGTGAAACCAGATTAAATATCGTCCTCGCAATAAAAAACAAGGCCAAAAAGAAAAGGACAATCATAACGGCACCAACAATGCCATTGACATTAAAACCTCTTTGATTTCCTCTTTCGTCGTAATTTATAAAACTCATGTTCTTAATTTAACGCTTCTGCAAATTGCATTTCGTAAAGTTCTTTATATCGTCCATTTTCCAACGCTAACAATTCTGTTTGTGTTCCCATCTCTTTACACTTTCCATTTTCCATCACCAATATTTTATCGGCATGGCGGATCGTGGATAGACGATGAGCTATGATGATAGATGTTCTTTTATTGATGAGTTTTTCAATTGCATATTGAATAATGGACTCTGTTTCTGTATCGATAGAAGAGGTCGCTTCATCTAGAATTAAAATATCCGGATCACAAACAATAGCCCGAACAAATGAAATCAGTTGTCTTTGTCCCATAGACAAATTAGATCCTCTTTCTGTCACCTTAAAATTATATGCATCAGGCATATTTAAAATAAACTCGTGGGCTCCAATGGTTTTAGCGGATTCAATCACTTTTTCAAGGTTTATACTCTCATCCTTTAATGTAATGTTTTCGAATACTGTCCCATTAAACAAGAACACATCTTGTAGCACCATCGAAAACCTCTGTCTTAAACTATCGATATCATATTTCTTAATATCCGTTTCATCAATCAGAATTTTACCGGATTGAATCTCATAAAATCGATTTAATAAATTAATGATCGTGGTTTTTCCAGATCCCGTACTCCCGACAATCGCTAAAGTCTCACCAGAGTTTATTTTGAAACTTAAATCTTCAATCACTTTGTTTTCACTATCGTATGCAAAATCCACATGCTCAAAACGGATATCACCATTGAGTTTTTTAGTCACTAAGCTTCCATAATTTTTTATGACTTCTTGATTATCCATAACATTAAACACCCTCTCAGCAGCTACAAGACCCATTTGCAACGTATTGAATTTATCCGCCAGCATTCGCATAGGTCGGACAAGCATATTTAAGTAAAGAGGAAAAGCCACTAAAGCTCCAAAACTTACAGTCCCCTCAAAATAACTTCTTGCTCCCCACCAAACTAAGAGTGCTAAAGAAACGGCTGTGATTAATTCGACCACAGGAAAAAAGATGGCATAATAGAAAATGGAATTTAAGTTAGCTTGAGTGTACTCTCTATTGATCTCCTTAAATTTTTTCATTTCTTGTCGTTCAGCACCAAATATCTGCACGACTCTCATACCTGTGATACGCTCCTGTAAAAAGGCATTCATTCTCGAAATTTGATTTCGTACTACTTGATATGCTGACTTGACTTTCTCCTTAAAAATATAGGTCGCAATGATCAATGGTGGCAGTATTAATAGACAAATGACAGCCAGTCTCCAATCCGTGTAAAACATGATTCCAAGCACCGCAAAAATGGAAAGTAAATCCGCAACGATAGTAATGATACCTTGAGAAAAGGTGGTGTTAATCGCTTCAATATCATTGATGGTTCTAGTCGTGGCTGTTCCAATAGGAGTCTTATCAAAATACCCTAGTTTCAAACTCGTAATATGTTTGAAAACATTTACACGAAAATCTTTTACAATGGAATTACCCACTAATGCGGTATTATAAATAAATAAGTATCGGAAAATGACAGTGGCTAAAACTACACCTAAATAGATGACACCCATCTTTTTTAAACCTTCCAGATCATTAGCAAAAATATAATCATCTACCATTATTTTGACGAGGTAGGGTCTCAATACATTCACTGGAGCTAATATGATGGCCAAAATGATTGTTCCCGCAAACAACCATTTAATCGGTTTTGTCATGGACAAAACTCTTGCTAACACGATGAGATCTATACTTTTTTTCTTCTCCATCTTCAACATCACAAGTTAAACCATTTAATATGATCATTGTTTCTTTTATTTCAGATTTTGATCTAATTAAATTAATCCTTCATCTAAAAAAGAAAAGTATCGACCACCAGCGACGATGATATGATCCAAAACTTTCACTTCCATTAAAGCTGCCGCTTCCACAATCTTCTTAGTGAGTCGGAGATCTTGATCGCTTGGTTTTAAATTTCCAGAGGGGTGATTATGATATAAAATAATGGAGGAAGATAAATGATCTAAGCAATGCCGCATCATTATTTTAATGTCTACTACCGTACCTGTTATCCCACCTGAACTCAATTTAATTTTCTTCTGAACCTTGTTGGCTCGATTCAATAATACAATCCAAAACTCTTCATGCTTAATATCGATTAATTCACTTGACATCAAATGAAAAGCGTCTTGACTAGACCTGACTGATTCTAATTTAACTTTGCTTTCGTTTTGAAATCGTCTTCCCAATTCAAATGCGGCAATTACACTTACGCTCTTCGCTTGTCCCATTCCATTAAAAGCCATTAAGTCCTTCAATTCACAATTGGCCAATTCATGTAGATTATAGCTAAAGGATTTTAAAATGATGCGAGAAATATCTAAAGCCGTATGTTTTCGGTTTCCCGAAGAAATAAGAATGGCTAGTAATTCTGCATCGCTTAAATGTCTTCTACCTTTTGAAATGAGTTTCTCTCTGGGTCGATCATTTTCTGCCCAAGATTTGATGGTATTGGAATGTCGGTATTCTTTCATATTCATGAATACCTTTTTACATTAAATTGTAATAAAAATGGCCGCCCAAATAGATGGAGCGGCCCCTCTTTTGCGAAAAGGTTTGCATCTTTATTTCATAAGGGTCACATCCCCTTTTAAAATTCCTTTCTGATTTCCGAATGTCGTGTACTCGATTAAATACACAAAAACTCCTGGGTTGAGTTCTTCTCCTTTAAACTTTCCATCCCATCCCTGTGCAGGATCGTTCGGAGCAAAATTCTCATTTATAAATATTCTATTACCCCATCGATCAAAAATCATCATACTATTAATGATCTCTATTGAAGTATCATCAGACTGAGGGAAGAAAAATTCATTTTTCCCGTCATTATTTGGTGAAAATACATTAGCGATATAAACATCAATTTCGCTGTCAACGGATATCACTATTCCTGCTGAAACTTCGCAGCCATTCACATCCATAAGGGTTAAAACGTATTCTGTGGTCGTCCCTGGAACAACTACCGTTTCTAAACAAGTAGGACAAAGCACTCCGTTTGATGGAGTCCAACTTAAATCGATAATTTCTTCTTCTTCAATATTTGTATTGGCTGTAATTGTTGTAGAATCTCCTAGAACCAATAATTCAATATCAGCTACTAAATCTAAATTCAGTTCAACGCCATTTTCAACTACAAATGTTTCTATCACGGTACATGCTGATTCATCCTCAATGGTTACAGTATAAGTTCCTGCCGCCAAATTATCTGGATTTGCTCCTTCTATTCCACTTACATCCCAACTATAAGAAACAATTCCGTTTTCTCCAGAGACTAATAACTCTATACTTCCATCCGATCCATCAAAACAAGTCACGTCAGAAACGTCTCCCTCTAATTCCAAGGCACATCCTGTTGCCATAATTTCAAACTGGCAGGTAGTCATACATCCATTCGAATCTGAAACAGTCACATCATAAATTCCTTCCACCAAATTCATTATATCAAATTGTCCTAGGGTTATTCCACCTTGGGTACCATCATTTGCACCAGGTCCATCCCAGCTCACTATAAATGGAGCAGTACCTGTCAATATATCTACAGATCCTACACCATCGTTGTTTCCAGGAGCACTAACTGAAGCTAATTCACTACATAATACACTCACATCAGCCGATTGTCCTATAACGATCACATCCGAGAGCATACATCCATTAGCATCTGTAATAGTAATATTATATGTTGCTCCATTAAGATTGTTGAAGGCAAATGGTGATGTTGCTCCGGCTTGCGCCAAATCTCCGGTGATGTCAAAAGGAGCTGTACCTCCTGTCCAACTTACAGTCACCTCTCCATTGCTTGAACCACAAGTAGCATCCATTCCCGAAAGGGACATCGTCATATCATTGATATCATTGATAACAGTAGACGCCGTGGTCGAACAACCATTGGCATCTGTTACGACAACATTGTAAGTGCCATTTCCTAGATTCGTAAAATCAAATGGTGATGTCGCATTCATCTGAGTTAAGTCTCCACTAATATCATAAGGCGCCAATCCACCTGACCATGTAACCGTCACTGATCCATCCATACTTCCACAATTCTCATCTGTTGAAATCATCATCGCAGTTGGGCCATTTGAGTTTCCTACTGTAACATTTACAGGACTAGTACATCCATTGGCATCTGTTACAATTACAGAATACATTCCTGTTGATAGGTTACTAAATAACTGAGGAGAAACAGCATTCGATTGAATTAAATCTCCACTGATATCAAATGGGCCTGTGCCACCACTCCATTCAACAGTTACTGTACCATCACTTGATCCGCAACTCGCATCCGTGGAACTAATACTTGCTGTTGGGCCATTAGCGCTACCCACAGTAATCATATCACTGACCATACAATTATTGGCATCTGTTAGAATAACATTGTAATCTCCTGGTGCCAAATTTCCTATGTTTTGTGGCGAACTTGCATTGATCATAGTGATATCTCCACTGATATCAAACGGGCCTGTACCACCGCTCCATTCTATCGTAATCGATCCATCAGCATTACCACAGCTCGCATCCGAACTCGCCAAATTCATACTCGGGCCTGCTAAATTATTGATCGTCGCGGAAGCTACAGAACTACAGCCATTAGCATCAGTTACAGTAATCGCGTACATACCTTCACTTAAATTATCAAATAATTGAGGCGAAGTTGCTCCAACTTGTGTCAAGTCTCCAGTAATATCAAATGGTCCTGTACCGCCACTCCATTCTATCGTTACTGTTCCATTCGCTAATCCACAACTCGCGTCCGTTTGAACGACTGTTGCTGTTGGGCCATCTGTATTTCCTACAGTTCCTGAAGCCGTATCCGTACAGCCATTGGCATCCGTAATTGTCACTGTATAGGTCCCTGAAGATAAACTTCCAAACACCTGTGGGGATGTTGCTCCGGCTTGCGCCAAATCTCCTGTGATATCAAAAGGGCCTGTACCACCACTCCATTCTATTGTTACTTCACCATCACTTGATCCACAGCTTGTATTGGTACTTGATGCATTCGCCGAAAGGCTACTGGAAGCACCGACTGTTATCGTACTTGACGAAGAACAACCGTTGACATCGGTCACTACTAATGTATAATCTCCAGAAGATAAATCTGTGAATTCAACCGGTGATGTTGCATTCATTAAATTAAGATCTCCTGTGATATCATAAGGTGCTGTACCGTCAGACCAAGAGAAACTTATCGTTCCATCATTGTTTCCGCAAGAAGTGTCCGTTCCTGATATATTAGAACTAGGCCCATCTACATCTCCTACAGTCACCATAACAGGTGTTGTACATTGATTCGCATCCGTGATCGTAGCATTATACACGCCTGGCAACAAATTAGAAAACTGCTGTGGAGAGGTCGCGTCATTCATGTTTAAATCTCCAGATATATCGAAAGGGCCTACTCCACCACTCCAACTGATCGTTATCGTTCCGTCCGCATTACCACAATTGGCATCTGAACTATTTGCCATCGCTATCGGGCCAGCTAAATCGTTAACTGTAGCTATTGCCGTATCTGTACATCCATTACTATCTGTAACCGTTACATTATAAACGCCTGAGGCCAATCCTGAAAACAACTGCGGCGAGCTTGCATTATTTAAGGCTAGATCTCCAGTGATATCAAAGGGGCCCACTCCATCTGTCCAACTCACAATCACCGACCCATCAGAACTACCACAATTTGCATCAGTACTTGTCGCATCTGCGTTAGGGCTCGAGGTATTACCCACTGTCGTAAATACAGTTCCTGAGCATCCATTTGAGTCAGTGATCACTAAATTATATACGCCATCCACTAAATCATTAAACGTTGTAGGTGAACTTGCATTCATCATCGTCAAGTCTCCACTAATATCAAAGGGTCCTACGCCATCTGTCCACGTAACTGTTACACTTCCATTAGCGTTTCCACATGTCGCATCCATTGAAGATATCGCCCCTACTGGTCCTGCTATATTATTTACCGTTGCAGAAGCAATAGAACTACAACCATTGGCATCTGTCACCACTATATTGTAGGTTCCAGATCCTAACATATCAAACACCTGAGGTGAACTCGCTCCGGTTTGAGTTAAATCCCCTGTGATATCGTAGGGACCCGTGCCGCCACTCCAACTAATCGTTACGCTTCCATCTGATGATCCACAATTCTCATCAGAACTATTTGCACTCGCAGTTGGTCCATTCGCATTTCCTACTGTCGCATTTGCTGTGTCTGTACATCCATTGACATCCGTCACCGTCACGGTATAGGTACCACCAGATAATCCTGGGAAAACCTGTGGCGAACTAGCACCTGTCATCGTCAAGTCTCCACTGATATCAAAAGGGCCAGTGCCACCACTCCAAGAAATCGTCAAACTTCCATCCGAATTACCACAAGTCGTATTTGTCGCAGTTCCATTCGCCGAAAGGCTCGGTGAATCTCCAACCAGCGCACTTGCAGTACTTGTACAACCATTTGCATCGGTGACCGTCACCATATAACTTCCAGCCCCTAAACCGCCGAACACCTCAGGAGATGTCGCATTCATCATCGTTAGGTCACCACTAATATCAAAAGGTCCCGTTCCGTCAGACCAACTAATCGTGACACTACCATCCGGGTTTCCGCAATTAGCGTCAATCGCACTCGCACTTGCACTAGGGCCACCAGCATCTGAGACCATAGCACTCGCCGTATCCGTACAGCCATTCACATCAGTTACGGTTATATTATATGTCCCTGAAGGAAGTCCTGTAAATTGTTGCGGCGAACTTGCACCTGTCTGATTTAAGTCTCCACTAATATCGAAAGGTCCTGTTCCATCACTCCATGTAATCGTTACACTACCATCTGAGTTACCACAATTAGCATCCGTCGAGCTCGCATCAGCAGAAGGTCCTGCCGTATCCCCTAAGGTTACTGAAGCGGTATCTATACAACCATTATCATCAGTCACTGTTACATTATATGTTCCTGAACTTAAGCCATTAAATGTTTGAGGTGAACTAGCACCTGCCAAAGTCAAATCTCCACTGATATCAAATGGGCCTGTGCCGCCTCCCCAACTTATCGTCACCTCTCCATTGCTATTTCCACAACTTGCATCCACTCCACTTGAACTTACCGACGGTCCTCCAACGTTACTAATATTTGCTGTTGCTGTATCAGTACAACCGTTCGCATCAGTCACTGTTATTGTATAACTTCCAACACCCAAGCCAGTAAATGTCTCAGGAGAACTCGCGCCCATTTGTGTCAAGTCACCTGTAATATCAAACGGAGCCGTTCCATCTGTCCAACTAATTGTTATTTCTCCATTTCCATTTTCACAAGTCGCGTTCATAGAACTCGAACTTACTGAAGGGCCATCTATATTACTAATCGTCGTCGAGGCAATCGAAGTACAGCCGTTCGCATCAGATACTGTTACATTATAAGTCCCGGAAGATAAGTTATTGAATAACTGTGGTGAACTAGCATTCGTTTGTGATAAATCTCCACTGATATCATATGGACCCGTTCCACCACTCCAACTGATTGTCACAGTTCCATCTCCATTTCCACATGCCTCATCTGTTCCGGACGCAGTTGCTGTTGGTCCATTTGCATTTCCTACTGTTGCACTCGCCGTATCGGTACACCCATTAGCATCGGTTACTGTCACTGTATAGGTTCCAGAACTCAAGCCTGTAAACTGTTCGGGTGAACTCGCTCCAGTCTGTGTTAAATCTCCCGTGATATCATAAGGGCCCGTACCACCACTCCAACTGATCGTTACACTACCATCAAAGTTTCCACAAGTTGTATTTGTCGCAGTGCCATTCGCACTCACTCCTGGTGAATCGCCGACTGTTACACTTGCCGTATCTGTACAATTATTGGCATCGGTAACGGTCACTGTATAGGTTCCTGCACTTAAATTCGTAAATGTCTCTGGGGATGTCGCTCCCATCTGCATTAAATCTCCTGTGATATCATAAGGGCCCGTACCACCACTCCAACTGATTGTTACACTACCATCTGCGTTTCCGCAATTGGCATCCACCGCACTCGCGCTTGCACTAGGGCCACCAGCATCTCCGACTGTCGCACTCGCTGTATCTGTACAGCCATTCGCATCTGTTACAGTCACTGTATAAGTCCCCGAACTTAAGCCCGTGAACTGCTCTGGATTACTCGCTCCCGTTTGATTTAAATCTCCACTAATATCAAAAGGGCCTGTGCCGCCACTCCACGTGATCGTCACACTACCATCGGCGTTTCCGCAATTCGCATCAACTGCTGTTGCATTAGCCATAGGTCCAGCAGTATCTCCAATGGTTACTGTAGCTGTATCTGTACAATCATTATCATCTGTCACCGTCACTGTGTATGTCCCTGAAGCTA
>JAHDBI010000010.1:38129-49326 GCA_020630475.1 Saprospiraceae bacterium
CACTCCAACTTATCGTTACCTCTCCATCATTATTTCCACAAGTCGCATCTACATCCGTCGCACTTGCAGTAGGCCCATTCGCATTTCCTACTGTTGCTGTAGCTGTATCCGTACAGCCATTATCATCTGTCACCGTCACTGTATAACTCCCTGCAGATAAACCCATAAATGTATGTGGAGAACTTGCTCCTGCTTGATTTAAATCTCCTGTAATATCATATGGACCCGTGCCACCACTCCAGGTGATTGTTACCGTACCATCATTATTTCCACAAGTCGTATTCGTCGCACTCGCACTTGCTGTAACTCCAGGTGAATCACCTACCATAACACTTGCTGTATCCGTACACCCATTATCATCTGTTACTGTCACTGTATATGTTCCAGTCCCTAAATCCATAAAGGTTTGGGGAGAACTCGCATTCATCTGTACTAAATCTCCATCTATATCATAAGGACCCGTACCACCACTCCAGCTTATTGTTACACTCCCATCTGCATTTCCACAATTAGCATCCATCGAACTCGCACTCGCACTTGGTCCCGCTATATCTCCAATCGTTACTGTCGCTGTATCCGAACAACCATTATCGTCAATTACTGTTACCGTATATGTCCCTGAACTTAGGTCCATAAACTGCGTCGGGGATGTAGCATTATTTTGTGCTAAATCTCCAGTAATATCATATGGGCCTGTGCCGCCACTCCAACTTATCGTCACAGTTCCATCTGCCATTCCACAATTGGCATCCATGCCACTTGCATTCGCCGTAAGGCCACCAATATCGTTTATTGTTACAGTCGCTGTATCTGTACAACCATTATCATCTGTGACTGTAACCGTATACATACCTGAAGCTAAATTCGTAAACTGAGTTGGTGATGTCGCATTCATTTGTACTAAATCTCCATCTATATCAAAGGGTCCGGTACCACCACTCCAACTGATCGTTACTGTTCCATCTGCCATTCCACAATTGGCATCCATAGCACTCGCACTCGCATTTACCTCATCTACAGTCACAGTAACTTCTGCAGTATTTGTACAGTATCCAGAAGGGTCTGTAACAGTAACCGTATACGTTGTTGTAGTCATTGGACTAACGGTTACCATTGGATTTGTTCCAAGACCATCGCTCCATTGATAAGTTCCTCCACCTGTCGCTGTTAAATCTGAACTACCTCCATTACAAATGGTCATAGGTGAGGCTGTAGCCATTGCTGTTGGTGGTACACCCAATTCTACCTCTATTACATCATCTGTTGCAAAGCAGTCCCAATCTATTACAAAATTTCCACCCGAAATAGCGGATATCGTTATCGGTAATAAGAATATTGAACCACTACATGTTTGACTTGAATTGAATGGATCTACATATACTCCACTATTATTTATTTCATTTCCAATTGGGTCAAATGTTTCTAATATCGCATCGAATGCATTTGCGTCAAAATAGGCCTGAGTCATAGGTAATGTCGGAGTCCCACAGAAAACTGCAAAACCAATTGTCACTGCATTTGAGCTACTATTCTCAACCCAACCTACTATATCTTCCAAAGTTCGCCCATCATCTTTACATGCATATCCGTCCATCGATGTTCCATCTAAAGATGCATTACAATCTGAGCCGTAATATTCTGTACAAACCTCATCTAGGGCGCAATCAATCCATGTTAAGTCATAGGTAATACATATCGTATAACTGCCATTTGGTGTAAGTCCTGTATATTCTGGATTAAATCCGGAAGCAACACCATTAGCGTTATCAACTGGATTGGCAATTACGTTACCACAATCTCCTGTAGCTTGTAACTCCCATGTTATATCTATATCACTTGGAAAGCATAAGGGAGATCCTCCGTTATCTATTTGATTAGCTAATCCTAAAAATCCGCTGGCATCAGCAAATACTTCCCAACAATTTGTTGTCGTTGTAATACCGGAAATTGGACAATCTGGTGTCCAACAAGATGAAGGATTCGCTGTCGACCCTCCAGCCCATGATCTATCATCATAAATAGGTACATTACCCATTCCATCTTCAGTACACGGGGATGCACAAGTACCACATGGTCCTCCTGCTGTATCCCAAATCCATGTTGTCCCATCTTCTATAAATGTACAATTGCCATTGGTAGTAATCTCAACACAAAAAATATAAGTTGTGCTTGACGAAACCGAATAAATATTTCCATTGGTAAAAGGAGCTGGCGGGCTTCCAATTACTGTTGGAGATAATGGATTACAACTATCATCATATACATTATATGATCGAGCAAAACATCCAGCACCATTGACTCCCATCAAATTTGATATTCCAACCTCTGTTTGCATGGCCCCGGTTGTATACTCGTAACAAAACTCATATACATTTCCATTTGCAGCCGATAAATCAGGAACCAAATCGAAATAACCGTTTTGTAAGAACGGTGGTAAATTGAAATCAGCAATGGCATCTCCTTCACAAGCAAACTCCGCACCACATCCCGGATTATCGCAAGAGCATGGAGATGAAGGTGGTGTAGTCATACAATCAACTCCTGTACTTTCTGTAAACTCACAAGCTGCCGCACCAGAATTTACACTCGCATCAAATAACACCTCCTCTATACATCCCTCAACTGTCACACAAAAGGAAACTTGAAAATCATTCGATGCTGCAGCCCAAAATGATTCATAACTTAAAACATTAGTCATGTTTTCATAAGGAATCCAATCCGAATCTGAAGCTTCATCATTAACATTTGCTCCTGTCAAGCCAATCAAATCTTCGACCAATGTTCCGCTATCTAAATCACCATCTACTATTGTAGCGGGATATCCAACAACGACTGGTGTGTTACTATCAGAATTAAATTGAAGAACAAATCCATAGAAAGATGCATCTAAGCTTCCAAGCTCAATTTCTAGAGTAAAACAAAATGTCGTTGTTCCATCTCCATTATCTGTCGTGCTGTTGATAGTTAACATACTATCGTCGCAAGCATTGGAAATTTGTATCGTAAAAAGAACAGCACATAAAATCATGCAGCCCTTCAGAGCATTAAATATTTTATTCATAATAGTTTGAATTTTGGCCAAAACTCAAAGATTCGGCCATAATGTATTCGCAAATGAGTCTTCTAAAGTTAATATACAAAGGAGGCTAAAGCCCAATAAAAATGGGCAACGGATGTACTAATTCACGGAATTCAGACATAGTTTACTTAGGCTTGAATAATTATTTATAAATAGCAAAGTACAGAATACGGCTTTTCCAATTATTTGAGGTTTTAATGATTTCGTAGAGGGAAATAAGAAGGCCCGTAAATAAAAATTCACGGGCCTTCAATCTTTATGAGAAGATTACTTCTTATTACATTTTTACAAACTTCATTGTTTTATGGATTCCATTTGACTGCATTCTTACATAGTAGATACCAGTTTTAAATGATTCAACATTGAATTCAAATGTATTGTTATTTAATTTAGTTTGAGAAGGGATTAACATCATTCGACCAGACACATCAAAAATAGAAATGTTCATTTTTTCCAATTCTACAATGTTACCTGTATTAACAAAGAAACGATCGCTCACTAGACTTGGATAAAGATTAAATTCACTATCCTCATCACAATCAAGTAAATTCAATGATTTAATTCCACTAAATGCAAATTGTCCGTCAGTGTCGATTTGTTTAATTCTATAATATCGTTGCCTATTAAAATCCGTTGAAAACTCTTCTATAAAATGGTATTCAGATAATCCGTCACTATTACCTTGTCCTTTTACCACTCCAATAGTTGTATAATAACTTAAATCGTTACTCGCTTGAATCTCGAATCTATCGTTGTTAATTTCACTAGCTGTTGACCACGAGATATTTATGGAGCAGTCATCAGTTCTTTGAACATCGAACGACGCCCAAACAACAGGTAGCATTACAGTTGTTAAACCTGCATCTACCGAACCGTAATGAGAATTACCCGAAGTAGCATCTGTACCATCAACCGATCCATTATTCCCACAAGTTCCACATATTGTAATTAATGGACTAGTGAATGTTGAACCAAAATCACTATCGTTAGATGTTCCAGCTGTTCCATCATCTTGAATGGTTGGGAATAAACCAGCTGGTGGTACAATTTGAACCATATACATTTCACCATCTTCCAATCCACCAAAGAAATAAGAACCATCAGCAGCAGTAATTACCGTTGCGACAATGTTACCCATGTCGTCAAGTAGGTTCACGGTTACACCCGCAAGAGGAGATCCTGTGGAACTATCGCCATCCGGTGAAGATGTATCATCCCATACGATTCCTCCGATAGATCCTTGGTCAGAACAATCATCTGCAACTGCCGGTACAGATGGACACACCCCTGCTCCTGTTGGTGATGAATATGTACCAGTCCAACCTGCACCTGAAGAATCATTGTAATTACCGTCTAAGTCACCTGCATATCCTGTAGTGTTACCAGTACCATTTATTGTTCCACTACCTCCACCGTAATAAGAATTATTAACAGTAATACTTCCCTCTTCAACATGGAAATCTAAATTATCATTCCCTACAGCTACACAATTATCAAAAGTTATATTATTGTTTGTTCCATTTACTGTAACTCCCCCTTCTCCAGGATTTACATTTCCAGTAATTGTACAATTTTGAATTAATATAGTGTTTGAACTTGTACCTCTAACATAAACGGCACCACCCTTATCACCAGCAGAATTAGCTAGAAAAAGGCAATTATCAATGACCACATCCGAATAGTTTGTCAATTCTAATGTTCCTCCATCATCTGCACATACATTACCTTCAAAAATTGTATTTGTAATGCTTACTGTTGTTATACTCGAAGCAGAAGTACCTGCAATTCTAATGGCTCCTGTATCGTCAGCGGATTCATTTCCTTTAAAAAAGCTATTCGTTATAACAACCGTCGATCCACTCTCAATATTTAAAGCTCCATCATCTGAAGAAGATGCTGCTGTAGTGAAATTATCGATAAAACTAGTGTTATTAATGGTCACTTCAGCTCCATTTCTGATGGACATTGCTCCTCCTTTACTTGCGTTGGCTTCATTTCTATAAAAAGTACATCCATCAAAATCAACATGTACTGTTGTATGAATTTGTATAGCCCCACCTGAGACATTTCTAAAATTACATGAGAATGTTGAATTTGTAATATTTAAATCAGATGTTAAAGTTCCAGTAATCGCTAAAGCACTTGAAGACGGTAATCCTGGGGATTGAGGGTAAGTACCTCCGGGTGTGTTATTACCATAAAAGTTAGATGCATCAATTGTTCCTGTTAATCCGGCTCCCATATCAATACTTACTGCATCCGTACCCAAATTAGAGTTAAAAAAGTCACATCCTGTAATCAACCAGTTATCAGCAGAACTTGGAACATATAAAGCACCTCCATTTGGATTACCTGACATTTGCTTAAAAACAAAACCAGATACCGTTGTGTTTGTTCCTAAAGTTGCAAAACACAATTGGCTCGTACCAGCGAGAGGAGTATTATTTATCACTGCTCCATTTCCATTCACAGTCATACCAGTAGGTAAAACATGTCCCCCATCAGCATCACCCCATGCTAAACTACTTCCAGTTAAATCGGTATCGTAAGTTCCAGGTGCAAAATCAATCGTATTAATACCATTTGCAACAGCATAATTGTAAGCTCCTGTCCAAGTGGCAAAAGGTGTAGCGGCATTATCTGCAGCCGCGGCGGCATCCATTTCGGCAGGAGTAAATTGAGGGTAACAACTTGCCGGTGCTACTTGCACTTGTGCATTCATTGTTGTAAAGGTCATAGTCAATATTGCAAATAAGAATGCATTCTTACTTACATCCAACCGAGACTTTAAAAAGTCGAGTAAAATTTTATTCATTTCTCATAATTATTTTATTCGCAGGATGTCTAATTCAAGCGAAAGCGTTAACAAAAAACAATTGGTTAATTGTGGGGTTGGTGTAATAAAGTTTCAGAAAAAGACCTTCTGGCCAAATAAAAAGAATAAAAACAATGTATGGATTCAAGGAATTCGGACATAATCGCCTAAAAATCCGTGTCTTATGAAATTTTATTGTAATGTGTTATTCTTACTTTTAGACTTCCCCAACGTTACATGAATCTTAATCAAATTTTTTTTTGGTACCTTACAGTACCTCAAAAAACCACATAATGGAGGTTAAAATTGTTATTCTAGGAATTCTGAGTTTACTCTGCTGTGGCGGAGCTATATTCATTTACAACAAGAAAGAAAAGCTAGAATCGAATCGGAGATTTGCGATTTACCTAACCGTTTTAGGGTTGATTTTTGTTCAAACCCTTTTACCAAGTATTTTTGGTACTGAAAATGCCCACCCAATATTAGTTTTTTGTTCCTTGATGTTTTTCGTTTTATCATTATTGCTACCCCCTTCAATGTATTTATATGTTGTTTCCCTAGTAAAAGGCGAAGAAAGCGAGAAAATTCTGAATAATTCTGGGAAGCATTATTATCCAGCAGTTGCCCTCCTAATTATAAACATCTTCTCTTTTATAGCGCTTTATAACATTGAACCAGATACTCAAAACTATACCTTACTGGACAACATAAGAACTTATGCCAATCTACTTGCATTGGCTTTTGTTTTTTTAGTGCAAAACGTTTTTTATATCTACTTTTCATTTAAGCTTTTCTTGAAGCGTAAAGTAGTGCTAAAGATGACTCAGGATATTAATATTAACAAAACCTTACAGTGGATGTTGATGTTTATAATCAGCTTTGCCATTGTTATTTTTATGATATACTTTTCACAACTACTTTCTCCATCGGGAAAGATAATCATGAGAATTGCTTTACTGATTTATGTTGTTTTCTTACTCTTCTTTGGTAATCGCAACAAGGAGTTTAATACAGAGAATGCAAAAGACGACAAATTAGATATTGAAAAAAGAAATGAAATATCTAAAAACCTCGTCGCTTTAATGAAAAATGAAAAACCATACTTAAAAAATACGTTAAACATTCATTCCCTTTCACAAGAACTAAATACAAATACCAAATACCTTTCTTATGTAATCAATGAAGAGTTTGACAAAAACTTTAATTCGTTTATAAATCATTATCGAATAGAAGAATCCAAAGAACTGCTTTTAGATCCAGACAATCACAAATATACTATCGAAACAATAGCAAATATGACTGGCTTTAAATCTAAATCTTCATTTAATGCCTCATTCAAAAAGTTTACAGATACCACTCCATCGAAGTTTAGAAATTTAAATCTTAAATCTTAAATTACCTTATCACCGTCACATCTCCTTTCAACAACCTAATTTCTCCCGAAGCCAAAACAACTTCCATCAAATAAACAAAAACACCTGGATTCACTTCATTACCCTTAAACAATCCGTCCCAGCCTAAGCTTGGATCTCCTGAAGAGAATTTTTCTCGGTGAAAAATCCGATTACCCCATCGATCAAACACGGTCATATAATTCACAGATTCGATTTCATTATCTGCACTCATTGGAAAGAAGTAATCGTTCATTCCATCGCCATCTGGATGAAAGACATTAGGAACATAAACATCAATTCCAAGTTCGATCACTTGAACAATTATACTCGCAGATATTTCACAGCCATTATCATCAATGAGCGTTATAGCATATTCTGTAGTTTCATCAGGCATGACACTTGTTATCAAACAAGAATCACATTCAATAGCTTCTCCAGTCCACATGATTTGATTAATCACCCCTTCTCCTAAGTCTGTATTAGTTTCTAAAATCGTAGAATCCCCAAGATTTATCACCATTGGATTAGCCATCAAATTTATATTGTATTCGATTCCATTTTCTATCACGAAAGTTTCAATAATCGAACATGCCGCTTCGTCTTCAATCGTTACCGTATAAATTCCTGGACTTAATCCCTCTGGATCTTCTCCTTCGACACCAGATACATCCCAACTGTACGTAACGTTTCCATTTGCACCAGAAACAGTCATTTCTATTGATCCATCATTCCCATCAAAACAATTCACATCATTTGCAAAACCTTCAACTTCTAATTCGCAACCTGTTCCCGAAATGGTAAACACACAATTCGTCGTACATCCATTCGCATCAGTAACTAATACGGTATAATCTCCTTCTGCTAGAGCAGAAAGAACCGTTACTCCTGAACTTAGTGCATTTAAACTTCCATCATTGGAATCAGGACCATCCCAATCTAATTGGAATGGTTCTGTTCCATCGGAAATCATTATTTCCGCCTCTCCATCTAGTGCGCCTGGGGCAGATGCAGGATTTAGTTCACTACAACTAACATTCACTTCAGGTGTACTCCCTAAAGTGATCATATCGGATTGCATACATCCATTCGCGTCAATTATTGTTATTTGATAATCACTTGACCCAAGGTCTGTGAAAATATGTGGACTTGTTACGTTAGTCGCGGTTAAGTCTCCTGAAATATTAAAGTTAGCTGTTCCTCCTGTCCACGAAACGATTAGGCTACCATTAGCTAAACCACACGTAGCTTGAGATTCCGTAAGGGTCAATTCTAAATTATCGATATCGTCAATGGTATAAAAAACTTCAACACTACAACCAGAAGCATCTGTAACTATCATCTCATATAATCCAGCAGACAAGGATGAAAACACTGCTGGAGAGCTAGCATTCATTTGATTTAAATCTCCTGAGATATTAAATGGAGCTTGACCATCTGACCATTCTATCGTAATCGAACCATCTGTCATACCACAATTAGCATCTATTCCAGATATACTCGCTAGTGGTCCACCTTGATCTAATATTTCAACATTTACACTTGCCGAACATCCATTGAAGTCGGTTACAATAAGATTATATTCGCCAGAAGGCAAATCAGTGAACGTACTAGGCGAAACAACATTTAAAGAATTCAGATCTCCGGATATATCGTAAGGGGCTTCACCGCCTGTCCATTCTATGACTATGGTACCATCTGCATTACCGCATGTCGCGTCTGTATTCATCGCCGTTGGTACTGGTCCATCACTATTGGTCACCATTACTGAAACCGGACTTGAACATCCATTGGCATCCGTGACAACAATGTCATAACTACCGATACTAAGACCCGTAAAATCAAACGGTGCTGTAGCACTAAATTGAACCAAATCACCAGTGATATCATATGGAGCTTCACCACCTGTCCAATCCACCGTAACTATACCATCACTATTTCCACAAGTGACTTCAGTTGCAGTTGCAGTAGCGGTCGGTCCATCTTGATTGGTGATCTCAATGGTTATTTCATCATTACAATTGTTGATATCTGTTATGGTCAAAATATAGTTACCAACGGTTAAATCAGAGATGACATGAGGGCTTGTAATATTTTGCGCAGATAAATCTCCAGTTAACGTAAACGGTCCTTCACCATTTGTCCATGTAATCGTGATTTCACCATCGTCATTTCCACAACTGGTGGAATTAGCTTGCCCAGAAACCATAGGACCATCCAATTCGTTCACTGTTGTTGACGCAATCGAACTACAACCATTGATATCCGTCACAATTATAGAGTAAGAACCCGCTTCAAGGTTATCAAATACAAAAGGTGCCGTTACATTCGTTTGATTTAAATCTCCTGTAATATCATAAGGACCGGTACCCCCATTCCAATCGATCGTTACACTTCCATCACTCAAATCGCAATGTTCTTCAGATGAAGATGCACTGGCAGTTGGTCCATCAGTATTTCCAATAGTTGCTGAAACAGTAGATGAACAACCATCAGCATCGGTCACCACTAGATTATAAAATCCTGAACCTAAGCTTTGAAATGTATAAGGAGACATGGCATTTGACGCCTGTAAGTCTCCAGAGATTTCAAATGGCGATGTACCTCCCACCCATTCTAAGGTTATTGTACCATCCGAAACACCACAACTCGTATTTGTAGCCGAACTGGTCAAACTTACTGATTCAGAATCTTCTATTTCAATCATAAATTCAGAAGTACAATCATTGGCATCCGTTAATATCAAGTTGTACTGTCCGCTTGATAGGTCAGTAAAGTTTTGATTTTGGCTTACGCCAATGGCTGTAATATCACCCGATAAATTAAATGGTCCAGTGCCATCGGTCCAACTTATACTTATTGATCCATTATCTTCTCCACAAGAAGTTGACTCACTTACGGCCATTAAGTCCGGCCCACTTTCTTCGGTTACTTCAATCTGATCTGCACTTGAACAATTATTGGCATCCGTTATAATTATAGAATACATTCCAGTTCCTACTCCCATAAAAACTTGAGGCGAACTAGCGTCATTTAAATTGAAGTCACCCGTAATATTGTAAGGACCTTCTCCGCCAGTCCAATTCACAATCACATTTCCATTACTGTTTCCACAAAAGGCTACGGAACTCGTCAATTCTAATATTGGACCTTCCACATTTTCGATGGTTATCGAATGTTCAGATGAACAATTGTTTGAATCCGTTAATGTTAAATTGTATGTCCCTGATGCCAAGCCCGTGAACAACTGTGGTGATGTTGCATTGGTCAAACTTAAATCTCCTGTAATATTAAACGGTCCTGTTCCACCACCCCAATTCAAGGTAATCGTACCATCCATGTTGCTGCAATTCTCATCAGAAAAGTTTGTAACAACTGAAGGGCCATTCGAATTTCCGATTACGGCAGTCGACATAGATGAACATCCATTCGCATCTGTAAGTGTCACGTTGTATGTACCACTCGATAAATTATTGACGATATATGGAGTAGTAATATTTGTAGCGTTTAAATCTCCCGATAAATCAAAAGGTCCGGTTCCATCGGTCCAATTAAAAATTATCACTCCGTTATCAACTCCACAACTCGCATCAGTAGAACCGTTACTCAAAACTGGACCAGGTGAATCATTGACAACCGCAGATGCTTGAGACGAACATCCATTCGCATCTGTCACGATAATATTGAAGTTACCGCCAGAAAGGTTATTAAAGATTTGAGGGCTTGTTGCATTGGCTTGCGCCAAATCACCAGTGATGTCATATGGACCAGTTCCTCCACCCCAACTAACAATTACAATACCATCCATATTTCCACAATTGGCATCAGAACTTGAAGCACTGGCAGTAGGACCATCTGTATTACCCACGGTAGCAGATAAATCGTCAGTACATCCATTGGCATCCGTAACTA
>JAHDBI010000010.1:49426-53083 GCA_020630475.1 Saprospiraceae bacterium
GTATTACCCACGGTAGCAGATAAATCGTCAGTACATCCATTGGCATCCGTAACTAATAAATTATATGTACCTGAACCAAGCATATTAAACTGGAATGGAGATATCGCATTGGTTTGAGTTAAATCACCTGTAATATCATAAGGTCCTGTACCTCCACTCCAACTCACTGTTACGCTTCCATCACTACTTCCACAACTCGTATTTGTCGCGGTACCATTCGCCGAAAGGCCAGGTGTATCATTAATAATTGTTGTTTGTGATGATGTACATCCATTGACATCGGTCACAATAAGCGTATAAACACCTGAAGCAACATTATTAAATTGATGAGGACTAGAAGCATTTGACTGAGATAAATCTCCACTGATATCAAACGGTCCTGTACCGTTCGACCATGTAGCTGTTATGCTTCCATCTGGATTCCCACAATTGGCATCAATGGAACTTAAATTTAAACTAGGACCTGGATCATCAAAAATTGGAACAATAGCTTCATCAGTACAACCATTGACATCTGTAATGGTCACACTATACGTCCCTGAAGGAAGCCCGATAAATTGTTCAGGAGAACTAGCATTTGTTAAATTTAAATCTCCAGTTATATTATATGGTCCTTGTCCTCCAACCCATGTGAGCGTTATGATTCCATCACTATTTCCACAATTGGCATTTTGACCAGAAGCATCCAATAATGGCCCTGAAGTGTCACCGATAATTACTGACACCATATCTGTACAACCGTTGGCATCTGTTATGATAATGTCATAAGAACCTGAAAAAAGACCATTGAATACTTGTGGTGAATTTGCGTTGGTCAAATTTAAATCACCGCTGATATCAAAAGGCCCTGTACCTCCTGTCCAACTGAGCGTAATAGAACCGTCATTATTCCCACAACTTGCATCTAAGCTCGAAGCATTCAAAGTGGGTGCTGCTGAATCTCCTATGTTTAAGTTCAAATTATCGGTACAACCATTGGCATCAGTTATCATTATACTATAATTGCCCGCTGACAATCCATTAAATGTATGAGGTGAATTTGCGTTTGTCTGATTAAGATCACCTGAAATTTCAAACGGACCTATACCATCTGTCCAAGTTATTATTAAAGTTCCATTGGCGTTACCGCAGGTCGCATCAATTTCGGTTCCTTGAGCAACTGGCCCAGCTAAATCCGTAATTGTCGCTGAAGCCACTGAAGTACATCCGTTTCCATCAGTGACAATTACATTATAATTTCCTGCAGGTAAATTAGAAAAGACTTGAGGTGAAGAGGCGTTTGTTTGGGTCAAATCCCCACTAATGCTATAAGGCCCAACGCCACCATTCCATGTGATAGAAACTGTTCCATTCGCATTGCTGCATGTCGCATCAGTAGAAGAAGCACTTGCGGTAGGACCATTTGAATTTCCAATAGTCGCAGTTGCAATATCCGTACATCCATTTACGTCAGTAACAGTTACATTATAAGTTCCCGACGAAAGGTCCATAAAAGTATGAGGTGAGGATGCATTAGTTTGATTTAAATCACCAGTGATATCAAAAGGACCAGTACCTCCTGACCAACTGATGGTCATACTCCCATCATTATTCCCACAACTTGAATTAGTAGAAGTCGCATTCGCCGAAAGGCTAGGAGTATCATTGATCAATATCATAACATCATCTGTACAACCATTGACATCGGTAATTACAATATTATAATTCCCTGAAGCAAGGTTTGAAAATAGATGAGCCGAACTCACATTACTCGCACTTAAATCTCCAGTTATATTATAAGGGGCTGTTCCTCCCGTCCATGAAATTGAAGCAGTTCCATCTGCATTGCCACAATTGGCGCTTGTAGTAATCACACTAGCATCAGGGCCAGGCACATCATTTACGGTAACACTAGCAGTACCAGTACAACCATTGGCATCGGTGACAACCACTGAATAAAGACCACTTGATAAAGCGTTAAACTGTTGAGGTGATGAGGCGTTCACTAAATTAAAATCACCACTGATATCAAATGGACCTACCCCATCGCTCCAACTAATGGTCACCGAACCATCTGCATTACCACAATTGGCATCTGTCGCGACCATATTGACTTGTGGGCCAGTTGTATCTGAAATAACAACTGACAGATCATCCGTACATCCGTTGGCATCGGTAATCAACAAATTATAAGTCCCGGAAGCCAATCCTGTAAAACTCTGTGGTGAAGAAGCATTTGACAAGTTTAGATCACCTGTAATATCAAATGGGCCATTTCCATTCGTCCAACTTAACGTAATACTTCCGTTACTAATTCCGCAAGTGGCATCCATACTCGAACTGCTCATAATCGGTCCTGGGCTATCGGTTAGGTTGATAGTTTCAGTGTCCGAACATCCATTAGCATCAGTAATCGTAACTGTATATGAACCAGCCAAAAGGTCGTTAAAAACTTCTGGGGAACTCGCATTACTCTGTGTTAAATCACCTGTAATATCAAATGGTCCGGTTCCATCAGACCAGCTTAGAGTAATCGAACCGTTGGCCTCAGAACAAATCGTATTGACTGTATTTGTAGATAAATCAGGACCAGGAATATCTGTCAATGTGGTTGAGGCCACAGAAGTACATCCATTGGCATCAGTTACAGTTACCGTATACGAACCAGCCAGTAAGTTGGAAAAGGTTTCCGGAGAGTTGGCATTGGTCAATGTAAAATCTCCTGTAACACTATATGGCCCTAAACCTCCCATCCATGTTAATTGAATCTCACCATCATTGTTTCCACAAGTTGGATCAAAATTGGTCATACTGGCTGTTGGTCCATTATCATTTCCTATGGAAACACTAGCAGTACCCGTACAGCCATTAACATCAGTTACAGTAACTGTGTAAGTTCCAGAAGACAAGCCCATAAATGTTTCCGGAGAACTTGCATTTGATAAGTTTAAATCGCCTGTAATATCAAATGGCCCTGTACCACCAGTCCAAGAAATTGTCACCGTTCCATCATTACTTCCGCAGGTAGTATTGGTGGCTGTCGCCGAAGCTGAAACATCAGGAGAGTCTCCTACATCGACGGACGCAGTATCTGTACATCCATTGGCATCAGTTACTGTAACAAAGTAGGTACCGCTCGATAGATCCGTAAATTGTTCGGGTGAATTGGCATTCATTAAATTTAAATCACCGGCGATGTCATACGGACTTTGTCCACCAGACCAAGAAATCGTCACTGTTCCATCAGCGTTACCGCAATTGGCATCAGTTGAACTTGCTGAAGCCATGGGACCAGCAGTATTCATGATTTCTACCATAGTATCATCCGTACATCCATTGGCATCCGTAATGGTAATATTATATATCCCTGTGGGTAGGTTGGTAAATTGTTCGGGTGAAGATGCGCCTACCATATTGATATCACCGCTTATATCAAATGGTCCGGCACCTCCCGACCAATTGACTGTGATGGTACCATCAGAATTTCCACAACTAGCATCTGTAGCCGTTGCACTAATGTCAGGACCTGGAATATCTCCTACCATTACTGAAGCCGTGTCCGTACATCCATTAGAATCCGTAATGGTCACCGTATATGTTCCTGTACTTAAACCAGAAAATAATTGTGGAGACATGGCATTTGCAAAAGTAAAATCACCGCTTATATCAAATGGCGCT
>JAHDBI010000010.1:53183-58727 GCA_020630475.1 Saprospiraceae bacterium
GTTAGATCTCCATTGATATCATATGGTCCTGTTCCTCCAGTCCATGAGATTGTGATACTTCCATCACTATTTCCACAATTAGCATCTATAAAAGTCGATGATCCAGTGGGTCCGTTAGCATTTCCTACGGTGGCAGTGGCCGTGTCCGTACATCCATTAGCGTCCGTAACAGTCACTGTATAAGTATTGGACGAAAGTCCAGTAAATGTTTCTGGTGAACTGGCATTGTTTAAATTTAAGTCTCCGGAAATATCAAATGGCCCCGTACCCCCAGACCAAGAAATCGTCACAGTTCCATCGTTATTTCCACATGTTGTATTTGTGGCAATACCATTGGCCATTACATCTGGTGAATCACCTACCATTACCGTCAAATCATCTGTACAGCCATTTGCATCAGTGATCACAACGTTATAATTTCCAGAAGATAGATTAGAGAAATTTTGAGGAGAGGTGGCATTACTTTGATTTAAATCTCCAGATAAATCGTACGGTCCTGTTCCTCCTGACCAAGTAAAGGTGATTTCGCCATCACTATTTCCACAATTGGCATTTGTAGGAACGCCCATTAGATCAGGGCCAGGAATATCCCCAACAGTAATCATTACTTCATCCGTACAACCATTCACATCAGTGACCGTTACAGTATAGTTTCCACTTGCCAAACCAGTTTCTTGTTGAGGTGAAGAAGCGTTGGTTAAATTGATGTCACCCGTTAAATCAAATGGCCCTGTCCCTCCCGTCCAGGTCACCGTAATGTAACCATCGGGCATTCCACAATTTGCATCACCAGCCGTGCCTGATATATCTGGTCCAGCAGTATCACCAATAATAATCATAGCGGTATCCGAACAGCCATTAGCATCTGTTACGACAAAATTATATGAACCAGACGGTAAGTTTATAAACACATGAGGTGACGTAGCCCCAGTCACAGATTCATCTCCAAATATGTTATAAGGCCCAGTCCCTCCAGTCCAACTTAAAGTAATTGTTCCATTATTATTTCCACATGAAGCATCCGTAGCACTTGCACTTGCCATAGGTGCACCTACATCATTAACAGTCGCAGAAACTACATCACTACAACCATTCGCATCTGTTACCGTAACAGTGTAAGTACCTGCAGCAAGATTAGAGAAAGTTTCTGGAGAACTAGCGTTGGTTTGAATAAGGTCTCCTGTAATATCTAGAGGGGCAGTTCCACCACTCCAAGAAATGGTCACCGATCCATCGGTATTTCCACATAGGGCATCCATGGCATTGGCGGAAGCCATCGGACCAGCCTGATCCGTAATAGTTATTGATTCCGAATCTGTGCATCCATTGGCATCGGTAATGATTAAATTATATGTCCCTGGTGCAAGATTGGTAAACGTTTGAGGTGAACTAGCACCATTCATTATTAAGTCTCCGGATATATTAAAAGGTCCTACACCATTTGTCCAGGTCACCGTAATATCACCGTTGTTTAATCCACAAGTGGGATCATTTGAACTAAGGCTTAATATGGGTCCTGGAGTATCCGTTAATGTGATCATTAATTCAGAAGTACATGAATTAGCATCAGTAACAACAACAGTATATGATCCAGCACCCAACATATTAAATGTATGGGGTGAACTGGCATTAGTTTGATTAAGATCACCGGAAATATCAAAATTTGCAGTCCCTCCTGTCCAGGAAATGGTTATCGAACCATTCATAAGCCCGCATGTAGGATCTATTTGTGTGAAACTTGCCATGGGTCCATTGAAACTGTTGATGGTAGCACTAACTGTACCAGAACAACCATTAGCGTCGGTAACAACTAAATTATAAGTACCAGCCCCAAGATTAGTGAAAACGTGAGGATTAGAAGCACTAGATTGAATGAGGTCACCAGTAATATCTACAGGTGAAGTCCCTCCCGTCCAACTCACCGTTATGGTACCATCTGTATTACCGCAAGTAGCGTCAGTCGAACTAATCATAGGTGCAATATCAGGTGAATCTCCAATTATTATTGAGGCAGTATCTGTACATCCATTATCATCCGTAACAGTCACATTATACGTACCCGTCGGTAGATTAGAAAAGACTTGTGGAGAACTAACATTTGTTCCAGTCAGATCTCCGGTGATATTATAATTTGGTGTACCACCCGTCCAGGATATGGTTACTTCTCCATTATTATCTCCACAAGTAGCATCTACTCCTGAGCCAGTTACTATCGGACCTGGAGTATCATTTACCATTACAGTTGCAGTATCAGTACATCCATCACTATCTGTAACTGTTACAGTATAAGTACCCATACCTAGCATAGTAAATGTGTGCGGTGAAGTGGCATTATTCTGAGTCAAGTCACCCGTGATATCAAATGTAGGTGTTCCTCCTGTCCAGGAGATGGTTACATCACCATTATTGTTACCACAACTAGCATCATTAGCGCTTGCACTGACCACAGGAGGAGTACCATCTGAGCAAGTAGGTGGTGCAACAATGTCAACATCTTCAAAGCAATTTGCTGGATCACTTGTATCGGAAAATGTAATTGTTAAATCTCCACCACTAATTAGAAAAGGTCCAAAATTGACGGTTGATCCGAAGGTTCCAGATTCATTATTAGGGTCATTTGCTGACCAATTTGTTCCTCCATTTACCCCTTCGACTAAAGCATCGAAGGTAAAAGTGTCATCTGATGGATCGCAGGGTGTCCCGTTATCATCACAAAGAATATTACTTATAGTTACAGTAACTGCACACGGGTCCGCAGAGCAATCTAAATCATCTGCTGCTGTCCCTCCCCAGGACAAATCAAAACCTGTAGCATCTGCACTATAATTATCTACTAATACAAAATATCCTTCACCTGGTTGGACAGTGATTGCTGCAACATAGCCGTCACCAGTAGCTCCTTCTGAAAAATCGGACGCCCCACTTCCAACACCTGTAATTCCATCACCAGCAGCATATGAGCAACGAATCGGACTTCCTAATGCGCCACAATCTACATCTGGACCATATACTGCAAAATCGTAATCGACTAATCCACCAGTAGGATTGATATCAAATTCTATGGTCTGGTTTGGTGGGGCGTTGTCATCAATTTCAAAGTAATACCAAGCGGATTCATTTTCTCCAAAACTTAAACAATCTGGATCATTTGAAGGACTTGCAAAATCGTCCACCCCTACACCACAAGGTGTAAAGACGATATTGTTATTATCACATACAACTGTTGCTCCAGTACAATCCATGTTGGTCACAGCACTACAATCCGCAGGTTCAGTAGCACAAATATTAAAAGGACCAAAAGAGTTATTCCCCCATTCCCACACGGCTATATATAAGGTTGCTCCAGGAGTTTGTCCAGTTAATTCTATTTCACTAAAAAGTCCTAATGCCCCATCGTCATCACAGGCAATTTGAGCGCCACCACAACTATTATATATGGCCATTCCAGAATCCGTAAATCCTCCAGCATCACTCAAGGTAACTGTGACATTTCCACTTGGTGGAACAACGACACTATACCAAACATCACCTCCTGAAAAATTAGCGCAAGTTGGATTGATACCAGAATCAGAAGCCCCTTCGTTAGTCCCCGTTGTGTTAACGCAAGATGAATTTACTGTGATTGGGATTGCACTGGCACAATCATCATTAGTCGCAACAGGTGGTTCGGTGACACAAATATTGAAATTACCGAATGAATTATTTCCCCATTCCCATACTGCGATATAAAGGGTTACACCAGGGGTTTGTCCAGTCAAAATAATTTCACTCATTAGGCCTGGTCCATCATCATCATCACACTCTATCTCTGTTCCTCCACAACCATCATATATAGACATTCCAGAATCAGTAAATCCTCCAGCATCACTTAAGGTAACCGTGATAGCACCACTTGCAGGAACAACTACACTAAACCAAACATCACCTCCCGAAAAATTGGCACAAGATGGATTGATTCCTGAATCAGTCGCTGCTACATTAGTGCCGACAGTATTTACACAGTTCGTACCAATGGTTAATGGTGTTGCATTTGCACAGTCATCATTTGCAGGTTGAGCAAATAAATGCAAAGGAGAAACAAGAAAAATTACAAAAGAGATAATACAGCAAACCCTGGTCATGTTATTCACAATCATAGACGATAATTGAAAAATAAAATAGTCGGACCTAAAGCGTCATTTCAAGCTTAATCGGGGTTATGCGATTAGCCAAAAAAGGCAATACGTTTCAATTGGTAGGAAGTTGGTTTAGTTTAGAGATTCCTCTCTAGGTTCGTTTTTCATCAGAAATATAATTAAAAAAGAACAAATTTTATACTTGATCTGGAGTTAAACACAACGAATATAAGGTAGTTATAATATGGCTTAAGCCAATGCTTTGTCTAAGTCTTCAATTAAATCATTGATATCTTCAACTCCAACACTTAGTCGTATTAGTGAATCTGTTATTCCTACTTTGAGTCTTTCTTCTTTTGGAATCGAACCATGGGTCATCGTAGCAGGATGACCAAAAAGAGACTCAACACCTCCTAACGACTCCGCTAAAGAAAAATATTGAGCGGATGACAATACTTTTTTAGCAGCATCAAAAGTATTTTCGTGAAGATCAAAAGATACCATTCCTCCAAATCCATTCATTTGTCTTTTTGCAACATGATGATTCTTATGAGATTCTAAACCAGGATAGTAAACTTTCGAAACTTTTGGATGAGTCTTTAAAAACTTAGCAATTTCAAAGGCATTTTCACAAGCCCTTTGAACTCTTAAATGCAAAGTTTTTATGCCCCGTAAAACCAAAAAGCAGTCTTGCGGACCTGGAACAGCACCAGCTGCATTTTGTATGAAATGTAATTGATCAGCTATTTCTTTTGTTTTTGCGACAACCGCACCATGTATGACATCAGAATGCCCTCCCAAATATTTCGTAGCAGAATGCATGACCAAATCAGCACCCAAGGATAAAGGTTGTTGCAAGTAAGGTGATGCGAAGGTATTATCCACACAAACCAGAATATTTTCATTGGATTGTTCGACAACGGCCTTTATATCAATAATATTAAGCATTGGATTGGTGGGGGTTTCCACCCAAATCATTTTGGTTTTCGAATTGATATGTTTGGCGATATTTTCTACATCTTGTAGATCAATAAACTTGAATTCAATACCATATTTCTGAAAGACTTGGGACATGAGGCGAAATGAGCCTCCGTAAAGATCATTGGTAGAAATAACTTCGTCACCAGGTTTAAGCATTTTTAAAATGGCATCCAGAGCAGCCAATCCGCTACTAAAACAAACCGCGTCAAAACCATTTTCTAGGGCCGCTAGATTTTGCTCCAAAGCAGTTCTAGTAGGATTTCGTGAACGCGCATATTGATACCCTTTGTGATCACCAGGAGAGGCTTGGACATATGTGGAAGTTTGAAAAATAGGTGTCATGATGGCACCCGTACTCGGATCAGGTTTAACACCCGCATGTATCACTTTAGTATCGAATTTCATGTGAAAAGATTTATGAAATCCTAAGATACATCATAAAACAAAA
>JAHDBI010000104.1 GCA_020630475.1 Saprospiraceae bacterium
TCCAACTCATGTCCTTTGATCCCACAATGACCAATTTACCAGGTGACTTAATTGTTAAAAACAATGGAACTATGTCTGCCTTATCTGGACTTGAACTACTAAGCTCAATTTCTGGCGACATCACCATCACAAATAACCCCAGTTTAGATATTTGCCACATTACTGCAGTTTGTGACAAAATAAATATGGGTGGCAATATAACGATTTCAGGAAATGATGATTTGTGTGTTGATGTTCCGACTGTAGACGATTTATGTGATGGTATATGCCCACCAAAGGACTTTACATTCAACTCACAAGCGGATATAACTAACTATATAGGATGTGCTGTTGTAAATGGGAATATTACGATTGAAAGCACAGATTCGGCAGATCCGATTACAGACCTGTCTGGACTTGGGATCATAGAAGAGATCCATGGAAATTTAACCATTACTAATTCAGGGGGTATTGTCGATTTATTAGGTCTAACTAACCTCAATAAACTTACTGGAAATCTAAGCTTGACAAATAATGCGAACTTAAATTATTGCCACATCCAGTACGTTTGTGATTTTCTAGCTTTGAGTGGATCCGCAACGATTAGTGGTAATGATACTGACTGTATTGACCAAACCGCTGTTGAAAATAAATGTGGATTCGGTATTTGTATTGGTGATTTAAAATTTGAGACACAAACAGAAGTAGACAACTTTTCAGGATGCACCACCGTCCAAGGAAATGTAGAAATAAAAAGCAATAGTGCGTCCGACCCGATCACAGATTTATCCAATCTTAATTCCATGGTGATTATAGAAGGTAACCTACGCATTCACTATAACGACCAATTAACGTCTATTCCTGATTTTTCCAACCTTCTTTTTGTCGAAGGTTCGCTAGATATAGATTATAATGACATTTTAAGTTCGATCAGCGGATTTGATGAACTTATTTATGTTAAAAAGGATTTCAGTATTGGATATAACCCAGAATTATTATCAATTCCAAGCTTTGACAATTTGGAATTAGCCTGCTATTATGTTGGGAGTGGGAATATAGGATTCGGTATTGTTGGAAACGACAAACTAACAAGCATAACAGGCTTTAACAAAATTTTAGAAACTACGACTGGCCGAATAAATATAAACAACAATGATGCACTAACTCACATTGACGGTTTTAATCAACTAGAGTTTATAGGAAAAAGATTGACACTTACAAAAAATAATGAATTGGTAAGTATTGCTGGATTTGGGGCATTAAAAGAAATAGATGATGCTTTACAAATTGAAGAAAACCCTAAATTAACATCTATTCCCGAATTTAATCAATTGGAAAAAATTAATTCTAATAGTTCAGTATTTAAGGGATTAGTGATTTATGACAACGACATGCTCACTTCCATATCTGGTCTAAACAATCTAATATTGATTAAAGATACCTTGCGCATCAATGCCAATGCAAGCCTAAGTGATATATCTGGTTTAAATAATGGAGCGATCAATTTAATCGGAGAAGTCATTATAAAAGACAATGCCTCCTTATCGGATTGTAGCGTTGAGATGGTTTGTCACCATATCGCAAAAGGAGGGACAAGCTTCATATCCAACAATACTGGAAATTGTAATGGTATCTCAGATGTTGAAGCTCAATGTGAGGATAAAGATGACATCATTGATCCACCATTAGATGCTTGTATATTAGTGGCTACGATAAATTTCAATTCAACAAACGACAACTACTGGCACGATGTATTTGATGCATCTGGAAATATCCTTTGCAGCATCAGGCCAAATGGAAATAATTTAGGGTCAACCGATTTTAGTGTGTACAAATCGTCTTCGGCGAGAACAGCTGGCATCCCATATATGGATCGAGATATCGTAATCACACCTACAAATCAACCAACAAGTTTTGCCGTTTCCATTAGAATGTATTACACGCAACAAGAATTCCTTGACCTACAAGCCATGGATCCGAGCATCATGACTGTCGCGGATTTGGATTTCACCAAAACAACGACGGATTGTGACGGCGTTTTCACAGGCGCTGGAAATTTTGTGAGTCAAACTGGAAGTGGAACTTATGGTACTGGAGGCGATATATATGTACAAGGTAATGTCTCTTCTTTCTCCACTTTTTATGCACATGGACAAAACACTCCGCTAACCGGAACCTTACCTGTAGAATTACTCAGCTTTACATCTGATGTAAGAAATGAACAAGTAGGATTACATTGGGCGACAGCCACAGAAATCAACTTTGACTCATTTGAATTAGAACATTCAGTAGACAATCTTAGGTTTGAGAAACTGGTCAAAATAGAATCAGGGCTTAATTCATACCATTATCTACATAAATTTCCAGAACAAGGCAACAACTATTACAGACTTAAAATGATGGACTTAGATGGTTCAATTGAATATTCCAATGTCCTTAATGAAAGGATCTATACAAAGCATGACATTGGAATTTACCCTAACCCGAGTCAGGATGAAATCCATATTATCTCTTCCAATTCAAATACAACGGACTTCGTTATTTATGACAAATTCGGAAGAGAAGTTTTACATGGAGAATCAAATGACCAACAAGCTATATCCATTGAACAATTCCCGTCTGGAGTTTACATTATACAGTTGCAGAATGGTCTCATATCCAAATCTATTTCCTTAGTTAAAATATAATTAAGGGTGTTAATTTGTTGAAGTTTAGTCTCCTCTGTATCTTTTACTCGGGAGATTACTTCTTTAACCACAAAAACATAATTGAGACGAACATTACAAACATTAGTCTGCGCATTTATATGCATCAATTCGATCTGGGCTCAGTTAGACTGGACATTAAATCCCAAAGTTTTAAATGATACTATAGAGGCTCATGTTTACCCAAATTCAGATATTTTCATCACTCATGTTTACGACAATATCATTGATGATAATGGTACGTTTTGGATTTCCTCGATTAGGCATGGTCTATTTGAACTTAATCCTAATCATCATTTGACATATGTAAGGGGTAAATCAGAATGGAGCGGCTACAATAATACTGAGGCCCATAAAATGTATAATTTCAATAATGAACTTTATATAACAACAGAAAAAGGATTCAATACATTTAACCCTACAAACGGGCTTTTCAAAACATTTGGTCAAAATGATATCAAGAACTTGGAAGCTTACAAAGCAGACATTCATTCTATGACCATGATTGGGCAAGATTCTTTTTTATTGGGATCAAAATGGGGATTAGTACTATTTGATAAAGCCAAGAATAAAATCATCAATGAATTATGGGAAGAGGATATAAAAGTAGATGGAGCCTCTAGTTATGATTACGTTCGTCAACTCATTGTTGATCCAAAGGATCCTAATACCATTTGGGGTGTTGGTCGAAAAGGATTATTCTTTTTAAAAAAAGGAATTTGGGAAATAGAATACATTCGATATTTGGACAATGTTGAGTGGGGAAGCTATATGGACTACATGAATGACCTTGTAAAAATAGGCGATGCTATTTACATTCTTTATTGTGGCGATCAACGTACATGGGATAAAAATGGCAATCAAATATTGAAGTATGATTTAAAAACCAAAGCATGGACAAAAGTACTTCGTCATACTTTTACAAATAAATATGGTCAAAATTTTATTCCAGTCATTAATACATTTAAAGCGTATGGCCAATATATTTTAGTTTGCGATCGACCATTCGGTCCACAAATTATTGATACAGAAACAGATCAGGTCCTCCAGGTATATATGAATCACGATCGATTTAAAGAAAATCACGCTTTTAAGAACCCCGATAGACCATTGGACAATTACTTGATAAATATATATGCTGGAGGCATAGATAAAAATGGATATTTCTGGGGTGTCCAAGCACGCGAGAATTTAATCCGATCCAAAGAGCCTCTTCTCATAAAATCCATTCCTCCAGATTTTGGAGAAATCACTATGAACGAAATAATTATCAATGGAGAGAAGAAAGCAAAATCGAATTACATGGATTCCTTAGACCAATTTTCATATCGACTAAATCCGTTAGAACGAAATTTTGGATGTTCTTTTTCATTGACAAACGCTGCTGTAGATTCATTGATTTACGAATACCAAATCACTAATTGTCATTGGCGCCCAGCCATAGACAACAAAATGTTACAAATCAATGAATTGAATCCTGGAACGAACAAAATCAATCTAAGAGTTCGAAGCAAAGATCAAATTTTAGATCAAAAACAGTTGCTAGTTCATACAGAAGCTCTTTTACAAGAGAGCTTCTGGTTTAAGTTAATTGGCATCGGTGCTTTGGGACTATTTCTGTTTTTAATTTTCAAATGGCGTACAGATAAAATCAGAGTTGAAGAAAGATTGAAGGCCAATTTTAAAAAGCAAATCGCAGAGGTCGAAATGCAAGCCTTACGTGCACAGATGAATCCTCATTTCCTTTTTAACTGCCTTAATTCAATTAAGCATTATGCCATCAACAAAAGTAAAGATGACACGGCAGAATATATCACAACCTTTTCAAGATTGATTCGACAAATCCTACAGAACTCCAACGAAAAGGTCATCAGTTTAGAACAAGAAATTCGAGCCGTCGAATTATATATTGCAGTCGAACAAAAGCGCTTTGATCAACAATTTGAATACTCTATAAATATCGAAAAAGAAATCAATGAGGACATTACTTACATCCCTCCCATGATCATCCAACCTTATATTGAAAATGCAATTTGGCATGGCTTAATGCATAAAAAGGAAGGTGGCATGTTGTCCATTGACATAAGCCAAGATCAAAGCACGATCATTTGCACCATAGAGGATAATGGTATAGGTAGATCGGCTTCCGCCAAAATGTCTAAGAAAAAATCACCCTATAAAAAGAAATCATTAGGAACAAAAATCACTGCAGATAGAATAAAACTGACAGAAGATATTTACAATATAAAAACGAACATCACAACCATTGACCTTTACGACGAAAACGATATGGCCGTTGGAACTAGAGTCAATATCAGCATACCCAAAATTCAAGGAAGTACTTTAAAATCATTAAGAACAACAAATCCATGATCAGAACAATCATTATCGACGATGAGGCACATGCAATAGAAGCACTGAAATATGAGTTAGAGAAAAACTGTCCGGAGGTAGAAATCATCGCAGAACTAGTGGATCCAAAGGAAGGGTTAAAAGCTATTAATTCACTCAACCCAAGTCTTGTGCTTTTAGATATCGAAATGCCTTGGATGTCAGGATTTGATCTTTTGAAGGCTGTTGAAAAAATAAACTTTGATGTCATTTTCATCACTGCTTATGATCAATACGCTATTCGAGCGTTTAAGTTTAGTGCAATTGATTATTTGTTAAAGCCAGTGAATGGAAAAGAGTTAAAAGAGTCCATTTCCAAAATTTCCAGAAAAGCAAAAAGATTCAACAATGATCATTTCAATTATTTGATCAATAACTTATCGCAAAAAAAAGATGAAATTGAACGAATTGTGCTTCCTACTTCGGACGGACTAGAATTTGTAAAAATCAAACAAATTATAAGATGTAAATCCGATAGTAATTATTGTAGCATTTTCTTAAAAGAAGGACGGCAAATATTTCTAGCTAAAACACTCAAAGAAATTGAAGCCCTGTTAATCGATCATGGTTTCTTCAGAATTCATAAATCCCATTTGATTTCTGAAAATTTCATCTCGAAATATCACTATCAGGATGGTGGCTCTATCGAAATGTCAGATGGATCGATTCTTCCAATATCGAGATCCAGAAAAGCAGAGTTATTGAATAAATTCAAAACATAATGTCAACCTAATTATTCTAGGGAAGGATTATATTATTAACCTCTACTTCTTTCTAACAAGACCATCATCATCAAACCCAGTACAATTCTTATTTCGTCATCATATTCCACATCCCTCAGCTTCTCGACTATAAATCTTCGTCCCCAGAAAGATTGTACCTTTCTTAACCTTACTACCCCATTTTGATTTTTATCTTCCAATAAATAGGTAGGATTAAAAAAGTAACCACTCAGAAAACCCAATAAAGGAATTTCACCCAATAATCCATCTATTATTTTGATCCAAGCGTTCTCTTCCTGAATCCGAAATTGGAATTCTTCATTCTGATCTATAATTTCATATTCCGCCTTAAAGATAGATCTCCAACCTTTGCGCGCTATTTTACCAATGCCTTGTTGGCTCGAATCGTAGAAAGAATAAGCGGCCGAAAAATCCAACCAACGATCAGCCCTAATTCGATAAAGTTTTTGTTGTCGCGATTCATCTGAAAATATTTCAATATCCTCTTTCAGTTTGAACATTTTCTGCCTTACATATGCAATGGTATTTCCATCATTGTCGGTTGCACTAAAGTCATTCGATAAAGAGGAAATTTTAAACTTAAAATGAATGGGAAAATTTAGGCTACTCATAAGATGCGATTTGTCTCTCAAATTAAGACAAAACAAGTAACGCACATTATTTAGACCTAAAAAAATGACTTAGTTCATAAAGTACAGTACCTCCACAAACAGAAACATTCAAAGAGTGTTTAGTGCCGTATTGAGGAATTTCCAAACAAAAATCAGAGAGGGAGATCGCGACATCCGAAACACCATCTACCTCATTCCCAAAGACAAGGGCTATTTTTTCAAAAGATTTAGAACCAACATTTCGTAAAGAGATACTTTCAGTGGTTTGTTCAATTGAGGCTAAGGTATAGCCTTCTTCTTTAAGCTGAAGAATGGCTTCTTCCGTAGAGGACGCATAAGACCAACTCATTGAGGAATCCGCACCTATAGCCGTCTTATTGATTTCTTTATGCGGTGGTTTTGGGCAAATGCCCGTTAAGATAATGTGCTCACATGCATAGGCGTCTGCTGTCCTAAAAAATGAACCCACATTCATCCCCGACCTGATGTTATCTAGAACGATGATCACCGGAATTTTATCTAGAGCTTTAAACTCCTCAATGGACAATCTACCTAGTTCTTCTAACTTGAGTTTCTTCAAGTCACTAGATTTTTGACTTTCTATAATCTCCTGCTGCTTTCACAAAAGAGACGAACAATGGATGTGGTCTTTCAGCTCGACTTTTCAATTCAGGATGAAACTGCACCCCAACAAAATATGGATGATCAGGGATTTCGACTATCTCTACCAGTTTGTTGTCTGGATTAATGCCAACCATATTCATCCCTGCCTTTTCAAACTTCTTGGTGTATTTATTGTTGAATTCAAAACGATGTCTATGTCGTTCCTCAATCATTTGTTTTCCGTAGGCTTTCGCCGAATGGCTACCTTTAGTCAACTGACATTTATACGAACCCAAACGCATCGTTCCTCCCTTCGTTTTAATGTCTTTCTGAGATTCCATTAAATGAATCACCGGATGTTCAGCATTTTCTTTCACTTCCATAGATGCTGCTGATTTTAAACCGATGACATTATTGGCAAATTCAACTACCGCACATTGCATTCCAAGGCAGATTCCAAAAAAGGGAATATTATTCTCTCGGACATACTGGATGGCCTTTAATTTCCCTCGTATTCCTCGTTCTCCAAATCCAGGAGCCACTAAAACACCATGTACATTTCTCAATATTTCGGAGGCATTTCCTTTTGTAATGGACTCTGAGTGTACAGAAATGACGTTCACTTTGCACTCGTTACTCGCCCCAGCATGAACAAATGATTCGTGAATAGATTTATAAGCGTCTTGTAATTCATTATACTTACCTACCAATGCGATATTCACCTCGCTCGTTGGGTTCTTCAATTTTCCTAAGAATGCCTTCCAAGCTTCGAGATCTAAGGATTTACCCACCTTCATTCCCATTTTTTTCAGGGCAATCTTATCGAGTTTTTCACGATACATCAAAATCGGAACATCATATATACTCTCCGCATCTAATGCTTCAATGACTGACTCTTTTTCTACATTACAGAAAAGAGCCAATTTATTTCTTACCTCTTTACTTAATTTATGTTCGCATCGACAAACCAAAATATCTGGCTGAATCCCTGCCTTCAGTAATTCTTTAACACTATGTTGTGTTGGCTTCGTTTTCAACTCTTTAGCAGCACTCAGGTATGGAATTAAGGTCAAATGAATAGAAAGGCAGTTCTCCTTCCCTAAATCAAGTCTCAGTTGACGAATGGCTTCCACATAAGGAAGTGACTCAATATCGCCCACTGTTCCACCGATCTCGGTAATGATAATATCGTAATCATCCTTTTCTTCTAACAGGAGGACCCTTCTTTTAATCTCATCAGTGATATGTGGGATAACTTGGACTGTTTTACCTAAATAGTCACCTCTCCTTTCTTTGTTAATGACCGTTTGATAAATCCGACCTGTGGTGACATTGTTGGCCTGAGAGGTAGATATATTCAAGAAGCGCTCATAGTGACCTAAATCGAGATCAGTTTCTGCTCCATCATCCGTCACATAACATTCACCATGCTCGTAAGGATTGAGTGTTCCAGGGTCTACATTAATGTATGGATCGAATTTTTGTATGGTTACTTTGTAACCTCGCGCTTGAAGCAATTTAGCAAGGGAAGCTGCAATTATTCCCTTTCCTAATGAGGATGTCACCCCGCCCGTAACGAATATATGTTTAGCCATAAATCTGAGTTGTCATTACGGAACGCTAAGATAACACAAACTTTGATTCATTAACATTTAGACCGACAAGAATAGATAATTTTTAACGGCTTGTTCATATTACGGTAATATAACATATGTTTCTTTGCAGTAATTATAGTAAACTACACACGATCATGTATCGAGACAAACTAAGAAATCTAGATAAAAAGAAAACGAATAAGAACCATGAACAAAAGAACCTTAAGTTTAATTCTGGTGATGTTGATATTCATCATGCCCGTGAAACTTTTAGAAGCCAATATCATCCATTGGAAAGACAAGTTATTTATAAAACGGTAAAAGGCTTACCCGATTCAGATGAAACGCTTCAAAGAGGATTTTCTAAAGAATGTTGTAACGAATTCTTTGACTAATCTCTAAGATGCTTCTACCGCAGCTGATTTCGTATTTAATATAAATCCTACTTTAAAGACATTTTTGATTTCAATACTTGGATCAGATTTAAGTAATTTCCTCAATCTCGAAATGTAAACATCGAAGCTTCGACCTAAGAAGTAATCATGCCGTCCATATATTTTGGCCACAGCCTCTTCCCTCTTAAGCACCTGATTTTCCCGTAAACAAAGGAGTTTAAGGATGTCGTTTTCCTTTTCTGTTAATCGATATACTTTATCATTTAAGATCAGTTCGTGTCGGTTATGTTTGAACACAAAATTTCCTATCGCGAATTCTTCATTGGTACATTCAAATTGATCCTTATTCTGCCTTCTTAATATCACATTGATCTTGCACAAAAGTTCTTCTTCATCAAAGGGTTTGGTAATATAATCTTCAGCTCCAACAGAATAGCCATTGAGCTTATCTTCCTTCATTGACTTAGCAGTAAGAAATATAAATGGAGTGCTAATGTCCTTCTTCTTCATGGTTTTTGCTACTGCAAATCCGTCCAACTTAGGCATCATCACATCTAACAAACAAAGGTCGTATGATTGTTTCTGAATCTCTTGCAAGCCTGAAACACCATCCTTACATAATTTAACTCTAAAATTCTCTGCCTCAAGAAAATCAACAAGTAGAAATCCAAGGTTTAAATCATCCTCAACAACCAATATTCTTTTTTCATTCATAAATTATGCGTTTGGTATGATTAATTGAAACTCACTTCCCTCGTTCAATTTACTTTCCACATTGATAAATCCTTTATGCATTTCTATAACGGTTTTCACGTAAGACAAACCAATCCCAAAGCCTTTCGCCTCTCTCACATTACCCGTATTGACACGTTGAAACTTTTCGAAGATAAGTTCCTGATCATCCTTACTTATACCGATTCCATTGTCTTTGAATACCAGTTTAACCTTGCTTCCCAAATCTTCTAGACTAACATTTAACTTAGGTTTCCGATCACAATACTTTAATGCATTATCGATCAGATTTCTAAATACATTACTAAGATGATAATAGTCCCCCTGAATTTCCCATTCGCCGAAAGGCAAATCAAGATCAATCTCTGCGTCTTTTTGCTCAATAATGAGTTGCATCTGGCCAATCACCTCTTTTAATAAATCATTCAATGAAATTTGCTCCTTTTTAAAGCGATACTCACCATTTTCAACCTGAGACAAGAATAGCACTCTCTCTATCTGATCTTTCAATCGATTATTTTCTGATTTAATAATCTCAACGTATTTATCCTCCTTAATGGTATCATGCTTCCTAGAAAGTAAATTAATCGCCAAGGATATATTGGTTAAAGGTGTTTTAAGTTCGTGTGCCGTATTATTGAAGAAATCAATATTATTTGCGGTAGTTTTTTTCTGCTTATATAAAGACCACAAGGTGTAGAAGGATACTGCGGATAGTAAGAGAAAGATCAGAATAAAAGACAATACCATGTAAATCATTTGATCCCAGATATAGTCGTCTTTAGAATCGAATGAAACTCCCAATTTATAATTGGATGCTTTAGTTTCAGTAGATGGAATTTTACAACAAAAAGATTTACCGCCAGTAGGTGCCGCGCAACTGCTTGTGAAAATATCGACATTGTACTTTTCATCGATTCCAAAACAAGACATGTTATCACTTAAGCTTTTTTCCAGTTCTTTTTTATCCGAATAACTCAAAGTTCCATTGGCCACATCAATGTATTGACAGTTATCGTCATCATTACAGTTCTGAACACTTTCTAAATCTAAGTTGGTGACATGCTGCGCATTAAAATCTGACAAGGTGCTACCAATGGCCAGATTAACTTTTTGATCAAATTGCTCTTCAATTAAAGAACGCGATTGAGACAACCAATTGATCTGAAAAGCCATCAAGGCCATTAAGGCCAAGCAGACAAACGTACTTAGGAAAGGAATTTGATTTGATTTGATCCAGCTTAACAATTCGTGAATATTTTATACAAAGAGAATACTTATTTAGTTGGTATTCATCCGTTTAACAACTTATTAACACCGATTTAGCAAGTTTTAAACAAAACCATGATCCCTTGGCCTGTAGCTTTGTGAAGGAATGATTAAATTCGGTATCTCAGCGATTCTGAGAGAAGTTAAAATCTAAAAAATGAAAAAGTATATCAGTGTTCTATTGGCTTGCTTCCTATTTGTTTCAATGAGTATGGCTCAAGAAACAGTTAAGACAAATGAAAGCCCAAAAGAGAAAACCACTAAGTGCGTGCCTACTAAAGAATGTGCTGCCAAAAACGGAATGACCTTAGCTGAGTGCAAAGCTAAATGTGCTAAAACTTGTGCTAAAACCGATGCAACAAAAGTAGCTTCTGCATCAATCGACAGAACGGAAGGCTTGGTACAACTGACGAATAAGGAAACGGAAGCTGGTGTTTCTTGTTGCGACATCGCAGCTTGTGCAGAAAAACTTGGAATTTCTGTAGAGGAATGCAAGGCCTTATGTAAAAAAGAAGGCTACGCTAAAGTAGCTGCATCCATCGAACAAAAAGACGCTGAAACAGCTCAAGTCGCTTCAGCAGTCATGGAAAAAACTGAAGTAAAAGGAACAGCGAAAAAAGCTTGTACAAGTAAAAAAGCTTGTTGCAAGAAAAAATAACGGTGGAATAATTATCCGAAAAAAAAGAGGACATCTATTCATTTAGATGTCCTCTTTTTTATGGTTAAATCATTGAAATTAACAACATCCTCCGCCATCATAAAAATAGGTCGATTCACTGATATGAATATCGTCCTTTCCTAAGGATGCCAAAGCTCCGGCAGTTTTATCACAAACCGCTATTGGTTGATTCTGAAGCATGACATGACCTTTATTGTCATCAAAGTGATCTTCATCACCAAAGTATATAGCCGTCTTTCCCGTAAACACACATGGCCCATCCTCAGGCATTGGATCTTTAATGGCACATACTTCGACACTTTCGATATAAATCATTTTATCCGTGTCATAATGTTTTGGGGAAAGAATTCTATAAGGTCGTTTGGCGCGAATTTCTATTGTTCCAAATCCAGCATCCGTCATCATCTTAACATACTCATTCAGCGGAAGCGAACCACTCAAACACAAAGCCCGTAAAGTCTCATCATCTTTTAATGACTGCGGCATCTCTTGATCACAAATAGGATCGGATAAAACCAATCGTCCATGAGGCTTCAAAACTCGATACATCTCCGCCAATGCCTTCTTCAGATCATCAATTTTAAAAATGTTGAAAAGACAATTCTGAGCAGCAACATCTATGCTCTCATCTTCTATGGGTAGATTTAAGGCATCACCTTTCACAAGATCCACGAATTCAGATTTAAACCAAGGATTTTTTTCTTCGGCTTCTTTAAAATTTTCACGGCTTGCGGCAAGCATTTCATCCACCACATCAACACCCACTACACCTGATTTTTGTCTGGAAAAATAGGCGAACTGTAACAATTCCATACCACCTCCTACACCGACATATAAAATCTTCGGGTCATGCACCAAATCTCTAGGGTGAATCGTTGATCCACATCCATAATTCATCTGAAGCATCTTTGAAGGAATATCCAACCCAGGCAATTGCCATACTGGCGTTGTAGTGCAACACAAACCAACGTCTGGTGTCAAAGCAGCTTTTTTATAAA
>JAHDBI010000105.1:0-7953 GCA_020630475.1 Saprospiraceae bacterium
TCTAGATCTGGTGAAATTAGAATTATGGATCCAGAAACTAAGAAAGTATATACGACAGTTCACATTCCTTATGGTGCAGCGCTTGTGGTTAAAAATAAAGCGAAGATTAAGAAGGATGATGTGATTTGTAGTTGGGATCCATTTAATGCTGTAATCTTATCTGAACATCCTGGTATTGTTAAGTATGAAGACATTGAAGAAGGATTGACATATAGAGTGGAAAGAGATGATCAAACAGGATATGCAGAAAAAGTAATCATTGAGTCTAAAAACAAAAAGAAGATTCCTACGATCAAAATTGTATCTCCTAAAGGAAAGGAATTAAGAAGTTATAACTTACCAGTGGGTGCATACCTTGCTACAGATGAGAATTCTGAAGTAGTGACTGGTGGTAGAATTGCTAAAATTCCAAGAAAGTTAGGTCAGATTCAGGATATTACGGGTGGTCTTCCAAGGGTAACTGAATTATTTGAGGCAAGAAACCCTTCTAACCCTGCAGTAACTTCTGAAATTGATGGTATCGTTTCTTTTGGTAAGATCAAGAGAGGAAACAGAGAGGTTTTTGTTGAAGATGAAAAGACAGAGCAAAAGAAGAAATACCTTATTGGATTATCTAAACATATTCTTGTTCAAGAAGGTGATTTCGTAAGAGCTGGAACTCAGTTGTCAGATGGTGCGATTTCTCCAATTGATATTCTAAACATTAAGGGACCTTTTGCCGTGCAGCAATATCTTGTTAATGGAGTTCAAGAGGTTTACCGTAGTCAAGGTATTACGATCAACGATAAGCATATCGAGGTTATCGTAAGACAAATGATGAAGCGTTACTTAATTGAAGATGCTGGCGATACTACCTTCCTAGAAGGTGAGGCAGTGGATAGACATGATTTCTTAAATCAAAATGATTGGATTTTTGATAAGAAGGTTGTCGTTGATTCTAAAGAATCTGAAAACTTAAGAGAAGGTCAGATTGTGAGTATCAGACAATTAAGAGAGGAAAATTCTTTATTGAAACGAAACGATAAGAAAGTCGTGGAGTATAGAGATGCCATTCCGGCGACATCAAGGCCAATATTACAAGGTATTACGAAGTCATCATTAGGAGTGAAGAGTTGGATTTCTGCAGCATCGTTCCAGGAGACTACGAAAGTATTGAGTACGGCAGCGATATCAGCGAAACAAGATCATCTTAAAGGATTGAAAGAGAATGTAATTGTTGGTAAGAATATTCCTGCAGGTACTGGATATAGAGATTATAAAGATTTGATAGTGACTCCTGCACCTGTGGAAGATGTTGAAGAAGAAGTGTTAGAAGAAGAAAGTGCAGAATAAGATTAAATCTTAGAAGAATATTAAAGCCTCAACTTATGTTGGGGCTTTTTTATTTATTCATATATAGACTCAGATGTTTTGTGACATATTTTCCAATAATATCATATTCGATATTAACATGATCACCTTCCTTTAAGGTTTTAAAATTGGTATGCTCGTAGGTATAAGGAATAATGGCTACACCAAAGGAATGATCATCTGGAGACACTACAGTTAGACTAACTCCATTTATACATACACTTCCTTTATCAACAATTAGTGATTGAGCCTCTGGATTTAGTTCAAACCGATACTCCCAACTTCCCTCTAAGGCTTTTACAGAAATACATTTAGTAATGGTATCAACATGGCCTTGCACCATATGGCCATCCATACGTGTGTTAGGCAGCATACATCTTTCTAGATTAACATGATCACCTTCCTTTACATCGCCTAAATTAGATCGATCTAAGGTCTCTTGGATGGCAGTGACTACATATTTAGTATCGTCGTGTGATACAACCGTGAGACAAACTCCATTATGTGCGATACTTTGATCAATATAGCTTTCTTTGGCTATAGCTGTTTTTATATGGAAATCTATATTTCCATTTACTTTCTCTATGGCCACCACCTTTCCCAGGCTTTCAACAATTCCAGTAAACATATTAATCCCTTATTAAATTGATATAACCTCTAAAGAGTTCAGGATTTTCAATCACCCCATTCACCCTCTGTTCGAATATTTTACATATGTAATAGTAAACACCGGGATTCAGGTCTTTGTTCGATTGATTCTGCCCATTCCAATTAATATTAGGATCTCTTGTTTCAAATACTTTATTACCCCATTCATTGAATACCTCAAATTCTATATCCGCTATAAATCTATTGACAATTGGAATGAATAGATCATTGGCTCCATCCCCATTAGGTGTAAATGTATTGGGCAAAATGAATAGTGGACAATTATCTACACAAACGATATTAGAAAAACCACTTTCATTTCCAGTGGTATCGATGGCAGTAACCGCATAGCATCCAGCAATTCCAATTTCGGGTTTATGTTCTAATGATTGATTCGAGGCGCCCGGAATGTTTTCTAGAAATTCCAATTCACCATCAATACTCGGAGAGAAATATACATTATACTCAAAGACATCGTCTGTTTCTAGACATACAAAATTGGGGTTTGTCCAAGTTAATGTATTTATGATATCTTCAATGGGAACATTGCCATTGTCATCATCGCAAATACTTGTTATTTCTAATTCAGGCTTACAAGGGGGAACAGTATCCAATGGTATGCCACACGCTTCTTGAGAAAAGTTATAAATTGGATCTTCAATGTTTTCTATACCATATGTTCCAATCGTTTCAACTCGATAGCAATATTCCTCTCCGTTGATTAAACCTAGGTCATCGTAATAATTGTTACTCGTAATGTTAATCGAGTCAAATGTAAATGTTTGATCATTAAATTTATAAATGACCGTTTCTAGGTTTACCCAAGGTGTTTCCGCATCCCATTCCAAACGATTAGATTGGTCAGATGATAAAACATTTAAGAATACAGAACTTGCAATATTGGATCGACCATACTCAATATTCAAACCATTTATATAAAAAACAACTTGGTAATAGTATTGATTACTCAATGTATTTAGATTCTGATCTAAATACATCGTATCGACTGGATCACTAAAATTGCTCGCAGTGAAAACCGCTCCAGGAATTAAGTTGTAATTAACACCACCATCATCACTTCTCCATAATTCGTACGTATAGGGCCCAGGATTCTCAATGGTATCTAGGTCATTAGCCAATGGTTTTGTCCATCTCACGAACATAGTTCCATTGATGAGGTCTGTACTGTTAACAGAAACTTTAGTCATCAAAGGAATGTCTCGAATCAACTGAATACAAACTTCATTAGATGCTAAACTTTGTACATCATTAAAAGGATTTCCTACCGGTGATATTTGTGCAAATTCAGCGAGAACTCTATAGCAATATGTTTTGCCTTTTTCTACATCTTCATCGGTATGGGTATAATTGACACCATTATTTTCTTTCGTGATGAATTTGATTTTTTCGTACCCCTTGCCATCTAATCCCGGAGCACAAGTGTCTATTGGGAAGGGATTGCTTTGTAGCTTTCGCCAAACGGAAAATCCTTGAAAATATTCATTCTCGGTAACTTCACAAGAATAGGGGAGGTCCCAAAATAAATCAATAGCACTACTGTTTGATTCTGCCACTAAATTTTCTGGTGGAGGACCTACGACTTTTATACGGACAGTTTTAATATCCGCTAAGCCGGAAGAGTCACCAAAGAAATTATCCACTGCTCGGAGAACAATCTGATAAGATTGATCTGATATATGTTCACATCGAGTTTGCCATTCTATTTTTGCATTAAAGGGTACTTCCACAAAACCTTCAGGAGCTATCAATTGGGCACTGTCTGGAGGCGAAATGAATGGACCTCCTGTAGCAGAAAGCGAAACCAATTGATCCTCGTCTGGGTCCGATACAGTTATATCCAATTCTAAAAGTTCTCCAGCTACCACACATATTTCATCTACTACATCGATAACTGGAGGATTATCCGAACAAGGACGTACAAAAATTTGCATGTCTCTAATGATACTATTGATTAAAATACCATCCCTAAATTCATTGATTCGAAAAGCAATATTATATTCCGCAGCGATTTTCGGCGCATCCCAAGTGAAAGTTCCTGTACTTGAATTTAACGAAATCTGATTGTCCGGACCTGGGACGATATCATTTGGAAACGTATATTCTCCTACCTCTTCTCCTTCACCTTGAAATGGTACGATGAGTTCAAATGAAAGGCTATCCCCATCCGCGTCATATGCATTGGGATTATGGATGAATTTTTGCCCAGTGCAAGCAAAGTCTATAGGCGCTTGTAGTAATTGAGCCGAATTGTTAATGCCTTGGAATTGTACATCCAAAAAACTAAAGGTTGTTTCCAGATAAAATGGAACATCCACAGAATTTGGCGGACATACGTTAATGATATCAGCCACTCTGTTTTTATCTACAAAGTGAATAGTATATGTAGCTCTACCTGGATAAGTATGCTCTTTGATATAGGTGTTCTTTTTAATGTCATTTGACAAGGACTCACCATTCCCATTCGAACGTTGAACATATTCTGATGTACCGTCACCCCAAAATACCTCCAAACTATCTCTATCTGCCGCCTGACTTGATTCTTTGGTATAGGTTGTAATGGTCACCCTGATCGTTAAATCACCTGTCTGTTCGAAAGTGATTTCACCAGCTCGATTATGAGTAGCCCATAGGCTAGTGCCACAGAATCCAAACAAGAAAATGATGACAAGAACTCTCCTGATCATTGCAACAGATTGATTTACTGACAATTTAGATAAAAACCTTCTTTATTTAAAGATTGTTTACAACTAGCTTAAGACAATTATGCAAACTATCCTTCCAATTAGGCAACGAAATTTTTAATTCTTTATTGAGTTTATCACTGGACATTACGCTCCATAAAGGTCGACTGGCAGGAGTGGGGTACTCACTAGTTTTGATTGGCTTGACCTCAATGTCAATATTTTTAGCCTTGAAAATTGCCTTTGCAAACTCAAACCAATTGGTTACACCCTGATTAGAAAGGTTGTATATACCTACCTCGTTATGACCAATGACTCCATTTTTACGGTCTAAATAATCTAAGACAGCTACTGCAATATCATGGGCATATGTAGGCGCTCCAATTTGGTCAGATACTATTGAAAGTGATTTTCTACTTTCCGCTAAGCGAAGCATGGTGGTCACAAAGTTTTTTGACTCTTGGTCATAGACCCATGAAGTCCTAAATATCAGATACTTATCAACGATCTCAGAAATGGCCAACTCACCTTCTAATTTAGTTTGAGCATAAATACTTTGTGGATTCGTCTCATCCGTTTCTTTTAAGGCTCTTCCAGGATTATGATGGTATACATAATCGGTAGAAAAATGAATTAAACTCGCTTTTTGCCTTTCGGCGAAAGCAGCCAATAACCGACTCCCTTCGGTATTCACTAATTTAGCCTTATCTATTTCAGATTCAGCTAAATCAACCGCAGTATAGGCCGCACAATTAATAATGATGTTTGGATGAAAAGTTCTTAAGTTTTCAATAGATTCCTTCGAACTAATATCGCAGCTTTTGCGATCAAGGAAAAGAAAACGAAATTTGGGATACTGCTGATGAATGTGATGAAAGGCCTTGCCAACTTGACCGTGAGCACCTAAAACGATAATATTCACGGGATTCATTAAACGAATTTACTATGGTCTTGAAATTTGGGTTGATCTTTATCCTTATCCGATAGTTTCATTTTATGAATAGGGATTCCCCAGTCTAGATTAAGACTATCGTCCAAACAATAAATGCCTCGTTCATTTTCCTTGGAATATAAGTTGTCGCATTTATATACAAAGAGCGCCTCTTCGGATTGTACTGAATAGCCATGAGCAAATCCTTTCGGAATGAGCAATTGTCTTTTATTTTCTTGACTCAAACATATTCCGTATGACTTACCATACGTAAGGGAATCGGGCCTGATATCCACCACGATATCTTTTACCTCTCCTAGGACAACTCTTACCAATTTTGCCTGAGCCATAGGATTTAATTGATAATGTAAACCTCGGACAACACCATATTCAGAATACGATTCATTGTCTTGAATGAATCTATTTATGATTCCATGTTGATGAAATTTTTCTTCGTTATAAGATTCAAAGAAATATCCTCTGTCATCACCAAAGACAACAGGTTCAATAATTTTTAAGCCTTCAAAGGGTGTATCAATAACATTCATATTACTTGTCTCTAAAGTAAATTTTTATCGGAACACCCGTAAAATCAAAGTTGGCTCGCAATTGTTTTTCTAAATAGTTTCTATAAGACTCCTTGACATATTTCGGGTTGTTACAGAAAAAGGCAAAAGCAGGATAAAACAATGGTAATTGCGTTACGTATTTGATTTTCACATATTTTCCTTTGATTGAAGGTGGTGGCACTCTTTCAATAGCCTCTTGCATGATGTCGTTCAGCTGAGAAGTTTTCACTTTACGTTTCCTATTCTCACTAACCTGAATAGCCATATCCATAGCTTTGAAGATTCGTTGTTTTTCTAAAACTGAAGTGAATACAATGGGGACATCATTAAATGGTGCCATCTTCCTTTTTAGTTTTTCTTCAAAATCCCTAGCTGTGTTTGTTTCTTTTTCTACCAAATCCCATTTGTTCACCACAATCACAATGCCTTTATTTCTTTTGATGGCTAAGCCTATCAAGCTCAAGTCTTGAGATTCAATGCCCATTTTGGCATCGATTAAAAGTAAACAAACATCCGCTTCATCAATGGCCTTAACCGCTCTAATCACCGAGTAGAATTCCAGATCTTCATGTACCTTCCCCTTTTTTCTAATACCGGCGGTGTCAATAAGAATAAACTCTTTACCAAATTTATTGTAATGTGAATGGATAGAGTCTCGAGTTGTTCCGGCGATATCAGTCACTATATTTCTGTCAACACCTAATAAGGCATTGGTCAAGGAAGATTTCCCCACATTTGGTTGACCTATAATCGCAATTTTAGGAATATCATTTTCTTCCTTTTCTTCGGTTTCTGGTGGAAGAATCTCTGTGACCAAATCTAATAATTCACCTGATCCACTTCCAGTAATAGAAGAAACAAACAATGTGTTTTCAAAGCCTAGGCTCCAAAATTCATTAGCGCTGAGTTGCCTTGTGCCATTATCAACCTTGTTGACGACAAGGATGACCTTTTTGTTGCTCTTACGAAGCATTTTGGCAACAGCCTCATCAAGATCAGTAATACCAGTGGTGACATCACATAAGAATAAAATGATTTCTGCTTCGTCTATGGCAATCTGAACCTGCCTTCTGATGGCAGCTTCAAACACATCGTCAGATCCATGAACAAACCCACCCGTATCAACGACGGAAAATTCACGCCCATTCCAGTTACTGAAACCATATAGACGATCTCTTGTAACCCCACTAACATTATCAATAATGGCCTGTCGTTCTCCGATCAAGCGATTATATAATGTGGACTTCCCTACATTAGGACGACCGACTATTGCTACAAGATTTCGCATTACATTAATTTAATTGGTGCAAAGAACGTGCTTTCATTGTTCGTAACCAAAAGAACGAAGCAAGCTTTCATCATCCCGCCAGTTTTCTTTTACTTTAACAAAAAGTTCGAGAAAGACTTTTTGTCCGAGAAAGGCTTCGATTCCCTTACGTGCTTCTGTTCCAAGACGTTTAATGGCCGAACCTTGATTTCCAATAATGATATATTTTTGAGACTTACGGGAAGTATAAATTTCTGCACGAATGGCAATGAATTCTTTTTTAGCAGTTTTAGTTTCTTTAAACGAAGTTACCACCACTTCACAAGAGTAGGGGATCTCTTGTTTAAATTGTTTAAGTAAAGTTTCTCGAATGATTTCACTGACAAAAAATCTTTCTGGACGATCTGATAATTGATCTTTTGGATAATAGGCTGGACCTTCAGGCAATGCTTCTTTAATGGCATTAAATAAACCTTGTACGCCAGC
>JAHDBI010000105.1:8053-9946 GCA_020630475.1 Saprospiraceae bacterium
TGCATTTTATATGCTGGGTCTTTAATGACACCTGGAGAATCCGAAAAAACGATTTGATGATTTTCGTCATTATAAATCCCGAATATGCGATGTCTCGTTGTTTGGGGTTTGTGTGTAATGATAGACATTCGCTCACCCAAAAGCTGGTTCATCAAAGTAGATTTTCCTACGTTTGGATGGCCTATAATGTTTACAAATCCTGACTTATGTTGACTCAATAGTACAATTGTTTTACTTCGTTATTTAAGACCTCTTCCACGGCTTGAAGGAGTTGCTGAGCGGTCTTGTTTCTCCACATGATAACATCTAAATTCGAGCCAAAGTTAATATAATGTTGAAGGCCAGTTTGGACCATTTCTTCTTGCATATGTTGACGCGCATTTAAAATCGCCACCCAACCTCGCTCTTCGGAAACTTCTTCACACCATTCTTGATAATAACTGTCATCTGATCCATGAAAATTGAGCACGTTGTCAGCTAATAAAACAAATTTACAAATGTCCTCTTTTTGCAAAGCTTCAATTAAATCACGCTTCAACATCATGATGTCATTATTCAAACAATCATTCCATTCTCCGATTAATTCGATTACGGCAAAGCGTAATTCATAATCCACAAATAGTACTTTCAAATATAATGTCTCAGATCCAAAACTATCCCATTGAGGATGGATCCAGTAATTATAGATTTTATGAGTGAACTTAAATTGATCACTTTGCATTTGATAGAACGGGGACAACTTGTCCTCAGAAGCAATGTAGCGATCACGCCATTTATAATATGGTTCTATATCATGCATAATTCAATAAACAGGAACTACTTCAAAGAGTTCCTTTTTAACTTTATAAGTTCTATTCTTGTTGTAAATATAAGCTCATTTATACATTGATGAATGAAATGTTGACATTCGCGCAAAGCGAAAAAAAGATAGTGCTCACTGGGCCTGAATCGACTGGGAAGTCAAGCTTATGTTCTAGTCTGTCAAAATATTACAAGGTACCCTTTGTAGATGAATATGCACGAACCTACATTGATCAATTAGGTAGAGCATATATTCAATCTGATTTAAGCAAAATAGCCATCGGTCAATACGAATGGATTAAGCGCATACCTGAAAATACTTCGTCGCTTATTGATACCGATTTATTGACGATTATAATTTGGTCAGAGTATAAATATTCAAATGTTGATCAGAGGATTATAGATAGATTTTATGCGTCTAAATCTGATTTTTATCTACTCTGTTCACCCGATTTAAAATGGACACCTGATCCCCAACGAGAAAACTCTAATGATAGAGATTATCTATTTGATTTATACGAAAGATCGCTCAAGAAATATCAATGTAACTACGGTATAGTATCAGGAATTGATCAAGAGAGATTTGATTCGGCGAAAGCCAAGATAGACCAATTTGTCAGTTCAAATTAATGACTATATTTGAGCTGCATTTGGGGTGCTGTAAAAGGCTGAGATTATACCCATGGAACCTGGTCGGGTAATGCTGACAAGGAACGAATAGGCAACTCTGCCCACCCTAATGCTTTATGTTCATTTTTGAAAAATTAGGGTAATGAAAAATCTTATAATTGCATTGATCTGTTTGTTGGTTTCACCGTCGTTGTTGGCGCAATATACCATTCGCGGAAGCGTATCCAACCAAAACGGGGAACGTTTAGAAAGTGCTTCCGTTTTTATCCACGGAACTTCATATATGGCTGCCTCAGATCCTAATGGCAATTTTGAAATCTCCAATATAGAAGCAGGATCATACCTTCTAAAATGCACTTATCTTGGATATGAGGATTGGGTAACAAATTTGACCATTAATGAAAATATGTCTTTTGATATTGTTTTGAACGGTACCATTTTTAATATGGATGAAATCGTTCT
>JAHDBI010000105.1:10046-12673 GCA_020630475.1 Saprospiraceae bacterium
GAATCTCAAGGTGTGTTTTGGGTGGATTTGCCTGATTTTTTAAGTTCAGTGGATAATATTCAAATACAAAGAGGAGTTGGGGTTTCTACCAATGGGGCCGGAGCTTTTGGAGCAACTGTCAATTTAAGTACAAATAAAGTCCGAGTAAATCCTTATGCAAGTATAGATGCTGGTTATGGCTCTTTTAACACTACGAAATTCAGTGGTCAAGCAGGTACAGGATTAATGAACGGAAAATATACACTGGATGCTCGAGTTTCGAAAATTGATTCTGAGGGTTATATAGATCGAGCAACATCAGATTTGTCATCGATATATTTTTCGGCTGGGAGACTTGATGATAAAAGTGTTTTGAAGTTTAATGTGATACACGGTGAGGAGGTGACTTATCAGGCATGGAATGGATTGCCTTTTCAGTCCTTAGAAACGGATAGAACTTTTAATCCATCGGGTACAGAAAAAGAAGGTGAACCTTATGATAATGAAGTGGATGATTATAAGCAAACGCATGTTCAACTTTTGTATGATCGAATTGTGTCGGAAAGTGTTCAAATCAATGCAGGTCTTCATTATACGAAAGGGAAGGGATTTTTTGAGCAGTATAAGGCCAGTGAAGATTTAATGGAATATGGTTTGTCGGATACGTTACTGATTTCAGATTTAGTCAGAAGGCGGTGGTTAGATAATGACTTTTATGGAGTAATACTTAACGCGGAAAAGCAATGGTCAAATCAAAGCCTTACAGTTGGTGGAGCATATAACATTTACAAAGGCGGCCATTTTGGGAATATCGTAGAAACAAAAGCGGAAGTAAATATCCCTTTAGATTTTAGATATTACGACAACGATGCCACCAAAAAAGATGCGAATATTTATGCGCAATGGAAATATCAGGTCAATGCTCAATTCAACACCTTTATTGATCTCCAAGGTCGTATGATTCAATATGACTTTTTAGGCATAGACAACAACTTTAATAATGTTCAACAGTCGGATGATTTGTTCTTTTTTAACCCCAAAGCTGGTGCTCAATATTCGTTTAATGAAGGATTCAAAACCCAAGTGTCTTTTGCCGTAGCTAATAAAGAACCGGGAAGAAATGAATACACAGATTCTACCCCTAATTCTAGACCATCATCCGAGCGATTATATGATACTGAAATTGGAATTGAATATCAAAATGATCGATTAAGCCTAGGTCTCAATTTGTATAATATGCAGTACAAAGATCAGTTGGTTCCGACTGGTCAGATCAATGATGTTGGTGCGGTTATATTGAATAATGTGGATAAAAGTTATAGACGAGGAGTGGAGTTTTTAGTTGGCTTTCGCCCAATGGAAGATTTAAACTTTCAACATAGTTCAACCTGGAGCAAAAATAAGATCGACTCTTTTGATGAGGGGATTGATAGTTGGGATACGGGTGATCAGATTATAGTCAATCATTCCGATACTGACTTGGCCTTTTCCCCAGAATTGATCATGGCAAATCAAATAGAATGGAGCCCTATGCGAAATCAAAAGCATGAGTTGTATTTAGGCTTGTCGAACAAGTTTGTAGGAAGTCAATTTATTGATAACACCAGTAGTGAATTTGGTGAGTTACCGGCATATAATTATACCGACCTCAATATATCTTATAAGCTGCTAAACAAATGGTCAAAGGCTTTACGCATTAACTTAAAAGTCAATAATATTTTTGATCAGAAATATGTTTCCAATGCTTGGATCTACAGATTTGAGTCACAGGGTTATAACCCTGTACCTGATGATCTCTATGCTCGAAGTGAAGGAGATGGCCGATACAATTTGACAGGCCTATATCCCCAAGCAGGCATTCATTTCCTGCTTGGAATAGGTGTTGATTTTTAGAAGTTATATCTCGCGATTAACCAATAGTCAATGACCCCGATCGGAATATAATCACGGTATTCGTCATTTAGAACGAAAAGGACTTGCATTCCAAATTTCCATTTGTCTAAACCATTGAGGTATTCAATACCTACCATTGGTGTTTGTACAGATTTACGGTTTTCAAAATTGATGTCAATGAATTCAAAACTTGTCCAGTTGTATTCACCGACTAAATAGAATTTGTCATAGATATGGGCCTTTAAGAAAACTAAGCCTCCATAGTCAAAAGCTCCAAAGTCTTCTATGCCACTATTACTCGGAAAGTTGTAGAAGGCGTAATAAAATTTACCGCCCACACCGGCAGAAAATCTATTATTGATTTTATACCCTACTTTTGATTTTAAAGAGAAATTAAAAACGTTGGTAGGTATGTTTCCTACGAAAGTACTTCCAAAGTTGAGGTTTCCAAATCCAATTTCGTAAACCATTTTTTGTTTCCAACTTACACCAGGATCGTTGTTTTCCTTTTCATCTCTACTTTTACGCTTTTTTCTTTTTCGTTGAGCATCAGCATCGAAAGCACTACACATGAATACGGCGATTAATAAGAGTATACTTCCTGTTTTCAATAGTTTCTTTGTCATATTCTAAATCTTGCGTTTTCTAATATGTGCCCAAGATAGACACATTTTTATGACGAGATAGACTTTTATTATGTTGTTTTTGGATAGTTGGTTACGCTTGTTTAATAAATATTTAACTAAAAAAGGATC
>JAHDBI010000106.1:0-2191 GCA_020630475.1 Saprospiraceae bacterium
TCATCCCAAGTCGCTAAGACAAATTCGCGGAAGCAATTAGAAAGTTGGGTTTTGTTTTCTTGGATGAAAGGAAGTACAAACTTCTTACGAAGAGTAGCTCGTATCCCAAAAAAGGGATACAAGTTCCTCATATATCTTGACATGTCTTGCGCATCTGAAGGACTCGCATTTTTCTCATGAAGAGAAAGAAACGCTTTAAAAAGCTTCTCCAAATTACTTGAGAATTTGGACTTTTTTGTTGACTACACCTTCAGAAGTTTTAAATTCTAGTTGATATTGACCCGTTGGTAGGTTTAAATGAATGGTATTATTATTCGGCGAAAGCCTATCCAATAATTGTCCTAAAACATCAAAGACTAATATTTCTTCTAAATGACCAATAGAAAGATCTAATTCAATTGTCAACTCACCCGCAGTTGGATTTGGAAAAATACTGAGTAAAGACTCATCAATTGTTTCATTAACATTCGACATGACCTCTTCCAACTGATAAGCCAATAAATCATTGATATAAATGTCATTATCATAGTCATATCCACTGGAGAAATAAACAATGCCTTGCATAACCAAAGCCGCTGGCGCCCATCTTGAACGTCCAGGATGTGATGGCAATTGAGTCCAACTATCCATTTCAGGATCATATTCCCAAAATTCTCCTTCATCCATAAACCAATGATCGTCACCATCACCGCTTAAAACGTATCCCTTGCCATTATAATCAAATTGAGCTCCTGCTACTCTACCCTCTGCAGGTAAATCAGCCATTTGCTCCCAGGTATCCGTGGTAGAATCGTAACGATACAAGTCATTGTAAATACCTGCACCATGACCCATACCAACATATTGATATTCGCCAATATTGAATTGATAAGGATGATGTCTTACGAAGGATGGAAATGTAGCTTTTTCTTCCCAGGTATCCGTAGCAATATCATACTGCCACCAATCATTTTTGTTACCATTTCCACCTCCGAGGCCCATATACAATTTTCCATCCTCGGAAGCTAAAAATGCTGGATGAAATCTAGGATCACAGGGACATGGACTAAGCTCCGTCCAAGTTTCGGTTTCAAAATCAAATTCCCATAAATCATTTAAAGGACCTGATTGTGCTAGACCAAATCCAATATATCCTTTCGTAGGCGTTTGAACACCGATACTGAAACCACGGGCTACGCCAGGAAAATCATCCAATTGAGTCCATGTATCCGTCACCGGATCATAACGATAAAAGTCATCTGAAGATTCTACCGTTGAGTTTGCACCTGTTAGATAGTAGGCTACTTCATTGTCAGTGAACATGACCGGATGATGTCGGCCATTTAATGAAGCTGGCAATGAAGCTTTTTCTTCCCATTCCTGAGCAAAAAGCATCGTAAAAGAAGAAAAAAGAAGAAAAATTAAGGTGTAGCACTTTTTCATATAATTAGGATCTTTGATTAAGCCTTTAAAATATCAATTAATAATGTCATTGACGAGATAAAAGTCAAAATTCATATGTCTTGTGAGACACAATTTAGAAAAATATTGGGGAGGGATATAAATGGTTTAAACCATTTTTATCCTTTATACCTTTTCCACCCCAAAACATAACCAGTTGCGGCAATAATTTGTCGTTCTTTAATTCACTTAAACCTTCTCTACCATTCTCATTTATTACTTTTGAGTATGCGACCACTTGCCGAACGAATGCGACCCAAATCCCTTGACGAATTCATGGGTCAAGAACACCTGACGGGACCAGATGCTGTATTGCGAAAGTCCATTGAAACAGGGCAAATTCATTCGTTTATTTTATGGGGGCCCCCAGGAGTGGGTAAAACAACTATTGCCACTATAATTGCCAATCAATTAAAAGTACCCTACTATGCATTGAGCGCCATTAACTCCGGGGTTAAGGATGTTAGAGAAACCATTCAAAAAGTAGAGAAATCTAGATTTTTTGATCAAACAAAAGCCATTCTATTTATAGATGAGATACATCGCTTTAGTAAGTCCCAACAAGACTCATTATTAAATGCGGTCGAAAAAGGCATCATCACCTTAATTGGTGCGACCACCGAAAACCCTTCTTTTGAAGTCATTCCAGCCCTACTCTCCAGATGTCAAGTATACGTACTCGAACATTTAAACAAAACGCATTTAGAAGAACTCCTCAACAATGCACTTCAAAAAGATGAATTTCTATCTA
>JAHDBI010000106.1:2291-12400 GCA_020630475.1 Saprospiraceae bacterium
AGTAATGCATCGTACATGGCGATTAATTTGGCTCAAGCCAAAGTTAAAGAATCGGGCAATTTAACTGTACCTCTTGCGCTTCGAAATGCACCTACAAAGCTCATGAAAGAATTGGGTTATGGTACAGGATATAAATATGCCCACAATTACGAAAATGGAATCTCTGATCAAGAATTCATGCCCGATCAACTCATCGGTGAAAAGTTTTTCGAACCAGGAACGAGTGCTAGCGAGGAAAAATTACGCGCAGTTCTTCGAAAGCATTGGAAAGAAAAATATGGTTATTAAATACTAAGCCTTAAAATAAACTTAGTGTATAAATTACATGAAGTTATTAGGTTTTTATGCCATATCATTCTTTATAAAATGGGTCGTAAAATTGAATTAATCTACTACCTTCGTGCCATAATTTACACAGATGATGGCAGATACTAATTTAGAAAACTTGAAAATGATTGAGGAAAGTGCAAGAGCCTTTGCACTTCAACATATTAAACCACATGTGATGGAATGGGACGAAAGTCAGTTCTTTCCGATGGATATGTTTCATGAAATGGGCCAACATGGATTTTTAGGGGTTTTGGTACCTGAAGAATACGGTGGATCTGGATTAGGATATCAAGAATACATTACCATCATCACAGAAATAGCAAAAATTTGTGGTTCCATTGGACTTTCAGTGGCTGCGCATAATTCGCTATGCACGAACCACATACTGACTTTTGGAAGTGAAGAAATCAAGAAAAAGTATCTACCTAAACTAGCCTCTGGCGAATGGATTGGTGCGTGGGGTTTAACCGAGGCCAATACAGGAAGTGACGCAATGCGTATGCAATGTGTTGCTAAAAAAGACGGTGATCACTGGGTATTGAACGGCACTAAAAACTGGATCACACACGGTATCTCAGGTCACGTAGCAGTAGTCCTAGCGCGTACAGGTGATTTATTAGACAGTAGAGGTATTTCGGCATTCGTAGTAGAACGATCTAATCCTGGATTCAAGGCGGGTAAAAAAGAAAATAAACTAGGCATGCGTGCCTCAGAGACAGCCGAGTTGATTTTTGAAGACTGTAGAGTTCATGAAAGTCAAATGCTAGGTAATGAAGGTGAAGGTTTCATCCAAGCGATGAAAATACTCGATGGTGGTCGTATTAGTATTGCCGCCTTGTCTATAGGAATTGCTAAAGGTGCTTATGAAGCAGCGGTGGCTTACGCCAAAGAAAGAGAGCAGTTTGGAAAAGCGATCATTAACTTCCAAGCTATTGGATTTAAGTTGGCCGATATGGCTACAAAAATCGAGGCTGCGGAATTATTAACTAGACAGGCTGCAGATCTGAAGATGAGAGGTGAAAAAATGACAAAGCAATCTGCGATGGCTAAATATTACGCTTCTGAAATCTGTGTAGAAGTGTCTACAGATGCCGTTCAAGTATTTGGTGGATATGGCTATACCAAGGATTTCCCAGTAGAAAAATTTTACAGAGATTCTAAACTATGTACAATTGGTGAAGGAACCTCTGAGATTCAAAAATTAGTCATCGCAAGAGAAATTCAAAAGGCCTAAAGCTAGATGGAATTTCCCTTATTAGCGAAAACACAATTTGGTCTAGAGGAAATTCTAGCAGAAGAACTTCGAGAGCTAGGGGCGATGGATATCTTCGTTTTAAATCGAGCTGTGAAGTTTAAGGGTGATCAAGCCCTCATGTACAAGGCCAATTTACATTTGCGATGCGCCATAAAAATTCTCAAACCCATTTATGAGTTTGACCTTCGTAATGAAGATGAATTATATGAAGGCATCAGAAAATTTGATTGGTCTACCCTTATCGATGTAGATGATACTTTTGCCATCGACGGAACGGTGAGCAGTGACTACTTCAGTCATTCTAAATACGTCGCCCTCAAAACAAAAGATGCTATTGCAGATCAATTTCGAGATACATTTGGAAGAAGACCTAACGTAGATACAGAGCAGCCAGACCTTAGAATCAATGTACATATTGCTGGAAATCATTGCACCGTATCCCTAGACAGCACAGGGCATTCTTTGGCCAAACGAGGATATAGACAAGTCCAAGCTAGAGCACCAATTAGCGAAGTTTTGGCAGCCGGAATTATCAAGCTTTCAGGATGGGATGGAACAACTGATTTTCTTGATCCAATGTGTGGTAGCGGAACCTTCCCCATTGAAGCCGCTATGATGGCCATCAATATGGCTCCAGGATCCAATCGAACATTCACATTTGAAAACTGGAAGGATCACGATTCTAGACTTTGGAGTTCCATTCGCCGAAAGGCAAAAAATCAAATAAAGAAAACGGATGTCCGCATATTAGGAAGAGACATGGATTTTAGGGTGATTAATGTGGCTCGAGATAATGCGGACAAAGCCGGTGTAAGAGAATTTATTGACTTTAAAGTGGAGGACTTCTTGAGTGATGATCAGCCAGAGGGGGAGTTTAGCATTTTCATCAATCCACCTTACGGTGAAAGGCTAAGTAATCCAAATGACATCGTCAATCTATACAAGGCTGTGGGTGATCAAATGAAGCAAACGTACACTGGATCCGAGGCTTGGATCATATCTTCTGACATCATGGCTTTGAAGAAAGTTGGACTAAGACCTTCTAGGCGTATCAAATTATTTAATGGACCTTTAGAATGTCGGCTTTTTAAGTTTGAAATGTATGCTGGAAGTAAAAAAACACAGAAGTACGGCCCTCAGGATTCTAATTCTTAGTTAATTTCTTTGACTTCATTATTTTGTAGCGTGAATGTGCGCTACATATGGTTCTTTATCTTGCTTCATTTCTGCCCCACGGAAATGAATGCCCAATGCACGCCATACTTCGACCAAGCCCACAGTCCAAGAATCGCCAATTACAATATTGACGTACGACTCGATCACAAAACCAAAAGATTTGAAGGAACTGAAACACTAACTTGGACCAACACCTCTCCGGACACCTTAAACGAAATGCGTTTTTACATGTACATCAATTCGTTTAAGAATATGGAATCCACTTTTTTAAAAAGTTCCTCACAGATATTCGGTCAAGATTTATCCAATCGTAAAAAAGATGAATGGGGATGGATTGACATCACGGAAATTAAAGATGGGCAAAACAATGACTTGACGCCATCGCTAAAATACATTCAAACATTAGACAACAACAAACTAGACGAAAGTATACTTCAAGTCAAATTGGCCAAACCAATATTGCCGGGTGAAACCATCGAATTGAAATTAAAGATGGATGCCAAAATGCCTAAGACCATAGCGCGTACAGGATATGGAGAGGATGACTTTTTTATGTTTGTTCACTGGTTTCCACAAGCCTGTGTGTACACTACAGATAAAGATGGACTATGGGGATGGAATTCTCATCAGGCACATCGACGAACAGAGTACTTTGCCGACTTTGGAAATTATGACGTCAGCATTACAGCCTGGGATCAGTTCGAGTTGGGAGCTACAGGCTGCCTCATTCGCGAAAGCGAAAACAACGACGGAACCAAAACATGGGTTTATCATGCTGAGGACGTTATTGATTTTGCCTGGACGGTCTACCCTTCTTATGAGGTTGTGGAAGACCAATGGAATCATGTACACATTAGATTATTAATCCCTCCCGAACATTGTAGTCACGGCCAACGATTAATCGATGCGGTCAAGTACGGCTTGGAATATATGGATGATCATGTCGGCCCTTACCCTTATACTTACCTGACTATGATTGATCCTCCGATGAAAGGATTACGCGGCGGATTTATGGAATATCCCACTTTCATCACAGGCGGTTCCTTTTATGCTTGGCCCAAATATGTGCGTAGCATTGAATCCCTGATGATTCATGAATTTGCGCATCAGTATTTTATGGGAATGGTCGCCAACAATGAAAAAGAAGAAGCCTGGTTAGACGAAGGATTTGTGACCTACTACGAAGATCGCATCATGGAATATGGCTATGGCGAGGAAGCCTCCTTATTTAACCTTTTTGGCTATAAAGCCAACAATAGCGCTTTTACCAGAAACGAATACACCTCACTGAAGAACCACAGAATAGACATCATCAATCAACCGGGTTGGGAAAGTAAAGGGAATACCAAAGCGATTATCTACAGCAAGACGGCAACCATGCTGAAGACCCTCGAAAATCTGGTAGGGAGAACACTATTCGATGAGATGATTCGAGATTATTTTGACACCTGGAAATTCAAACATCCAAAGGGCAAAGATTTTCGAGCTATTGCCCATAAGCATTTAGCTCAAGTACTTATCGATGAATACAATTTAGAATTAGATTACTTTTTTGATCAAGCTTTAAATACAACGAAGGTTTGTGATTTTAATGTCAGATCGATACAGACCGTGGAGAATAAAACTCAACACGGCTGGTTTGGATCCAATGAAGAGCGATCATTTGAAGAGAGTAAAAAAACCGGTACGGTACATTCAAGAATCACCATCGAGCAACTAGGAGACATGCATCTTCCGGTGGAAGTAAAAATTCATTTTAGTGACGGACATGAAAAGAAATTCAAATGGGATGGTGAGCAATCCCTAAAAGATTTTGACTTTGAATACAAACATCCCGTGGACTGTGTATTCATCGATCCGGAGCAAAAAATACTCCTGGATATTGACCTCAACAATAACAGCAAGTCGTGTAAAACGAAGCATTTAAGTTTACTTAAATACTCCGCTAAAAGCACGCATTGGTTTCAACAAATCTTACATACCGTCGGTGCCTTATTATGATCAAGACTGCAATACATAGCATCAAAAAAGGATTTGACTACAATAAGATGGCAGTGCTCATTTATGGGATCCAATTAGCGATTTCCTTGGTTTTAGGCTTTCAAATTTACCAAGTCATGAAAATTACATTTGGTGCTTCGGAAGGTCTGTATACCCTATTACATGGTTTTGACTACTCGATTTTCAATGACTTTCTTAATGTACATGGGGATTCCATCACGCCGATTTTAGGCCAATTAAAATACATCATTATAGCCTATATGTTGGCCAGCGTTTTCATCAATGCTGGAGTGCTGTATGCTCTTTTTCACCAACAAAAAACCTTGACCAATTTTTGGATTGGCGCGAGCCAATATTTCTTTTCCTTCCTTAAAATATCTCTGGCGATTATTTTGCTGGCAGGCATTTGGACCGCCATAGTGTGGATTCCTCTCCTATCTAATTTTGAAGCCGCGATGGAATACTTCTATACCGAACGACCCTACGTTTGGATGCTCATTGGAGCCATTCCCATCTATCTTACAGGACTCAGTTTTTTGTTTAACTGGTCCGTCAATTGGAGGCTATACCAACTAGAATCAACACAAATGACCAATGGACATTGGAAGTTTTCTCTGAATAAGACGAGAAGAGACTTCTGGAAAAACTATGTCATCTTTTTAATTTTTGTCTTGATACTTTTTCTGGTCAGTGCGGTCTATCTAGTCCTTACAAATTACATTGGTATGGTGTCATTCATCAGCATTATCGTTTTGATCATTGCCCAACAAGCCCTCGCCTTATTCAGAGTTTTCTTCCGCTTTGGGTTGTATCAATATTTGCTCAATAGATTTCAAGAAGGGACGTAATTAAATTTTGCATAATTATTTGGGCGTGCCCACTCTCTTTACGACTGCGTCCGTACAGAGAGCGGTCGGTCCATTACAGGGTTCGCTTTTCGCTCCGCCCGTACGGGCCACTCTCTTCGTTCGTGCCTTCCATACACCTCACGCGGCCACCCGCATTGGCGAAAGCCAAAACATCAATAAATTACACTTGTAATTAAAATTAAATAATGTCTTGCCGAATTAAATACCAATCGGTATCTTCGTGTATGCGCGATCCAGAAAATACCCGCAAAGTCATTCTAGAATCTGCCAGTATCCTCTTTAATACCAAAGGGTACAAGGCGACATCTATTAGTGACATCACGACAAAAGCGGGGATAACGAAGGGAGCCATTTACAAACACTTTAAGGATAAATCTGATCTTGAAAAGGCCTGTCTGATTAAAATGACCAATAGTGTTTTCCATCAAGTGACCGCTAAAGTTAAAAACGCAAAGGATGCTAAATCAAAGCTTTGGGGCATCTTAGAATATTTTGAAGGATATCGTTTGAATCCACCTGTAGAAGGAGGCTGCCCATTGATGAACGCGGCAATCGAAGCTGATGATTCTGACCCCGTACTCAAAGAGGTCGTGAGCAAAATCATGACGGGATTGCAAGTTGGTATTGCCAAGGTCATTCAAAATGGCATCGACAGAAACCAATTGCAAAAAAACATCGATGTCAATGAATATGCCACACTGATGTATAGCGCCATAGAAGGAGGTATTATGATGATGAAAGTGACGGACAACGACCATAACTTATTGTCGGTGATCAAGTTTCTGAAAAAAGATATAGACAGTAAATCGATATAAAAAAATTTAAGCACACAGATACCGATTGGTATCTTAAATAGACGAATAATGAAAAATCTAATACTCAAATCTCTCAGCATCTATTTGAATGCGATCAATCTATTTTCTTCTCGTATTGGGGGTAAGCATGCATTTTATATTTTTTGTTATCCATTCAAAGCACGCATTAGCACAAAGCAACAAGCCTTTTTAGATACTGCTCATCAATTTAAATTACCGGTCGACGACTTTGAGATACAATGTTATCGATGGGGTTCCGGGCCAAAGAATATTTTATTTGTGCATGGTTGGCAAAGCAATGCTTATCGATGGAAAAAATACATTGAAAACTTACCTCAAGATCAATTCACCATTTATGCATTTGATGCTCCTGGTCATGGAAATTCAGGGAGTCGAATAGGCAATGTTCCACTCTACGAAAAAGCCATTCAAATCATCATGGATCACATCGGCAATGCCGAAAGTATCGTTTCGCATTCCATCGGAAGTTTTAGTTCGCTCTATTATATCAAGGAGCATCCTGAACTACAACCCAATAAAATGGTGTCCTTAGCTACTCCGGATAGTATCGACGATTTTTTACAATACTATTTTGAAAGCTTTAAGTTGTCTAAACGAACCATTCAAAACTTCATCAATTATTTTAATGCATATACCCAAAAAGATTTGTCCGTATTTAGGCTTGAAAATCTATTAAGTACCAATACATCTTCGGGCTTAATCATTCATGATGAAGAAGACGAAACCGTGACTGTAGACTACTCCAAAAAACTGAATAAGTTATGGCCCCACTCTACTTTGGTCATCACCAATGGCCTAGGTCACAAACTAAAACATGAGAAAATTGTGAGGATGGTGAACAAGTTTGTTCTAGCACCAATGGCTTAATAAAACAGGTCTTACAGTGGACATAATCTTGGAAAACCATACCGAACAGTAGTTAGAAGCTTGTATTTAGCATAACTTTACAGAAAATAAAGGATTATGATCAGATTATTGAGCATCGTTTTATTGGTTGTTTTTAGCCTTTCGGTCCTGCCGGTCACAGCGAAAGCCCAAAAGAAAGTATTGTTTGAAAAATTCACCAATGCATATTGCGGTGTTTGTCCGGATGCAACCCTTGATCTTCAATCCATTGTTGAACAATATCCAGACGTCATATGGATCAGTCATAACAAGCCGGTGACTTGGACGGATAATCCTTTAACCAACGAAAGGAGTTCGGCTATCTATAATGAACTCGGTGTACAAGGTGTGCCGACGGGAATGGTTGATCGAACGGTCTACAACAACAGCATTACCCTATCTCGAAATTTCTGGGAATCCAGAATTCTCGAACACTTAAATATCCCTGCAAAATTTGAGCTCGGTATTGATGAGATTTCATACGATACCAATAACAGAGCATTGTCATTTAACGTGAATGCAAAAGCCCTTGCAGATTTAGCCACTAACGACTACAGAATTTCGGTTTACATGGTGGAGGACTCTGTATACGGAACAGAACAACATAGTTACTGGAATGATACTCCAGGTCATCCTCTTGAAGGAAAAGGCGATATCATCTGGGAATACGCTCATCGAAATGTAGTCCGTACAATCTTAGATGATCATTGGGGCACAGTAGGAATCATTTCTGACACACCTTCAAACGGTGAGAGCTTTTCGCATGAATATTCATATACCGTACCGCAAAAATACAATCCAGAAAACATGAGTATTGTGGCTATGGTGTACACATTTGATGAAAGTAGCAACTATCCAAACGCAGTAGACAACGCCACAAGAATATATCTTAATGATTTAGGAATTCAATTAACGAACACCAACGAATTAGCCGACTTTACTTTTGATATTTTCCCAAATCCTAGTTCAGAATTCATTCAATTAAACACCCCTGAAATAGCAGATCAAGTATATATATTTCAACAAGACGGTCAATTGGTGAAGACAATTCAGCCAACTGCGTTATCAACGACTATTTCATTGGATGATGTTCAAAATGGCGCTTACCAAATAGTGGTATCCTTAGAAGGCGTACTAAAAGGTTTGACATTTACAGTTTTGAAGTAGACAGTTCGATACTATAAGTACTTAATCACCAAGTACAATATAATCCGGAGTCACTTCCAAAACATCAAAATCTAATTGATCCACTCGAATGACAGGTAAATCTTTAGGATAATAAATATTAGGGCTAAAACCTTGATATCCCACAGTAATCAAAGGTGCGATGACAAAGGTATTTTCGTCAGACATACCACAATACATGAGTTTAAACGATGACTTCATAAAGCCCCTATTAATTTTGATCTGTGTTCCCGTAAAAATTTGATATTCCATAATGTTCGAAGCGAGCTAATTGTTTTGAAGTTTAAAGATAAGTCACTCATGTATAAATTAAACTATGGCGGTATACAAGTGAAAAAAACATGTATAACCAACACCAAGTCCCGAAAATTAGTTACGAATTGATAGAAATTGAAGAGGTCAAAGTACTCGCCGTATTTTTTCCTTATCACCACGTCTTGATTGCAGAGATGAAACGAACCCGGGGAACATATTTCAGTAAATCAAGAAAATGTTGGATTATGCCCAATACTCCTGAAAACGAATTGCGTCTTCGGAAACTTTCGGCAACTAGAAAAGTCTCAAAACTCATCGATTCGAAACAAGCCGAAATAACAACTCAACCGGCAACTAAACCTGCATTAAAATCAAAAAAACAGAAGAAACTTCAACTATCTGAAAAGTACCAACGCTACTACAATGAGTTTAAGCACTACTTATCTCAATTGCGTTATTCAGAAGCAACGATCAAAACCTACATGGGCTATATCGCCATTTTTTTGAACAAAATGGAGCATCATGATATATCCCAACTTACGAATACCGATATAGAGGAATACAATTATCAAAACTTCATCCTAACGAAACAATCATACTCTGCCCAAAACCAATTCATCAATGCCATACGTTTGTTTTTAAAAGCCATTGTCAATACCAAAATTGATATAGAGGCCATTCAACGTCCAAAACGATCTAAGCATTTACCGACGGTATTAACAAAGGAAGAGGTATCCAAAATTCTGACTTCCACTAAAAACTTAAAACATCGAGCCCTACTCATGTTGATTTATAGTGCCGGTCTGCGCATCGGCGAAACCTTAAATTTAACTTGGAATGATATCAGCACTTCAGAGCAATTGATCTATATCCGTAATGGCAAAGGAAAAAGAGACAGACGAGTACCATTATCTCCAAAGGCACATAGCATGCTTAAAACGTATAAAGAAGCCTACCGTCCAGTTACATATTTATTTGAAGGATTAAACGGAAGCAAATATTCTTCCAAGAGCGCTCAAAACATCTTAAAAAAGGCGGTAAAATCCGCTGGGATCACGCGTAGAATCACTTTACATACCCTTAGACACTCCTATGCGACTCATTTATTAGAGAACGGTATCAATTTAAGATACATTCAAACCATTTTAGGTCACAAAAGTGCCAACACTACCATGATCTACACACATGTTAGCCATCGTAAAATCAATCAAGTTAAAAGCCCTTTAGAAGATTTGGATATATAATTCCCCAAAACCTACCACTTACAAACGTTTTTATTATCATATTGGAGTATTATCTTCGGTGATAATATAGTTA
>JAHDBI010000107.1 GCA_020630475.1 Saprospiraceae bacterium
TTCCCTGATTCAGTCGACAACCAAACACCAATGATGGGATATCTGCCAGGTAAAATGCCATATGGCTTAAGCGAACAACTGAAATCCCTTGGTGCAAATTTAATGAACACTAAAATGGATAAGACGGTATGTGTAGATAGAAAACTAATTACTGGTTCTAGTCCTTTGGCGTCCAATGAATTAGGAAAACTAGCAGCTCAAACTCTATTGCAAGAGCTAAAATAAAATTTGAAATTACATGAAATTAAGCAATGAAATAATCAAAAAGGGGTTTGTTATTGCCGGCATAATGAATATTACGGGTCCTTTAATTTTTTCTAGATTTTTGACTAATGAAACAATTCCAGAAATAGACCCTAATGTGATGTCTAATTTTGGACTAGTTCAGATTGCTGTATGGGGATTAATTTATATTACCATGTCACAGAAATATGAACAATTGAAATGGCTCATAGCTGTCTTTGTAATGGAAAAACTTATCTATTCTATAAATTGGACTAGTTGGATGATGAACAACAGTCTTACTTCAGTTTTTGAAAAGGATACAATGGCGGGAATTTTTTATACAATATATGGGATAAACGATTGGTTTTTCTTTCTATTCTTTTCGTTAGTCTTCTTAAAACTTTCGAAACAGACATAGAACAAATCACAAGAGTCCTTTATCGTTCAATGTAATTGGCGATAACAGAATTATTAATAGCGTTAGAGCAATATAAAATTAGTAACTACCATGGCGATTAGAATTAGAATCTAATCGCCATTGTTTTATGTGCAAAAGTAATTATCGATATCATTCAAAAGAATAAAACACAAGCACTAACAAATATAGTACAGAATATTCCCCACGGCCATCCTCGGCTTTTAATTATCCGATATGTCTGTTGACGCAATTCAAATCCTCAAAGGCTTGCTTTAATCGTACATTAAAGGATTCTTCGGCCGCCCTTAACCATTTTCTAGGATCGTAATTCTTTTTGTTTGGAATGTCATCGCCATCCGGATTACCAATTTGAGACTGTAAATAATGCTCTTTACTTTGGTAATATTTTCTTACTCCATCCCAAAATGCCCATTGTTGATCCGTGTCAATATTCATTTTAATCGCACCATATTCAATCGCCTCTCTGATTTCTTCTCTTGACGAACCCGATCCACCATGGAATACAAAATTGATTGGATTTGATTTTTCAATATTAAATTTTTCTCGAAGATACTCTTGAGAATTTTTCAAAATAATTGGTCTCAATTCAACATTACCAGGTTTATAAACACCATGCACATTACCGAATGCCGCTGCAATGGTAAATCGATCGCTGATCTTACTCAATCGCTCATACGAATAAGCCACTTCGTCTGGTTGTGTATACAATCGAGAACTATCCACGTCCGTATTATCTACACCATCTTCCTCTCCCCCAGTGACCCCCAATTCAATTTCGATGGTCATTCCTATAGCGTTCATTCTTTCAAAATATTTACACGAAATATCAAGATTCTCTTCTACTGGCTCCTCGGACAAATCCAACATATGTGAGCTGTACAATGGACGCTTATTTTGCTCATAGAAACGTTCCCCTGCATCTAACAATCCATCAATCCAAGGCAATAACTTTTTAGCACAATGATCCGTGTGTAAAATTACGGGAACTCCGTATGCTGCCGCCATTTGATGCACGTGCATTGCACCTGAGATTCCACCAAAAATTGAACCTTGCTGTGATTCATTTCCAAGACCTTTTCCTGCAAAGAAAGATGCACCACCGTTTGAAAATTGAATAATTACTGGAGAATTAATATCTCTAGCGGTCTCCAATACTGCATTAACCGTGTTTGTTCCAACCACATTGACTGCAGGGATTGCAAAATTATTGTCGTTTGCATAGTTGAATAACTCAGTGACTTCATCACCATGCAAAACTCCGTTTCTAAATTTCTTGGTACTCATCAATCTTATTTTATCATTATATAATTCCTTTTGCGGACAAGTATCTTTCCGCATCTAAAGCAGCCATACATCCTGTTCCGGCGGCAGTAACTGCCTGACGGTATACATGATCTTGTGCATCACCACTTGCAAAAACGCCATCCACATTTGTTTTGGCAGAATCTGGTTTTGTAATCAAATAACCACTATCTTCCATATCCAACCAATCTTTAAAAATATCCGTATTTGGTTTGTGTCCTATAGCAACAAAAAATCCTGTAACTGGCACTTCACTCACTTCTCCTGAAACATTGTTTTTAATTCTCATTCCTGTAACCCCATTGTCATCACCCAAAATTTCTTCCGTTTCAGTGTTCCAATAAATTTTTATGTTTTCCGCGTTTTTGACTCGTTCCTGCATAATTTTTGAAGCTCTCATTTCATCTCTTCTTATAAGCATATGAACTGTCTTACACAACTTTGACAGATAGGTTGCTTCCTCGGCTGCAGTATCTCCTGCCCCAACAATTGCCACTTCTTGATTTCTAAAGAAAAAACCATCACAAACAGCACATGCCGAAACCCCTTTATTCATGAAGGTTTGTTCAGATTCTAAACCAAGCCATTTTGCACTAGCTCCAGTTGAGATAATCACTGAATGTGCTTGAATTTCTTCACCCGATTCTGTCCAAACTTTGTGTACTGGGCCACTAAAATCAACTTTTGCTATCAGTTCCATTCTGACTTCAGTCCCAAATCTTACTGCTTGATTCTTAAAATCTTCCATCATTTGCGGTCCCATAATCCCATCGGGATATCCAGGGTAGTTTTCAACATCTGTTGTAATCATCAGCTGTCCTCCGGGCTCTTTACCCGTAAAAAGAACAGGCTTCATCCCTGCACGAGCAGCATATATTGCCGCTGTATAACCAGCTGGCCCAGATCCTATGATGACACAATTCAGTATTTCTCCGTTATTACTCATGTTCTTTTCGTTTAATATTTCGCAAATTTAATAATTCAGTAGAGTCCATCTAAATAAAATGGTTCTTTAAAGAATTATTAATACCACTCATCTAATTAATAAAGTGATCTCATTGTTTTTTAGAAACTTTACAATCTAACTTGTTTGTTATAGCAACGACAAATAGTAATAATGAATCAAATTATTCAATACACATTCTTAATCTCCAATGTTTCATTGTTGCTATGGAGTTTATTAGGATATAAGAGGCTAAATACCATTTTTAGCACGTTCTTTTTCCTTAGTTTTTTCTCATTCTTACTATTGTATTTTGTCTCAGATATCAATGGCGTTTTGAAAATTCCTTATTTTATTATCTGCCTGTTATCCATGTGTATTTCTGGGTTTTTAGTTCAAAAATCCAAAGATCAATTTTTTATAGCTTGCTTAATTGCCATTGCGAGTTTCTTTTTTTTGAAAGAATTAATAATTCCTAAATTTCTTGGTGTCGAAGAAAATTCATGCTACACAGAAAAGCTTGATCCTTCAGGAGAGTTATTAATAAAGGTTAGGTCAGATAAAATTATTGAGATTACTCGTCAATTAGAATCGCAATACGAACTAGAAATTTCAAAGGCATTCGATCCTGAAATCTTCGATAAAACTCAGCTAGATGATTTTTTGCTAATTGACATTAAGGCTTCTCAGAATGTTGAAAAAATAAAATCAAAATTGGTCTTGCATCCAGATATTTTATTCGTAGAGTACAATGAAAAATGTCAGATTGATTTGCCGATAGTAGAAAAGAACTCTTCAAATGTAGGATTTAAAAGTAGGGCAAATGATCCAATGTCCAAGAATCAGTGGTCATTAGATGCGCTGGGAATGCATAATGTACAGTCCAATTCGTTGACTTCAATTCCAATTCGCAAAACTGCTCTATTGGTTATTCTTGATTCCGGAGTTGAAGGCAATCACGAAGATCTTCAAGATAATTATCTGGAAATCAATAGAAATTATAGTCAAGACTTGACGGGACATGGTACACATTGCGCCGGAATTGCGGCAGCAGTCACCAACAATCAAATTGGCATCGCCTCATTAAACCCATCTCATAAGTGGGTTCAAGTTTCTAGTATCAGAGTGATGAATTCATTGGGTTTTGGTACTCAAAAAAGAATCATAGAAGGCATGATTGAGGCTAGTGATTTAGGGGCAGAGGTGATTTCATTATCTCTTGGATCACGAAAGTTCTTAACGGATGAAGATTATGCATATGACGAAGCGGTTCAATACTGTAACATGCGAGGTACCATCGTGGTGACCTCTGCTGGGAATTCAAATGCAGATGCTTCGCAGTTTAGCCCCGTCAGTGCACAAAATGTAATTGGGGTAAGTTCAATTAATCATAAATTAGAACGTTCCTCTTTTTCCAATACAATAGAAAATATTGACTTTGGGCTAGCTGCTCCAGGTGAAGATATTTTATCCACTTTTCTTAATAATAATTACGAGCGTAAATCAGGTACATCCATGGCCGCGCCTTATGTTGCCAGTTCGATTGCGTTATTGAAGGCCATCAAACCAGAGATCACCACAGTTGAAGCTTTTGAATTACTCAAATCAACGGGAAGATTCATAGATGCACAAACTGGATATTTAATACAACCTTTTGAAGCTGTTCAAAAACTGGTAAATAAAGAAACTTTATAATCTCTTTATTATTCTTTGGACAGTTTGATCAATATCATTTTCGTTTCGAATTACGATGTCTGCTTGAAGATAATAGTGATTTCTTTTCTTCAAATCTTCTATTATTTTTTGCCTTACGGCGAATGGATCAAGTCCTGCAATTTTTGGACGAGTGTTTAATCCATGACAGAGATTATATTGTAGATTATCAACACTCATTTTTAAAAATATGCATAAACCATTTTTCTTCATCCATTTTAGATTAGCTCTGAAGCAAGGCATTCCGCCACCGGTTGCAACTATTTGTTTTTTGGATGAATCCAATGAACGTAAAACCTGCTTTTCCATATCCCTAAATCTCGATTCCCCTTGTGTTTTAAAAATCTTTTCTATAGATTTTTTTTGATCATTTTCTATTAAATGATCAGTGTCCACAAAATCATAATCAAGTTTTTCAGCTAAGACAGTGCCAATCGTAGTCTTACCTGATCCCATATATCCGATTAGAAATATTAAATTATTCATAATTGAATGTAAATGAACAAATGATTGAATACAAGTTCAATTCGCCTATAAAGTTAAAAATCTTATTTTTGGCGATGAAATCAGAGATCATGAGATCATTTTTATTGTACGTCATTTGTGTTATCATTTTGTGTTGTTCTGCATGTTCAGCGAAGCAAGAGAAATCCTCTCAAATCACAAACGAGGAAGTACACGATATTGTATATAATCCTAGAAGTGCCAATGATCAGGTAACAAAAAGAGCTGCCAGATTGGAAGTTGTAGGAAAAAAAACCTTTGATTTTGGGACTATCAAAAGTGGGGAGAGAGTGAGTCATCGGTTTATAATCAAAAATATAGGAGATGCGCCAATGACCATAATGGATTCGAACGCATCATGCGGTTGCACAGTTCCGTATTATCGGGATGGACAAATTGAGGTTCAAGATACAAGTTCTGTTTTGGTTGTTTTTGATTCGAAAAACAGACAAGGGAAACAAAATAAAAAAGTAACAGTTTATACGAATACTGTTCCTAATGAAACTTTATTTACACTTATCGGCTTTGTCGAATAAATTTTAAAAATTAATATCATGTTTATACTGCAATCTCAAAATGCTGGACTTTTTAATATGTTCTTCTTTTTGGCCATTTTATTGGTCATGTACTTTTTCTTCATTCGCCCACAGGCAAAAAAACAGAAAGAACAAGTCGCTTTTATCAACAATTTAAAGAAGGGAGACGAAGTAGTGACGGGTAGCGGCATCATTGCTAAAGTAAATAAAATTGAACCGAAAGCGATCACTCTCCAGCTCGATCAAAAGACATTCTTAAAGGTTGTACCTAGCGCAATTTCACGAGAAATGACTAGTTCGCACTTTGCAAAATCAGAAGATAAATAAATAAACAAAGGGCTTAAACTCGCTTCCTATTCATTCGCGAAAGCGAAGTTAAGAAAGAAGTTTAAGCCCTTTGATATAAGAATTTTCTATTGCTATCTCAAAAGACTGACATTTCCTCGAGTGATATACTCTTGTCCGTCAACGCATACTGCTTTCAAACAATATCCATAGACATCCGCTGGTAATTCTGCTCCTTTATACGTTCCATCCCAAGATCCTTTCGGACTATTAGAACGATAGATTTCCTCACCCCATCGATCATAAATCAAGAGCTCCATACTAGTGACAAAATTACTTCTAACTTTTAGTTCGTCGTTTACACCATCATTATTTGGAGTAAAGGCATTAGGGATATATACATCGGTTTCGTCACATTTCGGTACGGCAACACTAATCGTGATAATTTCTATGTCAAAGCAGCCGTTCTCGTCAGTGACTGTGACAGAGTAAGTAGTCGTTTCAGTAGGAGAAACAGTAATAGTTTCTGTATCCTGTCCACTACTCCAATTGTAACTTGAATTATCCGGTTCATCCACGACAGTAATGCTAATTTCTTCGCCAATAATAATATCAGTTGTGAACGTATTTGTTTCTAAAGAGACATCTAAAACAACTGCATTGATAGGGATATTTATTTCTTCTGTACACCCTGTCTCAATATGAGTCACTGTCACAACAAAATCTTTAGACTCCGTTAATATCACTGTTGGGTTTGGAGTGTCTCCACCAGATACGATACAATCTACAGGTCCCCAACTATAACTATAATCACCCGATCCATTGTTTATCAATTCTATAGTTGTCTCTTCTCCCAAACAAACATCAGATGGAGCATTAAAATCAAGATCAAAATCAAATAATTCAACAAATACAGTCGCCGTATCCGAGCATCCAAACTGATCTACACCTTTGGCTACGAATGAGGTATCAGACACTACATCAACCTCAATATCCATCCCAGTACCTATAGGATTGCCATCCTCATCACACCAAGTAATTGTCGGATTATTACCATTACTCATAGCACTAATACTGATTTGATTGGGCCCACAGATTTCAATGGTATCTTGAGCAAAACTTAATTCCAAATCCTCTGGAACTTCAATCGTAATGGTAATAGGCATTGATCCACAAACACTTGAAATACTCGAAAGGGTAACATCATAAAATCCTGAAGCAGGGTACGTGTAGCAAGGATTCAATAGAAGGGATTCATCGTCAGTTGTTGTCGGATCACCAAAATCCCAGACCGGCAGTCCTGGATTTAATGATGTATTTGTAAAGCAAATCGTGTATTCCCCACAGGTTTCAACAGTATAATCAAATGATAAAGGCGCAGGCGTCCCTAATATAATGCTAATCGTATCTACTCTAGAACATCCCAAATCATTTGATGTATTTAATATGAGATCAAAGCCTTCGGTTTCATCAATAGGAAAGCCTATCATAATTTCATTAGAATTCAAATCACCGATAATGTGCGGATCGTCTTCCCAAAGGAAAGTAAGATCTTGCGTAGCATCTAAGTTAAATACGGTATAAGGAACGGTGTCTCCAGGACAGAGCGATAGAGGATCAGCATAATCAATCTGAACGCTTGCATCGGACACTGTGATCATTTCAATTTCTGACGGACATAAAGAATTATCAACTGCTTGAACGTAATATGTTCCTGCACTTCCAATTATATCCAATGTATCGTCAACTGCAATAATGTTGTTGAAATCAATGTCCGTAGACCAATTATAATCTGCATTTTCTCCAGCGCCGATAGCGACTAAGAAAATGTGGTCATCACAAATTAAGGTGTCACCAGTGACAATAATATTTAACTCGTCCTGAACAATGATATCTACGGATGATTCATAAGTACAAACCCCATCAGTAACAGTAACAAAGTAAGTTGTGTTTTCAGTAATGGTTACTATTGGATTAGAAAAGTCTTCAGGCATACCAAAATCTAAATTGGTATCAGGCGACCATGTGTACGTAAAATTTGGATTCGGATTACTGACCAGTGGTAACATCTGACCGACACATCCAGTTATTGGATTTTCAATAAAGTCTATACCCGCTGGTGTAACCATGATATCTTCGGTATAGAAAGAATGACAACCACTATTATACCATACTTCATAATTCACTGTTACTATTTCATCAGGATCAAATGTCAAAGTGGTATTCTGAGTCACTTCGGTTTTAACCACTTCCCCATCAATGATAAATTCCCAACTTACACTTTCAACATCCGTGAATGGAATATCAGAATCATAGGTAAAAAGTACGGTCACTGTCGAATCCGTTGGACATGAAACTAAAACATGTTGAAACTGGGCAGTAGGCAACATATCTGCGATTGGATAATCGGAATTCAATATAGAATTCTGACATCCATTTTCATAAACAACATCCAATTGAATATCAACGGAGATCGTGGATTCTGGAACTAAAAACAAGGCGTCAGAACCATTGAGCACTTCGTTGACTCCGTCTGAATTGGTTACAGTCCATGTCCATGATACAGGTACATATGGATCGTGTGCAGTGGTGTCCAACAGATTAACCATAATCGTTCCATCAGAATTACATCCTACTACTAAGGCAGCGTATTCCAATTCTGGCAACATATCTTGCGCGTTGACGACTTCACTCGTAAAAGCATTGCATCCATTTTGAAAACCTGTGGATAAGTCAACATTAAATGAATCATCCGTTGTTGTAAATTGAATAGGATTTCCGTTTAATATGGTTTCACCGTTAGAATCTGTCAAAACCCAAGTCCAGTTGGTTGCATCAATAGTGCTAGAGTTGTTTTCAGTAAGTTCAATTAAATATTCACCATTGGCACAACTTAATAATTCAGCTGTGAAATTTGTCTCTGGAATGATATTCGAAATATCAATCGGTTTTGTTCTATCGGCGGTACAACCATTATCGTATTCTACCTCCAAAGTGACTGTAAATTGATCATCAGAGGTATTGATAATTGAAGGATTACCAAATGAAATTGATTGACCATTTGAATCCGTTAGTGTCCATGTCCAAGAAGTGATATTTAAACCAGGATTGGAACTTTGATCAATTACTTGAAGAATTACATTCTCATTTTGACAAGAAACCAGTTGGAAATCAAAATCTATGATTGGATTAATGGTCTCCACCGTTTGTGTTGAAGTGACTGTTGCCGTGCAATTAGTTCCATAAACAACTTCGAGAGTGACTTCAAGCTCTGTTGTTTCTACTTCTACATCTACAGAATTACCGGAATACATATTTACATTGATTCCATCAGATACGGTCCAATTCCATTCAGTGATTAGATTGCCATTTAGAACAGTTGTATCTGTCAGGGTAACCATAATTGGACTGCCCACACAAGCAAATCCAGTCATCTCAAATCCTACCTCGGGAAGCAAATTTCCCAAGTCTATATTTTCGGTGTTTTGAAAAGAACAAGCCTGATCATTTTCTTTAATGAGTTGAACTGTAATATTTGTACTTTGAACAGTTACTACGATATCATTACCTGTGAAATTTTGAGTGGTAACTCCATCATTGATTTCCCAAACTAAATTCTGCCCCATTTCATTATCAATTAAAGAAATCACATAGGCTCCATCTTTACATTCTAAATAGTTCCAACTGACATCAAAATCTACTGGATCACTAACTGGTTCAAAATTCTTACTTAAACTTGTAACGCAATTATTTTCAAAAACGGCATATAAGGTGACGATCACAGAAGAACCTACGACATTCACTTCGACGGACTGTCCTGATTCATTTTGTGTGCTGTTTCCATCATCAATTACCCAGTTCCAAACCGTTACATCAGAAAAGGTCATACTGTTTTCAGTTAAAACCAAAACATAACCATCTCCATCACACGCTGACTGTACAATTTCAAAATCGAGCAAAGGCAAGCTATCTGAAAAATCAAAACTTGATGATTTTTCACCCTCGCATCCATTGTCATATTGAACATTCATACTAACTTCGACATTAGGGCTTGATAGATCCACGACCACGTTGTCACCCATATAATTGGTCGTTACACCGTTTTCAATTACAGTCCAATTTAGCGCCGTGACCGCAGCAAGCATATTACTACTATTAGTCAATAAGATGGAATATCCATCCGAAATACATTCCACGAAAGTGGCTTCAAAATCAACCACAAATTGAATCTCATCGGCCATAAAATTCTTTGTCAGTTCTTTTTCACACCCTGAAGCAGTGACCACGGTAAGAGAAATCGATCCTTCAGAATTCAAAGTATAGTTGACATCAACCGTTTCTCCAATGGCTGAATTAGAATTGGCACCTTGAACGATATTCCATTCCCATGAAACAATGGGATCTGAAAGATTCGAATTACCTGCTGTACTAACAAGACGAATTTCATCCTCGCCATTTCCGTTACAATCCTTAACTAGGACCTCAAAATCGACATCTAATTCAGAAATAACGATAGAGATCTCTCTGAACAATGTATCATTACAAGCTTCATTAGACGAAGATGCGACAAGCATTATCGTGTAATCACCCTCCGCATCGTAGGTAAAGTTTGGATTTTCTAATGTGCTATTAAAAGATGGGTCACTATTGGGATAATCAAAATTCCAAAAGTAAGATGAAGCACCTTCACTAAGGTTTTCTGTCTGGTATGTAGAGCCATTGCAAGATGTCAAACTGCCATTAAATAATGCTGTTGGAATATCTTCAGAAAAATTAATTGTTTTAGTTTCCTCACCGATACATCCGTTGTCATATTCGATGTATAGCGATACTTCCAAATTTGTACTGCCAACCGATATTAGTGGATTTTCAATGGTATATACGGTATTGGAACCGCCTTCATTGACAGTCCATTCAAGTACAGTTATGGTAGCACTGGAATTGTTTGTATTTGTCAATTGCAATTGATACCCTTCTTCCGAACATTCAACAAGTTCAGCTGTAAATTGAACACTAAATTGATAATCTTCTTTTTCAATAATCTGAGAATATTCCTTTGAACAGCCTGATGAAGTTGTAACAATCAATGTTACTTCCAAATCGTAGTTGCTGTCTATCAGAATAGATGGATTTTGTCCAGAAAAACTATTCAACTCGCTTCCTTGTACAAGGGTCCATTCCCAAGATTCGATTGGATCATTTGGATCTTCATTTTGAGCAGAACCGGTTAAATCCATATTGATATCTCCTTCTAAATTACAATCCGATATACTGAATGTAAAGCTAGGATCAAGCGTTGATTCGATGATTGAAATACTTTGATACGAGGTGTCATAACAAAGTGTATTCGCTTTTTTAACAATAAGTTCAATCAGGTAGTCCCCTTCATCTACATATGAAAAAACAGGAATTTCAGCAGTAGACTGAAAGATAGGATCTGAACTTGGATGATTAAAATTCCATAAATATTCGTCAGCCTCTGTACTCGTATTGTTAATTGCGAGTTCCGTTTCCGGACAGGTCGATTCCTGAACTTCAAATGAAGAAGCAGGCCCATCACCGCAGGCTCTTACGTTGTATTCAAAATCTCTTGTTACTTTTGACAACAACACGCCATTTCTATATTCTTCGACACATATTCCAATTAAATATTGGCCGATGACATTTGGTGTAGCGGTCAATACTCCAGTTGTAGGATCAATCTCCAAGGGAGCACCTCCCATCATATTCGAGATGTCATAGCCTGCAGCCCATGTGATTTCAGAATAATTTGGACCAGCAGGAGGTTGTGGTTTAGGATCATCGAAGCTGGCTCCATCTTTGGGGATACAAAGACTATACACCAGGGAATCACCATCGACATCCGTCGCAGAATGATCAAAACTTAACTCTTCATTTGCACAGATATAGATATCTCCCCAATCATTAAAAACCGGAGAATTGTTGCATTCCGTTTGAGCCTCAGCATTCAATTCGATGTAGTATGTACTCCCCGCTTCAAGTGGATTAACGATATTATTTAGTGAACCATTTCTACAACATCTTTGGTAAGCTAGTACATAACCACCAAAACGATATGGTAAAGTTACCGTAGTTACATAGCTAGTTTCATGAACACAGACATCATTTCCTAGAATGGTACAGTTGGTATTTAAAACTGTATTAAGAGTATCATCCATGTTGAAAGGAATCAATAGCTGACCTAAATTACCAATATTGGTAAGTAAATTCCCTTGAGAAGAAAATACCCCAATAGATGCAGGATCGTCAAATTGAGCCGCTGGAT
>JAHDBI010000108.1 GCA_020630475.1 Saprospiraceae bacterium
CCCTAAAAGGTATAGGCATCAATTTTGTTAAGAATTTGATAAGTATACTTGACGAAATGTTAAACTAAGTCCCTATTTATTACCTTCGTGCGATAATTTTCTAGACCAGAGCTTATACCATGATTAAACAGTTAAGTATCGTTATTATCGCTTTGATTTTCTTTTTTGCTTGTAAACCAACCGGCAAGAACCTTCAAGATTCGGAGCATCAATACACTAACAAACTCATTGACGAGAGTAGTCCCTATTTATTACAACATGCGCATAATCCTGTCAACTGGTATCCTTGGGGCGAAGAAGCATTGGCGAAAGCCAAAGCAGAAAATAAGCTAATGATCATCTCTGTAGGTTACGCCGCTTGTCACTGGTGCCATGTCATGGAACACGAATCTTTTGAGGACACTACTGTGGCTAAAATCATGAATGATCACTTTGTATGCATCAAAGTAGACCGAGAAGAAAGACCTGATGTGGATGACGTCTACATGTCTGCATGTCAATTGGTTTCTGGACGAGGATGTGGATGGCCATTAAATGCATTTGCACTTCCTGACGGACAGCCAGTGTGGGCCGGAACCTATTTCCCTAAGGACGAATGGATGAAAATCTTAACTCAGTTTAAAAAATTATCAGAAGAAGATATGCCAAGATTGGAGCAGTCCGCAGCACAAATCACCAAAGGCATTAAAGATGTAGATCAAATAGAGGTCGTTACCAGTGAAAGTAATTTCAACAAAGACGAAATGCTATCCATAGGTGAAGCATTTTTAAGTAATGTAGATTTTGAAGAAGGCGGTAGAAAGGGCGAACCCAAATTCCCTATGCCCAACAATTACGAATTCCTACTCAAATACTATCACCTTACTCAAGATAAAAAGGCTTTAGAAGGAGTCACCACCACTTTAGACAAAATGGCTAAAGGCGGAATATACGATCAAATAGGCGGTGGATTTGCAAGGTACTCCGTAGATGGAATATGGATGGTTCCGCACTTTGAAAAAATGCTCTATGATAATGCGCAATTGATTTCGCTTTACGCGAAAGCGTACAGTGTGACTAAAAATCCTAGGTACATCGAAGTAATTGATGAAACGGTCGAGTTCATTACTCGTGAATTAAAGGATGCCAATGGTGGCTTCTATTCTTCTCTTGATGCTGATAGTGAAGGCGAAGAAGGTAAGTTTTATGTTTGGCAAAAATCAGAAATTGATTCCATCTTAAATGATGAGCGAAAATCAAATATTGTCAACGAATATTACAGCATTAAAAAAACGGGTAACTGGGAACACGTAAACATCCTGCATGGGACCGACAATCCAGAGGACATTCTAAAGGAATATGACCTGGATGAAAAAGGCTTAAATGATATTTTGGCGGAAGCCAAAATGAAATTATTTGAATTTAGGAAAGGTAGAATACGACCAGGCCTTGATGATAAAATCCTGAGTTCATGGAATGGATTAATGCTCCGTGGATTGGCGGAAGCATATAAAGTCACAGGAGAGGAAAAGTACAAGTCACTGGCTATGGAAAATGCGGCTTACCTAGAAAAAAACCAACTCCAATCTGACTTTAGATTGAATAGGAATTTTAAGGATGGGAAATCTTCTATTAATGGATTTCTGGATGACTATGCAAATGTCATCGATGGATTCATTGCACTTTACCAAATTAGTTTTGATGAACATTGGCTCATGAAAGCCAACAAATTAGTCGAGTATACCTACAATCATTTCTACAATGAAGATTCTAAAATGTTTAATTACACATCGGATCTTGATCCACCATTAATTGCACAAAAATCAGAAGTTGCCGATAATGTAATACCCGCTTCCAATTCAATGATGGCGAGAAACTTACAGACCTTGGGTACATATTTATACAACAAAGTGTATATGGACCAGAGTAAGCAAATGATGCAAAACGTACTAGGTCAAATCACAGATACCAAGATGCCTAACTTTTATTCCAACTGGTGTTCACTTTATCTTGACTTATTAAACCCACCATATGAAGTAGCTATCGTAGGACCTAATAGTGAAGCATTGAGAAAAGAGATGTCAACGAAATTTGCTCCAAATGCTTTATTACTCGGAGGTACATCTGAAGGATCACTAGAATTGCTGAAAGACAAATTGCAAGCAGATATGACCTTCATTTATGTGTGTCAAAATAAGGTATGTAAATTCCCTGTCGAGGAAGTTGACAAAGCAATAGCCCTAATGAAATGAGATATCTAATTGTATTTACAGTTTTTACTATTTTTCTTTCATGCAAGTACGAGGCTGTAGTACCTCCTGAAGTCAACCCAGCAGCAGAAGGTTTCAACGAATTAGAATCTGATGAAAAAGCGATCAGCATTGCTGATGCAGTTATGGAAGCCAACGGAGGAAGAAAAGCATGGGACGAAACAGATTATTTGCAATGGAATTTCTTTGGTGCTAGAAAACACATCTGGAACAAAAAAACGGGTGATTTAATCATTGAGGGTATACGTGATAGTTTCCATATCCAAATGAATATTCATGACCTCACAGGCGAAGTGAATTACCGAGGTGTACAGCATCAACATCAAGATAGTTTAAAAAAATACCTCACCCTCGGTAAAGAAATGTGGATTAATGATGCGTACTGGCTCTTTCTCCCGTATAAACTGAAAGACTCAGGAGTCACCTTAAAATACAATGGCACAGATTCTACGAGGCATGTACTCGAATTGAATTTCAAAGACGTAGGTAAAACACCAAATAACAAATACCTGGTTTACGTAGACAGTATCCACCATAGAATTGACCAATGGGACTTCTATCGTAAATACACGGATAGTGTTGCGCGATTTACGACACCATGGACGGATTACCAACAATATGATAGGATTCTAATTTCCGGTAGTAGAGGTGAGAATTATCAATTAACAGAGATTTCAGCAAACGACAGTTTAGCAAATCATTTTACGTCTATCGCTCAATAAGTTTTTTATTCAAACACTCAAAGACTCTGGCAGGAAACTTATCAATAATTCTGTGGTCATGTGTCGTGAATAAAATAGCCGTTTCATTTTCTCTTGCGATTTCTTGGAACAAGTGCATTAATTCATCCGATGATTTTGGATCTAAATGACCAGTCGGTTCGTCTGCCAAAATGATAGATGGTTTATTCAAAATGGCCCGAGCAATAGCCAGTTTTTGCCTCTGACCTCCTGACAAAATACCGGCCTTATCATTTCGCTTAGCTTGTAATCCAACCTTTTCCAAAACTGCAGTAATTCTCTGATCACGAAGGTCCTTATTAGTCCAATCTGTGGCCATTAAAACAAAGTCCAAGTTCTTCTCTACTGACCAAGCCTCAAACAAATGCATTTCTTGAAACACCATGCCCAGTTTTCTTCGAAACATAGCCAAAGCATCTCCTTTCATTTCTTTCAAGGCTACCCCTGCAACCTCAGCATGACCCTTGACAATTGTGTTTTGTCCGTATAGAGATTTCAATAAAGAGGACTTCCCACTTCCAGTTTCACCAATGATGTAAGCAAATTCAGCGTAAGCATGATAATAACTGATATCATCAAAGACCAAATAACCTTGCTTTTCGATGCTTAGGTTCTTTAATTTGATGACGTATTCTAGGGTATTCATATCAATAATTGCAGGGGAAATTACGACTTATTATTTGTAATGATGCATGTTTCATCGCATCGAAATCAACTATTTAGATTAATTCTAAAGAAATTAATTAAAGCGGTGTTTCTTTCTCGATTTGTGTACCTTTGTCTTGGCTCATTAAAGGCATTTTCCATGAAAAAATCACACATAATTGGGATCGCAATGATTATTATTTCGGCAATTATTCTCATCACCGCAGTCGGTGATATGAGTACCTATGCCACACTTGAAGCTGCTAAAAAATCTGGAGATCGAGTGAAGATTGCAGGTGTTCTAGCAAAGAATAAACCGATGGAATACAATCCAGAAAAGGACCCCAACTGGTTTAGTTTTTATTTGACAGACACAGAGAATAAAACGGAGAAGGTAATACTCCTCAAACCGAAGCCACAAGATTTCGAAAGATCTGAACAAGTGATTCTAACAGGATCTTATGAAAATGGAATTTTCGTAGCTGATGAAGTTTTGACCAAATGCCCTTCAAAATATAAGGATGAAGAAATTGCATTGCGCAAAAAATCATCTAACCAAAGCAGACAATAAATGGAGGAAATCCAATATGTCAATGAACATTTATGGCCGGGAAGAATAGGTAATTTTGCATTGATGCTCAGCTTTTGTGCATCCATCTTAAGTGCCGTTTCCTACTACATTCATACAAACAGTAAGACTGAAAAAAAATGGGATAAAATAGGACGAAGTTCATTTTTCGTTCATGGTATATCAGCATTTGTTTTAATTGCTTGCATCTTCTACGTGATGTATCACAAGATGTTTGAGTATCGATATGTGATCGAACATGCCTCGGATGACCTACCGATGAAATATATTTTATCTGCGTTTTGGGAAGGTCAAGAAGGAAGTTTTCTCCTTTGGGTATTCTGGCATGTTATCCTTGGATTCGTTTTCATTCGTCAAAAATCCAAATTTGAAGCACCTGTGATGTGTATCATCTCAGTCATTCAAATGGTTATTCTGACCATGGTCTTAGGGGTTTACGTTGGTGTAGGGGAATGGGTGTATAAAGTAGGATCCAATCCCATTCTATTGTTAAGAGACACCATTGATTTACCCTTATTCACCAATGCAGAATACGTGTCTTTGTTACAGGGAAATGGACTTAATCTATTGTTACAAAACTATTGGATGACAATTCATCCACCTACCCTATTTTTGGGTTTTGCGTCAACGGCTTTTCCTTTTGCTCTAGCGGTTGCTGGCCTGTGGACTAAAGAACACAAAGCTTGGTTAGCACCTGCACTAAAATGGTCATTATTTAGTGGTGCGATTTTAGGAATTGGGATTCTAATGGGCGGTGCTTGGGCTTACGAAGCATTAACCTTTGGTGGATATTGGGCATGGGATCCCGTTGAGAACACATCATTAGTTCCATGGCTAATTCTAGTCGCTGGAATCCATACTAATTTAGTTTCGAAAAGTACTGGATACTCCATCCGCTCAACGTACATGTTCTATTTACTTTGTTTTCTTTTAATCATCTATTCTACCTTCTTAACTAGAAGTGGAATTTTAGGAGAAACTTCTGTCCATGCTTTTACTGAAATGGGATTAGAGTTACAGTTGGTCTTTTTTGTAGGGCTGTTTACCTTAATCGCCCTATATAACTTCATCAAGAACTATAAAGGAATTCCCGCTCCTCCAAAAGAAGAAGCATTTTTGAGTCGAGAATTTTGGATGTTCATTGGTTCATTAGTACTTCTATTTTCAGGGGCATTAATTAGCTTTTCAAGTTCATTGCCTGTATTCAATAAAATCATTCAATTCTTTGATCCAGAATATGTGGGCCGTGTCATCAAAGACCCTATACCCCACTATAATAAATATCAAATTTGGATCGCTGTATTTATCGCATTACTTTCTGGTATTGGTATATTCTTAAGATATGGAACGCCTAAAAAGAATTTAAAACCTCTATTTGTTCATATTGGCCGATCCACATTAATCTCCATTGCTTTAGTAATCTTATTCGAGCAATGGCTTGGTTTATATGTTTGGCAGTACAGAGTTTTAATGTTTGCCTCGGCATTTACGGTAGTGAGTAATATCGATTATCTCATCAGTTTCTTAAAAGGAAATTTAAAAATGGGTGCTTCTGTGTTATCGCATGTCGGTTTTGGATTGATGATTATCGGTGTATTAGCAAGTGGATTAAATCAAGAAGTAATCAGTAGCAATCGATTTGCAATGACGGGTATCATGGAGGACCAAAAACTCGGATCTTCTATTACACTTTATTCCAAAATGCCGATGTTCATGAATGGTTATTGGGTAACCTACTCCTCCGACACGCTTGAAAACCATATCAGAACCTATACTCTTGATTTTAGAAAGGTAGATGAAAACAATAAGACGCTTGAAGAATTCACATTGTATCCGAATGTGATGTATGAAAAGGATTTCTCCAAGGTTGCAGCTAATAACCCTGACACGAGACACTATATCAATCGAGACATATTCATTCAAGTATCAGGTCTACCCCCTTCAAAACGAGATATTGAATTAGCACATGCCCAAGAGGACACTTTAAATTATATCCCTTATGAGGTTGCCGTTGGAGACACATTTGAAACCGAACGATCTTTTGCTATTCTAAACTCAATAGATTACCTACCAGGTCATCGAGATTATGACAGTGAAGAAAATGATTTAGGAGTAGGATTAAATTTTAGCTTTCGCGAAAAGAAGGGAGACTCTACTTATAACGCCCAACCTGCCCTGGGGTTAAGTGGAAATTTGATTTATCAATATCCTGATAAAATGAATCGTTTAAATACTAAGATAAGAATTAAGGAAGCCTTCTTTGAAGAAATGTACACCGCTGAAGAAAATTTAAATTACGAAGGTCACATACTAAAACAAGGCGATCAAATTAAATTTAATGACTACTCATTAACGCTGAAAGAATTTGACCGTAACCCAGAAGACCCGAATTATCAAAAAGAAGATGGTGATATTCCCGTAGCTGCGATACTAGAAGTGGAACATGAAGGAAGGCTAAAAGAATTAAAACCAATCTACGTTTTACGAAAAAACAGACCATTTAGTGTTAAGGCCTATGACCCTGAATTAGGAATTCACATCCGCTTTTCAAATATTTTCCCAAAGGATGAAAGCTTCGAAATTAAAGTAGCCAAAGACAACCGAGTATTTGACAAAGTACCGGTGGAGATTGCAGAAAATGTACCTGCTACCGACTACATTGCGATGGAAGCAAAAATATTCCCAGGCATCAATTTGTTCTGGCTCGGTTCATCCTTAATGATGTTTGGTCTGGCCTTAGGATTTATCAGAAGACGAAAGCTCAAATCATGAAACTCGTTTCTATCGGAGCAGGAAATGTAGCTTCTCAGTTCATCCCTTATTTGGCCGGCGAAGGTCATCAAATCGTTCAGGTATACAGCAGGAAATCTTATAATGCAAAACGACTAGCCAATAAGGTAAAGGCAACGTCAACAGCATCATTACAGCGAATTATACAGGATGCTGATGTTTACATTATTTCTGTTCCAGACAATGCCATTTCAGAGGTCATCAATCAATTCAACTTCAAACTGCAAAAAGAACAGTGTGTCTTTCACATGAGTGGTACCACTAGTGATCAGGTACTCCGTCCATTCTCTGAGAATTTTGGTGTAATGTGGCCAATTCAAACCTTTAGTAAAGGACAATCAGTAAATATAAAAACAGTTCCTTTTTGCCTTTCGGCGAATGATAAAACGGCTGCTCAAAAACAATCACGCTTACTTAAAAAAGCAAGTCAGAAAATTAAAGTTTCAGAAGAAGACAGATTGAAGCTTCATGCAGCAGCAGTCATTTCATGTAACTTCTCAAATCATCTTTATCATCTGGTCGAACTTTTTTTAAAGGATAGTAACATTGACTTCAAACTGATGCTTCCTTTGATTAATGAGACCGTAAGAAAGGCAAACATGATTAGCCCGGGCAAAGCTCAAACTGGACCTGCCATAAGAAGAGATTCAAAAACCATTCAACAACATATGAAGCTTTTAAAGGATAATAAGGATCTAAAAAAGCTGTATACATTATTAACAAAAAGCATTCAAGACACCAACGCATGAGAATCGTAGGAGACATTCCACATGATCATTTTAAGATCACCATATTCGAAATGAATCATCGCCTATCTGTTAAATTTGAAAATGGAGAAGACGAACAAACGTATAAATTTAGAGAAGGTCAGTTAGAAAACGTTGAAGCCTTAAAGAGCATTATTAATAAAGAATATCTCTCATCAGTAACACAAATTTTTGAACAGATGACGAAAACCAAAATGGTCAGTCTGAAAAGTTCAAACTCTGAGCCATTTGATTTTCCGGAAATAATATAAAAAAGGGGCATGATGATCATGTCCCTTTTTTCTTATTTAATTTTCACTTGGTTTAATTCCAAGCGTCTGTTATTCCGCCCATAATCGCAAAGCACACTACCCAAAAAACAACATTAATTAAAATATTCTTTCCACTACTCTTTTGAAACAATCCAAGCGATACGATAACTGGAGCTGCTATCGTGAGCGCTGTCATTGCACCATGTAAAGCTCCATGTCCAAATGTATGATGGCTTGCATAAATAAGCTCACCAGCATCATTCACCCCTTTATGAGTTAATTCTGTAATTGCATTGAGAAAAAATGAAATAATAACTGCCATCAATAGTGCTAAGCCATAGGTCAATGGCATATTATCAGGCACCATATCTTCTTTAGTTTTACCACCCATTGAATCTAGCCAATGTTTTTCCATTAAAGGGCCATAGTAAATTGCTCCTAGTACCATTGGCACCAAAGCAGCAACAAGAATTGGTATAAAATTAAGGTTTTCCATAGTTTGATTTTTTTAATTAAAAGTTGATTCTTCTTTTTAAGATACCGTAAATCATTTAATAATAAAAACTTAACTCCTATGAATTACTGATAAATAAGATAATTTGATCTGATCTTTTTGAAGTTGGCTAATCCTTCATTCCATGATTCTCTGATCTGCTTTTCATTTTTCCCTTCGAGAATTTGTTGTCTGAGAATATCATTACCTGCTAACTTTTCGAAGAAATTGTTTTGATTAAAAAAATCTTCTCCAGTTGCCTTAACCATTCGATGGGCTTTCAAAAGATGAAATAAATCGAGTTTTCCTTTGGATCTCAAAGCCCTTAAATCATTACCGGACAAGTCCATTCCATAAACTTCCTTCCCTTTGTGCTTCGGCGTTTTAGAACCTTCATTTGGCATTGGAGTAAAGATAAATGTCAAATCATCTAATTGAGGATGACCATAAACCTGGAACTGTTTATTGGTCCCTCGACCTACGCTTACTGTTGTTCCTTCAAAAAGGCAAAGTGATGGATATAAGGCTACAGATAAATCATTGGGCAAATTTGGCGACGGTTTAATGGGTAAACTATAAAATTTATCGTGAGCATAATGAGCACACGAAATTACTTTTAAGTCACAGGTCACTCCATTAGCCAACCACTTTTCTCCATTGATCATTTTTGCATATTCACCTATAGTCATTCCATAAACTATCGGAACGGGATGCATTCCAACAAACGACTTGAATTTCATATCCAGAATAGGACCATCTATGTAATGTGCATTCGGATTTGGTCGATCTAAAAGTAATAGAGGAATGTTCGCTTCAGCACAAGCCTCCATTACGTAATGCAAGGTAGATATGTATGTATAAAACCTTACGCCAACATCTTGGAGATCAAAAACCATTAGATCAATATCTTCCAATTGTTCAGGAAGTGGCTTTCTATTTTTTCCGTATAAAGAAACGATGGGTAAACCCGTTTTAGCATCTTTACCGCTTTTCACTTTTTCTCCTGCGTCGGCTTTTCCACGAATACCGTGCTCTGGCGAAAAAAGCCTTTTCACCAAAACGCTTTCATTTAATAAATAATCGACAAGGTGTTCCCCTTTCACCAAGCTAGTTTGATTAATAACCAAGCCTACTTTTTTCGACGCCAAGTCGTTCAAATATAATTGGCTTTGTTCCGCACCTACCAAAATAGAAGTTTCTTGCTTTGGTTTTATATTTTCTTGAGCAATTACATTCCCAGAATCCTTACAGGAGAATAGAAACAAACAAAGGAGTATTTGATGAAAATGAATAGATCTCAACATTTATATTATTTATGGTCAATACTTATCATAAAAATATTACATTTTTACGTAATATATCAGACACTTGAGTAAGACTAAAAAATATGCCATCATTGACATCGAAACGACCGGTGGTACCGCTCGTAGAGATAAGATCACAGAAATCGGTGTAGTCATCACGGACGGCAAAAAAGTGCTGAAGACTTTTCATTCGCTAGTTAATCCAGAAAGAAGCATACCTCCTCACATCACTAGAATTACCGGTATTACTGATGATATGGTTCAAGATGCACCCTTTTTCTATGAAATTGCAAAAGAACTCGTTGAAATTACCGATGGGACTATTTTTGTCGCCCACAATGTTCGTTTTGACTATGGCTTTATAAAAGAAGAGTTCAGCAAATTAGGTTACACCTTTACTAAGCGTCAATTATGTACGGTTAAATTAAGTCGTAAAGCCTTTCCTGGTTTAAGATCCTATAGTCTCGGAAATCTGATAAGTCATTTCGACATTCCTGTTAATGCTCGTCACAGAGCGTTGGAAGATGCTGAGGCCACAGCCATTATTTTCCATAAAATTTTGGAATCCCCAGTGGCCATGGATAGTATCAATCAATTTGTGAGCGCAGGAATAAAAGAAGCTAAACTGCCTCCAGGGATTTCAATGGAGCAATTACATGAACTACCAGAAAGCCCAGGAGTGTATTATCTAAGATCTGAAGGTGGTGTTATTCTGTACGTTGGAAAAAGTAAAAATATAAGAAAACGAGTTCTACAACATTTTTCTAAAATCACAAGCAAGTCAGATCGCTTTGCAAAAAGGGTCAGACAAGTTTCATGTGAAGAAACGGGAAGCGAACTCATTGCCCTACTCAAAGAGTCTCATGAAATCAAAAGTATACAGCCCGAATTCAATCGAGCACAACGAACACGCACTTATCCTTTTTTCATACATTACTTTATTGATCTGTCTGGATACATCCGATTTGAAATCCTCAAATCCTCAGTAAAAACCAGAGCTGGTAAGAACATACTGAGTTATCATAAAAATAGCGTAGGCGCCAAATCTCGTCTAGGTGGAATAATGAGAGAGTTTGAATTGTGTCAAAATCTGTGCGGATTGGAAGATGCAGATCATGCATGTTTTCAATACAAAATCAATGCTTGTTCTGGGGCCTGTATAAAAGAAGAAATTCCAGAGAACTATAATGAACGAGCAATGCTCGGTGTACAAGCCATTCAAAGAATTATCGAAAAAGACATGATCATTATAGATAAAGGAAGGACACATGATGAGGCCTCTGTGATCTTAGTGGAGGATGGTGATTTCAAAGGATTTGGTTATATCCCCTCAAGTGATGTACAGTATGGCATAGAAGAATTGAAAGAGGCCATTGAAGATTACCCCGTGAACAAAGAAGCCAATAGGATTATTCAATCTTATTTGAAAAAGTACTCTTTAAAAACGATTTACATCTAGCTAGACTGATCAGAAGTGATTTTCCACTCACCATTTATCTTTTCCCAAATGAGCGTAAAATAACCCGAGGGTTTGTCCTCTTCTCGCAATAAGGTGTATTTACCGATCATGTGATACGCTTTATCTCCGAGGCGATTTAAACTAATAATATCGAATTTTAACGTGCCCATCACAGTTTTATCAGGATAGGACCTTTTATAATTTTCTAGAGTTGTATCCCATCCATAAGTCAAGCCCCGACTTCCAATAAATGTTAAGGACTCCGACTTCCAATAACCTTCCATAAAGGCATCCAAGTCAGCACGATTCCATGCATCTTCTTGTGCTTGCATGACTGACATTATCGAAACCTCATCTACTCGATTCAATTCTTCAATATTGATCTTTTTTGAACAAGCAACTAAGGTTGAGCCTAATAGAAATAATAAAACTAATGATCTCATATCGAAAATCTTTTATGCAAATGATCACTCATTTGAGTTTGTAATTTTTGCGCAGCATTTCTTGCGGCCTCATCAAATTTCCCATCATTTCCTGCATAAATAATACCTCTAGACGAATTGACCAATAGACCACAATAATCATTCATTCCCCATTCGGCAACAGCCGCCAAATCACCACCTTGCGCCCCAATTCCTGGAACTAAAAGAAAATGATTAGGAATAATACTTCGAATATCCTTGAAAGATTCTGGATGAGTGGCACCGACTACATACATCAATTGATCCTCAGAACCCCATTGAGATGACTCTTTGAGAACACGTTCATATAAGGCTTCACCATCTAATTCTAAACGTTGAAAATCCTGACTCCCTTTATTCGAAGTAAGCACTAAAAGTATTACCCATTTATTATCAAAATTCAAAAATGGTTTAACTGAATCGCTACCCATATA
>JAHDBI010000109.1 GCA_020630475.1 Saprospiraceae bacterium
TTTTAATTTCTCTTCTTCCTTGTCTTCAACTTCTTTCTCATCATCATCCTTCTTGTCTTCATCTTTCTCTTCGTCTTTTTCTTCTTCCTTCTCAATACTCGCTTCATCGTTCTTCGGAGCTAAAGGAGATGGTACATCCTTACGTAAACAAATCGCCGCTATTTGTGTCGCGTTGGGATAGATCCAAGTGTTGTCGTAATCGCTATAAACAGGATTAAACAATCTGTCGGTTGTGATGTACAAGTATTTGCCATCTGGATCAAATTGAGGTCCATGATCGTTATAAAAACCAGAAGTTACTTGTTGAGTTTTATTACTCGTAACGTTATAAATATAAATGGCGTTATTTCGAGACGATGACATTTTTGTGTACGCTACCCATTCACTGTCTGCTGACCAAGACGCTTCGAACCCCCTCAATCCTCCTTCAAATAGGTTTTGATCTTTGTCGATTTCTTTGACCATTTTAGTGTTGATATCTACGATTTTAATACTCATGGTTTGATCAACAAAAACCACTTTTTTGCTGTCTGGCGACCAATAGATACTGTATCTAAATCCAGCTCCAAGATTGGTGATTTTTCTCTCTTCACCGGACTCCATGTCCATCACCGTCAATTCATATTCTCCAGAACGATCACTAAAATAGGCCACCATACTACCGTCTGGAGACCAACTCGGAAATCGTTCAGCTACTCCAGAAGTTTGAGTTAAATTTCTTACTAAACCATTCTCTTTAGGCAAGGTAAATATATCTCCTCTTGCCTCCATCACAGCTCTATTTCCATCAGGAGAAATATTGTGATTAAAAACATTGTTACCCACAGATTTTCTAACGGGTTTGATATCTGTAAAATCACCAATGGCATTTATTTTAACCACTTTCGTGGAATGCGTATTTAAGTCTAATAAATGTAATTGGCCCTTTGCTTCAAACACAATGTCAGATGGCCCCTTAGAAGGAAAATGAATATCATGATCTTTAAATGTGGTCAATTGTTGGTGCTGCTTTGTGGCTGTATCATAAACCCAAATATTGTTTCTCAAATTAGGACCTTGATCAGACATGTAGTAGATCTTACTCCCGTGATACATCGGCAACTCATCATTCGCATCATTGTTTGTAATATTTTCAACCGCTTTTGTTGAAAGATTCATGACAAAAATATCAGGAGCAGTTCCCCCACGATATCTTTTCCAAGTACGGTGCACTCTCGATTTATCCGTAAAAGCTATATGGCTTCCATCTGGAGACATTGAAGCGTATTCTCCCATAGCTATAGGCATTTTTTCGGGTAAACCGCCATCCTTACTGATTTTGTAAAACTGACTCCATCTTTGCTTTCCGCTTTCTGCACTACTTGCATAAATGATCGATTGACCATCTGCAGTCCAATCTTGAATTCTTTCAGACATGCCGTGCCCAGTCACTCGTTGTGGCACTCCGCCTTTTACAGACAAAGTGTAGATGTCCCAATTTTTATCATAATTGGCCTGATAGGCAATCGTCTTACCATCTGGTGAAAACTTAGCGCTCACTTCTCTACCGATCGGCGAACTTAATTTTGAAGCATCACCCCCATTCTTATCCACTATCCAAATATCGTCACCATAAGTGAAACAAATTTGTGATTCGGATACATCGGGGTGCTGCATCAATAAAGCATCAATCTGTGCGTGCATTAAAGCCAGACTAAATGCAAAAAGAAAAGTAGTTAGTAATTTTTTCATTTGATCGTTTTTGTTTCGCTTTCGCGAATGCTTAAAATTTATTTTTGATTTGCTGGTAATCTAGAAAATAGACTACCCTTACTGAAAAACTATTATTTTGTTCATAATCGGAGAGGTTTCGCAAGCCTCTGAAGTAACCCAAATTTTCATAATTAATCTGGTCAGAATATTGCCCACCAGCAATGTTGTTTTTCCAATTAATGAAAATATCACTACCTGGAGCAAATCGCCATCTGTAATTCAAATCAATATTGAACAAGTTAAAACTGAAGTCATGAAATTCATCGTACTCAGAATCCATTAACATTCCATTATCATCTAGTTCGAAGAAATCTTCATAGACTACCTTCGACCAATAATGTCTCAATCTAAAGTCTAATCCCATTTTATCATTCAAGGTATACTCGGCATAGATCACGTTCGAATTAGTTTGTTGATCTCTCCTTCCAAAATAGATTTCGCTGGCATCACCAAAACCTACCCAGCCTTCAGCTCTATATTCTTCATTCATACTTGAATTGAATGATACAGACAGTTTATCCGAAAATCGATAACGCAGTCCAAGATTGACGTTATAGCCATTCCTACCTGGATCGCCTGTATTATATCCGAATAAAGAACCATTTACTCTGAGTGCCTTTCGATTATCTGATCCAATCCAAATTCCAGTATTGTAGTAATTGGTCATTCTATAAAACCGTCCATCTGTTCGGGGTTCGAAAAAATCATTGCTTGGCGGTCTATAGTTGGCCCATAAATTATAATTCCAAAAGTTCTTGGCTTCAAACCAAAATCCAGTATTAATATGATTGGCCATAAAACGATTCGGCTCGTGTAATCTAGAATGACTTATATCCAACCAAACGTTTCCTCTATTAAATTTCCACCAAGAATCATAAATGCCGTAACGCGTTGAAAAGCCATAGTTCTGAAAATTAGTTCGACGTACAAAACCTAGGTCGTTGGCATTAAAATCTCTGCTTGTAGCATCGTGATAAATATCAAAATTGAAATTGCCCGTCAATTTACTAGCGATCATTTCATATCGATATCCATTGATGTTATCGGCGTTTGGAAATATTAATTGCGAAACGGCACCAGAACCTGATACACCATAGGTTTGGCTTTTATTTTTTAAATCAAATTCCGTTGCAGAAACATTCGCATTGTAATAATCATCTCCGGCCCTCCAAACATTTGAATTCGCGAAAGCGAGAAATGAATTATTAGCCAGATTCTTATCTAATACAAAAACATTGTAATTTGACAGAGGACCTGTTTCAACCTCTCGCGTTTCCCCTGTTTCTTCATTTCTAACCATTGCCTTAGTAGCTCCACTGACAGCATTAAAAATCCCTACTCCTAAACCACTATCCGTACGACCAGATATTTTTGTTGCATTATACAATTGTGCATCCGTCGGATTTGAAGTAATAGTTTCATGTTCTCCTAGATTTGCATATGCATTAAAATAGCCAATAGGTGTACCTCCTACCCTTCTCGAATAAAATAAATCACCCTTGCTAAAGATTTCAATTCCTTCCGTAAAAAATGGACGGTTTTCGTTAAACCTTACTTCGAATGGTGAAAGATTTAGGATTTGATCATCAGATTGTACCTGACCAAAATCTGGAATCAAGGTCATATCTAAAGTAAAGGCATCATTAATACCGTATTTGATATCCATCCCTCCATTGTAAGATGTGCCCGTACTGTTTACCGGATCTCGATATTTGTCGTGTGAATGCTGAACATAAGTAGAAACATAAGGTGATAGAGATAAGCGAATAGGAGGCTTGATATTGTTAATCCCTACCAAATCTCCCATTTGTGTCAAGAAGTTTGTTCCTGCAGGATCAATTGGAAACCAACTTGATCGCTCGTTTTTTCTAGCTTGAAAACGAAAGAAATTGATCTTCCACTCTTGTACCTTATTCTTTGGGAATCGAATAGCAGCATAAGGAATCTTCATTTCGACTGTCCAGCCATCGTCTCGAAGATCGACTTCACTAAACCATACACCGTCCCAATCACTATCCTCACCATTGGTAGTTGTTACTTTAGCGTCAAACTGAACGCCTGTCGCACTTACTATAAATTCAAGTGCGTCATTTCCATTCCCGTAGGTGTCGACTAAGAAGCCAAAGAAATCTGTATTACCTATTTCATCTCTTTGGGCTAATTGAGTCATGATACTATCTCTTGAGATTTCTTCTAGAAATGCAGATATGTAAATAGCCTCATCATCGTAAACTATCTTCACTTCCGTTTGCTTATCCGGTTGATCACCAAATTTCGGTTGCCATTCTATAAATTCACCAGAGGTTATTCCTTCTGACCAGATATCATCTTGTAAATCGCCGTCGATCACAGGTGCAACATCTACTCTAGTTGCTTCTAGAGTTTTTTGCCCGAATAGACATGGGAATGTTAGGAGGATCATTTGCATGATCAGCAATAGCTTTTTCATTGATGCTTGTTTTGATCGGCCTTCTGGTTAAAAGACCTTATGAAATTAAATAAATACGAAGGTATTCGTAATTAAAATCGATTAATGCCCTTTTTTTGTCTACCAGTGTCAGCAAAATCTGTATTACGCAAATAGACATTATCGTAGTTAGCGGTTATATTTACCGTATATTTTCCATTACGCAAATCAGCATTTAAGGTACTATTGGTATGACATTGTTTTGATTTATTTAAACCATTAGAAGTTTGTAAATCTAGGTCAGAAAATATTTCTCCATAGTTGCTCGTCACTGAAAACTTTAAAGGCACATCGTTAGGAATACTCACATCTACGAATGCGTAATTAGCTACTAAATCAACATCATTGGATATTCCTTTTGAAGGTAGATGAGCTTCAATAGATCCATAAGATGCATGTGCCATTTCCAATTGAGAAATCTGAAAGAGCTTTTGGTTACCGTAAGTACTGTTTGAAAGTACTTTAACCCCTTTAGGGATCATTATCTTAAGACTCACATCTATATCGCTCCCCCAATTTACATTCTGATATATCTTTTCATCATCCAGGCTTGATGGATCTGCGATACGCTTTGTACCATCTTCATTTGTAAAAATCACTCTCTTTGGGATATCCTCAAGATCTACAGTAGAATGAATAATCAGGATTCCATTTGGTCTTTCGGTCTTAATTTTGAAAGCCTCATTATCTAAGTTCAAATTGATATTGGCCTGACCTATAATCTGAACATCTGGTTTGTTCCATTCTAGCAATTCGACATCTGCAAAAGAGAAATTAAATTGAACTTCGTTTGCACCACTTAAAGAGATAATTTCATTTATTTCTCTTTGTCCACTTAACTGAAGCGTCAGGAATAAAAAACAAATCAATAAATATTTCATAGCAGTTATTTTAAATGCCTCTTAAATAAATGTCTTCATAGGATGCAGTCAAGGAAATATCAATTCCTCCTCCATTTATGGTTCCTTTTACTTTATTAGAACCATAGCCATAATCATTATTACTGGTTGATGTAATATTTACATTTAAGTCAGAGTAAATCTCACCATAACCTGCCTTCATACTTAAATTGGCTTTAGTAGATTTTGGTATACTGACATCCAGGTGACCATAAACACTATGTAAGGAAATGGATGTTCCTTTCACTACTTTGAACTCTGCTTCAATGTCACCATAAACAGATTTTACAGCCATAGGCCCAGTGACATTTGTTAGATATACGTCATTATAGTTACAGCTGATTTCTAATTCGTTTGAAAAATTCGCAACTGATAAATCTTCACCGTAGGTACTTGTGTGATTGTAGTAAAGTTTCATATTACTTGGTACTTTAATCGTGTATGTACCAAGGTCGTAACAATTGGAACTCACTTCTTTAACAGTAACGTTGCCACCATCTTTTACAACCGACAGCCCTATACCTGTATTGTCATTTAGGCCTGACCCGTTTATCCTTCTGAGTCCTTGAGCTCTTTCTGATTCTTCTTCATCCTCATTATAAGAAGTGAAAATAATTTCGTTGCCATTGTAAGCTTCTATTTTTACGTCTCCAAGATTTACATTAAGTGTACCACCAGAGTGTTTCATTCTATAGTCCTTTCCATTTTGATAAGTTCTTCGATCCTTATCTGAACAGCATGAGTTTATATGGACATGTCTATGTTCATGGTGATGCTCATCATCACTTGAAGTTGTCGTAGTGGTCACAGATATGGTCGAACCATCATCCGTGGTGATAGTGGAGGTTTGCGCGGTCATGAGAACGCTGACAAACAAAAATTGGATTAAAAGTAAAGTATGTTTCATAACTATATTTTTACTATGATTCTTTTAAGTTGAAGTAATTTGAATAATTCCAAGATGCGCTTCATCGCGAACGAACTTATACAGTTCTACATCCTTAGTTAATTTATCTAGAGGTTCTAATGCCTCCTTGTCTTTAAATCTTGATAGCTGCTGAATGATCTCGATCAATACAGCAGGATCTTTTTCATTATTAAGAGCAGTGATCAATTCGACACGAACAAAATCTTTTTGCATGTGCTTCTCTAAACTTTTCACTGCGGCTAATCGAACATTACTACTTTTGTCATCAGCCATCGTTTCGATTAAAATATTGATCATATCACTATCAGGATCTTGAGTATTATGAGCTAGACTAACGGCCTGAATTCTAGCTGTTGATGACTCATCATTAATTAATGATTTCATATCGTATCTCATATCTGCCATCTGATCGTTTAAATCATTAAGATCTTGACGTGAAGAATACTCCTTACCGACAAACACTCCTACCATAATTAAAACGGCGGCAGCCGCTACTTTTGTAAAACCATTTAAGTTAAAGACCATTGCTTTAGATGATTTCTCTTTAACTGCGTTGGCTAAAACATCATCAAACCTACTTTGAAGTTTCGCACTTGGTTCGACTTGTGGAGCATTATCGAAGGACTCATATAATTGAGTGTATTCATCCATCATTTTAGATAAATCCTCATTCATTCTTACAGCCTCCTGTAAGTCTAGAATCTCTTGAGCATCTAACTCATTCTCAAAAAATGATATGATCTTTTCTTCCCAATTCATAATCAATGATCTAATGTGTAATAATGTTCTTTTAATTTCTTTATCGCTCTAAACACCCTCACCTTCACAGCTGATTCCGTGCAGCCTTGTACTTTGGCTACGTCAGCATATTTCATTTTTTCAATCTTTGCGAGTAATAAAGTTTCTTTGTCTAAAGGTTCTAATCGATCAATAGCGCAATAAAGCAAATGTTCACGTTCACGTTTCTCTTCAGTAGCTTCTAAGTTTGATTCGGCAATGTTCAATTCACTTATCTCTACATTTCGATTTAGCTTTAATTTGTTTTTTCTAAAATCATCATGATTAACATTTCGCGCTATTCTGAAAATCCAAGCTTTAAAACTTGTATCATCTTTATAGGTATGTTTATACTTAATGATTTTTTCAAAAACATTTTGTGTTAAGTCTTCACTCAACATTTGATTTCTGGAGGTCCGATAGAAAAAACTGTAAATCGGTCCTTTATAACGATCAAACAACACAGACAACTGTTGCAACTCACCCCGGGCTACGTTCAGCATTATTTTTTCGTCAGTCAGCATTCTTGTTTTAGATCGTTTTGCATTAAGGATTACTCCAATATTTGCGAAAGGTTACATTAAGTTCTCATTTTTTTATTTCTTATTTAATTTCTCTGCCTTTCGGCGAAAGCCAACAATGTCGTATTAAAAAAATATTTATACATATTTGTGTACCTTCGAGACGATGAATTATAACAAATACAGGGGCGAATGAGGTTTGATGAAATTGGATTGAACGAGGAAATCGTTACTGCTATCGGGTATATGGGATTTGAAACTGCTACTCCTATCCAAGAACAAGCCATACCAGAAATATTAAAAGGCAAAGATTTAATTGCTTGTGCCCAAACTGGAACTGGTAAAACTGCAGCGTTTATATTACCGGTCATGCACAACATCATGGCTAAACCATCAAAGAAATTAAACACTTTAGTTATTGTCCCTGTGCGAGAATTGGCGATTCAAATTGACCAGCAAATAGAAGCCTTTAGTTATGGCACTGGAGTAACCTCACTAGCCATATACGGAGGTGGTAAAGGGGAAGACTGGGCTCAAGAAAAAAAGGCTTTATCAAAAGGAGTAGATATTGTGATAGCTACACCTGGTAAACTAATTTCCCATATGAATATGGGATACGTTGATTTTTCTGAAGTAGAACATTTAATCCTAGATGAGGCGGATAGAATGTTAGATATTGGGTTTCATGATGACATTATGAAAATCACCAAGGCACTGCCTAAAAATCGCCAAAGTTTAATGTTTTCGGCTACTTTCCCACCTAAAATCAGAAAGTTAGCAAAAGACATTCTTAACAATCCAGATGAAATAAGTATTGCCATATCAAAACCTGCTGCAGGTGTTTTACAGGCTTCATATTTAGCTCACAATCATCAAAAAATCAAATTGATTTACAAATTGATCAGTGACAAACCCGAATACGAAAGCATTATCATTTTTAGTTCAACCAAAAAAGATGTTTCAGAAATCACACGTTTTCTTAAGCGAGAAGGAATCAAAGTAGAAGGGATTTCATCCAATCTTGATCAATCGCAACGAAATGAAGTGATGAAGGGTTTTAGAAATAAAAACTTTAGAGTTCTAGTTGCAACAGATGTGATTAGTAGAGGAATTGATATTAAGGGAATCAATTTAGTCATTAATTATAGTGTCCCTAAAGATGCCGCGGATTATGTCCATCGAATTGGACGGACAGCCAGAGCAGATAGTACAGGTGTGGGAATCACATTAATTAATGAAGATGATATGTATTCGTTTTCAAAAATCGAACAATTAATTGAAAAGGAAATTATAAAAATCCCACCATTCCCTGAATTAGGAGAAGGTCCTAAATGGCAGAACAATCCACGTAAAAAAACTGGATATCGACCAAAAGGAGGTCAAAAATCTAAAAGTGGAAACTATCGAGGTAAACGAAACTTTAAGAATAAAAAAAGATAAAGGTCATGAAATATGTCTCGGCTAAAACGCTAAAATTCCTAAAGGACATAAAGAAGAACAATAATCGAGATTGGTTTACAGAGCACAAAACACGTTACACTGAAACTAGAGAAGAATTCATTTCTTTTGTTCAACACATCATTAATCAGATTTCAAAATTTGATCCTCCTATCGAACAAGTATCAGCTAAAAAAGCTGTGTTCCGAATTTACAGAGACACTCGTTTTTCAAAAGATAAAACGCCTTACAAGATTAATATCGGAGCACATTTAAATGCTTTCGCCAACAAAGTACATGACAGGGCTGGTTATTATATACATATTGAACCTGGGAATTGTTTCCTGGCCGGAGGTGCTTACTTGCCTCCAGGTACGTGGATAAAGGCCATACGTAAAGAGATTGATTACGATGCTAAATCATTAAGAAAGATCATTGCCTCCGCGAGCTTTAAAAAATACTTTGGTGAGATTCAAGGTGAACAATTAAAATGCAATCCACGGGATTACCCAAAGGATCACCCAGACATTGACCTTTTGAAGTATAAAAGTTTTCTCGCAGTCCATCCACTTACGGACGCTCAAGTAAAAGATGAGAATTTTGACAAACATTGTATTAAAGTATTTAAGGCATTAAAACCATTTGATGATTACTTAAATCGTGCTTTGGATTAAAAAAATTTTATTTGGATTTTTTATTAGAGAACAGTTATGTTTGGTGTTTGAAGAGGTATTAAGGATAAAATGGTTTAAACCATTTATTTCCCTTCTTAAAAAACATTCATTTTTTTAACAAATTGTACAAATGAAAGTAACTGCAGAAAAAAATGAAAAGATCGGAGCGATGGTTTTCGGGTCATTTTACCCGCATTACGTAAATCGAATTGAAAAACATGGAAGAACCGAAGCAGAATTGCATCAAGTCATAGAGTGGTTAACAGGATATGACAAAAAACAATTGCAAAAGCTCATCAAGGATAAGGCTACGGTAAAAGAATTTTATGAAAATGCTACAATTCATCCGAATGCTTACCTGATCAAAGGAGTCATTTGTGGATATAGAATTGAGGAGATAGATGACGAATTCCGACTATATCGAGAAGCCAGATACTTAGACAAATTAGTTGATGAGTTAGCTAAAGGACGAAAAATGGAAAAGATATTAAGGGTTGAAAAATAAACTCAGATTTTTCGTCTATACTCATCAACAATATCCTTAATCATCCTGCGTTTTGAATTCCTTAATCATACCAATTTGTCGAAATGAAAAACAAAGGAATTAAATTAATCAAAACCGAAGTGCTATCCGACAATTGGTACACACTGAATAAGGTAACTTATGAGTTTCAAAACAAAACTGGACAATGGGAAACTCATTCACGAGAGGCCTACGACAGAGGGAATGGTGCAACAATCCTTTTGTACAATCGTGAAAAGCAAACTGTAATTCTCACCAAACAATTTCGTTTACCAACTTACGTAAATGGAAATCCTACTGGCTTACTCATTGAAGCCTGTGCAGGACTTTTGGATAAAGACAACCCCGAAAAATGTATTAAGAAAGAAACACAAGAAGAAACTGGATATAAGATTGAAAATGTTCAAAAAATATTTGAAGCCTATATGTCTCCAGGTTCTGTCACAGAAATATTATACTTTTTTGTTGCCGAGTACAATGAAGACATGAAAGTTAGTGAAGGTGGAGGACTAGAAGAAGAACAGGAAAATATAGAAGTATTAGAAATCAATTTTGACCAAGCCTTTGAAATGATCAACAAAGGTGAAATAAAGGATGGAAAGACAATTATGCTTTTACAACATGCCAAAATCAATAAACTCTTAAGCGAATAATGCTTAACCATCATTAAACAAAAAGAAACCCATACCTCCTGGGTCTTTCAAGATAATGTTGTCCACTTCACCAGCTTCATTAAAATGTGTAATCTCTTCGGAGATAGTAATATTTTTACCCCTTACTTGATCGATGATTTTAGGATTGCCTTCTTTACCATTAAAGTAAGTCAATGATGGATTATTAAAACTATGTGGACAGCTTCCATGCTCAAACAAGCCTAAACCGAATCCATTAGAAACCAACGTTACAAAACCTCCTTTTTCTAAATCACCAAAACTCAATTGAAAACCTAGTGTTGACCAAAAGTCTGCAGATTCCTTAAAACGAATCGTCTCTAATCCCAGGCCATATGGGTTACCAGTTAGCGCATTCGTCATGTCCTCCTTGCTGAGCTTTGGATATTCCGATATAAACTTAAATACGATATGAAAACCATTAGGATCTTGTGTGACACGATGATTATAAATTTTGGAAGGAACGGTCTTCATTTGGAAGTCATCATGTCCATTTTCGGAATAAATCAATAAGCCATTTCTATACTTCCTATCCTTAGGTATGAGTAAGATACTCTTTCCATCACATACATATCTACCCTCTTCAAACTCTCCTAGATTATGGAATTCCAATGCTTCATAAAACAGACAACTTTCATGAAAATCAGGTGAGGCTAGTTGGATGATGAATTTCATTTTCTTCTTTTTGAATTGTATTTTGATCTACTGCTTCTTTTGGCTTTGTTCCTATTTGACAAAATTTCGCCCTTCTTCTTTTTCTTTCTCTCGTGCAGTAATTTTTCAATTAAATCCTCTCTTCCCATTTTTTTAAGCTTTGCCTTAATGTTGTGGTAATTCTCTCTTTTATACCAGAAAAAATAGAG
>JAHDBI010000110.1 GCA_020630475.1 Saprospiraceae bacterium
GAAACAACACTAAACTTTAGCTTGAATAAAAACAGTTCTTTTGCAATTGAAGTATTTAGTATGGAAGGTAAGCTGATTCGATCAATGGCTAGAACCAATTATAGCCAAGGTAGTCATCAGATCCCTCTACAATTCCTTAATGAATCAAGTGGATTGTACTTTGTTAGAATTCGGAATGAAGAATCAACAGTAAGCAGAAGAATAATGAAACTACGTTAATCCGTTTTCTTTCCCATGGCGGAAAGACCAAAAACGAATATTAAGCCTAGAAAGAAACTAATGATACATAATGTTGTCTTTGGAGTATTGATTAAATACTCTGAAGGCAGCACCTTTAATTCAGTTAGAATTTTAAACTCGTCACTAGCTATTATCCCTGTATGAATTGAACTTGAAAATTGTTCAATGGTTCCCGTTTCTTTATTCAACAATTGATCTGGAATTCTCCAAGGCCATATCTTATTCAAGGAACCCAGCATAAAACCAACGAGAACCGCAAGAGTTGGCTTTTCATAATGCTTAAACGTCCATGAAAGAACTCTTGAAAACACAGCCAATCCACACAAACAACCGAGACCAAAAACAAAAAGAATTTTAAAAGAATCTAAATCAGGACTGGAGAGAAAATTCTTAAGCGTTCCGATGACAACCGTATACAAGCCAAGTATCAACAGGATAAAACTCCCTGAAATTCCTGGTAGAATCAATGCTGAGATAGCCACCATTCCGGCAAAAAACAGAAATACTAGGCTCGTTGACCCATCGACTGGGCTTATCTCGCAAATAAACCACGAGAGGATAAAACCAATGATAACCAGGAACACTTCTTTGAAGCCAATACCTTCAACCTGCCTCATGATGTAAACGCATGATGCTAGAATAAGTCCAAAGAAAAAGGACCATAATGGTTCCGGATAATGTTCAATTAAATAGCTTATTCCAAAAACTCCAAGAACAATTCCGATGACCATACCCGATATCAATTTCACTAAAAAGAAAAAATCAATGTGCTCTAGAGCTGCCTTTAATCCATCCTTCTTGAGAATACTGATCAGCGATAAGTCTATTGATTTTATCGCCGCAATCAATCTAAAATAGATTCCAGTGATTAAAGCAATAGTACCTCCTGAGACACCTGGAATGGCCTCAGCAATGCCCATAAACATTCCTTTAAAAAGAATAGCAATAGAATTATTCAATGTATTATGATTTAATTGTCGTGAGTTCTACCTTTTATATCTCCTCCTTTAAACTGCGCTTCGAGTCTTTCTTGTTCCTTTTTCTCTTCTTCGGACAACTCTTCTTTGATCATTTGATCCAAAACTGGTTGGCCTGCTTCGACCCAAGCGGTATACCAGACATCCCCAATAGACAAGACCGCATCTTGCATTCTTTTTTCAACCATTCCTTTCAATCGATCATGAAAAGCTTTTGCATATTCAGGGCATTGAATCCTAATGGTGCGATCCAATCTATCGTCGTAACAAAACTGCTTATCTGACGGGAAAGTTTGACTCAGATCTTTTTCTATGGCCAATACATCTGCCAAAAGGCTGTGGCTTTCGAGGATAATATTCCAAAAATATTCATTCTTATTTTCGATGTATTGAGCCTTTCCAACAAAAAAATCATATTGGTCATCCGCATAAAGTTCGGGCAACCTGCTTTCCCAAAATCCATGAATTCCCACTTGATTGGTCATTTGACCATTATAGTTTTCCGTAGTGTGTAAAGGTACATGGGCATCTCCAATGTAATGTCCCATTTCTGCTGAAATCTGAACGATCCTTTTGTGATCCTTTGCTTTAAATGCGTTGGTAAGCCTGGCAATATACTGCTCTAAAAAATAAGGCAAAATGCCGTATTCACTAAACTCATCTGTCAAAATAAGTTGGCCTGTCCTACCCCATTCATCAGGGATATCGTAAACGAAAACGCCTTCATAATAATCTCGTTTTACCGTAGGCTCCAAATAGCGCTTAAAGGAGGTATAACTGTGATTAAACACAATATTTTCACCCTGCAGTTCGATATCTTCATTATTATAAATCAAATCTAAAGAAGTCGAATCTCCTTCAGGGTTTACATAAACATAAGATGCAAATTTAAGTAGGGCGTCCGTAAATTTTCGAGGTACATTATCAAAAGGAAAAGTCCCCCAGTGATCGACATCAATATAATGCCTTACACCCTCATGCTTAGTCGCATATCGTCTTTTATCTGGATCAACCGCGTGAGCCGTTATATACTCTATTTCCTTTTTGTATAAAACCATCATTTCTGGAGGCAAGGTAAAAATGGCCATCCTGTTGATTTTTCTATGACCATAAAAGCCCCAATCCGGATTATCGCAATTACAAACAGCCCATCCAGAACCCATCAAGGCTCCTAGAATAATTAATAGGATAAAAGATGTTCTGTTAAAAGAAATACGCATATGGTCTCAATAGCTTTTTTAAATTCCTCATTTGAATGAGTAAAAAATCACCCCAACTACATTCAGCGAAAACGCGATGAACCTTCTTAAGATTCTCAACATCTCTAATATCGGTATTACCATCGATTAAATCATTCAAAGGATAAATCTTCATCGTCTTTTCTTCCCCGTCTGTAGTTTTAATGGATAAGATAGCAAAAGGTAATTTTTGATTAATCGTGTCTCTCCCATCGTTGTTGTTATCAATATACTCACTAGAGATGTTCGTAAAACTTTCAAGATAGGCCCTTACTCTTGGAGCTGACAAAGGTTTTTTAATCCTTTTCGACAAGGGATAATAAGGATCTACCACAAACTCATCATCATCCGAACGATAAAGCTTAAAGGATTCCTTTTGCCTTTTAGGATAATCAATAGAAACGCTTTGAATGTCATCGGCTTCCTCATCTAGAAAAACCATCGTTCTGAAATCCTTAGCTGTTAAAACAAAACGACCTCTCATGCTCCCTACAAAACCAGGCATCTTGACCGCATAAGGTTGAGAAGCATCCTCCATGAGGTAATATGTTCCCATTAGATCTCCTGTTGAATTCCCTACATAATAGGTCTTCATGTTATTATCATCCCTATCATAGAGTTCAACTTTAATCCCAACCATTCCAATATCTCGTATCACATTCTTAACTGCATTTGGATGCGGAATATGGTCTATTTTGACGCGTTGAAGGGCCGCTAAAAGATTATTCATTTGATTGTCCCCTGCCTTAAATTCTCCATTCACCATCCAACCATTTCCTTCCTTAGTAAGGGTAATTGGTTCATTATTTCTAGTCGCAATGAATATCTTATGAATGTCTTCAACATTCTCTACTGCAAAATCACGATCACTGGTATCCATTCCTGAATCGTTCCCATCTTTATCTTTTGATACTAGATTGAATGCTAGAAAACCCAAAACGCACATCACTATCAATAGAATGATTAACTTTTTCATAAACTAGTTTTTAGCATATCTTCTCTTTCGCAGAAAATTAAATAGAAAACCAAATACAGCTAAAAGAATTAAGGGTAAACCTAAATTTATAAACTGCCAAAATCCTTTTTCATTTCTTATTTTCATCACATCCATAAGACGTAATTTTACTTCTTTAGACCTTGAAGCCAATACACCATTTTCATCCATCATGTATTCTACTGCATTGAGAATAAAGTCCTCATTTCCGTAATAAACTTTTCTTTCCCACTCATTTAAACCCATAGGAGAAACTTCATTCGTCACTGGATTTACCTTACTCTTAATGAAGTCACCGTCTGTGACAAATAGTTGTTTTGTTGGAACACTTTGAGTTTTAAAATCTACACCGATCTGTTTCAGGCTTTCCAAGCTTTCTTGGTTGACTCGATTCTTAAAAAACGATTCAAATACCCCTTCATTAAGAACCCCTAGATTTTGTCTTCCTTTATTAAACTTCGAAATATCAGGATCATATTTCAATATCTCAAAATTTAATCTAGCCGGTGTTAACTGAAAACGACTGTAAGGGGAAGATTGTAATAAAACAGTCTTTGTAACCGGTGTTTTTGTCTTAATCGTGTCTATCGACGCTGGAAAGAACATATTGATTCGATCGATATTCTTAATGATAGGATGATCTCCTGTTGACGAAACCAATGGGTGATAAAAGTATTTAAACAAACTCGTCTGCACTTTATCCCCTTGCATCCCAGTGACCTGTGGTATTGCTGTACATTCAAGATCTAAAACCATATTGGGATTAATCCTTACACCATACTTGAAAAAGATGTCATTCAAATTGAGTGGATATGGTTCAGGTACGTAAAATTTGTTTTCAGTGCTTAGGGCTCCATTGATTTTTGTGACATCAACCTTTAGAGGATCTACCAACCAAATAACTTTACCACCATTCATGATATACTGGTCAATCTTGAACAAAACCTTATTATCAAATTCAGTTTGCGGTTTAGCAACGACCACTAAATCAATCGCTGGAGGGATAGCCACGACGGTATCTAGATTAACTGATGCAATGTTGTAATAAGAACGTAAACTTGTACGAAGCTTTGCAGTTTGCTTAGCGTCTAATTCTCCATTTCCAGAGGTAAATATGATATTCTTCCTGTTATCTTGGTTGATCTTTTGAATCGCATTGGTCATTTTATATTCGAGCAAAGAAATCGAATTATTGATCGTTTCATCTTCATTAGAACCAGGCAATAGGGACTCTAAAAGGTTGACCTTAATAAAGTTGTCGTTCCGATAAATCAAGGCATATGGATAAATAAATTTCTGTACAAACTCATCTCCTTCGTAAAAATCTACTTTTGTTGGTACTATCCGATCCTTGTATAATTCTTCCCGTCTTACATTACTCTCTTGAACTGTTCCGGCATTAGGATCCTCAAATTCAAAAATGATGTTTGAATTAATTGACCTCAATTGATTCATTAACTCTCGAGTAGAATTCTTTAATCGTTTGAATCCGGAAGGCAAGTTTCCATCTAACAATATCTTGACATAAAGTTGTTCGTCCAAATTATTGACTAGTCTTTCAGAAGCATCAGTTAAGGTATACTTTTTCTCTTCCGTTAAATCAAAGTAACGGTACCAATAAGAGGAAATCACATTGATGAAAATCAATATGACCAATACCACTACTACTTGTATCAATGACTGTATTCCTCGTTTCGACATCACCATTTACGTTTTTCAAGTGAAACAAAACTGAGATATAAAAAAAATACAATGATGGATAAGAAATACACAATATCCCGAGTATCCAGCAATCCGCGACTCATGGAATCGTAATGGTACTGCATACCCAACCGGTTAATAATATCATCCAAGGTGCCAATAAACATAGGAAGCTTAGCCATAAAACTAAATACCCAATGCATCACAAAGCATAGAAATACCGCTAGTATAAAGGCTACAACCTGACTCTTCGTCAAAGTGGATGCAAACATTCCAATGGCCACGAACGCAGCACTTAAAAGGAATAGTCCAATATAAGAACCCATAATACCTCCAAAATCCAAATTCCCTTTGGGGGAACCCAATTGATACACTGAGTAATAGTAAATCAAGGTTGGAATCAAGGCAATAACCACCAAAACTAAATTGGCCAAATATTTACCAAATATAAGTTGGAAGTCCGTTAGAGGTTTGGTGAATAAAAACTCCATCGTACCTCTTTGGAATTCTTCTGAAAAACTCCGCATTGTGATCGCCGGAATTAAAAACAGAAATACCAATGGAGCAAATTGAAACAGTGGGTCCAGTCCAGCATAATTAAAATATAAGATACTTGTATCTCGGAAAACCCAAGTAAACGCTCCAATGAATATTAAGAATACAGCGATTACTATGTACGCTACAAGCGAACTAAAAAAACTATTGATTTCTTTTTTTAAAATGCTTAACACTAGTTGTTCGTTAATTTTTGGAATACATCCTCAACACTTAAATCTTCCATCCTCATTTCTAAAATAACTTTTGAGTTTTTGACCGCCTTATTAAATATAGACTTTCTCAAATCCTCGGAGCCAGTACTATATACTTCAAATTTTCGATCGGTTATTTTCTTTACATTATCCACACCATTGATGTCTGATAATAAATTCACCGGACAGGCATCTTCAAATTCAACATATACCACAGAGGAAGAACTTACCCTATTGGCTAAACTATCAATCGGATCATCTGCCACTATTTTACCTTGATCGATAATGATTACTCGATCACAAAGCATCTGTACTTCTTGCATAATATGTGTCGATAAAATCACCGTTTTTTCTTCACCAAGAGATTTAATCAATGCCCTGATTTCTTTCAACTGATTGGGATCTAATCCTGAGGTTGGTTCATCTAAAACCAATACTTCTGGATCGTGAAACATGGCTTGTGCCAATCCGACTCTTTGACGGTACCCCTTAGACAAAGCGCCTATCTTTTTGTGCTGCTCCCGAGAGAGTCCTGTAAAATCAATCATCTCATCTACCCTCTTCTTTGAATTCTTAATCTTATGGAATCCAGCGACCATTTTTAGATATTCCTTCACGTACATATCCAAGTAAAGCGGATTGTGCTCGGCTAAGTATCCAATTTTTTGCCTTACGGCGAATGATTCTGTGACAACATCCAAACCACAAACTTTGGCCGTTCCTGATGTTTGAGGCATGTAGCACGTCAATATTTTCATTGTTGTTGTCTTACCAGCTCCATTTGGACCTAGAAAACCTAAAATCTGTCCTTTATTAGCAGAAAAGCTAATCTCATCTATGGCCTTTTGTGGACCGTAAGATTTAGTTAGATTTTCAACAATGATCGACATGAAATAGACAATGGTTTAAGTGACAAAACTATTAAAGTACACCGAAAATAAGGCGCTTAAGTTAATTTATCTACTAGGTCAAAAAGAGGAAAAGCATTTGAGACGTCATATTGACCTATTTTAGTCCGTCTTAAAGAGGATAAGTATCCACCACTCTCAAGTTTTTTACCAAAATCATGCGCTAAAGACCTAATGTATGTTCCTTTCGAACAATGAACATATACCTGCAGATTCTGTAAATCCCTATTTTCTAATTTGAAATCGTGGATAATTACTTTTCTGGACTTCATCACAACATCTTTACCTTTTCTAGCCAATTTATAAGCAGCCTGACCTTTGATTTTGACGGCAGAATAAATCGGAGGATATTGATCGATTTCACCTTTAAAAGTGTCGACCGCTTCCAATAAGGCTTGTTCGGTGATATGATCGATCGGATACTGTTTGTCTTCATCTGCTTCAGAGTCATAAGTTGCAGTCGTCGCACCCAATTTAAAGGTTCCAAGATATTCCTTATCCAATCCCTGAAACTCATGGATTTTTTTCGTCCATTTACCGGTACACAAAATCAATAATCCAGTGGCCAATGGATCCAAAGTCCCAGCATGTCCTACCTTTATTTTTTTGATTCCGTATTTGTACCTTATCGAAAAACGAATTTTATTGACAACATCAAAAGAGGTCCAATCAAGTGGTTTATCAATCAACAAGGCATGTCCTTCTTGAAAATCAATATCGTCTAAAGGCGTAGAATTAGAAAGAATCATTTGAAAAGGAAATATGCAATAGCGATTGATGCTACTAAAAAGCAATAGTAAGAAAAGTACTTAAGTTCACTCCTCTTAACCAATTGAATCATCAGTTGGCACGCAAACATTCCTGTAAAAAATGCAGCTATAAAACCAATCGATAACTCGACAAAATTGACGCTATCAGAGCTAAATTCTCCGTCCAGTAAATCTTTCGCGATCTTGCCAAAGATTAAAGGAACGACCATTAAAAACGAAAACCTCGCCGCTTTAGAACGATCGACTCCTAATATTACCGAAGTGGCAATGGTCGCACCTGAGCGAGAGATACCGGGCAATATAGCAATGGCTTGAGCAACACCTATGATGATGGCATCCTTTAAACCTACTTTTCTATTGGTATCCTTTGCTCGATCAGCCATAAACAAGAGCACACCGGTCACAATTAACATGATCGCCACCAAAAGTATATTTTGATTAAATAAGGATTCAATAGCATCTTCAAACCCAATACCGACTATGGCGGCTGGAATCATAGAAACTATGATAAAAAATATAAAGCTTCTTTGTTCATCACCTGCCTTATTGATGGCACCTGTAATGAGTTCGATAATATCTTTTCTAAATACCACAATGGTCGCTAATGCCGTAGCTAAATGCAAAACTACAGTCATCATCATGCTCTCTTCACCTACGGCGTCATCTGACATGATAAACTTGGCCAATTCGAGGTGACCACTACTAGAAACAGGTAAAAATTCGGTTAATCCTTGTACTACACCGAGTACAAGGGGCATGATATATTCTTGCATTAGCTTATTTCTTAAAAATAGCGAAGAACTGCACCGCTAAACCAGCAAGAATGAGGAGTGGAGCCAATACCGTTCGGCGAAAGCCGTAAATCAAATCGTCATCCCACACATCAGCACTGGGCATATTACCTCCCATCATCAATAACATACCAAGAATGATAAGAGCGAATCCTCCTAAAATGATGATGTAGTTCTTTTTTCCAAAAATCAGAGTATTCTCTTCGTTCTTTACAGACGCGGATTTAGATTGAGTAGGACTCAATTTTTTCTCTGTCGTGACAACTATTTTTTTCTTTTTGGATTTACTCATTTGTTCGTTCTTTACGCAAATTTAATCAATTTGAATTATTAACTACGAATCATTTCGTAATAGTTCGATAATACCCCATAAATTATAGACTAATTTAAAGAATATTGGGTCGAATTTAAAAACTGTGACAAGACCCATTGTGCACTTAACCAAGCCAGAGTGACAGCAAAAAGAATGGACAGCACCAAGGACAAAACAAGAAACTCAATTCGAATAAACTGCCAAGCATTTGTCGAACTTAAGCCCAAAAACACCACCAAAAGTCCCAAGATAGTGGCAGCGAGAATCCCAGCCTTTAAACCAACCTTTCTCATCCGATTAACATAAGGTCTTTTAATGAACATTCGTTTGGCGCCCACCAACTCCATTATCCTCAACTCCTTACTATCCTGCATCAGGGCAATCTTTATAGTATTATATATTATGATCCAAGCAAACACTGCTAAAGCCAGTCCGATGAGCAAACTTAAAAAAGCCACTTTTCTAACATTTGATTTAATGGCTGAACCCACCATTTCATTTCTATGAATATGCAATACTCCAGGAATGTCTTTCAAGGCGTTTTCAAGTTCATTGAGATGATCAGCTGTGTAATATTTTGACTCAACATTAAAACTGATCATATTCCTAAATGGATTTTCTTCGGATTCAAAACCGACCAATCGTCCCATTTCTTGTTCCATTTCTGAAAAAGCCTCTTCTTTTCCGATCATTTCAGCTGAATTGGCCAATATGCCTTCTAGAGAATTCAACTTAGTCATTACTTTATCTTGAGTTTCCTCGACTCCTTCGTCTTCTAATTCTATGATGATATCCATATCCTCATTGACCAATTCCGACAATTGACCAGCATGCAAAAAGAAAAAAGCACAGAGTCCAAAGAAAAAGCATACAATGCCTATGGAGATCACGGCATTGGTATAAGAATTTTTATTCATTAAATTGCATCTTTTCGAGCCACTAAAGATAACGCATTATAAATTATTCTATGTATTTGCTGAGAAAAGCATTTCAGATTTTCTTTTTTCTCCTATTGACTCATTCCATAGGTGCACAAATAAGACTTTCTAATCCATCTTTTGAAGATGAGCCAAGTGATGCTACAACACCGACCGGATGGTTTGTGTGTGAAGAATACACAACACCTGACATTCTTCCTGGATTCTGGGGAGTTTATAATGAACCCAGTGACGGTGACACGTATATTGGTTTGATTACAAGGCTTGATGGATCTTTTGAAAGTATTGGTCAAAGATTAGATCTACCCCTCTTTTCTGAATCCTGTTACCGATTCAATGTAGATTTGGCTCATTCCAAGACTTACGCTGGATTCAATAAAACTTTAGCGATACGAATTTGGATAGGCCATAAAAAGTGTAAACGCCAACAGCTGATATTTGAATCTGAATTAATCAAGCATTCATTTTGGAGAACGTACCCTATAGAATTTACTCCCAAGCAAAAATCAGAATACCTTATCATCGAAGCATTTTATAAAGATGGTTCATTTAGTCGCAAAGGAAATATTTTGATCGATCATATGTCCACCATTCAGAAGTGCCATAAAGTATAATCCATGCCAGTATCACAGATAGATGACTATAAACCCAATGTATTCTTAAGGAATGGCCACATCAATACATTCTATGCATACCTAACGCGCACTAAACCAAACCCTCAGTTTCAACGGGAAAGAATGTTCACCTCTGATGGTGATTTTGTTGATTTAGATATGCTTTCTCAAGGTTCCAAAAAACTAGTTGTCCTTTGCCATGGATTAGAAGGCAGTAGTAATTCACAATACATGCGAGGGACTTCGGACTTATTGTTCAAAAATGGATGGGATGTTATCGCGATAAATCATAGAGGTTGCAGTGGAGAACCCAATTTACGGGTCATCACATATCATTCAGGTTTCACGAGAGATTTAAATGAAGTGATCGAAAAATATGGCAATGACTACAAGGAAATTTCAATAGTCGGATTTAGCCTAGGAGGAAACATCGTTTTAAAGTACGCCGGGGATATGAGTGGGGATTTGCATGAAAAAATCCAACATTGCGTTGCCGTTTCTGTTCCTTGTCACCTTGCGGAGGGTGCACAAGAAATTATTAGTCGTAAAAACGCCATTTACCATAATAACTTCTTAAAAAGTTTGATAAAGAAAGCTAGGGCTAAACATAAATTGTTCCCAGATATCGTCAATATTAAATCCATTGAAAAGTGCAAAACCTTGATTGAATTCGACAATGAATTTACTGCACCGATTCATGGATTTGTAGATGCTTGGGATTACTATCAAAAGTCAAGTTCGATTTTCAAAATAAAGAACATTCGACGAAAGTCAATGATCATTAATGCGCTTGACGATCCGTTTTTACCAGAGGAATGCTATCCTTATGAAGAAGCAAAGAACAATCCCCTCGTACACCTTCTTACACCCAAATACGGTGGACATATAGGGTTCACCCTTTCGGGGAATGAATATTTTTGGGAAGAATTAAAAATCTTGGACTTTCTAAGTAACAAACCATTTTAAACATGAAGTCAATCGTCTTAAAATTTGCCCTTGTCCTTTTATTATTCACTTCGTGTGATCAGCCACAAGAATATTTGAAAAGTGAACGAATTACTGTTTTTGCAATGGAAGAAAAAGATCAGGAATTTGTACCAGGAAATATGAGGTATAGCGAACAAAGCTTTTACAAAAAAAATGGTGACATTGAAAAAATAGAATATTACAATCCAGA
>JAHDBI010000111.1:0-1719 GCA_020630475.1 Saprospiraceae bacterium
ATGAGCATAAATATCGACTAAACAATAGTTACTTCAGGGATGTTCAGAAGTAGCTGATTTGCTATGAAATAGAAATATTAAGCCTTATCTTAATACAAAAGAAACCCCAGTTTTTTTTACGTTGAAAGCTGAAAAACGGGGTAACCTAAAAAAACATTAAGATGAAAATATGTCGAATTTCTGAATTTCAATCTAGAATCCACTTTCCAAATTTTGATGATAATTTTGATAAGTATAAAAGGCATTTAAGAAAACATCTTTTTTAGGTCAGATAAGTAGTGCGATTCCGGGGGAAGTTTTGGTCGGTCAATTTAGGATCAAAGAGCACGATAAAGGTCCACAGCTGAAGTTGCATACAATGTTAAGTCTCCTGTAGATGATAAACACAATTCTCATTGCTGATTTCGATATAACAAATACAACCGATTTTAATTCGCACGCGCTTAGGTCCAAATAGCACGACATAGTTTTGAATTGAACCAATAAGATACATTGACGACTCTTGACGGCAAAGGATACTTATCTGCCAAACAGATTAATCAATGCCACAACAATAATGTGACAACTCTTGTTTCACCCAAATGCAAGGGATCAATATCCAAAGACTCTTGAGTTTCGAAAGACAAATTCCCTTACAACTCCAAATCCGAAAGTATTCATGCTACAAAAATATTAATCTTGCTAGGCAAGCAAAAATCATCAAAGAAAATACGGTATCGCTTTCAAACGATATGTCTCTCATTGGTCTGATTGAAAAAAATGCCAAAACTCTATGAGTAGCAACGCAGGACTACCTATCACATCAACATGTGATTGCAGCTTCTTTTACCCCAAACTATCTTTATGCTAAAGTTAAGAGAGTTGCGATTCTTATACTAGTCAATCATTAAGCAAGCTTATTTCTAAACCTATTAAAACTTAACGAAATGAAAATTTTAACCCAAATCTCAACCAAAATTCTATTCGTTTTATGCCTATTGGCAATATCTATAACGACAGAGGCACAGGTACTTGATCTAGAAAGTACGACCGAAGGTGCTTTATTACCTAGAATGACAACAGTGCAACGTACAGCTATTGCTGCTCCATCTCAATCGGAAACGGTTTATGATATTGATACCAAATCATTCTGGTATTGGGAAGATGCTCAATGGAATGAACTTGGTGCCAATGCATCTGGTGGAGTTACATTCTTTGAATGTGGAGAAGGAATTAGTGGAGATACGCTGAAAAATACATTGCCAGCCGTCAGAGATACGATAAGCATGTCTTCTACCGAGATGATCACAAGTGAAATGGATGTGGTCGTCTGCATTGATTTAACCCATACATTTGTGGCTGACTTAGATATTAAATTGATTTCTCCATCTTCTGGTTCTACCATTGATTTAACAACAAATAATGGAGGTTCCGGAGACGACTTTGTAGGTACTTGTTTTTCTATGTCTGCAAAGACATTGATAACTTCTGTTACTTCTAATGACGCCCCTTTTACAAATATTTATGAGCCAGAGCAATCTTTTGATGTTCTCATAGGACAAGCTATAAATGGAGATTGGACCTTAGAAGTTACTGATGAAGCTGGAGGAGACGAAGGGTTATTAAATAGCTGGACCTTGTACTTTATAAACAATATTACCAACTTATCATTAAATGCACTTATTGCAAATAGTGCGATTACAGCGAATTCTTCTGATACGGCAAAAGGTCTAAATAACG
>JAHDBI010000111.1:1819-11036 GCA_020630475.1 Saprospiraceae bacterium
GCAAATAGTGCGATTACAGCGAATTCTTCTGATACGGCAAAAGGTCTAAATAACGATGAGAAGATAGATGTAAGTATCGATGGTAATCTGAAAATGACATTTGAAGAAACTCCAGGTGGTGCATTAAAATTACGCCCTACCAATTCTAACTCGATCTTTGGACTTTCAGCAGGAGATAGCTTAACAACTGGGTCTTTAAATACTCTCATAGGGACTTTTGCAGGAAAAAATTTGAAAACAGGGAATGCCAACACTTTCTTGGGGGAAACCGCAGGCAGAGATAATATTAGTGGATCCAATAACGTGATGATAGGAGTAGGGGCGGGACGAATGTCAGCAGGAGGAAATAATATATTTATAGGATCTTTTGCAGGAAATAACGAAACAACAGGGCAGAAACTTTATATTGATGGCAGCGGAACTGGTACTTCTAATCCACTCATCTATGGAGAATTTAATAACCAATTATTGAGGTTTAATGGAGATGTTGCAGTTGGTGTGGCAGGAGTTTTCGCTACAGGTTATGAACTAAGTGTAAATGGTAAAATTGCCTGCGAAGAACTATTAATTGATCTAGTTGCAGATTGGCCAGATTATGTATTTAGCGAAGACTATAAATTATTGTCACTATCAGAAGTAGAATCTCATATCAACGAGTATGGACACTTGCCAAATGTTCCTTCAGCAAAAGAAATAGAAGGCAATGGACTTGAGGTAGGTAAGATGAATAAAATCCTGATGGAAAAGGTTGAGGAATTGACACTATACATCATTGACCTTGAAAAAAAATATACTTCATTAGAAGAGAAATTAGAGAATAAATAAAAATCGATCAAAATCAAAAAGATGAAAACGATAAATTATTTATTCGCAACGATAATAACTATTCTTTTATCGACACAGATATTATCAGCGCAAGAAGCAGTTGATACCAAAAATATCTGGAGAGATGCAGTTGGGCAAAATTTTTTTGAAGTCCAGAGACAAATGGAAGAATACTACACAACTCATTCTACCGGCAAAGGATCAGGATACAAACAATGGAAAAGATGGGAATCTTTTATGCAAGACAGAATTTTACCTGGAGGAACAATTCCAAATTTGTCCGAAAGGATAATGAAAGAATATAAAAAACAACAATCACAATTGAATGAAAGTAGATCGCTCATAGGAAATTGGAAAAATTTAGGTCCAACAAATTTCACACCTGGCCCACAAGGATACGCACCCGGATTAGGAAGGATCAATTGTATTGCTTTTGACCCAACTGACCCGAATACTATTTATGTGGGAGCACCGGCAGGAGGTCTGTGGAAGACAACCGACGGTGGAGTCAATTGGCAGCCATTGGCTCAAGAACTGGCTCAGTTGGGAGTATCAGGGATTGTAGTAAAATCAAGCACAGATATCTATATACTTACTGGAGATGGAGACGGTGGTCAGAATTTATCCATTGGCGTCTATAAGTCTACCGATGGAGGTCTTACTTGGACAAATACTACCTTACCATGGGCAGCAGGCACAAACGTAAGAGGATACAAATTAAGCCATCGTCCAGCTATTTCGGGAGAACTTATTGCAACAACAGACCAAGGAATATATCTTTCCAATGATAATGGGACTAGCTGGTTTCAATGGTTGAGTTGTAATTGTAGAGATTTTGAAGTTAGTCCAGCAAACCCTAATAATTTTTATGCCTCAAGTGATAATGATGTTTATAAATACGCTGGTGGCTGGTCAACCATTCAATCTAATATTCCAAACGTAAATAGAATAGCTTTGGCGGTCACCGCTGATGAACCTAATGCTGTTTATCAAGTAAGGGGACCTGGTTATAATGCTGGAACTGGATCAGATCCAGATTATCGGTTTAGAGGACTTTTCAAGAGTACTGATCAAGGGAATACTTATACTTCCATGTCTACCTCTCCCAATATCTTTGGTGCTGATGTCAATGGCTTAGATAGTCTTAGTCAATCCGCCTACGATATGGCGATGATTGCTAATCCAGACGACGGTGGAGAAATACTAGTAGGAGGTGTAAACTTATGGGGATCACCCAACAATGGAGTAAGCTGGACCAACAAGGCCCATTGGGTAAGAGGACCTTGGCCAGATCCCACATATGTACATGCTGATATCCATGCATTGGAACAGAATCCACTTGACGGCAAACTTTATTGTGGTTCTGATGGAGGTATTTATATGTCAGAAGACTTTGGAGATACCTGGGTTGATCTCAGTGCTACTCTTTCAGTATCTATGTTTTATCGCATAGATGGTATCGAGACAGATCCTAATAAGATCATTATGGGGGCGCAAGATAATGGAACATTAATCATGGAAGGGGAAGATCACGTTTTCACAAATATTGATGGTGCTGATGGGATGGATTGTCAGATAGATCCTACGGATCCTAATACACTATATTACTCTTATCAAAATGGATCATTACTAAGATCTACAAACAACGGTAATTCACGAATAAGTATCAAGCCTGGTTCATCTGATGGCATATGGACGACCCCTGTTCAGATGGATTATTTAAATACGGACAGATTGGTGACAGGCTATAGAGATACAGTTTACATAAGTGACAATCAGGGTGATAGCTGGGATGCTTATACACCCTATGGAATAGAGGAAGAATTTGTAAGACGAATTTATACAGATCCAACCAATGGTGATATTTATATTTCTCGATTCTTAAGAATATATAGATCGCCAGAAAATGTAAGTAGTAATTCATGGACAGATATTACCTACAACCTACCAACACAACCAGGGGTGAATATTACATCGATTGCCGTAACTTCTGTCGGAACAACTTATGTTACGCTTTCAGGTTTTATTGCTGCCAATAAGGTGTTTTATCTTCCTGTAGGATCTACCACTTGGCAGAATGTGACACATTCTGGATTACCTAATACTCCTATTACTTGCATTGATTGGGTATACAATGACGAAGTAGGAGCAAGAGAATATTATGTTGGGACAGATGTCGGGATCTATAGAAGACAAGCTGCGTCTACTAACTGGACCTTATTTAGCAATGGCTTGGTTAATCAATCCACACCCAATGTTCCTATTATGGATTTACAAATCAATGAATCAGATGGATTGATATACGCTGCTACTTTTGGTAGAGGATTGTGGGTAAGTGGACTTTACGGCACTTGTGCTGACTCTGAATTCCTAACTCAAGTAAATGATACTGATGAAGGAAACCCGGGCATGCAATACATTAAAGCAGGAAGGTATATTGAAGGTTCTAGAATTGTCGAAGGAGTTGCGAGTAATCATGTCATCTATCAAGCAGGAGAAAAGCAAGTAATGAAACCTGGATTTCATGTGAAAAAGAACAGTTACTTTAAAGCCACGATTAATACTTGTGACTATATTGATCCAGACAGCTAAAGCGAATTTAGAAGTGTTTTATTAGGTTTTATATTAATGAAAAGAACCAGTTATTTTTATATCTGGTTCTTTTCTTCTTATAGCTGCCAAAAATCACTATCTTTCTTAAAGCTGATTAACTATTCCTAACTTATGTACATAAGACTTATACTGTGCGAGGTCATAATGTACTTGCTATTTACGCTTGTAGGTACAACATTGAATGCCCAATCTCAGGCCATTCAAGACTCTTTTGAATTGATCATTCAAGCAGAAACCAACGATTCTCTCAAGGTGTTACAAATTCTTAAGTGTATTGAAAATTGTGGTTTTAAAACAGAAGCTGAAATCTTAGCCAAAACAAATGAAGCAATAAAAATTGCAGAAAGTATCACTTCTGAAACTTTACTATTTATGTCCTATGCTGCCTCAGGTTCTCAATTGTCTATCGTTCGAAATGGTATAGATAAAGCCAAAGAAACGTTTAGGAATTTAAAAGAACTTGCAACCAATAAAAATAATGTTGAATTCATTGCGAGAGCTGATATCGGTTTGGCAGGATTATTTGGGAAAGAAGGTGAAACGCAGCAAGCCAAAGATCTCTTGTTTTCTGCAGTAGAAATTTTGAAACCAACTCAATTCAACGAGTTAAAAGCCAATTGTCATAATGAATTAGCTCAAGTTTATATTAGTGAAAGTGAGTTTGAAAGTGCAAGTAAGATCATTGACTCAACAATAGCCTTATTAAAGTACGACACCTTGTCCTCACAATTATTTTCAGCCTATTCCAATAAAGGAAGAGTCTATCGATCACTAGGAGATATTGACAAAGCAAAAGAACAATATAAACTTGCCGAAAAAATTGCTTTAGTAAATAACCAAAAAAGTAATCTTAAAGTTGTTTACAATAATTTAGGAAACATTGAACACATTAGTGGTCAGTACGATAAAGCCATTGAGTACTATTTTAATTCAATTAAAATAAAAGAAGAACTAGGTGATAGCAGAGGACTGAGTATAGGGTATCATAATATTGGTGCCATTTGCATTGATATGCAAGATTGGGAAAAGGCACTTAAGAACTTTGAACTTAGTAATGAAATTGCAAAAGATATTGACTTTAAAGTATTAATGGTTCACAATGAGGGTAAGATTGGAAGCGCCTATTTGGAATTAGGGAAACCAGAATTAGCAATCGAGAAATATAATTCTGCCTTGGATATTGCAAGACAATCGAGCTTTAAATATGGAATTGCAACCAACTTGTATCGACTTGGTGATGTGTACATAGATCAAAAAGAGTATTTAAAAAGTAATAACTACTTACTAAAAGCTTTGAAAGAAGCACGAAATATCAAGAGCAAGCCACTTGAAAGTGCAGTCTTGGTTTCAATAGCTGAAAACTACATTAAAAGCCCCAAGGCAAAAAATTTAAACTCAGACAGTAATTCGTTAAAAGATAAAGACATACTACAATACTTATTGTCTGCCAAGTCTCTATCTGATGAAATGGAAAATGTTGAAAATCAAATTACTGCTCTTAAAGGTTTAAACTTGTTTTACACGACGACAGGTAATTATAAAGAAAATGTAGCAGTTCTTAAAGAGTATCTTGATCTGAAGGACACCATCTTTACAAAAGATAGGGTAGCTGCTATTGCTGATTGGGAAACTAAATATGAAACTGCAAGAAAGGAAAAAGAAATATTAAAGCTTGAGAGTGAGCAACAAATTGCAGAAATAAAACGAAAGCAAATCACCTATATCGCCATGGGGAGTGGGATGTTCTTACTCGGTCTTTTTTATCTTGGATACCTTTATTTTGTGGCTCAAAGCAAAAGAAAACAAAGAAAGCAACGTGAGGATTTTAGGTCTAAACTCTCAAGCGATCTTCATGATGATGTAGGCACCATTCTTACAGGACTTGCCATGCAGACAGAATTACTTAGCCAATTTGTTCCTGATAAATTAAAATCCAATGTTGATAATTTAGCATCCATGAGTCGTGATGCGATGGGGAAAATGAGAGATACTGTATGGGCAATAGATTCAAGAAAAGATACCATTGATGATTTAGTCCATCGTATGATTGATTTTGCAGAAGAGAATTTATTGACTAAAGATATTCAACTTAAGTTCAATACAAATCTATATGAAAAAGATGTAAAGATTGAACCAGTCATCCGTCAAAATGTATACCTCATTTTCAAAGAAGCCGTTACCAACATCTTAAAACATTCAAATGCTAGTATAGTCAAGGTAGATTTGATATCTTCTAAATCCCAACTTGACTTAAGTATCCATGACAATGGAAGCTTTGATGAAACTAAAATTAAAACCTCTGGTACCGGAACTTCAAATATGAAAATGCGTACCGAAAATTTAGAGGGTTACTTTAAACTTTTAAAATCAGATGGCTTTAAAATAATGCTATCTATTCCTCTAAAAAAGAAAAATTAGCACCTATCTCATACACTTGTTGAAATCCATTATTTTCAACATATTTATAGACTTGTTTGTTGTAGTCTTTGTCTCTTGAAATAGCCCATATTCTGTTTTTATTATAAACAGAAATCTTTATGGCCTCGTTGTTGTCAATCATGTTACAACCAATCTTATCAGCTCCTTCGCAGTAACAATATGATGGAATATTATTTCTTATAAGCTTTGGTGATTCACCATTAAAAGAAATTTTAATTTTATCGTTAGAATCAATAATGACTAGAGTGCCATCTATCCCAATACTAGCCGTTTTTACATTATTTAAATAGGTAAGCCAAGACTGACCATCCTTAATCATAAGATTATTATCCCATAGGATATATGCTTTATTCTCGTTGTCTATAAAAATGTCTGAAATTCTATATGGAGGTCCGTTTTCTGTAAATCGTCCATTTTGTCTTTCGTATACTTTGGTTTCTTCATCGACAATCCAGATGTTTCCCTTGGTGTTACTAGCAATTTTTATAGCTTTTTTGCTATGTGGTATCATGCCAAAAACTTTGGTATAGTCATCATAGGTGATCACAGTACCTTTGTCATCAATTAAGAATACAGTATCAAAATTCTTAGCACTTAATTCAACAAATCGTCTGTCGGTTTCAATCATATCCCATCTATATCTATCCCATTTCCAAAGTCTATTTTTATCATCAATTCCCCATGCAACACAATCGTTAACCAAGGATATATCCTTAAGGTTCTTTGCCATTGACTTTGGGGTATATGAGTCCAAATAAAATGTTTCTCCCCATTTACTATATATATGGGCGTTTTCATTTAAAACTGTGATCGCATCCCAATTGCATTCTGAGTAATATTTTTTATTACCATTCTGAGGGTTTACCCCTGAGAATACTAACTCAAATTCTTTATAGTTGTCAATAAACTTTCCGGGATTGTTTTCGTCTTTGTAAATATCTCCTATGGTATTTGCGCAATTCGATGCCATAATTGTAAGCTTACCTTGATTGCCTAATTCATAAGGAATCGTTGCACCCATTTCATGAGTTAAACCAAAAAGATGAGCCATTTCATGTAAAAATATCCTTCTTTGATTCCGAAATTCATTAAAGAGTATTTTAAAATAAGCAGTTTTGTAACCATGAGTATTTGCCCCACTTACATACATTTTATCCCTTATGATTTCTTTCTTTCCTTCAGCGTTAATTATTGTTTTATCGGGATTTGCTTTTCTATGAACATAGCAGATGATATCTGCATTATTGTCCCGTCTTAAATTAGAGATTCTGTGAAATTCGTTTCGTTGTTCTTCGGATCTTAATTTGCTAATCTCCCTAACGTTTAAGAGGTTGTAATCAAATTTATCAATCGTCTCAATTTCGTTGAAAGATATTTCGGAAACATGAACCAATTCAAGTTTCATATTCACACCTGAATTTTCTAAAATCTCATTTGATTCTTGGAACACAACCGCGGCGTATTCTCTAATCTCTTCTTTGCTTGTAGGTAGATTAGGGTTACTCGAATACAGTATGGCAACCCTAATGTCATGTATCTTTTCTGTTTGGCTGTAGGTTTTTTCAGTTTTTAAAACAATAAATGTAAGAATGATTTGTGAGAAGAAAAGTATTTTTTGGAGTATGCGAGGTTTCATTTTTTATATTTTTATGAAGGATTTAAATCACCATCACGATACATATTGACCACTTCAATTTTTGAATTTACTTCGAGTGTTTTATATATGTTTTTGATATGTGTTCTGACCGTGTTCATACTGATCTCATATTTTTCACCGATTAGCTTATAACTTAAGCCTTCAGACAAACCTGATACGATTTCCATTTGTCTATTGGTTAATTTGGCATTGATGTTTTTCTTATTAGCCAAAGGAGCAAAGTGCTGGGCAATTTTTCTTGCAACAGCTGGAGACATGTAAGAACCTCCCCTATAAACTGTAAAAACAGCATCCATGATGACCTTAAGTGAAGTTTTCTTTGATATATAAGAGCATGCTCCCGCACAGAGTGCTTTAAAAATACGCTCTGATTCATCAAAAGCTGTTAACATGATGATATCAGTTTCATTTAATTTCTTTTTTATGTGTGGAATGCCCGAGATTCCATCCATTCCAGGAAGACCAATATCCAATAGTATGACATTGACCGGAAGGGTTGTACTTTCAATTTGCTCCAATGCCTCTTCAAGACTGAACGAATCAAAGGCTAACTCTAAAGCCGGATACATTTCAATGCTGCTAACCAAACTTCGATGTATTACCTTATCATCTTCGATGACTCCTACTCTTATCAATTCCATAATCAATTTTTTTCAAAGTTAGTTTAAAAAAATAATTGATAGAATCACATGATGATGTGATGGATGATATTTTATATTTGGAGGATGGATATTGTTTTTAATTTGGGATACTGGAGATGTGTTTGACGATTGAATTAGGTCAGGGGTGAAAACTACTATTGGCTTATTGGTAGGAGCGATGTTAAGCGGACTCATATCAGGGTTGAGGAGTAGTGAAGGCCCATTTCGAAAGTCTCCAGATTAAAACATTGAAGACCTTGATCAAGCTAAGTTTTGCTAAACCGTCCATAGTAGTAAATCCAACCACTTATTTTAGGGGCCAAGATTTTGACAATTGATGGATATCCATGCGCGTCCATCTGCTAATTGTCAAGCGAAAACATTCTTTTACATTCTTGCTTATGGATTCTTGCTAATTGAAGGACTGAATCCTTTTATCAATCTTTCATCCTTTTTCTAGACTGTCCTTGCACAAAACGTATAACCTAAAAAGTCAAACTCTTTGTGTTTCACTTTTCGCTTCTTGTTCCTGACATTCCTGTTGCAGTATACTAGCTCGGTCTTCTTTGGATGTAACTCTTTTTTACATTCCTCAATCCTTGCTCTTATCCGATTTAGGACTAATCTAGCATACTTTTCATTGGCTACTTGGACGATGATATTATTGTATTGTCTAAACTGCGAAAAACGCTACCCTTCTGAAATTAGTATTCTGATTTTGAACTTAATTCACCATGGGTTTTGAAAATGAAATTCAAAGTAATTATATTTAGATTACTGAACGCCCATATATTACTTCAGAAACGATACTACTAATCAGATACATAAAACAGGGATATTAATTTAGAGCTGTAATTTAAATGTCTATGAAGTCATAAGCTAAATATGAAATAATCCTTTTGGCTTAATTTGTTGCTGCATAAGCCGATTTTTTCGACCAAATAAAAATTTCAGACAGTTTTGTAATCAATCAATAACCTTCAATATTATAAATCGAAAACCAATGTAATTTCCATTAAAACTCTCCACCTTCAAAATCACC
>JAHDBI010000011.1:0-2989 GCA_020630475.1 Saprospiraceae bacterium
TGAATTGAACATTGAACGAATTATTTCTAGCCCATTAGAACATCATTGTGTTAAACATACCGTTGAACATTTATCCCAATATGTCGAAACCATTTTGTTAGAAGTGGATGAAACAGGTAAGATTAATCTGAACCAATTAAAAGAACTGTGTGAGGATAAATCTAAAAAGACTCTGGTTTCGCTGATGTTTGCGAATAATGAAATAGGAAATATAAATCCTATTGAGAATATCAGTGAAATTTGCAAAGAAAATGAAGTGCTTTTTCATTGCGACGCGGTACAAGCTGTGGGTAAATTCCCCATCGATGTGAATGACATTTATTTTTCATTTTTATCTGGAACCGCTCATAAATTTCATGGACCTAAAGGTATCAGTTTTGTATACATTAATGGTGACAATATAATATCTCCTTTGCTGCATGGAGGTGCTCAAGAAAGAAATATGAGATCTGGTACTGAAAATGTTTATGGTATATCTGGAATGGCTATGGCATTTGACAAATGTATTCAAAACATGGACAAACGAAAAGAACATATCTTAATGCTTAGGGACAGGCTTAAATCTGGTCTTTCTGCTGAAATTTCAGATATGCAATTCAATGGTTTTCAAGAAGATGGTCATTTTTTATATACGGTATTAAGTGCTTCGTTTCCACAACATAAAAAATCTGATTTACTACATTTTAATCTCGACATAGCTGGTATTTGTGCATCTGCAGGGAGTGCTTGTAGTTCGGGAGTAGAAAATGATTCTCATGTACTTGAAGCCATTGGGCATGACCCCAATCGAAAAACCATTCGGTTCTCATTTTCACACTATAATACAGTAGAAGATATCGATTTCACAATAAACACCTTGAGTAAGTTATACCAATCATGATGTCACATGAGGATTTCATGCATCGTTGTTTTCAGTTAGCACGAAAAGCTGGATCAAAAGTAAAAAGCAATCCTAATGTTGGGGCAGTTTTAGTATTCAATAACACAATAATTGGTGAGGGGTATCATGAGTTTCATGGCGGACCGCATGCCGAGGTAAATGCTGTAAACTCAGTTCGTGAAGAAGATCGACACCTTATTAATAAATCTAAATTGTACGTTTCGTTAGAACCCTGTTGTTTCACGGGAAAAACAGGTCCGTGTACTTCCTTGATTCTGAATAATAAAATTCCTGAAGTCTATATTAGCACCTTGGATCCAAACATTAAGGTAGCGGGCAAAGGTGTAAAGATATTAGAGGATAATGGAGTCAAAGTGCACACAGGAATTCTCGAACATCTAGGCCAAATTTTGATCCGTCCCTTTGTAGCTAATCTTTCTAACAAACCATATGTTACATTGAAATGGGCCAAATCCAAGGATAACTTCATGGGATGTCGCGAGAAACAACTTCCCATTTCCAATGCTCTATCTAATGTCTTTGTCCATAAACTAAGGGCCGAAAATGATGGGATTTTAATTGGAGCGAACACTGCTGTTATTGACAATCCAAAACTGACAACTCGAGAATATCCCGGCAAATCCCCTATTAGAATTGTCCTTGATAGCTCTTTCAGAACACCCAATACGCATCATTTACAGGCTGATGAACATCCCGCTTTATTCTACAATGAATCTGTAGAAAACAGTAAAGGCAATAAACGATACATTAAATCTTCTATGAATATGTCCGAAATTCTTGAGGATTTATATTCTCGTGGAATTTGCCGTTTGCTCGTTGAGGGTGGACAAGCAATTCTTAAGTCCTTTATCAATCAAAAAATATGGGACGAAGCCATTGTTATATCCAGTAATAAGGCCATAGAAGAGGGAGTAAAAGCTCCTAATTTGATAGGCCAAGTACATCGAAAATATGACATTATGGACGATACAATCCATTGTATTTATCCCAATACTGTTAAAATGAGTTAAATAAATTTTAAATGACCTAGTGTTGAAACCTTGATTCTTGTTTAAGTAGTTTCATTATTGTTACTTTGTTATTGTCCATTTAGCAGGAATTAAGATTATGTTGTTGAAAAAGACTTTGCTAATTATTTTTGCAATCGTTTTCGTTTCAAGTTTGGCGATCTCTCAAGAGAAGATCCGATGGCGAACTTGGGAAGAAGTGAATCAACTGTCTCAGGTTGAACCCAAAAAGGTCATTGTTGACGTATATACAGATTGGTGTAAAGTCTGTAAAAAAATGGATAAATACACTTATGTGACTCCTAATGTAGTGGCATACATTAACAAGAATTACTACGCTATTAAATTTGATGCAGAGTATCCAGAGGATATCATGTTCGATGGTAAAGAATATGAATTTGTAGGATCTAAAAAGCGTGGATATCACCAATTGGCAGCACATATTTTAAATGGACAACTTAGGTATCCAACCACAGTCTTTCTTGATGAAAGCCTCAAAGTTATTCAAGCCATTCCTGGATATTTGGACTCCAAAACAATGATGATGATTACCTCTTATTTCGGTGACAATCATTATAAAACGACGCTATGGAAGCGTTATGAAAAGTCTTACAAAAACAGTCCTAGATACTCACAACCTGTCAATAATAAAAACTAGTTACTGATTGTTCCACTTTTGAACTCTGTTCTTAAAGCGCTTATTGTCCACTTTCCACGTACCATTATTCATTTTAGATTCCATTTTTTCTTCAACATCATTAGGTAAGATTTCATTGAAGAAGTCAATTCCCGACTTTGATTCTATTTCATCAATAGGAACGCGATACTCATTGAGGTGTTTCTCACTCTTTTCATGGGGTATAATAAAAGCTATCGCCTCTTCCCTTTCATCATCTAAGATGATTTTGTAAAAGGCCTCAGGAACCGATACTTTATTTTTTCCTATTTTCTTTGTCAATTGGTCATTTAAAAGTGGGCCTGTGACAATAATGACTTCTCCCCTTTTATACGCCCAATCTCTGACATTTTCTTCCAACTCTCTCCAGATCCCATTGTTTAATTCACGAATCTGAGGACTCAT
>JAHDBI010000011.1:3089-18689 GCA_020630475.1 Saprospiraceae bacterium
GATGGAAGAAAAAACCGCTCTTCTATATTTTCTGGTTCACTTGAGGCAGAACTTTCAGTTGATAGCTTACCAAATGACCTATATACATAAACAAAAACCGCGCAGACTAATAAAAAGAAGAGAACGACACGTATTCCTAGTTTACCGAATCCACTTCGATCAGTTCTATTGTGATTCACTCTTAATTTTGCCATTTTACTTCAATTCTAGTTCAAAATATTGATCGCATCTTGGAGTTGCATTTTCTAAAGATACCGGCTTAAAGCCTATAGATTCATAAAGACCAATCGCTTCTTTTAATACCGAGGCTGTTTCCAGTTCCATCTTATTATATCCGTTTTGCTTTGCCAAATCGATTAATATATGAACCACCTTTCTTCCTAGACCCTTGCCGCGAATGCTCGGGTCAAAATACATCTTTCTCAGTTCGACCGAATGGTCGGATACAGGCATCAATCCAAAGCAGCCTTTTATCTCATTTTCAAATTCTATAACACCCAATAATCCTTCTTTATAAAATGCATTGATTTCAAATAAATCTCGATCAGTGGAACAAGTATTTACTTTCAAACCGTACTCTTCAAGGCTTGAAAAAACAATAGACCTAATGTGTTCACCATCCTCATCCGTAGCTTTTCGCAAGGTGTAGTCATCAGCTAATACCTGAGTTTGAAAATTCATAAATATTTTTTCGCAAATTAATTAATATTAGAGGAATGATCTATTGCAATATTCAACTTATTAATGCTTTTAACTATCTTCACCAAATGCGTTATACGGCTATAATCTGGATTCTTTTCTTATCGCTTTCGCTGAATGCGCAAACAGGTGAAACAAGCGGTGAAAATGCCTTTGCTTTGAGTCTTGGTAATGCATCTGTCGCGATGTCGGGCGTGTATGGTATGCAAGGGAATCAAGCAGCCATTGTTCACGGTCCGGAAAGCGAATTTATACTTTCTGCAGAAAGACGATTCTTAATTAGCGATTTAACGAGTGTTTCCTTTGCCGGAAAAAAGAATCTTTCATTTGGTACTGTCGGTTTGGTTGTAGAAAACTTTGGTTTTGATGAGTTTAAAGAGCAGAAGTTAGGTGTGGCTTTCGCCAAAAAATTAAGTAACAAACTCTCCATAGGAGGTCAATTTGATTATCTCAATTTTAGTATCGAAGGATTTGGCAATAAGTCAACCTTCACTTTTGAAGCGGGTTTATATTCCATTGTGAATGAATATTTTCATGTCTCTGCGCATGTGTTTAGTCCTGGAAAAATTGGAATTGGAGAAAATACCGATCTGACCACGGTATTTAGAACTGGCTTTAAATACATTCCGTCTAAGAAGTTGGACATATACACTGAATTGAACAAACCTTTAGATGAGAATTTTGATATACGGTTTGGGGCTGATTATCAATTGGTTGATATTTTGAATATCAGAATTGGTTTTTCAACTGATCCCGCCTTGTTCTCATTTGGTTTCGGTGTAAAAATCAAAGAAGGAATTCATTTAATTGGTGGGAATGCCTTCCATCAATCTCTAGGAAATACTCCTGGTTTGACCATTAAGTTTGATTTGTAGATGCGATTACTAATTTGCACGGCTACTGCCTTTGAGATGGCGCCCATCATTAAACATCTTGAGTCCAAAGCAAACAAAATATCTTTCTTCGAATACAAGCTAAAAAACCTGCACATATACCCTCTGGTGACGGGAGTAGGTTCGATGCAAACTGCCTTTGCTTTAGCAAGATTTAAAGATATATCAACAATTGACCTAGCGTTAAATGTGGGTGTAGCTGGTGCATTTAATCGAGAAATTGAATTAACCGAAGTAGTTGAAGTAACTAAAGACCGTTTTTCAGATCTTGGCGTGGAGGAGGCCGATGGCACATTCTCAAGTGTATTTGATTTAGAATTAGACAATCCAAATAAATTTCCGTTTCAAAATGGGTGGATCAATAATCAGTCTAAGACTTTTAGTAATGATCTTTTGAAAGTATCAGCCTTGACTGTAAATAAAGTTAGTGGGACACAAGAGAGCATAGATAAATTACAATCAAAACATAAAGCGGATTTAGAAACGATGGAAGGTGCAGCTTTTTTATATGCATGTAAAATTCTCGATGTCGATGCTATCCAACTGCGCGCTGTATCAAATTATGTAGAGGTACGAAATCGGGCCAATTGGAAAATTGATGAAGCCCTTGTAAATTTAAACAAGGTGACTATTGAGTTTATTGAAAAACTTAGTTTGGATACCATTTAGAATATAAAGCTCGGTTCCAATCACTTTCTTTCCAAGCTAGATTTAATGCTACAATCTTACTGTAGCTGGAAAGACCAGAGCTTATTCCATTCGATTTTAAATATTGATCATAAAGCATGTCTCTTATCTTCGGCATGAAATCAGGATAGAGATCACCATTCCGATATATATCCTTTAAATCAGCGATTATTGAGGCTTTAACTGTCTTTATAAATTCTCTTTGCCCATTACTGCTTATAGTTCTATAATTTCGATTTAAATATCTCCAGTAAGCCAATAGTCCAGAATATCTAATGAATAGATCATCCGTATTCATACATGCCAGTAAACCAATAAAGTTACAAGCACCCTCATCCGTAATACCATAACCATGAGTCATTTCGTGTGCCATGGTAAATGGCCATTGAATAGGATGCAACCCTGCATCAATATGCCCCTCGAAGGCGTAAGGCATATATACCCCCGCCGTAGAGATTCTTAATAAAACTCCTTTTGGTTTCAAGGTTCGTACTCTTACTTTTCCATGAATAGGAATATCCCATTCATGGAGAAGGCTTTCTAAGGATTTCCTGATAATGTCCTCTGTTTCTAACGAGTAATACGTACTGGTTAAAGCAGAATCGGATGCACTTATAGAACTTCTTAATTCAATTAATTGATTGGTGATTAAATGGAGCTCCTTTTTTAGTTCAATGGAATCTGGTTCAATCGAAGCCAATGATAGTCTAGTCTCTATGGAACTTGCCTTGTAGTTAAATCCCCAAAAAATATAAAACAGGCTGTATGCAATACAAGCAAACTTTAAAAATTGGCGTAAGCCAGAAAAAAGAAATAGACCGAAAGAAGATGAAGATTTCTTATTCCGAATGATACTTAAACACAGCCACAAAAATAAGAGTACGAAAAGTACATGGATCATGGGTATGGGCAGCCATGAGATGGAATAATCATAAATAACCCTGAAAAATTGAAATGGATAGTTTAAGTAAAAGTCACCAAAATTTTCTGAGGGTATCCATGTATTGAGGACAAAAACCAACATGGCAATACCCAGCGACCAGAAATTCCTAAAAAGTGATATGAATCCTTGTTTTTTCAAACTTCAAATGCGTAGACCTAAAACTATCAAATAAACGACATTTCAAAGTATATTTGCAACTTATCTCAGACTGTCTCTGTTATAGTTGTAACATTGAATAACAAATAAAAAATTGATATAATGGCTTTTGAATTTACAGATGCAAACTTCTCAAGTGAAGTTTTAGAAAAGAACGGCGTTGCTGTCGTTGATTTTTGGGCTGAATGGTGTGGACCGTGTAGAATGATTACACCTATCATTGAAGAACTATCGAATGATTACGATGGTAAAGCATTGATCGGTAAATTGAATGTGGATCACAATCCAGAAGTAGCGATGAAATACGGAGTAAGAAGTATTCCTACAATCCTGATTATGAAGGATGGTGAAATAGTTGATAAACAAGTAGGTGCTACCTCGAAAGCAGCTCTTGAGGAAAAAATAAACGCACATTTGTCTTAAATAGACGCCTAAGAATTATATTAAAGCCCTCATTCATACGTTTTGAATGAGGGCTTTTTAATTTTGTGACTATGAGTTTTTTTGACGGGAAAGATTTACGACAAATTGATAATCTGGAATTACTTGCAAAACAAGTAGTTGAAGGATTTATTATTGGTTTGCACAAATCACCATTTCATGGATTTTCTGTAGAATTTGCAGAACATCGATTGTACAATCAAGGTGAGTCTACTAAGAATATAGATTGGAAGGTTTATGCTCGAACGGATAAAATGTTTGTTAAGCGATACGAGGAAGAAACCAATCTAAGATGTCAAATTGTTATAGACACTTCGTCCTCGATGTATTTTCCAGAAGGAAAGGACAGCATCAATAAACTACAATTTAGTTCGCTTGCGGCAGCTTCTCTGATGAATCTTTTACGGAAGCAACGAGATGCATTTGGCCTAAGTCTTTTTGAAGATGAGGTTAAGGTTCAAACTAGATGTAAGTCTTCTACAAAGCATTATAACCTCATGTTGAGTTATCTCGATCAATTAATATCTGATCCAACAAAAAGAAAATCAACATCAGCTGCAGACTCATTACATCAGATTGCAGATCAAATCCATAAACGTTCATTAGTCATTATTTTCAGCGATATGTTTGAAAACAAAGATTCAGAAGATCAATTGTTTTCAGCATTACAGCACTTAAAGCATAACAAACATGAGGTAGTTCTTTTCCATGTTATGGATAAACAAAAAGAACTGAACTTTGAATACGAAAACCGACCCTATCTCTTTCAAGACTTAGAAACAGGTGAGCAAATAAAGCTTCAAGCCAATCAAGTGAAAGAATTATATTCTGAAAGAATGAACGAATACATGGCTAAGTTAAAAATGAAGTGTTTGCAATATCAAGTAGATATGTTTGAAGCAGATATTCAAAAGGGGTTTTACCCTATACTCCAATCCTACTTAGTGAAAAGAAGTAAAATGATATAATATGATTAAGCTTTCTCAAATTTCAGCATCAGCTCCTGAGGGCTTCCATAAAAAATCTATAAAGAAAGAATGTGACGCTATGGCGAAGGAAATCGCTTATATGTGTGAACAACTTTACGCTAATAAAAATCACAATATTCTAGTCGTTTTTCAGGGAATGGATTCATCTGGTAAAGACGGATGTACTGAGCACGCCTTTAAATATTGTTCTCCATTATGGGTTTCGGCCAAGGGTTTTAAAAAACCTACGGATGAAGAGTTTGCTCATGATTTTTTATGGCGAGTTCATAAGCATGCACCTCAGAAAGGTACGATTCAAGTTTTTGTTAGATCACATTATGAAGATATCCTTATTCAGAGAGTTCATAAATGGATTGATGAAGGGCAAGTCAGTATGAGAATGGATGCGATCAACGCTTGGGAAAAACTTTTGGTCAAGGATAACAATACAACAGTCGTAAAATTCTTTCTCCATTTATCCAAAGAACGTCAGGAAGAAAAATTAAGGGAAAGGCTTGAAAGACCTGAAAAATTCTTTAAACACAACGATGGTGATTGGGAAGAAAGAGAACATTGGGATGAGTATTGGAGATGTTATGAAGATGCTATGAACCGATCAGAAATACCTTGGACTGTGGTTCCCGCTGATGTAAGATGGAATCGAAACTATGTGGTGATTAAAAAGATTCATGAAACGCTGAAATCATTTAATTTGGAATGGCCAGCTTTAGATACAGAACGATTTAAATAGTGGGTAAAACTAGAATTGACAAATGGCTTTGGTCAGTTCGGATTTTTAAATCTCGAACAAAAGCAACAGACGCTTGTAAATCAGGAAAAGTAAAAATTAATGAAAAGTCCATAAAAGCTTCAACTGAAGTTTTAGAAGGACAATTGATCAATGTAAGAAAGAATGGCTTTGGCTTACAATTCAAGGTCATCAAACTCATCAATAAACGAGTCTCGGCAACACTAGCGGTGGATTGTTACGAAAACCTAACAAGTCAAGAAGAATTAAATAAATTCAAAGACTGGTTTGTTGGAAAGGCAAAAGCAGAAATTAGAGAAAAAGGTCTCGGACGTCCAACTAAGAAAGATCGTAGAAACATATCCGAGCACAAGGAAAGTTACCTTTGGGATCATTTTGATTTCGACGAGGAAGAAGACGACTAAAATTCGTAGATTAGTTGCGTTGTGATTTTCATCAATAGCATATTGATACTTTATATATTGTTGGTTTTAGTGTTCTACTTTTTCCAACATTATTTTTTCTTTAGACCTGAAATTCTTCCGTCTAATTTTAATTACGACTATCCTTACGATTTTGAAGAGAAAACCTTTGATATGGAAGACGGTGGAAGTGTCAACAGTATCCACTTTAAAGTTCCGAATTCACGTGGTGTCATTTACTACTTTAAAGGCAACTCTAGAAGCATAAAGGGTTGGGGTAAATTTGCTAAGGATTTTATCGGTAATGGTTATGACTTTTTCATGATGGATTATCGAGGATTTGGAAAAAGTCGAGGTAAAAGAACAGAACAGAAACTATACGACGACTCACAGACCATATATAAGTATCTTCAAAAAGATTACCAAGAAGATCAAATCATTATTTACGGAAGATCTTTAGGTTCAGGTATTGCGACTCGGATAGCCTCATGGAATAATCCTAAAATGCTGATTTTGGATTCACCCTACTTTAGTTTTTATCGAAATATAAAACGATGGGGCTTTTGGCTTCCGCTCAAACTTCTTTTGAGGTACCCCATCAGAACAGATCAATTCATTAAAAAGGTATCTTGTCCTTCATTCATATTGCATGGCAATAAGGACTTTCTAATACCTATTGATCATAGTGAAGATTTGGTTCAATTAAACGCAAAAGCTGAATTAATCACCATAGACGGAGCAGGACATAACAATCTTCCAGATTTTGAAGTCTACCACCAAACAATTTATAGGCTATTAGATATAAAGACAGGTGGATGAATAATTTAGCGCAAATAGCATTTGACGTTTATAAAAATGATCCCAACCGTAAACTGATTCACTATCAAAAAAATGGAAATTGGGAATCGTATACTGCATTGGCTTTTGCCGAATTAATCTGCTCAGCTACTCAATTTTTGGAATCAAAAAGTGTGAAAGAAGGGTCAAAGGTTATTTTAGTTCCATCCATGACCAATGCTTATGTCATTGCCATGGATTGTGCCGTTCAATCCATTGGTGGTATTTCATGTATGGTTCATTCTACTACAACTGAAACACATTGGAATGCTATTTTGAGTGAACTCCATCCAGAACTTATTATCTGTTCGGAGACCAACATGCTTCAAAAAATAGATTCCTCCTACCACGACATAACGTTAAGCCTAGACAAACAGGATGACCAAGAGAAGATATTTAAAGGGGCTTGTGATATTGGCTCATGGAAAACTCAGTCTCAAAAATGGAACGAAGATCATTTGTCCTCGATCATTTATACCTCGGGAAGTACAGGTGAACCTAAGGGTGTCATGTTGAGTCATAAAAATTTATATTCAAATGTCATCAGTATAGTTGATTTGCTACCCTTACCAAAGCGATCAAGAATTATGAGTTTCTTGCCTTATAGTCATGTGTTTGAGCGAACCATGCTGTTTGCCTATTTAAAAGCAGGGGCTAGTTTATATTTTCCTTCGTCAAGGAATGATTTATTTGAAGCCTATGGTAAGGTTAAGCCTCACATGTTCAATGCGGTCCCAAGGATCATTGAAGTCATGTATAAATACATACAAGACGTAAAATCGAATAGTGGCCCTATTCAAAAAAAGATAATCGACTGGTCTTTGAGGCTTGCAGAAAAATTTGATCAAAGAGGTCAGATGAATTTAAGTTACAGATTAAAATTAGGGCTTGCCCGAATTCTCGTATTTAGAAAATTTAGAAAGAAGTTTGGTGGTCAGTTGATCGGTATCCTCGTTGGAGCAGCTAAGCTAAACCCCATGCTAAGTAATGTTTTTCAAGCGGCAGGGATTCCAATGAGAGAAGGTTATGGAATGACCGAAACTTCTCCAGCAATCGCAGTAAATAGATTTGGAAAAGGAGAATACAAATTTGGTAGTGTGGGGCGTCCTATAAAAGATGTTAAGGTAAAAATTGATATTCAAGAAGACAGTGGTTTTGGGGAGATCTTAGTAGAAGGAGACAATGTAATGTTGGGTTATTACAAGAACGAATCCATTACCCAAGCAAGCTTTCAAGATGGATGGTTAAAAACAGGTGACTTAGGATACCTGGATGAGGATGGCTTTTTGTTTATCAATGACCGAAAAAAGAACATTTTCAAAACATCGTCTGGGAAATACGTTTCACCCGGAAAAATTGAGGAGTTAATTAAACCCACAGATTTTATCCATCAAGTGATGATTGTAGGATTTCAAAAACCATTTGTTACAGCTTTAGTCGTTCCTAATTTTGAAAGACTACAGGCTTTCGCCGAAAGGCAAAATATACACTGGACTAGCCCAAAGTATATGTGTCTGAATATCAAAATTGTACAAAGAATAAAAGAAGAGATAGATACGCTAAGTCGTGGTTTGGAATCACATGAGAAAATTCGCAAAGTTCTTCTCATAGATGAACCCTGGACTATCGAGAATGGCTTGCTCTCTCCTACTTTGAAGTTAAAGCGAAACGCCATTCTTCAACGGAATCAAAAAATAATCAATGAAGCTTATAAGCTTAAGTGAATTGAGTAGACACTGTTTTTTCTCTTAATCCATTTGCATAATTGTAAAAACCTTCCCCAGTTTTCACGCCTTTCTTTCCTGCATTAACCATATTGACAAGCAATGGGCATGGAGCGTATTTTGGGTTGCCAAAACCATCGTATAAAACATTTAGAATCGACATACATACGTCCAATCCAATAAAATCAGCCAAGAACAAAGGTCCCATAGGATGTGACATTCCCAACATCATAACTGTATCAATTTGCTCGACTCCTGCAACGCCTTCGTATAGAGAATAAATCGCTTCGTTGATCATAGGCATTAAAATCCTATTCGCGACAAAGCCAGGGTAATCATTCACCTCAACTGGAACTTTGTTCAGTGAGGAAGAAACTTCCATAATTTGTTTTGTCACTTCGTCTGAAGTAGAATATCCTCGAATAACCTCCACCAATTTCATTACAGGTACGGGATTCATGAAATGCATTCCTATCACCTTGTCTGGTCTACTTGTAACACCCGCTATTTTTGTAATAGAAATAGAAGATGTGTTGGTGGCCAAAATCGCCTTGGTGGGTGCATATTCATCCATGTCTTTAAAAATACTCAGCTTCAAATCCACATTCTCAGTGGCCGCCTCCACCACCAAGTCAGCATTTTTTACAGAGTTTTCTACAGAAGTATCTGTAGAGATATTAGCAATAGTGGCCGATTTTTGATCTTCCGATATTTTCTCTTTGGCTAGCATTCTATCTAGATTCTTTGTAATCGTTGCTAAAGCTTTATCCAATGCATCTTGTGAAATATCACATAAAACAACCTGATATTCATTCATGGCAAAAACGTGAGCAATACCGTTACCCATGGTTCCCGCTCCTATTACTGTGATGTGCTTCATTCTTTGAGTATTTTGCATCAAAATTATTAAATAAACTGAGATACGCTCAAAAATATATTCGGATCATTTTACTCCTAGTGATCATTCAAACGACACTTTGCCTTTCGGCGAAAGCCCAAGGAAAAGAAAGTGACATTGATTCAATTTACTACAACATCGCTGCGTCAGTGACCATTGATTCTATTTTCATATCGGCAAGCGCTCAAAAATTAGCCGTTGCCGATTTTATTAAGTTGGTACTTGAAGATGAAAGTTTTTATAAAGCATTTAAAAGATTGCGTACAACGAGCTATGACTTTACCAATCATTTGGTCTTTTATGATGAAGATGATTCCATTAAGGCATCCTTCGATGGAGATGCCACGCAGTACGTAGTTGATTCCTGTCGAACGATGAAAATGCATAATGAGAATGTCACAGGTGATTTTTATAAAAATGAGCGCTACAACTATTATACGACTAGATTGTATGACCGTATTTTTATCACTCATGATACCGTTTGTGAACATAAGAAAACCACTAAGACAAAGACGAGTAAGGGAAAATTAGAATATCACATTGGTATGCTGAAACGGCTTATTTTTAGTCCTGGCGTTGAAGCTGACCTACCATTAGTTGGAAAGAAGATGGCTATATTTTCTGAAGCCATGAGGAAGTACTATAATTACAATATTACTGAACAAGAATGGAATGGTATTCCTAGTTATGCATTTGAAGTAATACTCAAGCCTGAATTTGTTCAAAAGAAAAAAAAGAAAACAATCATTAAATCATTGAATACTTTTTTTTCAAAAGAAGATCTTCAAATTTTAGCAAGATCCTATCGTCTGAAGTATAAGAACGCTCTTTACGATTTCGATGTTTCCATGTGGATAGAACTGCAGAAATGGAATGGTGATTATATTGCTAAATACATTAAATATGACGGATATTGGGACTTACTCATGAAGGCTCCGGAAATAGCTGAATTTGAAGTTGAGTTGGACAATTTTCGTTGAATTCAATGATTTCTATTAGCTTAGTGTGATATTGACACAAATAAAATGAAAATAGCCATAGTTGATGCTGGAAGTACGAAAATTGATTGGATCATTCATGACTCATCTGACGATACAACGCAACAATTTAGAAGTCTTGGATTTAATCCACATCACAGTGATGCAACATTTGAAATGGACATCGCATTGAAGGAAGCTATAAACTCTTGTTCTCAAATTCATTATTATGGAACGGGTATCAATAGTATTGTTTTTCAAAATCAAATTAAGACATTATTAGAAAAGGTTTCACAGGCTCAAACTATATTGGTAGAAAGTGATTTGTTAGGAACCTGCAGGGCACTTTTTAAAGAAAATGATGGGATTGCTTGTATCTTAGGTACCGGAAGTAATAGTTGTGTATTTAGAGGTGATAAAATCACTGAACAAATTGATAACTTAGGATACCTTCTTGCTGACGAGGGATCAGGTGCAGATATAGGTAGAAGATTATTGTCCTCATATTTTAATGAAAGTATGCCTCAACATCTTCGGGACAACATGCAAGAGCAATTCGATTTGAATAAAGAGGAGGTTTTAAAATCGCTGTACAAAAAAGAATTACCTTCTCGATACATGGCATCCTTTGCGGTATTTGCAACGACAAAGGATGAATGGATATATCGATTATTGGATGCTTCTTTTGAGGAGTTTATTCAAAGAAGGATTCAAGTCTATAAAGATTCAGAAAATCTTCAAGTCGGTTTTACAGGGAGCATTGCATTTATACATCAAAAGAGAATAGATAATATCTTATTAAAATATGGGTTAAAAGAAGGGATCTATTTAAAGAGGCCTATTCAACAACTATTAAACTATCATATAGGATAATGGAAAAAACTAAGATTAAAAGAATAGCAGTATTAACAAGTGGAGGAGATTCACCAGGAATGAATGCCGCTATCAGAGCTGTAGTGCGGACGGCCATATTCAATGATATACATATATACGGAGTTAAAGGTGGTTATCAAGGTTTGATAAATGGAGAGTTTTCTATGATGTCCAAAGCCGATGTAGGTAATATCTTACAAAGAGGTGGCACCATCTTAAAAACGGCGAGAAGTATGGAATTTATGACGGAGGATGGTCGTAAAAATGCTTATGAAAATTTGGTGGCACATGATATCGATGCCTGTGTAATGATTGGTGGTAATGGAACATATACTGGTGCGCTTAAACTGCATGAGGAATTTAATTTCCCAGTAATAGGAATCCCTGGGACTATTGATAATGATATCAATGGGACAGACTTTACCATTGGATTTGATACGGCGATAAATACAGCTATTGAAGCAGTAGATAAAATTAGAGACACAGCAGATTCGCATGATCGATTATTTTTCATTGAAGTCATGGGTCGTCATGCAGGATACATTGCTTTGCATACAGGTATTGGCAGTGGAGCGGGTACGATATTTTTACCTGAAGTAGGAAATTCTATTGAGACTTTTGTGCAGAAACTTCGAAGATCAGCAAGAAGAAAAAAACTATTCAATCTAGTCATCGTTGCAGAAGGCAATAAGAACGGAAATGCATTTGAAATTGCTCAGGAAGTTCAAGCGTTATGTCCAGAGTATGAGACGAAGGTAATGGTGATAGGACATTTACAACGAGGTGGATCACCTAGTTGTTTTGATAGGATTTTAGCGTCAAAACTTGGTCATGGAGCAGTAAGTTCTTTACTAAATCAAGAATTTGGACAAGCCATAGGAGTGATTAACAACAAAATCAATCTTACGCCTTTATCGAAGGCCATAGAAAAGAAAAATGATCTTGATGTCGATTTATTGAATGTAGCAGAAATCCTAGCTTTGTAAAAAAAAATAAGATGGAAATCATAACTATATACGTCACATTCCCTTCCAAAAAGTCCGCAAGGCGAATCTCAAAATCTTTGTTGAAGGATAAGCTTATTGCTTGCGCGAATATTCATGAGGGATCCAGTATGTTTTATTGGAATGATAAGATACAGGAAGAGGATGAAACTTTTGTTTTCTTTAAATCAGATAATTCTAAATGGAAGAAACTGAAAAAGGCTATAGAAAAACTCCACCCTTACGACACACCGTGTATCGCAAAATTTGACATCACCACCAATAAGAACTTCGGAGAATGGGTTCAGGAAACCCTAAAAATGAAGTAAACCTTCCTCAACAGGTAATGATCTATTAATGATTTTTAGCACGGTTGCCGAGGTATCAATATTCGATAAAATGGCTTCTAATCCTTTCGAAATACAAGACATCGCATAGGCCAACTCACCTTTAACATAAGTGCTCATTGCATTTGTATACACTTCAAGTTCGGTGTTATTCTTCAATAACCGGATAAAGGAAATGATTTCCTTTTCATAATGATCGGTCAAAGGATACATGCTTATTTCAACAGTTACTTTCATACTATTTAATATTTCTTATTCACGACAATATTAATGCTTCTAAAATATCCACTTATTAAAAGCAGCGAAATTTACTTAACTTATATCTATTAGAATAGATAAGCTTCTATAAATCAAAACAATTGATCATGAAAAAACTACTAATAAGCGTAAGTCTCATCTTAACTACCATCTTTATTTTAGGGTTTTCAAACCTATCAACAACCGTCCTTAATGGATATGTAGGAAACGATTTGGTACCTTCCTTACCCGATATTCCATTTGATTATGAAAATCAAAATTTTCCGCTCCATTTAGAGGAAACAGAATGGGGATTTAATGATTCAACCATTTTAGATATGGTTACGGACAATGGTGCTACACTTGGAAGAGTATTGTTTTTTGATGAAAAATTATCAGCGAATGAAAACTTATCCTGCGCCACTTGTCATAAACAAGAATTGTCCTTTGCTGATGACACCCCATTTAGCATGGGCGTAACCGAGAACACTGGTAGAAACTCTATGCAATTAAATGATTTAGGCTGGTCAAATAGAACCAATTTTTTTTGGGATTTGAGTGAATCTGATTTAACAGATATGATTAGTCTACCCTTGAGAAATGAAAATGAGATTGGTGTCACGGATATTGACGCGCTGATTGAAAAACTGGAAGAAACGGATTACTATCCAGATTTATTTGAGGAAAGTTTTGGAGATCCACTAATTACAGAACAGAGAATTAACGAGGCGATCGCACAATTTATTAGTTCGATGGTCACCTTCAATTCAAAATTCGACCGCAGTCATACTGAACCAGGATTGCTTACGGAAAGTGAAATTAGAGGAAGCGAATTATTCAGTCTTAATTGCTCTATTTGTCATACTGATGGAAATAGTTTTTTTCTATTTGGAGGTTTTATGGACTTACCATTTATCTTCAATAACGGATTGTCTGAAACAAACGACTTAGGCGCGGGTGAATGGATGGGTGAAGAATTTGACCACCTATTCAAAGTGCCAACTTTAAGAAATATAGAATTAACAGCGCCTTACATGCATGATGGTAGATTCGAATCTTTGGAGGAGGTAATTGATCATTATTCAGAGGATTTGGAACCCAACGAGTGGACAGGAGAATTTATTCCCGCTGATGGTTTCAACTATACGGATCAACAAAAAACTGATCTGATCAATTTCTTGAAAACCTTCACCGATCTTAGTTTCACAGAAGATGAAAAGTGGTCTGATCCATTTGCATCCACTACCTCGTCAGAAGAAGTTTTAGAGGTGATTAATTCGGTTAATATTTTCCCTAATCCAACTTCAGATTATGCCATCATTGAAATGATCAATCCTTCAAGTGTCATGATAGAATTAACTGTTCTCGACATGAGTGGCAGATTTATTAAGAAGATGTCGTCCCATAACGAACAAGTTATATTAGACGTCACAGGTTTTAATAAAGGCAATTATATTATTGAGCTAAGAAGTGGAAGCCAAAGACAATCAGAACTTATAACCGTTCTTTAAACAAGAAAAGGGAGTTATCATTGATAACTCCCTTTTCTTGTTTATTGCTCTTAGTAAACGATCAAGCTTTCATATACATCACCTCTTTAACAGCACCGATGACTTTAGCTTCATTTGGTAGGTACGCATCCACCAATGTTGGGGCATATGGTAAAGAAGTATCTGCTGAGTTCACTCTAATTACAGGAGCGTCTAAATAATCAAAGGCTCGTTTTTGCACTTCGTAACCTACTTCTGCAGAAACTCCAGCAAAAGGCCAACTTTCATCAACAACAACTAATCTATTTGTCTTCTTAACTGAATCGACTACTGTATAATAATCTAAAGGTCTGATTGTTCTAAGGTCTATCACCTCAGCACTGATACCTTCTTTTTCCAATTCGACAGCTGCTCTTTTGACAACTTCCATCATTTTATTATACGATACAATGGTTACATCTGTTCCTTCCTTTCTAACTGCGGCTTTACCGATAGGAACCAAAAAATCGTCACCTTCAGGTACTTCACCCTTAAGTCCATACATAACCTCCGATTCCATAAAACAAACCGGATCTTCATCTCTAATGGCTGATTTCAAAAGTCCTTTAGAATCTGCAGGATCAACAGTAGAAATCACTTTTAATCCAGGGCAGTTGGCTAACCAAGACTCAAAAGTTTGAGAATGTTGTTGAGCTAATTGACCAGCTGAACCAGAAGGTCCTCTAAATACAATTGGACAAGTAAATTGACCAGCTGATTGAGATAAGGTTTTTGCAGCGTTATTTACTATTTGATCAAAAGCCAAAACGGCAAAGTTCCATGTCATGAATTCAACGATCGGTCTTAGTCCGTTCATCGCCGCCCCTACACCGATACCGGCAAATCCTAGTTCAGCAATAGGTGTATCGATCACTCTTTCGGCTCCAAATTCATCAAGCATCCCTTTACTCACTTTGTATGCACCATTGTATTGTGCCACTTCCTCTCCCATCAGTAAAACATTTGGATCTCTCCTCATCTCTTCTGACATAGCTTCTCTTAAGGCGTCTCTAGTAGTTAATATTCTAGACATAAATTAAAATTTAAGTTGGCGAAGTTAATCTTTAATGCTCAAGACTCAAATCTTATGCGAATAGATTTTTTAAGTCTATTCCACCAAAATTCCCTGAACTCATCAATAGAATGATTTGATTATTAGATTTTTCTTCTTCTAGTTTTCGCTGAATATTCACCACGTCAGTTTCAATCTCTACATTTGAAGTTGCAAAACAAGCCTT
>JAHDBI010000011.1:18789-40877 GCA_020630475.1 Saprospiraceae bacterium
GCTTCCATATTTTGTCTGTTATGCGCACCAAAAACGGAAATAGGATACAGTTCATTCTTATAGCTTACCTGTTGATTCGCTCGGGATTCGAGGCCATTATAAAATTGAATTTGACTACCATTTTGATTAAAATTCATTTGAATACCTTGACAAACTTCATCATTCGCGAAAGCGAACATTATACCATTGTCTTCAAATGAATCAGCAAATAACTGAAATTGAGATGCATAATTTGCAAAGCTTGGAAAGACATTGATATGATCCCAAGCGACCCCTGTAATCACACCAATATGAGGTTTATAGTGTAACATTTTTGGCCTTCTATCTATAGGCGAACTCAAGTATTCATCTCCTTCAATAACTATTATCGAGGCATCGCTTAATTTGACCATTCTGTTAAAACCTTCTAACTGTGCACCTACTAAATAATCTGTTTCAATGTTTAATTGATTTAAAACGTGTAAGATCATAGAAGTAGTCGTTGTCTTACCATGACTACCCGCAATAACAATTCGCTTTTTATTCTTACTTTGCTCAAAAATGAACTCTGGATAAGAATAGATTTTTAAACCAAGATTTTTAGCCCGTTCTAGTTCCGGATTATCAGGACGTGCGTGCATTCCTAATATCACCCCATCTATTTGATCCGAAAGTTTGTCGGGAAACCATCCCATTTCTTTAGGCAGTAATCCTGCATCGTCTAATCGTTGCCGAGAAGGATTATAAATCTCATCATCTGATCCAGTAACGTCATGACCTCGATAAGACAATTCTAGCGCTATGTTGTGCATAGCCGAACCCCCAATAGCAATTAAATGTATTTTCATTGAACTTTTTTCCTCGATTATCTATTCAAACAGTGTGATAGCGTAAATGTTAATCTATTTGTGTTTGAAAAAAACTAATAGAATATCACAATTTAAATAATATCTTTGCAGCGCCGATCGTTAAATGATAGATTTTTTGAATATCAAAAATGTAATAATGAGATCTCGATTAGTTAAAAATTTAGCCAAAGCTTGTTTAGTTTTATTAGTAGTATCTGTTTTAAGTTCTTGTAATCGAGGAGGTTACGGTTGTCCTAATAACTTTAAAGTAGTTCCTTCTTTCGCACTTCCATTCAGCAAATAATGAATTGGAATTCAATTAATTCTTCGAAACATCTCGACGAAATTATTGAATTGTCAAAATCGTCTGACTGCTTAATTTTAAAGCACAGCACAACCTGTCCGATTAGCTCAATGGCTAAAATGAGATTAGAGTCGAAATGGGATTCAGAATCTCTAAATATTAAGCCATTCTATCTTGATTTATTGTCATATCGCCCTATCTCCAACGAAATAGCTGAACGATTCAATGTCCATCATGAATCACCGCAAATTTTATTGATTCGAAACGGAGAGTGCATTTATGATGAATCACACATGGATATATCCGTAGACGAGATAAAAAGTGTTTTAGATTACGAAAATGGATGATTTATCAATTATCCTTTCGGATGATGGCTCCCACTCTCTACATTCCAAAAAATACAACGCCGAATACCATTCAAGTCACGGTTCTATTCAGGAAAGTCTCCACGTATTTATAAAGGCAGGCTTAGAGTACCTTAATCTACCATCAACTAAGATTTTAGAAATGGGTTTAGGTACAGGCCTCAACGCATACTTAAGCTTCCTATATGCCTCTAAAAATAAAGTAAACATCCAATATACTGCTTACGAATTACATCCTGTGGATACATCGATCACAAGTCAATTAAATTACGTTCAACAAACGAAGTCGAATGAATTTCTAGAGATATTTGAGCGAATTCATCAATGCACTGATGGTTTAAATATAGCTCTTTCTGATCATTTTAATTTTTTAAAGCACCACAAAATGATTCAGTCTCTTCATCAAGAGTCCGAATTTGATTTAATCTTTTACGACGCTTTTGGACCTGGTGTTCAGGAGGAGTTATGGTCAAAAAAAATGACCGACATCATGTATCGTTGCCTCAATAATCATGGAGTTCTTGTTACTTATTGTGCTCAAGGTGCCTTTAAAAGAAACCTAAAAGCATCGGGATTTTCTGTGGAAGGAATACCTGGTCCACCTGGCAAAAGAGAAATGACTCGAGCGACTAAAAAAGCTTAGTACTTATTCAGACCAGTTGTCGAGCATTTTCACTATTTTGTCAGTTGGACAAACGACCAACAAAATGAAGAAATTAGCGCTGCATTGGCAAATCCTTTTAGGAATGATTGCGGGTGTAATATTTGGATTCATCATGCTTCAGTTTGATGGTGGAAGAGGAATCGTCATAGACTTTATAAAACCTCTCGGTACTATATTCATTAAGCTTTTAAAGTTAATCGCTATACCACTCATTCTGGCGTCCTTAGTGAAAGGAATTAGTGATTTAAAGGACATCAGTAAATTATCGAACATTGGTCTTCGAACCTTTGGACTTTATCTTTTGACCACTGTTATCGCTATTACAGTTGGCATTTTAGTTGTCAATATCATACAACCAGGAGAATCGATTTCCAATGAAACGGTAGCCTCACTCACTCAAACGTATGAGGGAGACATGTCTACGAAAGTGGAAAACGCTATAGCTCAAAAAACTAAGGGAAAATTACAGTTCATTGTCGATATGGTTCCTAGTAATATTTTTGAAGCATCTTCTTCAAATAGAAATATGCTTCAAGTGATATTCTTTGCTCTTTTCTTTGGTATTTCACTACTATTGGTGAAGCCTGAAAAGGCGAAACCCATGATTGCCTTTTTTGATAGCTTAAACGAGATCATTTTGAAAATGGTGGATCTCATCATGTTAATGGCGCCATATGCCGTCTTTGCATTATTGGCGGCACTCGTGGTTGATACTACAAACACAGATATTTTTTCAGCACTCGCCATGTACGCTTTATCGGTTGTAATTGGTTTAAGTGTTATGGTCACCATTTATGTGACAGCGATTAAAGTTTATACCAAAAAGAGTCCATCCTTCTTTTTCAAAGGAATTAGTCCAGCTCAGTTACTTGCCTTCTCGACGAGTAGTAGCGCAGCTACCCTACCTGTTACTATGGAAAGGGTTGAAGAACATTTAGGCGTTGACAGTGAAGTGACAAGTTTTGTATGCCCACTGGGGGCAACGATAAATATGGATGGCACAAGTTTATATCAAGCGGTTGCAGCTATTTTTATTTGTCAGGCGCTTGATTTTGATTTGAGTTTTGGAGCTCAATTGACCATCGTATTGACGGCTACCTTAGCCTCTATTGGTTCAGCAGCTGTACCAGGAGCAGGAATGATCATGTTAGTCATCGTTTTAGAATCGATAGGACTTCCTGCCGACAAACTAGCCGTAGGATTAGCCTTAATTTTTGCCGTTGATCGGCCACTTGATATGTGTCGAACTGTGACTAACGTCACTGGTGATGCTACAGTGGCTATGTTAGTTGGTAAATCGGTCAATAAATTAAATGCCCCTGAGACTAAAAACTGGGATGACCATTATAAAGAATAATTGAAATTTAAACTATGAGATACTATTTAATTCTATTGCTTGGTATTTGTTTGATCTCTTGTAAAGAAGAAAAAAAGAACCTTTTACCCTTACCTACTGAGGTGAAAATGGATATGGAAGATGGAGAACTAAAAGATGTAAAAAAAGAATTCTTTAAGTTAATTCATCAAGCAGAAGAAGGAGTCAATTGGGAAACGATTGAAGCTAATACGGCTTACGCCAAATATAAAGCTAAAGGGAAAACTAGTCTTAATTACAGAGGAGGTGAAGAGATTATTTTAGATGGAGTTCTCCGAGGTGAATGGATAGAACGAGGAAGTTTAAATCAAGCCGGGAGTGTATTTAAACCACAATACGATCCGATTCAAGATAAAATTTATCTTGTTTCTGCTGAGGGAAATATATGGAAAGGTGGTTTAAATGGTTTAAGCTGGGAAGTGATCAATGATGACTTACGATTTAGTAATCAATTCTTCTTGTTAACTACGAATGAGGAAAATAATCCACGTTTAATTTCGGCGCTTAATGGAGAACCAGTGTATTCTGATGATGACGGTATTACTTGGGAAATTAGTGAAGGAATGGATGAGTACAGCAATAATTTTAGAGATCCATTCATGCTCTCTAATGGAGATATCTATGTTTTAAATAAGAAAAGCTATTGGGATAATTTCGAAATATTTAAATCAACAGACAATGGTTTGACTTACGAATCTGTCAAGACATTTAACACGAGTGATCATAGGAATTTAAGTTTATGTAACATCAATAAGTCTGATGAGTTATTTGTATTAGAACAAATTTCTAGTACTGAGAGTCATGTGCATCAATGGAGTGATGCAACGGAAGTTTTTGAGCAAGTCACCACGAACTCTCCTATTTCTTCAGGACAAGCAGGTCAAACGAATTTAGATGGGCACATAGATAGTAATGGGAATATAATTCTTTACTCATTTGACAACAATAATGCTTTTTATAAATCGCTGGATCTTGGTGTTTCGTGGGAACAGCTAAGCACTTTACCCATTACGCCATGGCGAGTAGGTTTATTCATCAGTAAATCAAACCCAGACATCATGATTATAGGTGGTGTAGATGCCTATAGAAGTTTAGATGGAGGTAACACTTGGCAATTAATCAACGCATGGTGGGAGTATTACGACGACGTACCCAATAAGCTGCATGCTGACATGATGTATTTTGAAGAATTTTATGATGCGAGTAACGATCCATTCATTATTATTAGTCATCATGGAGGAATCAGCAAATCGTATGACGGGACACAAACCAACACAAACTTTAGTCTAATTGGTTTAAATGTTAGTCAATATTATAGCGTAAAATCCTACCCATTGGATAATGATTTCATTTTTGCAGGTTCTCAAGATCAAGGTCTTCAAAGAGGTAAAGTTTCAGGTATTAACCCTGTAAACTTTGATCAGGTAATCTCTGGTGATTATGGACATAATACTTTCACGGATAATGGTCAACGGTTTTGGACTGTATATCCGGGAGGTGCGGTTTCCTATTATCATCAACCCTTAACACAAGGGGGGCCAACATTTGGATATGAAGTGAACTCCAACGATGAATCAGTATGGATACCTCCTATGATGGCACATCCGGATCCAACAAAAAATGAAATTTATGTCGCCGGAGGAAACGATAATGGAGGACCTGGAGCCCATATCATTCATTTAGAGGTTCAAGGCAATCAAATCCTATCAAATAATTTACCATTTGACTTTAGTGTTTCTGGAAGTCAAATTTCCGCCATGGCAGTAAATCCATTTGATCATGACATATGGTATGTCACCACTGCCAATGGAAAGTTTTACCGATCAACAGATGGAGCCCAGAGCTTTGAAGGTGAAACTTTCAACGTACCAGGTGGACATTACCTTTATGGGTCGTGTATACTGCCTTCTAAAGTAGATGAAAACACCATTTACATTTCGGGATCTGGATATTCCAATGCTGGAGTGCTCAAATCAACGGATGGTGGTAATGGATTTGCTACCATGATCAATGGTTTACCACCTACAACGATTTTTTGCCTTGCGGCGAATGAAGATGAAAGTTTGATTTTTGCTGCAACTGAAGCTGGCCCTTATGTATATATTTCTGAAGAGGAAGAATGGTTTGATTTATCAGGTATGGCAGGCCCTAATGTAAGATATTGGTCAGTTGAATTCTTAGAAGATAAACAAGTGGCTAGATTTGGGACATATGGTCGTGGGATTTGGGATTTTGCTATAGCTCAACCTTCGTTGATCGAAGATGTTATCAAGGATGAAAGCTTTAAGATATTTCCAAATCCAGTGGACAATTTTGTAAATATTGAATTCGATGAAAACATTTCATTACCTGCGAGGTTAAATATTCGAGATATGCAAGGAAAATTAATTCTAGAGCAAGAAATCTTCAATCGTTCTCAAGAAATAAACATATCAACACTTTCTTCTGGAAACTACATTATATCTATTAGCGATAAGAATGTTTTTTTAAATCAAAAATTAGTCAAGTTATAAAATGAGTGAATCAACGAATGTATTAGGTATTGGGTCTAGAGTAAAGCATCCTGCCTTTGGAGATGGAGTCATTGTTGAAGTGGATGTTGCTGCTTACAAAGTTTGCTTCATCACTTATGGATTAAAATATGTAGGTAAAGATTATGACGAATGGGATATTATAGAAGCAATTCCATTTACTGAAGCGATTTCCTTTAATGAGGCTGAGGAAGGGCTGATTAAGATTCTTCGTGCTTGGTCAGGTATATCAGAAGTAGTAGAACTTGGTGATAAATGGGTAGATGGAGTAATGATTTTAAAGCCTGGTGAAGAAGGATTGAAATCAAAAGAAATTCCAATCGATACTTTCTTTCATAAGATTGTGATGGTTCGAGATAGACTTCGAGTGATGGAACAAAGAATTAACAGTTCTAAAAAACTATCTGATGAGGACAAAGTGAATCTTCAGCAATACTTAACGAGAATCTATGGTAGCTTAACCACATTCAATGTTCTGTTTAAATACAAAGCAGATCATTTCACTGGTGAAAAATCTTAGAATGAAAGCTTATTTAGCCATCATGTTACTATCACTCATATCTCTTTCATGTGTTGATATCCCAAACCAATTCTCAGGCTTACCACCAGGAACATGGAGGGCTGCATTGCAGCTTGATGGAATGCCTAAAAAGACGATCAACGTTAATGACGAAATCGTTCTCAACAAAGAATTTTCTTATGAAGGTGAATTGCCTTTCACTTTCGAGGTAAAATACATGGATGATAAAAATGAAAATTTTTATATCGAAATCATCAATGGAGAAGAAAGAATAAAAGTAACAGATATTACTTTCAAACTAGATCGATCAACGGCTAAGGACACCGTGATCATCGACTTCCCCCTTTATGAATCTTATATACGAGCGGTATTTGAAGAAAATGTCATGGAAGGTAATTGGATTGTAAAAAATCGAAATAATTATGCTATTCCTTTTGTGGCTTGGCATGGAAAAGATCGGCGTTTTTTTAGCAATGGAAAAGATGCGACTTATGATCTCTCCGGAAAATGGGAAGTAGTTTTTGAAGAAGGCACAGAGGATGAATATCCAGCAATAGGTGAGTTCAATCAAGTGGGCAATAAAATCACAGGAACTTTTTTAACTGAAACGGGAGATTATAGATTTTTAGAAGGTGTGGTGCAAGGAGATAAAATGGACATGTCCTGTTTTGATGGTTCTCATGCATTTTTATTTCATGCTAAAATGGACAATGAAAATGCCATGACAGGATCATTTAGATCAGGTAAACATTATAAAAGCACTTGGTCAGCAAAGAGGAACAAGGATGTCACGCTTGGTAATCCTTATGAATTAACCTATGCATCAGATACGAACAAAAAATTTGAATTAAGCTTTAAGAACTCAGAAGGAACTTTGATTGATTTTAAGAATGATCGATACAAAGACAAAGTCAAGTTAGTTCAGATCATGGGGACTTGGTGCCCCAATTGTCGAGATGAAACTAAGTTTTTAGTAGATTATTTTAAAGAGAAACCAAATGATCAAGTAGAAATAGTTTCCGTGGCTTTTGAGAAATACAAAGATGTCCAAAAAGCCAATGTCGTTTTAAAAAAGTACAAAGACAAAATGAATATTCCTTATGAGCTTGTTTATGGAGGTTATGCAAACAAACAGATCGCCTCCGAAACTTTTCCAATGTTGAATAAAATCATTTCTTATCCTACATTACTTTTTATTGATAAGAAGGATAACATTCGAAAAATTCACACAGGTTTTTCAGGTCCTGCTACCAGTACTTATAGTTCTTTTGAAAAAGAATTTGAAGAAATTCTAACTTCTCTGATATCAGAATAAGACTTTAATGAAATCAAAATCAACTCATCCTATCGTATTGATTTCTGGTGCTACATCAGGGATTGGAAAAGCAACTGCGAAAACATTCGCGAAAGCGGGATATCCACTCATCATTACCGGACGAAGAAAGAAAAAACTGGAAGAGCTGAAGCAGGTATTGAAAAAGAAATATGCGATAAAAATAAAAACACTTTGCTTTGATGTTAGAGAATTAAAGTCTGTAAAAAAGGCCATAGAGTCTCTAGACAAGTCCTGGTCAAATATTTCTATACTTATCAATAACGCTGGATTAGCTAAGGGTTTTGATCCTATTCATGAAGGAAATATAAACGATTGGGAATTAATGCTTGACACAAATGTCAAGGGATTATTGTATATGACTCGAATGATAGCTCCGGGGATGGTTAAACAAGGTAAGGGGCATATCATCAATGTTTGTTCCACCGCGGGTCATGAATTATATCCAAAAGGCAATGTTTATTGCGCATCTAAACACGCCGTCAATGCGCTCACCCAAGGAATGAGGATTGACTTGCACACCTACGGTTTAAAAGTCAGTCAAGTTTCCCCAGCCCACGTAGAAGAAACAGAATTTGCTAAGGTTAGATTTGATGGAGATGAAAAAAGAGCGAAAATATATAATGACTTTAATCCTTTAAAATCTAGCGACGTGGCAAAGACTATTTATTTCATTGCCACTCAACCCAAGCACGTAAACATTCAGGACGTCTTAATGATGGGAACTCAACAAGCTAGTTCCAATTTCATTCATCGAAGTGGTAGGATTTATGATTAAGTTTCACGAAACAGATTCTTCATCTCGATCGCATCTTTAGGTTCTATTCTTCCACTCAAGATTAATCTGAGTTCTCTACGTCTAACAGCTCCTTCAAACAATTTTTGCTCTTCAGCACTGACTGGACGAAGAACAGGGACTTTACAAGGCTTCTTATCCTTTTCGTTTAAAGCAACAAATGTCATATATGAGTGATTGGACTTTCGAGTATTTGCCCCAGTTATATCGGCCACATGAACTTCTGTATATACTTCCATCGATGTATTGAATGCTCGAGTTACAGTACTTGTCAAGGTGATAACACTACCCATCGGAATCGGTACTTGAAAAGAAACATGATCTACACTTGCAGTAACCACATGTGCTTCACTATGCTTTCCTGCACATATGCCCGCACCTATGTCCATTAATCGCATCAAGTTACCTCCCATCATATTTCCTAAAGGATTCGTATCGTTAGGCATGATCAATTCGGTCATTATCGTTCTGGATTCAGAAACTAATTTATCTTTCATAATTTATCTTTTCTTAGGAGAGGTATTCAAAATCAAATAACTCTCGAAAGTGCTTTTTCAATTTTGATTTAACCTCAGACAAGGAAACAGCCCTTCCCAATTCTTTGGACAAAGACGTCACCTCCTTGTTTTCATCAGAAATTCCACAAGGAACAATATTTTGGAAGTGACTTAAATTTGTATCGACATTTAAAGCAAAACCGTGCATCGTAACCCATCTACTGAGATGAACACCGATAGCACATATTTTTCGTGAAGGTGTATTGGATTTTTGGATCCAAACTCCCGTAAATCCCTCAATTCTTTCTCCTTGTATTCCATATTCTTTAAGCGTTCTAATTACGACTTCTTCCAGATAACGAACATATTTATGGACATCAGTAAAAAACTCATCCAAATCAAAAATTGGATAACCCGTAATCTGACCCGGACCGTGATAAGTAATATCTCCTCCTCTATTTATTTTAAAGAATTCAAACCCACCTTCAGCCAATTCTTGTTCATTAAGCAACAAATGATGTATAGATCCGCTCTTTCCGAGTGTGTATACCGGATGGTGTTCACAAAACAAAAGATGATGAATTTGTACTCGATCTGGTGTTAAATTGTCCCGATTTTGACGCTTAAAGGCAATCATTTCGTTTAAAATGGACATTTGAAGGTCCCAAGACGTCTTAAAAGAAACTTTGGAAAGGTCCTTGTACTTAACTATAGGTTTAATAGGGTCTTTCAAGTGATTCAATTCATTGAGTGCCTAAAGGTCTTAAATTTGTACAAAGCAAACCGATAAGGAATGAAAAAGTTTACCATATTATTCGCTTTTTTGATCATTTCATTAAATATATGGGCGCAACCTCCTGCTCCCGATTTTACCATTACGGATACAAATGGTAATGAACATCAATTGTACGCTGATCATCTCGATCAAGGTCAGACAGTATTAATTAAGGTCTTTTTTACTGTATGCCCACCTTGCATTTCAGCTGCACCCCATATTGAAGAATTATATCAAGACTGGGGAGCTGGTCAATATGATGTTGAATTCTTTGAATTAAGCAATAAAGGATTTGATTCAAATGCAGATGTTCTGAGTTATCAAATCGCTCATGGCCAAACATATCCAGCAGCAGGCAATGATGGAGGTTCAATTGCGGCATTGACAGAGTATACCAATGGAACGTTCGGTCAATTTTTTGGAACACCGACTTATATTGTTATATCACCAAATGGTGATGTTAATTATGATGTAAGTGGTTTTGGAATTGAAGCGACTATTGACTCATTAAATGCAGCTATTTCTGCTACTGGAGCTACAGGAGGTCCGGCTACCCCAGATTTTACTTCTTATGACGTCAATATTAAAGATGTATATGGACAATCTATTTCACCATCAGAAACTAAGATGTACTTACGTTCTTCTTCAGATGCAAGCGTAAACTATGATATCTTAAATTTAGTTGGAAGTTACTCATTTGACTATCCTTCAGATCTACTTCCTGAAGTAGAAAATCCCATTTTGCAATTTGAAAACCAACAGGAAGTTGGAGAATCATTGTCTGCATTAGATTTATTAAAATATCAAAAGCATATTCTAAATATTGAGCCGATTAATTCTTCCCTAATAGTTCAATCAGGTGATGTCAATCACTCTGGATCACTCAGTGCATTGGATCTCAGTTTGATCAACAAAGTGATTTTGAATATAGATAATAGTTTTCCTAATCGAGATGCATGGGAATTCTTCATAGAGAATTGTGCTAATTGCCAAACATACGCTTTACCAATTTCACTTGGATCTACAATAGATATTTCTGTTACTGGAGTGCGAATGGGTGATGCTAATTACTAATATCCTTTTCAATACTAGTTGCGTTCAAAAGATTGATACCATTTTCACGGATTCCTTTTAGGGAATGATTGTAAATTAAAGCAGTTTCGTCATAGAACAAGAAGATTACAGGTGCTTCATCGATGAGTATTTTCTCCATTTCATGATAAACTGGATATCTTTCACTAGCCTCATCTATCAACAAAGCTTCTTCATAGAGTAGATCAAATTCCTCATTAGAAAAACGTGTATAATTAGGTGGTGCAGGATTCTTACTATAAAACATGCTCATAAAGTTCTCTCCTTCGGGATAGTCTGCGATCCAAGAAGCCCTAAAAAAAGGAATATCAGAATTGCGCATTCCCTCTCTAAGCAAGGCGGATTCCATTAATTCGATTTCTACTTTAATCCCGATGTTTTCCCATTGCCTAGCTACAAATGTGGTTAAATCCAAGTAATCTTGACTTGTAGAAATGGTAATGACTTGATCCGAATGAACATCATAACCTGATTCCTTCAACAAGTTTTTAGCCTTTATTAAATCAAAGATGTAACCTTTTACGATTTTTGGATTATGAGATGGCAACCCTCTTGGAATAAAACCCGCATTTGCAGGTTTACCAATGTTATTTCGCAAAGTTTGAAGCATTAAATCACGATCTATTGCCCAATTTAAAGCTTGTCTAAACTTTTTATTCCTTAACGGTGAACCTTCATTTGACATATTAATACCAAAGTATTCCATGTTCAAGTACGGCGACTTAGACATTTTGAATTGACCTTTCAAAGAATTGAGCAACTGCCCATCAGAATCAAGTAGCTCATTGATGAATGATGATTCGATTCCCGATATAAAATCTATATTTCCTTTTTTCAATTCTAAAAAGGCGATTTTTTCATCTGCTATAAAACTAGTTCTAATACCATCTAAATTATGAGTTACATCTTCAAAGTAGTTATGATTCGTTAATAAAAACAATCCTTGATCTTCTATCCATTTTTTAAATTTAAAAGGACCTGTACCTACTGGATTAGATCTAAACTTATTACCATAAGACTTTACACATTCTTCGGGAATAACGCTACAATACTGCATAGTTAATATCCCCATTAAAGGTAAAAACGGCTCTCTCAACTTAATTTGAAAAGTACTATCGTCAATAGCTAAAAAGGGATTAATGGAATCAACCTTTTCAGAAAATATCCAAGATCCAGGAGAATTAATGTCATCAGATATAATCCGATTTAAAGAGTAAACGAAATCAGAGGCTTGCACTACACGGTTATCTTCTATACATTCACTTTCGTGAAAAGCGACATTGGATTTTAAATTAAAGGTATACACTAATCCAGATTCATCGATTTGCCATGACTTTGCAATGGAAGGTTTAATATTTAATGAGTCATCAAGTTTCACTAATCCATTGTATATATGATTACAGGCCCAAATATTATTTTGACTTTTGGCGAAAGCCGGATCCAGAGAGGTTATTTTATTGGGCTGATTGTAATGAAACACATTGTATTTTTCTTCTCTCTGTTTATTTAAACATGAACTAAAATATAATAAGAAAATGATTATTAAGATTCCTAGTCCAACCCTCATTTTTGTACATTTACACTTGATGAAAAATATAAATATATAAACTTTAACATTTTGATAAGGTTGCTTCAAGAAGCTTTTTCGTCAAAAGAGACGTTTGGTCATTGGTTCTAAGATTTTAGAACGTGCTGATCTAACGAAAACCCCAATCTACTTTTTACAAATTAATAAATGTGCTAAGGTGCCAAGAGGTATCAGTCTATTTATTTAATCAAAACTTTAAAAATGAAAAACGTTGTAAGTTTTACATTAACAACATTATTGTTGTTTGTGTCTCAGTTATGTTTAGGAAGTAATATTGAGATTTGTTCAGATGAAGGGGTTTCGCATACTATTCACATCAATGATCAAGCTGAGACGGCATTAACCTGTATAACCTCTCCTGTAATTATTTGTCCGTCTAATTATTTTGGATGCCCTGGGGAATCTACTGATCCATCAAATACTGGATTTGCAACGGCAACTCCAGGAGATGCGAATTGTGAAGATCCAGTTGTTACTTATCAAGATATTGAAATGACAACAGGCCCTTGTACAGGGCAAATATTTTTCAAACGTATATGGACTGCTAATTATCCAAACAATTCGGTACCATGGTTATACGCCGATTGTACTCAGGTCGTCATTCTAGAAGATAATAATGATCCTACTATAACTAATTGTCCAAGCGACATTACTGTAACAACAGATGCTAATTGTACTGCTGTAGTCACTTGGAATGAACCATCAGCATCAGATGATTGTCAAGTCATCAGCTTCGTTTCTAATTATGCAAGTGGTGACGTTTTTCCTGCTGGAAACACTACGGTTACTTATACTGCAACAGATAATTGTGGAAACACTTCTACATGTTCTTTCATCGTTACTGTTATTGAAAATTGTTGTACCGCGCCTCCTACAATCACTTGTCCTGCTGACTATGTCGGTTGCCCGAATGCAGGTATGGTTTGTGGTGAGTGCTTAATCGATAATATTGGATCTGGAATCCTTGGTATTGCGGAAGGTCAAAATTCTGTCTTTAAATATAATCCTGCAACTGGTGGATTCGCCTCTATTGTTTTACCAGGTAACCCCGGTGGAACTTATTCTGTTGCAGTAGATCCTTTTAACCATAATGTTTTCTACTTCGTTGGTAACAATACTCTTTATGTTGGTGATTTCGCTGCTAACACTTATACTTCACTGGCTAACCTTTCTGGGGTAACTGGTGTAAACGGTATTGACTTTACTGTAAACGGTGATCTTTTTGCTGTTGATGATAATGATGCTTATCAAATTAATCTTTCCACTGGTGCTGCTACTTTTTTATTCAATACGGGTGTTAATCCAGCTAGAGATATTGTTCAGATTTCTGACGGTACATTCTGGGTTGGTGGTTCTAATAATATTTTCCAATACGATAGTTCTGGTAATTTAATCAATACATACCCTATCTCTAATGGTCCTGCCAAAGGTATTACAGTAGATGATTGCGGTATTATTTATTATGCCAGTGGTACAGGTATTTACTCTTTGGATGTAAATAACGGTGCTAGTTCTTCTGTTTACCAAATCATGTCCCTTCAAGGTATTAGTCCTAATGATTTAGATAGTTACTTCTTAGACAATCCTGTAACTAATGAATATGTCATTGTCACTGATTGTAATAACGGTGATCATCTTGGAACTTACGACTTAAATGGTAACCCTTATACACCTGTTGGTTGTTCTTCTCCTAATCCTGATGGGTGTAGTTTAGAAAACATTCCAGGTAGTACTGGACCTAGTCCTGCTTTAACAGGTACTGCAACTGGTCAAGGTGGACCTAATTGTCCAGAACCTACCATTTCTTATAATGATGTTGTCGTTTCTACTGGACCTTGTCAGTTCCAAATTGAAATTGAAAGAACTTGGACAGCTACTGATCCTAATACTGGTTTGTCTAGCTCTTGTGTTCAAGAAATTTCTTTAGAAGATAATACCCCTCCTACAATCTCGAATTGCCCAGCAAATATTTCTATAAACTCTAATGCTAATTGCGAGGGTATTGCAAATTGGAATGAGCCAAATGGCCATGACAATTGTGGAACGGTAACGCTTACTTCTTCTCATGCAAGTGGTGACGTTTTTCCTGCTGGAAACACTACGGTTACTTATACTGCAACAGATAATTGTGGAAACACTTCTACATGTTCTTTCATCGTTACTGTTATTGAAAATTGTTGTACCGCGCCTCCTACAATCACTTGTCCTGCTGACTATGTCGGTTGCCCGAATGCAGGTATGGTTTGTGGTGAGTGCTTAATCGATAATATTGGATCTGGAATCCTTGGTATTGCGGAAGGTCAAAATTCTGTCTTTAAATATAATCCTGCAACTGGTGGATTCGCCTCTATTGTTTTACCAGGTAACCCCGGTGGAACTTATTCTGTTGCAGTAGATCCTTTTAACCATAATGTTTTCTACTTCGTTGGTAACAATACTCTTTATGTTGGTGATTTCGCTGCTAACACTTATACTTCACTGGCTAACCTTTCTGGGGTAACTGGTGTAAACGGTATTGACTTTACTGTAAACGGTGATCTTTTTGCTGTTGATGATAATGATGCTTATCAAATTAATCTTTCCACTGGTGCTGCTACTTTTTTATTCAATACGGGTGTTAATCCAGCTAGAGATATTGTTCAGATTTCTGACGGTACATTCTGGGTTGGTGGTTCTAATAATATTTTCCAATACGATAGTTCTGGTAATTTAATCAATACATACCCTATCTCTAATGGTCCTGCCAAAGGTATTACAGTAGATGATTGCGGTATTATTTATTATGCCAGTGGTACAGGTATTTACTCTTTGGATGTAAATAACGGTGCTAGTTCTTCTGTTTACCAAATCATGTCCCTTCAAGGTATTAGTCCTAATGATTTAGATAGTTACTTCTTAGACAATCCTGTAACTAATGAATATGTCATTGTCACTGATTGTAATAACGGTGATCATCTTGGAACTTACGACTTAAATGGTAACCCTTATACACCTGTTGGTTGTTCTTCTCCTAATCCTGATGGGTGTAGTTTAGAAAACATTCCAGGTAGTACTGGACCTAGTCCTGCTTTAACAGGTACTGCAACTGGTCAAGGTGGACCTAATTGTCCAGAACCTACCATTTCTTATAATGATGTTGTCGTTTCTACTGGACCTTGTCAGTTCCAAATTGAAATTGAAAGAACTTGGACAGCTACTGATCCTAATACTGGTTTGTCTAGCTCTTGTGTTCAAGAAATTTCTTTAGAAGATAATACCCCTCCTACCTTCAACAATTGTCCTAGCGACATAACAGTTGATGGTGGTGGAAATTGTCAGAAAACGGTAACATGGACTGCTCCAGTTGCTTCCGATAATTGTGGTGTAGACAATGTTACTTCTAATTATAGTAGCGGCCAGACTTTCCAACTAGGTGCAACAACTGTTACGTACACAGCAACTGACAATTGCGGCAACACAACAGTCTGTTCATTTGTCGTTACTGTTGTTAATACTGTTATTCCGTCTATAATTTGTCCAAGTAATTTCAACGGATGTGCCGGAACCAATACGGATCCAAGTGTAACTGGAACAGCCACTGCATCCACAAATTCAAATTGTCCAGGCACGGAAGTTACATATACAGACAATGTTATAAGTAGCAATTCATGTGGTGAGACAATTATAGAAAGAACTTGGATAGCAACGGTTATTGGCTATCCTAACTTAACGAATACTTGTATTCAAACCATAGATTTAAGTGACGATTATGCACCAAGTATTATGAACTGTCCAGCGAATATTGTAACATCTGGAAATGGAGCAATTGTGTCATGGGTACCACCTACTGCAACGGATAATTGTGGAACGGTAACACTTACTTCTAATCATAACCCAGGTGACTTTTTCCCAATAGGAGTTACAACAGTTATTTATACTGCGACAGATAATTGCGGAAACACTGCTAATTGCGAATTTACTATTACTATTAACAATCCATTAGTTGTTAATTGTCCTGATGACATTTATACTCAATGCACAACAAATGGTGGAGCAATAGTTCACTGGAATGAGCCTACATCCAATACAACTTGCGGAATGTCATGTTCAGGCAATCCGTTTATTCCGGGATACCTATATATGGGTATTTACAATGGCCATAGGTACTACTGTTCAAATGGCACTGCAACATGGGATGCAGCACAAGCTGCCGCAAATAGTCTAGGTGGGTATTTAGCGGTTATTAATACAGCAGCAGAAAATTCATTCTTAGCGAATCAATTAATAAATCAAACTGCCTGGATTGGTTTAACAGATACAAATTCAGAAGGTAACTTCGAATGGGTTAATGGGGATCCTTTAACATACACCAATTGGTATGTTGGTCAACCTAATAATTACAATAATGCACAAGATCACGTTGAAATGTTAAGTAGCGGTCAATGGAATGATCAATACCAAACTTCTTCACTTGAGTTCATTATTGAAATTCCTTGTCTATCTGTCGTTCAAACAGCAGGTCCGTCAAATGGAACTTTGTTCCCAATTGGGACTACCTCGGTAGAATATTTAGTGACTGATGCATGTGGCAACTCAGCAGTATGTAAGTTTGACGTTCATGTTGAATCTGATATTAGTATTCAATGTCCTAATGACGTTACTTTAAGTTGTCCGGGTTCGGGTTTTATTGTCAACTGGGATACGCCAAAAGCATTTACTTGTTGCGAAGAGGATTGTTCAACTGGAGGGCATATCAACGGATTTGTTTATATGGGTGAATTTAATGGAAGTCAATATTACTGTTCTGTCGGACAAGATTTATGGACCAATGCTCAAGCAGTATGCGTAAATAATGGTGGACATCTTGCCGTTATCAATACACCAGAGGAGAATCAATTTTTAGCCAATATATTAACTAATCAATCTGCGTTTATTGGTTTGAGTGATGCTCAAAATGAAGGTAACTTCCAATGGGTAAATGGAGATCCATTAAATTATACAAATTGGTATACCGGTCAACCGAATAATTTTAATGGGAATCAAGATTACGTTGAATTAATGCCTGATGGCCAATGGAATGATCAGTATAATGATATGATGTTAGAATATATCATGGAAGTACCATCTTGTACTACTGTTACTCAAATCGCTGGACCGCCAAGCGGTTCGTTCTTCCCGAATGGAACTGAAACAACCATCACTTATGCGGCCGAGGATAATTGTGGAAATGTTGATACTTGTTCATTTGATATTACTATAATTCCGTCTGGTTGTAATTCAGGAGGTCAGGTTTCTACATATAATTATATCAATCACTTTGGATTCCATACAATAAATAATACTTCTGGAGACAATGGTGGTTATGAAGACTTCACAAATTTATGTACGACCATAAGTCCTGGAAATTCATATCAAATAACACTCAACCCAGGATTTGGTGGAAACCCAGCGCAAACAATGTACTGGAAGGTATGGACAGATTGGAATATGGATGGAGATTTTAATGATCAAGATGAATATACTGCATACGGAGCTGGACCGGGAACTCTTACTGGTCTAATCAATATGCCAACAGTATTGTGGAATGGAACAGTGACTATGAGAGTTGTTATGAAAGCTGGATCGTATCCAGATAGTCCATGTGAGTCTTTCGCATATGGGGAAACAGAAGACTATTGTATAAATGTTGTAGGTGCTGGAGATTTCCAAGGTCAAGATGATACACAGAGAACAATTCATAGTAGATCTGAACCTTCTAGTAAAGCAGTTCACTTATTTGGTAATGTTGACAAAGAATCTGTAAAGCAGCTAGAATTCAAGGTATTCCCAAATCCAGCTGTCGAGAGATTTTCAATCAGTTCGGATAATGATTTGGATGGTGCAAGTCTGAGTATTCAAGATAGTCAAGGGCGTTTAATCAAATCGTTGAAAAATGAAAATTTGAATCAACGTGAAATTGATATAGAAGATCTTAAGTCTGGAATTTATTTAATTATGATTCAGGATCGAAATGGTTCTCGCTCTTCGAAAAAATTGATTGTAAGATAAACACTCATAAATAGACTAAAAAAGGGAGCTTATATTAAGCTCCCTTTTTATTTAGTAGATTTTCGATGCATCAGCAATTTCGGTGAGAATAGAATTTATTTCTTCATCTAAATCCCCATTTTCATTAATGTGTTTATTAATTAATGACAAACAAAATTTCTTAGGGAAAACATGCATACCCAGATAATTCAAACATCCTGTTAAGTATTCTAACCCTCTTAGATTTCCAGATCGCCCAGATGCGACACCAACTAAAATTGACTTTTTACCCTGAAAGTTATCTTTATATTTTCTTATCGAAAGAGCATCTATAAAGAGCTTAAAAATACCTGGAATCCCCCCATTATACTCCGGCAGCACCATAATGAGTTTATTTGATGGTATTATGATGTTGTCTTGAATATTCTTAATGTCTTCATGCATTTGATCCGAGTTAAACATATCTTCATGAATAAGTTTGGAATCAAAATCCTTTAAATCTAGGTAATTGGCCTTTATATTTTTCTCCTCTAAAATCTGCTGAATTCTTTTAGCCACAATACTACTGCGACTTTGAGGTCTATTAGTGGAGCATATTATTGTAATCATAACGCGATTTTATACCTAACGAACGTCTTTATACTATTGTTTAAAGCTAAATCTTAAAACATCAATTATTATTAAAATAAATTGAGCATTTTTGCGTGAAAATAGTCAGACCACCAGTTGTTGACAAGTAATTTCGTTGATTCCAAAAAAAGATAATTGCAGGTCATTTTAATACCTTTGACTACATAGAGATAGATCATTTGAGAGAAACAAACTGTATAGTTTAATTTCTTCTGTTGATCATTCTAAACATTGGCGAAAGCCTATAAAAAGACACATGGGAAAAGTAGTAGCAATAGCGAATCAAAAAGGAGGTGTAGGTAAAACTACGACAGCAATTAATCTTGCTGCATGTTTGGCAATCTTAGAAAAAAAGACCCTGATTATTGACTCTGATCCTCAGGCTAATGCCTCATCAGGTATAGGAATTAAAAATGATCAAATTGTCCATGATACCTATGATTGTCTAGTTCATGGGGTTGACCCCAAAAAGGCGATACTTGAAAGTTCAACACCCAATCTGTTCATCATCCCGTCATCAATTGATTTAGTAGGTGCTGAGATAGAATTAGTAGATAAGCCTGAAAGGGAATTTCAAATGAGAAAATTCATCAATGCTGTAAAGGATGATTTTGACTATGTCATAATTGATTGTCTACCTTCATTGGGATTAATTACCATCAATGCCTTAACTGCTGCGGATTCAGTGATTATACCGGTCCAATGTGAAATATTCTCATTAGAGGGACTTGGAAAATTAAAAGACACTATCGGCTTGGTACAAGGAAGCATTAATGAACAATTAAAAATTGAAGGGATTGTCCTTTCTATGTACGACAGTAGATTAAGGATGGCAAGATTAGTGGTTTCCGAAGTAAAAAATATGGTAAAGGATCATGTATTTGAAACCATTATTCACCGAAACTCTAAGGTTGGTGAAGCGCCAAGTATGGGACAACCAGTTATTCTCTATGACGCTACGTGTAAAGGCTCGAGTAATTTCCTTAATCTAACCAATGAATTTCTCATCAAGAACAATGATCCCATCATCCAAACCACAACGTAATTATGGCAAAGAAAAAAGAACTTGGAAAAGGAATTCGTGCGCTACTAGGAAACATTGAAAATGGTGCTGAAAAGATATCTAATGATGTTAATAACCAAAGTGTTAGTAGCACTACTGTCATCTCAATTGATTTAATAGAACCTAACCCAAATCAGCCTCGAAAGGACTTCGATGAAGAGCATCTACAAAATCTTTCTACATCGATTAAAACATTTGGATTAATCCAACCATTAACCGTTAGAAGGTTAGGTTCTAAGTATCAGTTAATTGCCGGGGAAAGAAGATATCGAGCATCCAAAAGAGCAGGCTTGAAAGAAGTTCCTGTATTTATCCGAGAGGTTAACGATCAAGAACTGTTAGAAATGGCTCTTGTAGAAAACATTCAAAGAGCTGATCTTAATGCCATAGAAATTGCTATTACCTACCAACGATTGATTGATGAGTGTAATTTAACTCATGAATTGATGGCGGATAGAGTGGGTAAAAACAGATCTACTATAACTAATTATACTCGACTTTTAAAACTACCTCCTGCCATTCAAAATGGATTAAAAGAAGGCTTAATTAGCATGGGACATGCACGAGCTTTGGCTGGAATTGAAAACCAGGGATTGCAGTTGATTGCCTTTAATAAGGTGGTCACTGACAAATTATCTGTTCGATCATTAGAAGACTACATTCGTAAAGGAGCTGAAGATGCACCAAAATCTACAAGTTCTGTTTCTGACCACTTACCTTATGAGCTAAAGAAAATGCGAGATCAACTTTCTCATAAGTTTGCCTCGAAGGTTAAAATTTCAAGAAACAAAGTTGGAAAAGGACAAGTTATCTTCCCTTTTGGATCAGATGACGAACTTAATGATCTGCTAGATTCATTCCTAGATTAACTGTAACAAAGCGCGTATTCACTCGTTATCTATTTATGAAACATTTGATTCTAACAATAATTTGCTTGTTCGTTGTCAATCTGTGCTATTCACAAAATAAAGGAGTAAGAGCTATAGATGAAACTGAAGAAGAAATTACAGTTGACAGTTCTAATGTCAAACCAAAACGAAATGGTTTCTTTGATATTTTCAAAGGTAAACCAGGTAAAGCCGCTTTTTTATCCTTACTTATCCCTGGTGGAGGTCAAGCGTACAACCGTAAATATTGGAAAGTACCAATTGCGATAGGCATTGACTTAACTACCCTTTATTATGCCCGAGAATATTCGAATCTTTATAAAGAATATGATGCCGGATTTAAACAAATGGTCTCAAATCCTGATTACCAATTTTTAAATTTTACATCTTCGAGTGAAGTAAAGCTATATAGGGATGCATATAGAAGAAGAATGGAATACGCATATGTCTATTTTGGAATAGGTCATTTGATAACCATCCTAGATGCCTTTGTTGATAGACATCTTATGAATTTTGACATCAACGACGATCTCAGCTTTAATCATTCGATGGAAAAGGTATTGTTAGCTTCTGGTAATACCTTTAGCTACCCTACTCTGAGTTTAAAATTCAATCTGAATAAACCTGCGAAAAAATTAGAAGATTACAATCTCATTACTCCCTGAGCCGTACACCTTTTTCAAAGCTGGCAACATAAGCATTAGGATACTCGCTCGAAACCGTTGTTCGTAGAAACTTTTCAGCTTCGTCCCTGGAATCAAATTCACCGATTAAATACAATATGTTTTTATTTTGTGTGATATAGGTCACCACGTTTGGATGCTTCGAAAATATT
>JAHDBI010000011.1:40977-52789 GCA_020630475.1 Saprospiraceae bacterium
TATGTTTTTATTTTGTGTGATATAGGTCACCACGTTTGGATGCTTCGAAAATATTTTGTGTTCCTTTGGTAATGCCAAATTAGTGAAATGAATTACGATCTTATGACCATCTATCAGTTCAGAATTTAAAGACTCCTGAATGTTTTGAATAGCAGGTTTCTTTACCTCAGTGGTTTCTATCTTTTTTACAAACCTTTCTTTTTCCTCAACAATCTTTTCTGATACCTCTGGCTTTTCTACTTGCTCTATGATGGTCTCTTCTTCAACAGCCAAATCTTCAAATACGGGTTCTTCCTCCATTACCTGTTCTTCAACGACTTGTTCTACAACACTTTCCTCCATAACTGGTGCTTCAGTTTCTTCTTCAATTATTGAATTCTCTTTTTCAATAGTAGATTTTAAATCAGTTGGAACATTCCCATCTGCCGGCACCTCTACAATCTCTTGATTGGTTAATTCTAGAATCAATGCTTCCATTTCCTCATCCTTCTTCATTTGTAAAAGAGACCTGAATTCTTCCTCTTCCCCAATTTCTAAAATTTCCAATTCCGTTCTTCGATTCCGTTGATGTTCGAGTTCAGAACATTTTACACCGTTTGTACATTTATTAATGATTTGGGTTTCTCCATATCCCCTGTAAAAAATTCTAGATCTATCTAAACCTCCAGTATTGATTAAATAATTGGCAGCAGACTTTGCCCTTCTTTCAGATAGCTCCATATTACTCCCATCCTTTCCTCTAGAGTCGGTATGAGAACCCATTTGAATTTTAAGTCGTGGATTATCTTTTAAAAAAGTAATGACTTTGTTCAATTCTACCGCTGCATCAGGCCTAATGTTAGCCTTATTTAAATCGTAATAGATATTTTCTATTTCCATTTTCTTACCAGCAAATAGTCTATCCAATTCAACATTAGCCAGCAAGGTGCCCATTTCATTTCCTTCAGTAAGGTTATCTGATACTCCAGGCTGAACTTGTCCAACACCTTCAAAACATAGGATACATCCCTTCACATTAACAAAGGCTTCCATTCTTTTGGCTAGATAACCTTCCTTTCTAATCAAAATAGTATAGTGATTACCTTTTTTCAAATCTACCTTGAAATCTGGCTCAGGATGATCCTTAAGCGCTAATACCTCTTTCTTCGTCGTATTATTATAAACTTCAATAAGAGCGCCTTTAATCGCGTCTACAGCTATTTCATTATCCTCTTTCTTGTTGGCTAGAGTGATTTCAAATATATATCCTGGAGCCCTCTTCATTTCGGCTTTAACAAAAGAGGTTTTTGTTGTAACATCTACCTCTAACGCTAAATTCTCAAAGAGTTCTTTCGTAATATTCAGCACATATGTTTTTGATCCAGGTACTTCTGCTACGAAATGACCATCAATATCAGAGTAAACAGTAGTAATAATTCTTTGAGTCATTTTATCCATGACCTCAACTTCTACTTGATTCAAATAGCCTCGATTTCCTGTTTCATAGGCATAACCATCAATCTTGACTGTTTGCGCATTCGCGAAAGCGAACATAAATACAAAAACATTAATCCAAAATAATTTCATCTTTGCTCTTTTTTGTCATTTATATAAGACGGTAAATCAATGATAAGTTTCTTAAAGTCACAAATATCAAGAAATATCACCATATGTCTTATTTTTCTGAATAAATTAAGACTTATTTAAAACGTGTCTATGAAAATCATATTTATGGGAACTCCGGATTTTGCCGTTCCTAGTCTGGATATTTTAGTAAAATCAGGTTATGACATCGTTGCAGTAATTACGGCCACGGACAAAATGGGAGGAAGAGGAGGTAAAAAGTTGATAGAATCTCCTATTAAAAACTACGCCGTTGCAAACAAGATTAAGGTACTGCAACCTAAAAACCTTAAATCAGCAGAGTTTTTACAGTCTTTAAAATCACTCAAGGCTGACCTTCAAATTGTAGTTGCCTTTCGAATGCTTCCGGAAGTAGTTTGGAATATGCCTCCTAAAGGAACATACAATCTTCACGGATCTTTATTACCTAAATATCGAGGTGCTGCACCTATTCACTGGGCGGTCATTAATGGAGATAATGAAACTGGGGTAACAACTTTTAAATTAAAACATGAAATTGACACTGGAGATATATTGCTACAAGAAGCATTTACAATTCAGGATTACGATACTACGGGCACCGTTCATAACAAGATGATGCATGTAGGTGCTAAGGTTCTGCTCGAATCTGTACAGCTCATTGAACGAGACGAATTAAACTTTAGACCACAAGATCAAAATCTCGTTTCAAAGGCACCTAAAATATATTCTCAGGATGCGGAGATCAACGAAGATATGAATGCTACAGATGCCTATAATTTAATTCGGGGAATGAATCCATTTCCTACGGCTTGGACAATACTAAATAATAAAAAACTTAAGGTATACCAGTCTGATCTCGTATTAAAGGAAGGCAATGAGTTCAATTCATTTTTCGATTCTAACAACAAGGACTACCTACGTATGAATTTTAAAGATGGTTATCTTGAATTAAAAATCATTCAAATGGAAGGAAAGAGGAAAATGAATATAACGGAATTTTTAAATGGATACGACCTTACACCGAAACAGTCATAACTTTTGACAATTCTTCAAACACACGTTTAACTAGTTGTATATCTGGTAATATTTCAGTTTTATTAGGATCTTGATTTGGGCTCATTTCAAAAACTTGCTCACTATATACACCTTGAGATATTAAGTAAAAGTATGTAAGTAAACTTACTAGGATAGCCACAGACCACAGCATCCTTGGGGTACGCTTAATTTTCATTTGTAGTAGTAGTTGTAGTTAGCAGTTTTCGAAGCTGCTTAAAATTAACATGACATTAACTCTAACGCAGAAAATGTCTTTAAAGTTACATTTAGGAAAAATTTATTTGAATTTTGGAATTGCGTCGATTAATGACCGAGTGTATTCTTCCTGAGGATTTGTATAAACATCATTGCTTAAGCCTCGTTCAACGATTTCCCCATTTTTCATGACTAATATCCTATCGCTCATGAATTTTACCACCGACAAATCGTGAGAAATAAACAAATAACTTAAACCCAATTCGTCTTTGATATCTTTTAGTAAGTTTAGAATTTGAGCTTGTACAGAAACATCTAAGGCCGAAACACTTTCATCGCAAACTATAAATTTGGGCTCTACCGCTAATGTTCTAGCAATGCTTATACGCTGTCTTTGTCCACCACTAAATTCATGTGGGTAGCGGTCAAAATGATCGGCTTTCAATCCTACTTTTTCTAACAACTCGAAGACCCGTTTTTTTCTTTTTTTCCGGCTTACGCCAATGTTATGAACAGTCATAGGTTCTAAAATGGCTTCACCTATTTTCATTCTAGGATTTAAAGAGGCATATGGATTCTGAAAAATGATCTGAATATCCTTCCTCATTTTTTTCATTTCACCGCGAGATAGATCAAATATATTTCTACCAAAAAACTCGACATCACCAGATTGCCTTTCAATTAAATTGAGAATGGTCATCCCTAAACTACTCTTACCTGAACCCGATTCTCCTACTAAGCCTACCACTTCTCCTTCGCGAATAACTAAGTCTGCATCTTTGACAGCTTTCATATATTCCGTTGGTCTTCCAAACCAATTCTTTTTTATCGTATACCATGTATTTAAATGACTAACTTTTAAAATCACTCTGGCCTTCTCTATCCTATCTTTATACGAAGAAAGACTATATTCTCCTTTAAATGCCTCAATGTCTACTTGTTCATTTTCAAACATTTCGATGGTTGGTAGTCTGTTTAACTTTCGATCCAGAGGTGGTCTGCATGCAATTAATCCTTTGGTATATGGGTGTTTCGGATTTGTGAAAATAGAGTCTACATTACCTTTTTCAACGATCGCTCCTTTTCGCATGACTATAACTCGATCTGCTATTTCTTGAACGACTCCTAGATCATGAGAAATGAACAAAATCGTCATGTTCATTTCAATTTGTAACTGCTTTAACAGGTCGATAATCGCTTTTTGAACAGTGACATCTAAAGCGGTTGTGGGCTCGTCAGCGATTAAAATTTTAGGATTACATGACAGAGCCATAGCAATCATTATACGCTGAATTTGACCACCCGACAATTCATGAGGATAAGATTGATATATCCTTTCAGGATCCGGAAGTAGTACTTTTTTGAAAAGATCTAATACCTTTTGTTTTCCCTGAATTTTGTCAAGATCAGTATGCAAAAGAATCGCCTCTAAAACTTGATTTCCACAACGATGTGTTGGATTTAAAGAACTCATAGGATCTTGAAAAATCATCGCAATTTCTGCTCCACGTATTTTCCGAATTCCGTTATGATCTAAATCAAAAAGGTTAATTCTTTTCTCATTGAATTGATACAAGATACTATCGCATGTAATAGAAGCTGGTGGTGTGGATAATAACTTCATAATGGACAGACAGCTCACTGATTTTCCCGAACCGGACTCTCCTACTATTCCCAAAGTTTCGCCTTTTAGAACATCGAAGCTTATTTCAGATACTGCAATACTTTTATCACCTTCATGATCAAATGAAATGGACAAATTATTTATCTCTAGCAGTGGAATCATATATCATTTAATTACATGTAAATTTAACATTAATCCTAAACAGACGTTTGAATAGTACTGATGCGTTAAATATTTGATAAATAAAAGATAGTTGTGCGTCGTAATCCATCGGATTCCGTCTAAAAGTTATTATAAAGTATTATCATGAAAATTATCAAACGATTTTTAAAATATACACTAATTGCCATTCTCTTATTGGTCTTAGTATTAATCTCTCTACCCTTTTTATTTGAAGATAAAATTCAGACCATTATCAAGGAAGAGATTAATGACTCACTGAACGCTAAAGTTGATTTCACGGATGTTGACTTATCATTTATAAGTGACTTCCCAGATGTTGAAATTACTATTGAAGACCTCGAAATAATGGGGATAGATCAATTTGAGAACTACCCACTCTTAAAGGTTCAAGAGGCATCTGTTTCAGTAGATTTCTGGTCAGTGATTAAAGCATCTGACAAGCATGAGATTCAATCCTTTGGGTTAAAAAAAGGTGATATTCATTTGAAAGTTTTGAATAATGGAAGTGCTAACTATGATATTACTAAAAACAAAGAAACTGTAAGTGATGATGAAGTATTAGTGATGTCAGTTCAAAACTATTCATTGAAGGACATGAATATCTCATACCTTGATCGATCAACCCAGTTAGATGTTGAGCTGAGCAATCTAAATCACGAAGGATCTGGTGACTTTAGTAGTGATCAATTAATATTAAATACGCGTAGTGATGCTAAAATATCTATGAAGTCCGAGGGTGTCAGTTATCTTAATGGGGCTTTCGCCGAATGGGATTCTAAAATGAATCTTGATTTAGTCAACTCAAAATACTCTTTCTTAGAAAACACCTTAAAATTGAATCTCCTTCGATTGAACGTGGATGGGGACATTGCTTTAAAGAAGAAAGGAATAGACGTTAATCTAGATCTTAAAGCACCTGAGAACGATTTTAAAGGACTCATGTCGGTAGTTCCTGCCACCTTTAATGAAGAATTCAACCAATTACAGGCGTCTGGTCAGACTACGTTCATTGGTTCGTTTAAAGGTTTGTATAATGCCGAAAACAAATTATACCCCGCATTTAATATTCATGCTACCGTCAAAGATGGAGTAATAAAACCACTTAACGTAAACAATCAGATTTCTGATTGTAATATCGATTTCGAAGTCAAAAGTAAATCAAACTTAGAAGGTCTTGAAATTAACATCAAGCCTTTCGATTTCAAATTAGATGGCAAACCTATAAGCGGTTATTTAAGCGTAAATGAAGAATTAAATGACCCCAGAATTGATGGAGCATTTAAGGGCAATATTGATCTGAATAGTTTGTCTAAAAGTTTAAACCATAATCAAACTTCTTTAAGTGGTCTTTTAGATTTAGATGTTATGGTCAATGCTAAATATTCTGATATCGAAAATGGAAATTATAGTGCTATTTTATTTAAAGGAAAGGGAGACGTCGAAAACTTATCCTTTGAATCTGATAACAATCCTAAAGTTTCGTGTATACATATTACTAGTGACTTTAGTCCAGAATTTTCTAATCTTGAAGCCAAAGGATTAAAAATCGGCAAAAGTACTGGAGACTTAAAAACTAAAATCACTAATCCATTAGGGTTTCTCATAAAAGACAATACACCTATTGTAAATGTTCATTTGGATAGTGATCAAATTTATCTGGACGAATTAGAGTCATTCTTAGTGAATGACACTGAGATGAATTCTGATACTTTAGATGTAGAGCCAATCAATCTAGAAGCAACACTCCAAACCAAAGTCAAAAACATACATTACGAAGATTATCATTTAACCGACCATACACTGGAAGCCAAGTTTTCTGGTGACGAGTTAATCTTGAGTGAATTTAGAACAAACATGGGAGATAATGATATTCATTTAAGTGGCAAACTGAATAACATTCAAGCCTACTCCGATGGTAGTTCACCATTAGAAGGTAACTTAATCTTGTATTCTGATCATATCGATTCAGATGATTTCATGAGTTCGGGTGAAGAATCTAATAGCGAAGAAATCATTCTTGTTCCTCAAAATATGAATGTAGACCTAACGAGTAGTATTAAAGACTTGGATTATGGTGATATTAATTTAAAGAATGTGAAGTCGCAAATGGTCGTTCGAGATGAAACTATCGAAATGAAGGAAGTCAATGCAAATGGTTTAGGAGGAGAAATTATTTTCTCAGGTTTGTATTCGACGAAAGTCGACAAAAAAAATCCGGATTTTTCATTGAAATATGAACTAAGTAAATTGGCTTTTAATGAAACGGTCAACAAGATATTAACCATTGAAAAATTAGCTCCTGTCATGAAGTTTTTGAATGGTTTCTTTAATTCGACTTTAGTCATGGACGGGAAATTAGGCAAAGGGATGCTACCTCAGCTTTCAAGTCTAAATGCTTCAGGTTTTATTGAGACCATTAATGGATCCCTAAACAAATTTGGACCTGTAGAAAAGTTATCTAACAAATTGAACATTGGAGCTCTTTCACAAATGACCATTGAGGATACAAGAAATTGGTTTGAAATTAAAGATGGCCATGTTTACCTTAAAGAATTCGATTATGAACATGGAGGTGTAGAAATGAAAATCTCAGGTGATCATAGTTTAGATCAAGAAATGAATTATTCTCTGCTGTCAAAGATTCCTCGATCACTTTTGAAAGAAAATTCGGCAACAGCCTTAGCCGATGAAGGGTTGAAATTTATCGAAAAGGAGGCATCAAAATTAGGTTTGAATATTGATCAGGGAGACTACTTACATTTGGATATTAAAATGACTGGATCTATAAACAATCCTAAAATTAAGATTACCCCAATTCGATCTGATGGCTCTTCTATGAAAGATCATGTCAAAGATGCTGTCAATCAAAAAAAGGATGAGATTAAAGACAGTATTCAAACCAAAGTAAATGAAACTATCGACTCAGCCAAGGACAGTTTAGAAAATAGAGTTAATGAGGAGATTGAAAAGGCAAAAGACAAAGCTCAGGAAAAAACCAATGAAATAGTAGATTCTACAAAGGTCATCATAAAAGAAAAGGTAGGTGAACAAGTCGATACAGTTTTAAAACAAACTGGTTTGGATTCATTAGGTCAAAAAGTCACAGAGGGGGCAAAAGATGTTTTGGGGAATAAGGCAGATGAGGGAATTGACAAGCTTAAAGACAAATTGAAGGATTTTAATCCTTTTAAGAAAAAAAAGAAAAATTAAAATTAGGTGAAAAACACGGTTGGAATTGATATTTTCACATAGACTCTGATGTAGAACGACGAGAAAACAACCAAAAAACATTGGCGAAACTGATTAACAATTCTGGTGATTTTGAACGCTTGTTCAAAGATTATTACACACCGATGTGTAATTTCATCAATCAGTATGTGAAAAACTGGGAAGACAGTGAAGAAATCATTCAATCCACATTCCTAAACATTTGGAAAGGTAGAGATCGAATTGATGTCAAAGGAGGTGCCAAATCTTATTTATTTCAAGCCGCTAAAAATAACATGATAGACTACCTAAGAAAAAGGAAATCTACCCATGAAATTGATGAAGGTTTAATTGAATCGGTTGAATCTTTAGACTCCTCGAGTTTAGACCCCTTGGTAATAAAAGAGGTTATTTTAAAAATAGCATCGGGTTTAAAAGAAAAGAATAGAGAAATATTCATACTGAATAAACTTGAGGGCTTGACCTATGAAGAAATTGCGAATCATTTAAATATTTCTAAACGCTCCGTGGAAGACAACATATCCCGAGCTATGAAACATATGAAACAAGAAATTGAACATTATAAGTATTTATTAAAATAAACATGTGGTATTGAAGAAATTTACCGTCTTAAGGACAGTAATTAATAAAAACCATTGAAAACGGATAATTTGATTAGTTACTAGAGAATAATGGATAACAAAAGATTAGAAGATTTATTAAAAATTGCAAGTAAGGTAGAAGCCTATAAGCCCTTAGATTCCTCTAAAGCCTTTAATGATTTTGCCAAAATGCATAGAATAGATGTTTCGCAAAAGTCACCTTCTTCTAATATCCGTTCTTTAATTATAAGATGGAGCGCAGTTGCTGCTTGTCTTTGTATGCTTTTCTATGTTGGCCATAAAATGGACAACAATTTAAATTCATTCAATTCATTCACCGCTAATGACAACAATACTGTCATTGAGTTACCTGACGGTTCGAAGGCTACCATTGAAAAAGATGCTAAACTTTTTTATCCAGAATCATTCGCCAATCTAGATACAAGGCACATACTTTTAGAAGGAAATGGGACTTTTGACGTTGCACACATGCCAGAAAAGCCTTTCGTAGTAGAATATGACGATTTTAATGTAAATGTTCTTGGTACCATTTTCAATGTCACTAAAGTGTCTGACGAGAAGACGAAAATTGCTAATATTGAAGGAAAAGTAAAAGTAGTAGATAAGCAAGACGAGAATAACTATAGAGTATTAAATGAAGGTGAGTTTATATTCTTCTCTAAAAAGAGTTTCGACACTGGCATTGAAGTTATACCACCAGTTAGTCTTGACAATACACGTAATCATTCGATCTATTCTATCTACGAGCATTTGTATAATAATTCAGCGGGTAAAATACACCTTCACAATAATGCCATTGTAGACGGTAAAGCAGTCGTTAGAATTGATTTAAGTCAATCATTAGAGGAAATAATGAGAGATTTAGATAAAAAGACGAACATCTTATACGATAAAGAAGATTGCAACAATTGCTATATCATTTATCAATTAAAAGCGAAAGGTTAATCTAAATCCTACTCTTGGATTACTAAAGCTGTAAATAGCCCTCCTTTTTATTCCAATTCTATTTTTCTATCATTTTTGTCTAAAATTTAAGTAGTTTCATCCGACATAAAAGTTTGGTTGAAAATAACTTCTTTATTTAGCATAAAAATGTGAATATGCCCGTTCTGGAAATCCAAAACCTAAGCAAATCCTACGGTACCGTAAAAGCGCTTGATAAGCTAAACCTGACTATCGAAAAAGGTAATGTTTACGGCATTTTGGGGCCTAATGGTAGTGGTAAAACAACCACTCTAGGTATCATACTCGGAATTTTACAGCAATCTACTGGAACTTACAGATGGTTTGATGGTGAATTTGGTGATCATGCTAGAATGAAAATCGGAGCAATTTTAGAAACGCCTAATTTCTATCCCAATTTAAACGCCGATAAAAATCTTGAGATCATTGCTCACATTAAAAAAACGCCAATTGCTCAATTTGATGAGATTCTCGAGATTGTAAATTTGAAGGATCGTAGAAATTCTAGATTTAGTTCTTATTCACTTGGTATGAAACAAAGGCTTGCCATCGGAGCTACGCTTATTGGTGATCCTGAAGTAGTGATTTTTGATGAACCAACCAATGGTTTAGATCCGCAAGGAATAGCCGAAGTAAGAAACATTCTCAGAAGGGTTGCTGATTCTGGTAAAACCGTCATTATGGCAAGCCATATTCTGAATGAGGTGGAAAAAATTTGCTCACACGTAGCTATTATCAAATTTGGTCATTTGCTTACCTCAGGATCGGTAAGTTCAATCATCCGTGATGATTTAGTTTTTGAAATTGCCTGCGATGATATGGAAGTACTGGGCAGAGAATTAGCCTCCATCAATTGGATCAATAAGGTCAACAAAGAAAAAGAACATTTTGAATGCTTTGCGGATAAAGGATATTCAACAAGTGATGTCAATCGAATCCTCATAGAAAAAGGACTGTATTGCTCACATTTAGTCCACAAGAAGAAGAATTTAGAACAAGAATTTATAGAATTAACATCCTAATAAATTATCAAAGAAATGCTACACTTACTCCAACTAGAATGGAAAAAATTTAAGTCAAATTCTGTTACTAATTTATTAGGACTTCTTTTTCTAATCATATTTCCTACGTCTATTTTTCTATGCAAGGAACTGTTTAAAGAAAAGGCACGATTCCCAGGAGATTCAACTCATGCTGACATTTTTCAATTTCCAGGAATTTGGGAATGGATGGGATACGTAGGAAGTTGGACTATTTTTTTCTTTATTGGTTTTATAGGAATATACATTGTCACTTCTGAGATTCGAAACAAAACCTTACGACAAAATATCATTACTGGTATGACTCGTAATGAGTATTTCCTTGGCAAGTTATATTACATTTTAGTCATTACGATTATCGCAACAGTCCTATATACGATTTGTGCAATGCTAATTGGAATAGCTCATACAGAGACATGGACGATTAGTAATTTATGGGATAATGACTTAGCATCTTTAAGGTATTTCTTGATGACTCTTGGCTTTTTATCTTTCGGTCTTTGTCTTGGGTTTGTAATTAGAAATGGCGGATTTGCTATTTTCTTGTACTTGTCTTTTGTATTATTTATAGAGCCATTGATTCGATACTTATTGTTTTACAAAGTCTATCAAACCAGGTTAGTCAATTTCTTACCAATGAACTTATTTGAGGATTTAATGCCGAATCCTAAATATAAACTAACTGAAAATCTACCTGAAAATACCTTACCAGAAATAGTGCAACTGTTATCTAATAATGAAGCCATTCTAGGTGCCATGTTTTATATATGCCTTTTCTTAGGAATTGCCTATTGGAGTTTTAAAAGAAAGGACATTTAGTAGATACTTTCTAATTAGAAGCACGATTACAGAAGCAAGCGTTAATTTCAAAATTGAAGGCTTCCAATAAGGATAAAATCCATATTCGAGGGCTTTGGAACCATCAAACTTCAAGGTTAAATGGATTAGACCAAAGGCAAACATAATCATTGTTGCCCCTAAAAAAATAGTCATTATTCGCAACCATGAATCTTCAGGCTTTAACAAGGTAGAAATAAAGAGTCCTACAGGAAGAAAACCGTAAAGAAAGCCACCACTCCCAGATGCAAATTTTGACGCTCCAGAAGAACCTCCTGCGAAAACTGGGCAGCCTAAGATTCCCAAAAGGTAGTATAAAATCATTATCAAAATGAATTCCTTTGGCTTGTTAAAGCTGGCTATAATAAATAAACAAAAGCTCTGAAGCGTAAAAGGGATTTGAACATTTAAAATCGAAATATCGTAATCAATATAAGAGGAAAGAATAAGAAGGAGGAGGCTAAAAAAGATCTTGACAATTTGCATGTTCAAAAATAAAA
>JAHDBI010000012.1:0-22714 GCA_020630475.1 Saprospiraceae bacterium
CAAGTGATCTGTTTTTCGGGTAACCGAAATGGGATCTCCGATGAGCAAGGTTTAGAACATTGTGCACAAGGTTTAAAGGATATTGTGGCTTTCGCCGAAAGGCAAAATATAAAAATCGTCATGGAGCTATTGAATAGCAAGGTAGACCATGCCGATTATCAATGTGATCACTCTGATTGGGGAGTGGCACTTGTCGAAAAATTAGCCTCTCCGAATTTTAAATTGCTCTATGATATCTATCATATGCAAATCATGGAGGGTGATGTGATCTCAACAATAAAAAAGAATAAAGATTATATTTCTCATTTTCATACCGGTGGTGTGCCAGGTAGAAATGAGATCAATGATGGTCAAGAACTCAATTATAAGGCCATTATGGAAGCGCTTAAAGAAATTGATTTTAAAGGGTTCGTGGCTCAAGAATTTATCCCGACAAGGGATGAGGTTTTAGTCTCTCTTCAAGAAGGAGTGCGAATTTGTGATGTTTAAATAGACAATATGTATTTTAATTCGAATGGAAAAGATGAGGTTACGTATGATGCCATCGTTGTGGGCTCAGGAATCAGTGGGGGATGGGCAGCAAAAGAACTCTGCGAAAAAGGTTTAAAAACTTTGGTTCTCGAACGAGGTCGAAAATTAGAACACGTTAAGGATTACGTCACGGCTATGACGGAGCCATGGGAACTCAAAAATAGAGATCGACTCTCACAAGAAGATTTAAAGGATTATCAAAAACAAAGTAGAACTGGATACACAGTTCGAGAAACGACGAAGCATCTTTGGGTGAAGGATACGGAGCACCCATATACAGAAAAGAAGCCTTTTGATTGGAATAGAGGTTATCATGTTGGTGGTAGATCAATCATGTGGGGTAGACAAAGTTATCGATGGAGCCCAATGGATTTTGAAGCGAATTTAAAAGATGGAATTGCAGTAGATTGGCCAATAAGGTATAAGGATATTGCACCCTGGTACGATTATGTCGAACAGCACATTGGTGTAAGTGGACAAAATGAAGGATTAGCTCAATTGCCTGATGGGAAATTGCTTCCCCCCATGGAGATGAATTGTATTGAAACCTTTGTGAAGGATAAAATAGCGGTCAATTATTCTGATCGAATAATGACTATAGGTCGTACTGCCAATCTTACACAAAACCACAAAGGAAGAGGAAAATGTCAATTTAGAAATCGATGTATGAGAGGTTGCCCCTATGGAGCATATTTCTCTACACAAGCTTCGACCTTACCTGCTGCCGCTGAAACAGGTAATTTGACCTTACGACCCCATTCTATAGTCACAGAAGTGATCTATGACGATGAAACGCAAAAAGCAAAAGGAGTAAGGATAAAGGATGGAGAAACAGGCGCGACGCATGAGTTTTTTGCGAAGACTATATTTTTAAACGCGTCGACTTTTGGTTCGACATGGATTATGATGAATTCTAAATCCAATCGCTTTCCTAATGGTTTAGGTAATGATTCTGATCAGTTAGGGCGAAATGTCATGGATCATCATTTCCTTTTAGGAGCATCAGGAGATTCCTCTGATTTTAAGGATCGATATTTCACGGCGGGTAGACCCAACGGAATATATATTCCACGATTCCAGAATTTAGATAGTACGACGAAGAGAAATTACTTAAGAGGCTTTGGATATCAAGGAGGAGGAAGCCGATATGGATGGACAAGAAATGTAAAAGAAGCTGCATTTGGTAAAGCATTTAAAGAAGCTATTGTAAAGCCTGGAGATTGGCGATTTGGATTAATGGGATTCGGAGAGTGCTTGCCATATCAAGATAATAGGATCACGATGAATGAATCTGTCAAAGATATTCACGGACTTCCTACCTTAACGATGGATGTAGAGTGGAAGGAAAATGAATTAGAAATGAGAAAGGAAATGGTCAGCGCAGCAGTAGAAATGTTAGAAAAAGCTGGCCTTGAAAATGTACAACCGTATGACCACGGTAGTAATCCAGGTAAAGGAATTCATGAAATGGGCACAGCACGAATGGGACGCGATCCTAAAACATCCGTGCTGAACGGAAACAATCAAATCCATGCCGTTAAAAATGTTTTTGTTACGGATGGAAGTTGTATGACTTCTTCTGCCTGTCAAAACCCATCATTGACTTATATGGCATTAACGGCTCGAGCTGCTGATTTTGCAGTCAATGAATTAAAAAAAGGAAACTTATAAAAGAAAGATGATGAATAGGAGAGAAGCATTAAAATCAAAATTGATCATCGCTGGTGCCTTATCGACGGTCAGTCTTTCAACATTAATAAGCTCATGTAAGACAGATACAAAAGACGCTTGGATTGCAGAGTTTTGTACGGCGGATGAAATAAAAATTCTTGAAGTATTAACCGAACAAATCATCCCAAAGACGGATACACCAGGTGCTAATGATGCAATGGTTCATCGGTTTATCGACAGTGCTGTAAATGATGTTTTAGAAAGCGACGAACAAAAAATAATAAGAGATGGATTGTCTTCCATTGAAGCCATGGCAAAAAGTGCACATTCTAAATCTTATGTTGACATAGATGCAAACCAAAGAGATGCCATTTTGCAAGCCAAGGTGGATGAAGCTGTGAAGGGAGATGCTGAACAATATTTCTTTCCATTAATCAAACAATTAACCTTAGCTGGCTTTTTCACTTCAGAAATTGGTTCGACTCAGGTCCTGACGCATAACCCTATTCCAGGTGAGTTTTTAGGTTGTGTGCCTTTCGGCGAAAATGATGTGATGATGGCACAGGTAGGAGGGGCGTATTAAAAATAGAAATGATAAGATATCTATTAGTTTTAAGCATGATTCCTTTGATCGCTCAGACGCAATCAAGTAGTCTAGACTTTGCATTAGGTATTGATAGATCTTTTCGTGTTCAGCACTTAGACGATAAGATGGATGAAATTTATCATTCACGTAAACAAGAGTCAGCGATACTAAACTATCATTTTGGTCTACATTTTAATTATCCTTTAAGCCAAAGATTATTTCTAAGAACAGGTTTGCGTTATACAAAGCTTGGGTACTCTGGGAAACACTATGATTCTGAAAGATGGGATTTTAGGAACATGCCTTTTGATTCTTGGCAATTGTATAGTTTATATGATCTAGATTTTAAAATTGATTATGATTATGCCTTTATTTGAAACACCCATTTTACTACGTTATGAAATCCCAAAGCGAAGATTTTCTTATTTCATAGAATTTGGATTAGCACCGAGTCTTTCCATGACAACTAGTGCAAATTATTCACCAAAAATTGATGCAAATAAGTGGGATGAAGCTGATTTTTTGAATAATCCGAAGATGCAGTGGGCAAGTTTTAGTACAATTGGAGTAAACTATATTCTTAATGAAAATTTTCAGACTTTTCTCCAGCCAAGTTTTAGATATCATTTGACTACTTTGAACGATACTAGAATTAAAGAAAATCTTTATAGTTTAAGTCTTGATTTTGGTATGCGTTATGAAATCTAAATCTGATAGATCATTATGAAAAATCCAATATATATATTACTTGTCTTTCCTTTTTTTATTCAAGGCCAAACGCATAGTGTTGACTTTATAACTGGAATTGATTATTCCTTTCGAATTTTAGGTTCCGATAATCAAATTTCTGAATTTATAGTTGATCAACGCGATATGTCCGAAAATGCGAGAATTAATTTTCGTTTAGGAGTTCACTATAATTTCCAGTTTAAAGAGCGACTCCATTTACGAACTGGCCTTCGGTTAGTTAATCAAGGATATAATGGTCAAACACTAGAAACTCTCAAATGGCCAAATCAACATGATGGGCAAGGGGGGTGGGATCCTTCAATTCCAGGGGAATATGATAAACTAAGCATTGATTATAATTATTACTTTCTAGAGTTACCTTTTTCTTTGAGACACGAATTGTCAAATAGAAAATTGCAGTTATTTTATGAATTAGGATTTGCTCCGAGCATGTTGCTTCGTTCAGTAACCAAAATAAAATTGGATGGCGAAACTCAATCATCCGCATCCAATAGTGTTTCAAGTACGGAGGATACTAATCTTCAATTACTCGGACTTGTGTCAGTTGGTCTTAATTATAAATTATGTAAAAGATGGCGGGTATTTATTCAACCCCAATTTCGTTACCATGTGACTAAGCTAGTAGCTGAGTCTATTAAAGAAAAGCTTTACGGAATTGGGATAGACTTCGGAACGCGCTATAAGTTTTAATTATAAATGTCAACTAGCCCTTCATACTCATTTGCTACGTTAAAAGATGTTGATTCTCTTGCACAAATTGGTTATGAATCATATGGAATCTTCAAGGAAAAGTTAGGAGAGAAGCATTGGGCTAAAATGGAGAGTTTTGTTTCTAATCCAGATTCATATAGATCCCTTTTAAAAGAAGCGCAAGGACTTATTTGTAAAGTAGATAGCAAGATTATTGGAATGGTTTTTTTAGTGCGTAGTGGCTCAGAAAATAAACATTTCTCGAAGGAATGGGCTTACATTAGAATGTTAGGAGTGCTGCCAAAATATTCTGGTCAAGGAATTGGGCGGGCCCTAATGAAAAAGACAATAGAATTGGCGAAAGCCAACAATGAAGAACACCTTGCTCTACATACCTCAGAATTCATGAATACAGCTAGACTAATGTACGTAAGCATGGGATTTAAAATGGTGAAACAAATTCCTGACAATTTTGGAGCTAAATACTGGGTATATTTATTGAAACTTTAAGATCATTAGAGTCAAAGATGCCCTTGTAAATGTCAATTGATCATGCAGCACATATATAGAAAGTCGTGTCTTATAAGTAGATATTTTAACGCCGAATATAAACGTCATATGAGTTATAGATTTCGATATACTTTAATCTTTTGTTTGATTCAACTTTTTGCTTATGGACAAGACAGAGGAGATCAATTGTTTGATAATACTGTACTTCATAAAATTGTATTTGAATCAGAACTGTATGCCGACAAAGCGTCGTTTCTTGCTGCGAATATGAACGAAGATTACGTCCTCGTGAGTATGAACATAGATGGAGTTGCTTTTGATTCCGTAGGAATAAGAAGGAAAGGTGGGATATCTATCATTGATTTTGAAAAGCCACCTTTTAAAATTGATATGGATCAATATGTCGAAGGACAAAAGTACGATGGATTGGAGCGTTTTAACCTGCAAAATCATTTTAGTGATCCATTAATGCAAAGAGATAATGTTGCATATGATCTATATAGACGAGCTGGTGTAGTTTCACCTCGAGCTGCTTTTGTAGAATTGTTCTACAAGGACGAACCTTTTGGCATGTACACGGTCATCAATCAAATCGATCGCGATTTTTTAAAGGACAATTTTGCTTCAGATGAAGGTACTTTGGTCAAGGGTATCTTTGGAGATGTCGAATTAAAGTATGGAGATTTAAGTGATTATTCTAATTATATCAATAATGCCAATGGCTCTAATTTTGAAGATTATGTTTATCTAGATACCTATCTGAAAATGCTGGCTATTGATGTATTGATAGAGGATTGGGATAGCTATTCTTATGACCGGCATAACTTTTATTTGTATTACGAACCCAAAAGTCAGTTGATGAATTTTATATCCTGGGATCATAATCTTGCTTTTGATGTTAATAATGCCTTTGAAAATAGATTGTTTCCTATGGCTGATGTTAATATTCTTGCTGACCCCATGATAAAAGAGGAGTACGAAAAGACCATGTGTAGATTATTGCAGTATTTAGTTACCGATGATCATATAGACAGTTTGCTTCTTGCCAATGAAATGATTTTGAATACAAATACAAGCGGGATTCCTATTCCATCTTCTTCACCACTGAATGAGTATTTAAAGGATAGTAGAGATTGGTTGCTAGCCGAATTGACGAATGAAGGGGTTGTTTGTGAGGAGTTTCAATATGATTACAATCCAAATGATATTGTTATCAACGAATTTGTAGCCTCAAGCGATAGCATTGGAGGTATACAGGAGCCTGATGGAGGTTCGCCGGACTGGATTGAATTGTATAATAATTCGAATCAGGATATTTTAATCAACGAGCATTTCTATTTAAGTGATGATAAGGATTTTCCTAAAAAGTGGAGTTTCTCAGATGAAGTGATTTTACCAGCAGATGATTATTTGATCATTTGGGCGGATAGGGATGTGCATCAACAAGGCATTCATTCGAACTTTAAAATAGACAAGGATGGGGGAGAGCTGATAATGACTTTTGAAGATTTAACTCAAATTCAATACATAGATTATTCCGAACAGACGTTAAACTTAAGTGCGTCTAGAATTCCAAATGGTATAGGAGAGTTTGTAATTCAAAATCCGACTTTTGGTTTTAACAATGAAGAGATATCCTCTACTGATGATGTAAATTTGTTTGAGTATAAGATTTACCCAAATCCTGCGACAGATCTTATTTGGATTAAATCCGATAGCGAACTAACTCAACTAGAAATTTATAATTTCATGGGTCAATCTTTACTAAAAGCATCTAATCCTAAGTTTCCTTTGTCATTGAGCTCATTAAATTCAGGGCAATACGTTTTGAGAATAAGTAATTCACAAGAACAAACGAATTCAATCAAATTCATCAAAATATAAAGGTATTCTTAATGTGCCATAGCCTTTGGTGAATTCTTGATTATCCTATACTGGTTTTCCCTTTCAATAATGCTTTTATAATAAGGAATTGAATACATAATGGTAATACTTTATGTATTCAATTCTGTTTATACGTCTCTTATATATAAGATTTTAGTGTCATATGTGGCATCGTATTTGAATTATTCTTTCATTGGCAAGACTGTGTAATCATGTTATATATACATATTATTTAAATATGTATATATAGTGGTATGATAAATAATGACTTATGATTTTTTGAGTGTGTGTTTTGACTTGCTTAATGCTATAATTATTTACAAAATCGGATATTATGAACCGAATTTTTGATCATGACCCCTTAAAAAATGGACTTTTTTATAAGTTTATCCCGATCTTCTTTTTCGTATGTTTTTCAATAGCATATGGACATGGACAATGCGTTGATATGTCATCTATTCTCGTTGCGTACGAATGCACAGACGGGGTCGAAGGTAATCCTACTGCAGGGACTGTATATCGAATTCGGTTTAATCTACCGTCCGATGGTTCGACAGATAATTATTGTTTTACTTATACTGATGATATCACTAATACAACTGTAAACACATTTGTTGTAATGGATCCTATAGAAGGAGCTGAAGTATTGTTAGGACATTTTCTTAATGGCACATCTCCTGATATTACAATTAAGAAGGTAAGTTTTGATTGTAATGAAACTGGCGAATCATGCTTGATTTCTACCTATTTTCCGATGGAAGTGTTTCACTGTCCTTTGTCAAGATCAGGATGTGAAAGTGGAAGTGGGAATGTAAATAATTATAGACCAACACCAACTCTGTATATTGACTTTACAGATAATCCTTCAGGATTACTCCAAGTAGATAGAGATCAAAATGGATTAGAACGTGGTGGAGATTGTTGTAATGACGGCACAAGATGTCTTGAAATTCAAATCATTCCAGATGAAGAAACAATAGGATTTAATATTCAGGCCTACGCTGCAGGCGCAGTTGAATTTTATATAGAACTTTGGAATGATGCTGATGATTGTGATAATGGTTCCAGCGCACCATGCTCTTGTGAATTTGGCTGTGTTTACGATTTAATTGATACAAATGATCCAACCGGATCTGGAAATTATTCATGTACATTAGATGGAGGGTCAGAAAATAACTTGGTTCCATTTTGTGCTCCACCAAATAATCAAGCTTTTTCAATTATTTTATGTAAACCAGGGGATGATAATACTGGCTTTTATATAGAAAGTCTTCCCAGTCCAATGGTAGATAGTATACGATTAGATCAACCGTGTGACGATTCGATTCAGACATATGGTTTTAATCCAGACATTAACCCTGTTTGGACGTCCATAAATGAATCACCAATTGAATATTTGAGTTCAACGCAAGGGCATCAAGTCCATTTTGAATATACCGGTGATGACTTAAATGAATTAACGACATTCGAATATCAAGTTTGTGGTTTTTTATCAAATACAGTTACGGCTTGTACTGGAGTGAATACGGAGGTATGTCTCATCGCAGAAGTAAAAGTTTATCCTCCTATTTTAATTTCATTAAATCAAGATAAAAAATGCCCAGAGGGAAGAGTTGAAATTAATTCTCAGGTACAAGGGGGAAGTGGAAATTATCGTTTAAGTTGGTATAAGGACGGACAGTTAATACCAGGTCAAACAGGTTCAAATATTACTGTTGACGAAGAAGGCGAATACAGTTTATATGTTGTAGATGAAAATTTAGAATCATCTTGTAATCCAAATATTGAAATTGCGACGGTTTTTGTTGGAGATGTTTTTTGCTGTAATGCAGATGTTGGAGATATTCTCGTTTCTGCAGACTATCCTAGTTCAGAAGGTATATGCTTAGGTGAAGATTTAGGTCCATTTATGAATTCCTACTCAGCGCTAGATGAAAACGTTCCTACTCCAATTTTAAATTTTGATTTTGCATTTGTCTTAGTAAATCAAACCGGACAAATTGTTGGAACATCTACTTCAGGCGATTTCGATTTGTCTACTCTAACACCGTCGGTTTATAGTATTTATGGAGTGTCGTATAGCAATAATAATGATCCAATATCTATTTTGGATTATGTTGATTCAAAAGTCAATATTAGTGAGATTATAAATGACCGAGATTCTGGTGAAGTATGTCTTGATGTTTCGAATGAGGATCCTAATGGAAATGAAGTAATGATCACTATCTACGATGATCCATTCATTGAAATGAATATTGATGATTCCTATTGTATCAATGAAGGTGTTATTCAAGTTTCAACTAATGTCGTGGGAGGATCTTTTAACTCCACTATTTTAGGACTTACGGATAATGGGAATGGTTCGGCTAGTATTAATATAAGTGATAATGTTCCCGGAATTTATACTATTCATTTTGAGTATGCTGATGCAAATACTTGTTCAAATGCTACATCTCAAAGTTTCGAAATTTTAGATATTCCGGATGTAAGTATCATGGAGATTCAAGATGTATGTGCCAATAATAGTACAGTTGAAATTACAGGAGTGCCATCGAATTCAGATGGATTTTTTACTTCTACGGCTGCAACGGGTTTTACGGATAACATGGATGGTACAGCATCCCTAGATCTAAGTGCGAATACGTTAGAATCGATTACTGTTTGGTACACTTATTCTGATGGTAATTGTTCAAATACCGCTGCTCGGTCGTTTAATATTATTCAGCCGAGTAGTGTAGAATTTAATCTCCCGAGTTCCGTTTGTGATAATGAAGGAATTCTACCAATATCTGGAACTCCAGCAAACTTGAGTAGTACGTTTTCTACGTCTATACCCAATGTTCTCAATGATCTTGGTTTAGGAATGGCAGAATTAGATTTAAATAATGCAAGTCCTGGTGACATTGAAATCACCTATTCTTTTGAAGATGAAAATGGGTGTCTAGTTTCATTGTCGAAAGTTATTGAGGTTTTAGAGAGCGCAAGCGTTAGTATGGATGATATTCAAGATTTGTGTCCCAATGCAGGAACTCAATCAGTAAGTGCTAATCCGACTCAGCCAGCAGGATATTTTTTATCTGTATCCGGATTGAATTTCACAGATAATGGAAATGGTACTGCAGACTTTGATCCTTTAGATTATGCCGGCGAATCTCATAGTTTGACTTATCATTATATTGGAAATAATGGATGTAGAGATTCCTCCAAAACAGAATTTCAAATTTTTGAAGGACGAGAATTGTCAATTTTAAATGTCGAAAATGTATGCCCCGAATCAAACGATTTTATTATTTCAGGTTCGCCCAATGAACCCCCGGGTTATTTTGTTTCCGATGGAGCCATATTAGTCGATAATAATAATGGAACAGCTACTGTTGACATCTCCGAGTTATCAGAAGGAGTGAATGAAATTAAGTATGTATATCAAGATGATAATGGATGCGTTTTCGAAACCTCAGAGAATATAATTCTATTTTCAAATCAATCTTTGACTATAAATAATCCAGAAAATAGATGTATTAACGAAGGTCTTGTATTAATCCAAGCCTCACCAATTGGTGGTAGTTTTAGTTCGAATTCATCTGGACTTATCGATAATGGAGATGGCACCGCGACATTGGATCCTAACTTAGCAGGAGCAGGAGTCCATTCCGTTATTTATAGCTTCAATAATTTAAATAATTGTGTTAGTGAAATCAGCACGGAAGTGGAATTGTATAATCTCCCTACTATCCAATTGGATGATTATATGGTTTGTAAAGATGCAGATGTCGAGATTTCACCTATACTGACTCCGGGTGATCATTCAGATTTATTCTATCAATGGTCCATTCTTTCTTCTGGTTCTACTGGAGCGACATTAAGTAATTTTACGAATCCCAATGCACTGTCTACGATCTTTAATGCTTCCGGCTTATTTGACGGATCCTTACAAGTGAAATTGGATGTTACGGATGGAAATTCTTGTATGTTCTCAGCTTTTGCAACAATCACAATTAATGTGAATCCCATGGCCAATGTCATGGATATGATTTATTGTAAGGGGTCAATTATTGACGTAGATGGAAATCCAGAAATGGGTTCTTCAGATATTGTATCTCATGAATGGATTTTGGACCCAGTTAATACCTCTACAAGTACAGGATTTAATTTAAATCAAGTCAATGAACAAGTGCTTGAAATTGACGCCGCCAACGCTAATTCAGGTGAGATTTTCTTGCTCTATATGGCATCCGATATAAACGGATGTAATATAACTCGACCAGTCAAAATCACTTTAGTCGAACCTCCTAATGCTGGAATTGACGGTGCATTAGAAATTTGTAACGCAGAAATACCTGCTCAATTAACCTTGATCAATGGCTTATCCGGTTCACCGGATGGAAACGGAAATTGGATAGACTTAGATGATTCGGGTGTTAACCTTAATCAATTAGGAGTCAATTTTGCGAATACTCCTGAAGGGAGGTATAAGTATAGTTATGTTGTTGAGGGTCAAGCAAATTGTCCAGATGATGAGGCTATAGTTGAAGTACAAGTAGATAATTGTTTTGATCTGGCATTAACCAAAAAGATTTCCAGTACGGCTCCATTCTTTCCTGGTGATATGTTGAGCTATGAAATCGAGATTTTTAATCAAGGTGATGTTGATGCCTATGATGTTATTGTGGAAGACTTTCATGTTCAAGGTGGCTTTAACTTTAATACTATCAACAATACGAGTGCATTCACAGGAAATGATCATGACTGGTGGTTACAGCAAGATCGAAGCTATACTGAGATTGATCATATACCAGCCAATGGTAGTAAGAAAGTGTATTTGAATTTGAGGGTCCCAACTGGCTTTCAAAATGTAGAAATTAAAAACACCTCGGTTATTGCACGTTTTTCAAATGAAAATGACTCTGAGTATATTCCATTTGACGAGGATAATCTCGACACTATGGAAGGCTCAAATGAGGTGGACAATGAGATTCAAGATGACGCAAATGGGGGCACTGACATGATTGCGGATAATGATGTATTTGATTTTGAATTAATAAGTATTTGTTTGATTCAAGCTAATAATGCGACTTTCGTCGAATGTGAAACAGTTCCATTTTCAAACACGTCGCAATTTGATTTATTTAATGTCGCATTGCTCAATCAAATTGATGATAATGGTGATGGAGATGGTGATAGTTCGGATGGAGATGCGGGATATGAAGTAGTGTCCTATCACTTTTCGGAGTCAGACGCACAATCTAACCTTAACCCTATTAGTAGTCCGTTTAATACCAATTCTATTTCAGTATTTGCAAGATTGGAAGATGGTTTGTGTTTTGCTACGTCTAGAGTGGAATTAGTCGTTGCCGAGGAACCTCAAATTGTGTTACAGCCTCAAGATCAACAAGTTTGTTATGGTGATGATGTCACGATGGAGGTTATAGCAAATGGGACTAACTTAAGTTATCAATGGCAAGTAGATGATGGAAGCGGATATGTCAATATTGCAAACTCCAATACAGCTGCCCTCCATATTTCGGAAGTCTTATCTTCTATGGACGGGAATAAGTATAGGGTTGTTATTAGTTCATTAAGCAATAACAATATTTCTTGTTTTGATGTACTATCGCAGGAGATGATTTTATCTGTCTATCAGGAGGAAATTCTGGCTTGCAATAATCTTATCCATGTTTCATTAGATGACAATTGTCATGCGTATATTACGACAGACATATTGTTGGAAGATGATGTGAGCCAAAATATTTACGATATTGAGATATGGGACAATAACGGTGATGTCGTGTCAAATCCAGTTAATGGCAACTATCTAAATCAGACACTTCAATTTAAGATTTCTAATCGTTGTGATATGAATTCATGTTGGGGGTTATTACTTATAGAAGATAAATTTGCTCCTACAATCAGTTGCCCAAATGATCTAACATTGAGTTGTAATGTAGCCTATCAACCGGTTCTTCCGACCATTGATGATAACTGTTCAAGCGATATTTCGATTCAACTTATCTCTGATGAGACAATAGATATATCATGTGAAGATCCAATCAATCCATCATTTAGCGCTAAACGAATTTTAATGTATCAAGCGACGGACGAACAAGGTAATCTATCTGAAATTTGTACACAGGAAATATATTTTATTCGAAAAACACTAAGTGATATTCAGTTGCCTCAAGATGTAAATCTTCCTTGCTATGCCTCTGGATTTAGTGTAGGGAATCCATCTTGGGACGAAAATCTGAATGACTATCCGGATCCTGATGAAGGATCGGGAGTCTTAGAAATAGGTAGTCCAACTATTGATGGTCATCCTATTTTGGAAAACATAGGTTTCTGTGAGATTAATGCTAATTATGAAGATTTACGAATCGATATATGTGCGAATAGCTTTAAAGTGATTCGTACATGGACAATTTTAGATTGGTGTTCTGGAGATATTTTAACACATGATCAAATTATTAAAATCATGGACAATGAACCTCCAGTGAGTACTTGTCCTAGTGATTTTTTCATTGAATACGCAGATCCTATATCATGTCTCGCAAGTCACACGGTTGAAGACCCAATTGTTCTATATGAATGTGGAAGCTGGGATTACACGGTAGATTATCTAATAGGTGGTGAGGAAGCTTGTAATGAGACACCACCAAATGGACCATTTATTACTACGAATGTAGTACAACTCAATGATGGTTCATATCAAATTCAAAATCTTCCCATAGGTTGTACTTGGATAAGATATACAATTACCGATGAATGTGGAAATGTCTCAAGTGATTGTAGAAGAGAGATTCAAGTCTTAGATAATAGTGCGCCAATTGCAGTTTGCCATGAAAATACCGTGGTTAGTTTAAATCATAATGGGCAGGCAGAAGTTTATGCTGCTAGCTTCGATGATGGTAGTCATGATGCCTGTGGAGGATCTTTAGAACTCCATGTTAGAAGGATGACTGTCGGGTGTAATAGTACATCTCAATGGTCAGATAAGGTTGCTTTTTGTTGTAAGGACATCGGTAATGAGACCTTAGTGGAATTGCGTGTGACAGATGCCTCAGGAAATTGGAATACTTGCATGGTAAATGTAGTGGTCCAAGATAAGATTGCCCCAGAAATTGAATGTCCAGAGGATATGACTTTGATGTGTGGTGCCTTGATTGATCCTTCCTATACGGGTTTTCCTATGAACATGGATAACTGTTCAGTTCAGAATGTTTCATATACAGATTTTGGGATGCTTAATACTTGTGGTCAAGGTCAAATAAGTCGAGAGTGGACGATAGTAGATCATAACGGTGTTGAAAATAATTGTACCCAGCGTATTTTGATCCTTGAGGATAATCCGTTCGGTAGTAATTCAATAGTATGGCCACAGGATGCCTCTTTTTCTGGGTGCTTAGAACTAGACATTAATCCTGAAAACCCACTTTTGGGTTCACCACAGTATGGTGATTCTCCATGCTCTTTGGTTGCCCATACTTACGAAGATCAAATTTTCAATTTTGCTGATGATGCCTGTTTTAAAATTCTTAGAACTTGGACGGTAATCGACTGGTGTCAATACGATCCTTCAAATCCATTAAACAACGGGTATTGGTCACATGTACAGGTAATCAAACTCAATAATTCTGAAGCACCTGTGTTTGGAAATTGTTCTGCGATTGAATATTGCGTGTACGGAGATAATTGTAGTGGTTCAATCGACTTATTTGGTGTGGCATCGGATGATTGTACAAGTGCTGAATTATTAACTTGGCATTTTCAAATAAAATTGGAAAATGAAAGTCAGTTTGGACCAATCCAAATTGGAAATAATGCCAGTGGGATATATCCAGTTGGAAATCATGAAATAAGATGGTTCGTTGAAGATCAATGTGGAAATAATGCAGAATGTATTCAAGAGCTTGTAGTAAGAGATTGTAAGAATCCAACACCTTACTGCATTGGAGAGATTTCAACAGTTTTAATGGACGTAAATGGAGAAATTCAAATTTGGGCTAGCGACTTTGATCTCGGTAGTTTTGATAATTGCTTTGGGGATTTACAGTTTTCATTTTCAAGTTCAACAAACCATACCAGTGAAACTTTTAATTGTGATAACCTAGGTTTAAATAATATAGAAATATGGGTTACCGACAATCATGGAAATCAAAGCTTCTGTAATGTTCTAGTAGATATTCAAGAAAATGGTGGATGTGATGGTGGAAATGAGACCTTAGATATTTCCGGATCAGTTTATACTATAGATAACACTCCAATAGAAAATGTGCGTATCACGTTAAGTGAAACAGGATCTCTGGCTGAGTCTTTAAATACTTATTCGGATTTTCAAGGAGAATATTCCATTGGAGGCGGAGTGAGTATGAAGAATTATTCTTTGAAAGCACGTTTCATCGATGATTATATGAATGGTGTTTCAACACTAGATTTAGTTTTAATTCAAAAACATATTTTACAAACACAATTGTTCGATTCACCTTATCAATATTTAGCTGCTGATATTAATCAAAGTCATACTATTTCAGCCATCGATTTAATTGAATTGAGAAAACTAATTTTAGGTCTTTATAGTGAACTGCCTAATAATTTTTCTTGGAGATTTCCAATTGCTGAATCAAATTTTGTAAACCCAAGCAATCCATTCCCGTTTCAGGAGGAGTATAACTTTGATCCTCTCGAAAATGACACTTACGATTTGGATTTTATTGGTGTCAAAATCGGTGATGTTAATGGGTCAGCGCAAATATTTTTAAATGAAGACAATGTAGACAATAGGTCGTATAATGATTTGATATTTAATTATTCTGATTCAGAATTTGCCACTGGAGAAATAGTTAATGTTCCTCTGGTAGCGAAAGATGCGTTTCCAATAGCGGGAATGCAATTTACTATTGACTTTGATCAAGATGTATTGGATTTTGTAGGAATAGAATCAGAATTAATTAATGTCAATGAATCCAATTATGGAAATTATCTATTAAATACAGGTTTAATTCCTTTTAGTTGGAATGTATCTGATCATATAGTCTTCGATGGATCAATAATGAGTCTTAAATTTAAAGCAAAAGGAACGGGAACATTATCCAATAGTTTAGAATTGAATTCAAATGTCATCAACTCAGAAGCATATAACGATAGATTAGAGGTAATGAATATTCGATTAGAGTCAAATAGCATACAGAAGGATGATGACTTATTCGAGTTATTCCAAAATAGACCCAATCCCTTTAGTGAGGAAACAGTCATCTACTTTAACCTACCTCATGAGTCTTCAGTTTTATTTGAAGTTTATGACTTACAAGGTAGGGTAGTTAAAACTATAGATGAAAACTTTAAGAAGGGAAGACATCAAATTCTACTGAATAAGGAAGAACTTGGAGTTAAAGGAATGTTGTTTTATAGCATGAGATTTGACCAATTTGAGATCACTAAAAAAATGATGGTATTATAATACGTTACATGGCCTATACATTAGAAAGAGGTGATCATATTTTTATTCACCTCTTTCTAAATGTGCTTTTAGCGAAAATCAATAATATCTTCAAATACCATTGATTATTTCCATCCATTAAGGGACTTTATATTTCAACGTTATATTTTATTAATCTTTTTTCAAAGACAATTGGACTGGCGATAAAGAATAGAGTTTCATGGATTTTACCCACATCATTGGCCTAGTAGTTATTGACTATACGCGGATATTCAATACCGTTAATCGGTTGGTTGGCGGTGATTGTTCCTTGAAAATTTAATGCCTCAAATTCTCCAGCAGGAACTACAATGGTGTTTGGTGTCATTTCCATCTTGTAAGTTGTCTGAATTAGTCCGCCGGGGAAATCTGAGCTCGCTAATATGTCATTAAAATTACTTTCCGAGAAACGGATTTCTCCTCTTTCGTTAACTAGGTACCCGCTAGAATCTCTAAAAAATCCAACTAAATTTCCAGAATAAAGAAACCTGGAACCTTCTACAATGAAATATTGAAGATTGTTAATCATGGTATCCCTATCTATATAGATACTGTCAAGGACATGTTCTTGAGTCTGAAACCCCAAGGTATCTATTTCGTAATTTTCATAAACCCAATAGTTTCCGATATTCAAGGGGAAATAATTTGATGTTTCATTTTGTACAGGGTCATCATCGCAACATGAAGCGAAAAATAATCCTAGGGATAGGACAAGCAGGTATTTTCTCATTTAATTCTTGTTTTGTTGTAATTAGTAAATGTTCAAATGAGTAAACCTGCAGCATCGTTTAGTTTTGTTCCAGATTTAAAACGTGAGTAGGAGAGTAGTTGTTGTAAGTCAGGGGTGACTCTATAAAAGGCAAATAAAAAAAGCCCCAACATAAGTCAGGGCTTTATTATTATTTATTCGCGAAAGCGAAATTGTAATTACATCATTCCTGGCATCCCACCACCTGGAGGCATGTGATGATGACCAGCACCGCCACCTTCTTCAGGCTTATCATTGATGACACATTCTGTAGTCAATACCATTCCAGCAATGGACCCAGCATTTGTAATAGCCACTCTAGTTACTTTAGTAGGATCAATAACTCCAGCTTTCTTTAAATCCTCGTACTTATCAGTTCTTGCATTATAACCGTAAGAACCTTTTGAATTTAAAATAGCTTGAAGTACTACAGAACCATCAACACCTGCATTATCAGCAATCGCTCTTAATGGTGCCTCCAATGATTTTTTCACAATAGCTACTCCCATTGCTTCATCTTCATTAAAGGTTTCCACCTTCTTAAGGGATTTAATCGCTCTAACTAGAGCAACACCACCACCGGGCACGATTCCTTCTTCGACAGCAGCTCTTGTGGCGTGTAAAGCATCATCCACTCTATCTTTCTTCTCTTTCATTTCTACTTCCGTCGCAGCACCTACATAAAGTACAGCCACCCCACCAGACAATTTAGCTAATCGCTCTTGAAGTTTTTCTCTATCGTAGTCAGAAGTTGTCGTTTCAATCTGAGATTTGATTTGACCAATTCTACCGTTGATCGCTCTTTTCGAACCACCACCGTTTACCACAGTTGTATTGTCTTTGTCCACAGTGATTTTCTCTGCTTGACCTAAATCTTTTAATTCAACTGCATCTAATTTGTATCCTTTCTCTTCCGAAATCACTGTTCCACCAGTAAGAATAGCAATGTCTTCTAACATCGCTTTTCTTCTATCTCCAAAACCTGGAGCTTTAACAGCCACTACTTTTAATCCACCTCTTAATCTATTGACTACTAACACACCTAATGCCTGAGATTCAACATCTTCAGCAATGATCAATAAAGGTCTTCCAGCTTGAGATGCTTTTTCAAGAACAGGAACGATATCCTGCACATTAGAAATCTTCTTATCGTAGATTAGGATTAAAGGATTGTCATATTCTGTCTTCATACCCTCTGTATCTGTAATGAAGTAAGGAGACAAGTATCCTCTGTCAAACTGCATTCCGATGACCTCGTCAACATAAGTATCAGTTCCTTTAGCCTCCTCAACAGTGATGACTCCGTCCTTTGTCACTCTTTGCATTGCGTCTGCTATTAATGAACCAATTTCCTCATCGTTATTAGCAGAAATAGATCCTACTTGTCTAACCTTTTGGAAATCATTCCCTACAACTTCACTTTGTCTCTTAAGGTTTGCGATAACTGCATCTACCGCTTTATCAATACCTCTTTTAAGGTCCATTGGATTTGCACCTGCAGCAACATATTTCATACCTGCAGTAACCATAGATTGTGCTAGTACAGTCGCCGTTGTAGTTCCATCACCTGCAGCATCTGCAGTTTTAGAAGCTACTTCTTTAACCATTTGAGCTCCCATGTTTTCGATAGGATCTTCTAATTCTATTTCTTTAGCTACAGTAACACCATCTTTAGTGATGTTTGGAGCACCAAAACTCTTTTGTATGACAACATTTCTTCCCTTAGGTCCTAATGTTACTTTTACTGCCTCTGCAAGCGCGTCAATTCCTGACTTAAGCTTAGCACGAGCATCTGAATCGAAGCTAATTTGTTTAGCCATAACTCTATGTTTTTTTAATTGTTTATCAAATGAATTTTAAATAAATCTATCTCGGACTATTTTTTTCCAAGAATGACGAGAATGTCATCTTCTCTCATAATCAGGTAATCTTTACCTTCATAGTTGATCTCTTGACCTGCGTACTTTCCGTACAAAACAGTATCACCTTTTTTTACAGTGGGCTTAATACCATCTTTTCCTGGTCCTACAGCTATGACTTTTCCTTTTTGAGGTTTCTCTTTAGCTGTATCTGGGATGATAATTCCACCTTTTGATGTTTTATCGGCAGCAGCTGCTTGAACAACAACTCTGTCGTTGATAGGTTTCATCATTTGCATTTACATTTATTAGTTAGCTAATTGATTATTTCTAGAACATATACATACCATCATAGGTTGTGCCAAAAGCATTGAAGGTGACATTTTTGCACTTATAAGCTAGATGTATAAATTTTAGAGAAAAAATGACACAAATTAACCCGTCTAAACTTGTCAATTTGGCATAAAAAAACCCTGCCGAAGCAAGGTTTTATATATTTTATTGTCCCGTTTCGAGAGGTATCAATCCCCCTCCTGAACTTGAATTCACGATAATCGCAGTAATAATACATAAAATGAAAAGCACAATGGTCAATCCCCACGTTAACTTTTCTATAAAATCTGTAGACTTTGCAGCCCCAAACATTTGGTTAGCTCCTTGTCCACCAAAAGTACTATCAACACCTCCACCCTTAGGATTCTGAATCAGAATAATAAAGATTAAAAGTACGCTTGTAATAGCGATAAGTATTGTTAATAAAGTAACCATATGCTCTTGTTATTTACCTAGCTTTTCAATTTGTGATGCAAAGAAACCACTTTTTTCGGGAATTATCAAACTAAGTCGCTTGTACATTTTTATTGCTTTTTTGTGCTTCCCTTGCTTAACGAGTAGTTCGGCCAATGACTGCGATACAATGTCATCTGATCTTCGTACACTTTTCACCACTCTCTCTAAGTGTTTCTTTTTCTTTTTTTCTTTTTTCTTCAGGCTTTTTTTCTTTTTTTCTTTTCGTAAATCCCTGTAGGGAACATCATATTTACCCCCTTCTGTTCTCAAGTCAAGAAGCCATTGATTGAACACACTTAAATCATTGGTCTCAGTGCGGTAACCAAGACCTGAATCCTCGGTTGAATGATTCTGTGACTTTTTTTTTCCTGACTTTTTCTTATTTTTTTTGTTCTCAGGCTTTTCAGATTTTTTTCTTTTACCACTGGATTTCTTGTTTTCCTTACTCCCAGTTTTGTCTTTCTTCTTTTTAGCTTTTGTCTTTTTTCCCTTCTTCTTTTTCTTATTCTTATTCTTCACACTTTTATTGGGGACTTCTTTAAAGCTTAAAGCCTCTCCATCGACACGGAGATCACTCTCTGAAGGCTTCAATGTAATATTCGAGCTTTCATTGGCTTCCGCCGAATGTTTAACTGGATCTTCTTGAATCACACTGTCTTCAGAAACCTCGGACTCTTGCTCTTTAAGAATAGATGCTTCTTCTTTCGAAGATTCTTTTTCACTTAATAGTGCATACAATTTGCGTCTATCTTGTGTATAAGTAGCTGCTGTATGAAAAGGTCCTAAATCCTGAGTATCGTCGACAGACTGTAGCTTTTTGGCTAATAGCACATGTAAGTTTTGGCAGTATGGTTCTTTCTTTACCCAAGCTCTTAATGCATCAACACTGATCTCATCAAGTCGACTAAAGTCTTCTAGGTAATATTGAAGTTTTTGAACGGCCATGACACGAATTTATGAAAAAGCACCAGAGTCTACCAATTGGTAAAGGCTTTATTGAAAACATCTTCCGTCAATTGCTCGAAGATTACTTCGATTAAATCATCTTGAACGGACTGTAAGTCGACGTCACTCTCGAAATCTTGGAAAAATGAAAATCTATTATCCCAAGATTCTAGTTCCTTTTTATTATTGACATAAGCCACCTGGATAATGATTTCTAATCGATTCAGCGCAGATTGATTTTCCGAAGCGGGTATGTTCTGTAGTTGAAACCCCTTGATTTGTCCTTTAAACTCAATGTCTGGATCTCTATCATTATAGGTTAATCTGGATTCATTTCTGATTTTCTCTCTTAAAGATTCAGCAAAAATTTGATTTATATCTACGGGTGAGTTAGGAGCATTATTTAAGAAGTCTTCTACGTAAAAGGTCTTGATATCTGGGGCAATAGAAATACCATTGAGGCTATAACAAGATGAAAAGAAAACCACGACCACAGTGATTACGGCGAATAAAGAGATGGGGTAAATCTTTCCTTTTTTCATGTTATTCGATACTTCAAATGGAAAACGTAACATTCATCCTTTTTGTTATCATTCTTCGATTTCGTACTCTTTAATTTTTCTGTACAAAGTCCTTTCAGAAATGCCTAATTCTTCCGCCGCGTCTTTTCTGCGACCTTTATATTTCTTCAATGCTTTTTTGATATAGTCTTTTTCCATTTGCTCTAAGGAAAGACTTTCTTCAATTTCTTCAGAACCATGAAAGTCACCCGAATTAGCTGAGTTGATGATAATAGGCGCTCCATCATTTGAACTTAACGGTGGATTATCCGATAATTCGTAGTTGATGTTTTCCGGAGCTCTATAATCAGGAACGCTTGTACGTCCAACTTTTTTTAGTCTCTCCATATCTGGAACGGCCAAATCATTAGAGTTGATCAGTTCGAAAACTAATGATTTCAAATCATTGAGATCATTTTTCATTTCGAAAAGAAACTTATAAAGAATCTCTCTTTCTTCAAATGAATTTCCAGCTGCGTCCGAACCTTCTTTTAAAGCAGGTAAATTTCGTTTACCAATTTTCGGCATAAACTGCAAAAGTGAATCCGCGTCTACAAAAGAATCATCTATCAGTACAGACATTTGTTCTACTAGATTCTTTAATTCTCTAATGTTTCCAGCCCAACGATAATTTTCCAAGATACTTCTTGCTGCATTATCCAATTCTAATGGCTCTCGTCGGTACTTCTCAGAAAAATCACTAGAGAACTTCCTAAATAGTAAATAGATGTCTTCCTTTCTCTCATGAAGTGACGGAACATAAATTGGAACAGTATTCAATCGGTAATACAGATCCTCTCTAAATTTTCCCTTGCGTATATATTCTTCTAGGTTGACGTTTGTAGCTGCGACCACTCTGATATCCGTGCGCTGAACCTTGGATGATCCTACCTTGATATACTCTCCAGACTCCAATAATCTTAAAAGATACGATTGCGTATCTAGAGGCATTTCACCAATCTCGTCCAAAAAGATGGTTCCTTCATTCACGGTTTCAAAATATCCTTTTCGTTCACTCGTTGCCCCAGTAAAGGCTCCCTTTTCATGACCGAATAATTCTGAGTTAATCGTCCCTGCCGGAATTGCGCCACAATTTATAGCGATAAAATTATTATGCTTTCTTTTGCTCGATTCATGGATGATTCGAGAAAAGACTTCTTTACCAACACCACTTTCTCCTTGAATTAAAACACTCAAATCGGTACTCGCAACGCGCAATGCAGTATTCAAGGCACGTTCCAAAACGGGATCGTTTCCGATAATTCCAAATCGACGTTTAATGGCTTCTACGCTCATTGATGTTTATTTAACAATGACACCTTTTAAAGTAGCACTATTGGCTGATTCAATGTTTACATGTACATAATCTCCAGGTCCCAATCCTTCATTCTTTGGGAATATGATCATCTTGTTTTGAGAATTTCTTCCTTTAAACTCTTGATCACTTCTCTTCGAATCTCCTTCGATCAATACTTCAAAGGTTTGACCCACATCTTTTAAGTTATGTTCAAGAGAAAGCTGACTTTGTAACTCAATAATTTCAGCTAGTCTTTTCTTTTTTACTTCAAGACTGACGTCATCTTCGTACTTTCTTGCTGCTAATGTTCCTGGTCTTTCGGAATAAAAATACATGTAGGACAAACAGTATTTGGAATACTCCATGACACTTAATGTATCCTTATGATCTTCTTCCGTTTCTGTACAAAATCCAGATATGATATC
>JAHDBI010000012.1:22814-28097 GCA_020630475.1 Saprospiraceae bacterium
GATAAAATTGAAAAGGCATCTCGACTTCTTTCACGACCACGAGTAAATGGGACAACACAAAAAGAACACATATTGTCGCAACCTCGCATGATACTTATGAAAGCAGAAACTCCATTCGACCCGAGTCGTAATGGGGAAATATCCGCGTAGGTCTCTTCTCTAGAAAGTAATACGTTTACACCTCTTTCACCACCATCAGCCTCTGCAATTAATTTCGGTAAATCCCGATAAGCATCCGGACCGATAACAATATCTACAATCTTTTCCTGCTCTAGAAATTTGGCCTTTAATCGCTCCGCCATGCATCCTAATACTCCTACAAGAATTCCGGGACGCGTTGTCTTCAACTGATTAAATACAGTGAGTCTCTTGCGAACTGTTTCTTCCGCTTTTTCTCTAATCGAACAAGTATTGATAAGAATCAGATCTGCCTTTTCCATTTCACGAGTAGGTCCATATCCATTCTCTTGAAGTATTGAGGCCACAATTTCCGAATCACTGAAATTCATTTGACAGCCATAACTCTCGATATAGAACAACTTATCTGATTGGGCAGAGCCTCCTTGAAGAAATACCTCCCCTTGTCTCGTTGGGTCAATCTTCTTGTCAAAAGTGCTTAACGTAGGATTATTATCATACATAGTTCGGATTTTTGAAAATCGGAACACAAAGATAATAAAATGACAGAATGGCAGTCTTTAACTGGACTATATTATACTCTTTTTAGCACAATAGCACTGGCGCCTCCTCCTCCATTGCAAAGAGTTGCACACCCGTATTCACCGTCTTTTTGAATTAAAACATGATTTAGGGTGGTAATGATTCTTGCACCCGAAGCACCAAGAGGGTGTCCTAATGAAACTGCGCCACCATGAACATTGACAATATCGTCCTTAATTCCAACAGTTTGATTAAAAGCCATTGTTACTACAGAAAATGCTTCGTTTACTTCGTAAAAATCTACATCACCCACAGTAAGCCCTGCTTTTTTCAAAGCTTTAGGGGCAGCAAGCGTTGGGGCAGTAGTGAACCATTCTGGTTCATGAGCAGCATCTGCATAACTCACAATCTCTGCAATTGGCTTTAAGCCTAAATCATTCACGGCTTTTTCACTAGCCAAGACTAGGGCAGAGGCTCCATCATTAATGGTTGAAGCATTGGCTGCTGTAACAGTACCATCTTTGGTGAAGGCTGCGCGTAATGAAGGGATTTTTTCAAATTTTACTTTTTTGTATTCCTCATCTTCAGAAACGATGATAGGGTCTTTTTTTCTTTGTGGAACGCTTACAGGGATGATTTCATTGGCAAAAAGTCCTGCTTCCGTAGCTGCGGCCGATCTTCTATACGATTGAATGGCATAGGCATCCTGGTCTTCTCTCGAAATACCAAATTTCGTCGCTGTTCTATCGGCGTAGATACCCATGGCTTCTTGACCATAAGCATCTCTCAATCCGTCTTTTTCTAGACCATCGATCATTTCAGCGCCACCATATTTTGCTCCCCATCTTGCTTTTGGAAAATAATAAGGGATATTCGACATACTTTCCATTCCCCCAGCGACCACGATATCATTGTCGCCAAGTTGGATCGATTGTGCTCCAAACATGACTGATTTCATTCCAGATGAACACACTTTATTGATGGTTGTACAAGGTACGTTATTTGGAATTCCAGCACCCAAAGCTGCTTGCCTGGCTGGAGCTTGACCTAAATTAGATGAAACCACATTACCCATAAAAACTTCATCTACCTTGTCTGCAGCAACGCCAGCTTCCTTCAAAGCACCTTCAATAGATAATGTTCCAAGCTTAGTTGCAGAAAATCCTGATAAAATTCCTCCAAAACTCCCTAAAGGAGTTCTCATTGCGGATACGATATATACTTTATTCATTTTATGTAATATTTAGACTGCAAATTTACGTTTTTCACTGGTTGATATTCATCTTCGCACAGTTATTGTATGAATATAATGTGGTGTTCTAATTATTTAAAGAAATTTTAACACCGTAATGGTTGAAATTAACGTCAATAAAGAAAAAGCATTCATGTTTAGAACCTACATCACGACAGTATTACTTGTATTCGGTTTAACCTCAAATATTTCAGCTCAAGGAGTTGAAAGCGAACTGGGATTTATTTTTACTAAAGCTAAGTACTTATTGGACACAGATAGATTTGATGGTGCCATCAAAGAATTGACAAAAATCATCAATAAAGATCCACAATTTGAGGATGTTCTTTTGCAAAGAGCTAAAGCTAAATATGCAGTAGGTGCTTTCGCTGGAGCGAAAAAAGATTTAGCCAATTACATTGGATATAAAGGAATAAGTGATGAGGTTGTTTTGCTTAACGCGAATGTTGAATATTCTATGCAAAATTATGAAGCTGCGATCAACTCATTTACTGTGGCCTCTAGTTTGAATCCTAAGGATGAAAAGATCATGGAAAAACTAGGCGGTTTATATTACGATGAGGGAAAAGATGAATTGGCTTGTAAGTATTGGAAAAAGGCAGCCCAATTAGGTTCGATGCGTGCTAGAAAATTAAGCTCAAAGAATTGCGGTAATTATTCGAATAACGACTTTGAAGAAAAGAAATCTAAGCCCAAATACGACGATGGGCCAGCAATGATAGAAGAAGAGGGTGATGATGAGCCGACTGACGATACCGTCGTACTAAGTGAGAAAATTGAAAATTCGGATGACGATGTCGTAGAAGATGACGATGTGAAGGATGACATGAAAGAAGAAGAGGAAAAAGAAACACCACCTGTAGACGATGTATTGCGTACCATAGAAGTCGATGAAGACCTAAGTCTTAAGATATTTGGAGAAGGTCTTGGTTCAAGAAGAATATTAAACGAACCAAATATTTTGATTTTATCAGATGACTCTGGAAAAGTAGCCATCAATATTTGTGTCAACAGAAATGGAAAAGTGGTATCGGCAGAATACGATCCTGCAAAGTCAACGATCACCAAGGAAAGTTTGATTTCCTTAGCTTCAAGAAAGGCCAAAGAATTTTGGTTTGAAAAATCTAGAACTAAGGAAGCGTGTGGTTACATCGTATTTGATATCACTGGCTCTTAAAGGATTTCCAAACGAATCCGGCTACAACCAAGAGTGAACATACGCCGCTAATTATGATCATATTTTGATCAAGAAAAGCTACATTGATTTGACTATTTAAGGCCTTGATAATATTCAATAATCCTAGGAATATGCAGACATAAAGAACTACAAAGCTTAGCAAGTTGATGAGTAGGTTGTTTCGATATTGGATTGGAATCACTTCTTTTTGACGAATAATCCAAATCAGTATTATGGTAATCAAAGGTAAAAGCATACCGTTGATGGCTTGGGCTAAAATGATGATTGGTATCGGCTTGAATTTTAAAAAAGCAAAAAGGCTTCCGATTAGGAGAATAGATATCCAGCAAATCTTAAATTTTCGATCGTCCCAATAATCTTCACCAAATAATGATCGTCCAGCAATACTCGCAGCTAATGGAGCGGTAATGGCAGAACTTAAACCTGCACAAAAGAGACCAAGTCCGAAAAAACATGAACCTAAATAGTTTTGGTCACCAAAACGTTTCATAATGGCTTCAAAACTAAATGTTCCCTCAATGCTGGTTCCTATGATCAGAATGGCTAATGATATGATTCCCCCAAAGACAATTGAAATGGCAAGTCCAAATCTCATATCTGTCAAACTTTGTTGGTGTCTAATACCGTTGGCTAAAAAGAGATTGTAGGGTACAATGGTCGTTCCGATCAAAGCGATGATCACAATCAAACCTTTGTCTGGAAAACTGGGTTTAAAACTTCCACTGAAAAACTGAGCCCAATCAATATCCATTTGCAAAGCCATTCCAATAAAAGCCATTCCCATAGTCGCAACAATCAATCCTAGAAATCGACTGATTAAATGAATTCGATTAAAATTTAATACAATAGCGGCTGTAATACAGATAGCTAATGTTATAATACGCACGTCAAGATCTGTAGTTAAGGTTATACCTGATACTGCTCCTAAAATATTACCTGCCTCATATGCAGTACATCCGAATAAGACACTAAAGAATAGAAGCCGAATAATCCATTTTGGAAACTGAAGTTTAACGAGTAAACTCCCCAATTCCATTTGACTTGCCATTCGAATTCGGATTGAAATTTCTTGCAGGACGTATGTGGCTCCAATAGAAAACAATAAGGCCCAAATGAGTGAATATGCAAAACCATGACCAGCCTTAGCTGCAGTTGTTATTGTACCGGGACCGATGAATGCAGCGGATATGATTGACCATAATATGACGCTTTTTAATTTAGTTTTCATGTTTCAGATATTCCATAACCACCACCTCCTGGCGTTTCAATACATAAGATATCACCTTTTCTTACATTTATCTGTTCTGATCCATGGAGTGGGATTTTTTGACCATTTTGGTTTGTGATAAATTGATGCCCAGTCTTACCTGAATGTCCACCGTTTAAGGCGTAAGGTGCGATTGTTCTATGCTGTGATAGAATAGTAAGCTTCAGGTCTTCAAGAAATTCAATCCTTCGTCTTACACCATTCCCTCCACAATATTTCCCTTGTCCTCCAGATTTTTCTCTGATCGAAAATTCAAGAAGTCTTACAGGATAACGTTGTTCCATGATTTCAGGATCAGTAATTTTTGTATTGGTCATATGCTGATGAACGGCATGTTGGCCGTGGAATGAAACGCCTGCACCAGTACCACCACAAATGGTTTCGTAATAGCCAAATTGATCGTTACCAAATAAAAAATTATTCATGGTTCCTTGGCTGCAAGCGACAATACCAAATGGCTTTAGAAGGCAATCGACAAGTCGCTGACTTGTTTCTGTATTGCCTCCAACAACTGCAGGGCACAATGCTGGGTCATCTTCAAATTTAGGATGTAAGAAACAGTTTGGAATCTTGATTTTGACATTTTTCATGATGCCATCATTCAATGGAATTTCTTCATCAATTAAAATGCGGAGTACATACATGATGGCACTGTGTACTATAGAGTCATTAGCATTGAGATTTCCAGAATCGGGTAGGCATGTACCATGAAAGTCAAAAGTTATTGTTGGTTGATCGAATAGAATCTTTAATTTAATTTTTAGGCCATTGTCTAATTCTTCTTCAGCATGGAGTATTTGCCCATGGTATTGCATGATTAATTTTTGACATGCTTTATTACCACGAATCAGAATATTGTCCATGAAGTTTAAAGAGCTTTTCATACCATGGATTTTAAACAGTTTT
>JAHDBI010000012.1:28197-31573 GCA_020630475.1 Saprospiraceae bacterium
AGTATTTTTTTTGCACAATGACCCAAACTTCCGAGGTGAACAGGAATGTGTGGAGCGTTAACTAATAGATCCCCGTTTCTATCCAAAATCGCACATGAAAAATCTAATCGCTCTTTAATGTTTACAGAAAAACTCGTTCGCTGAAGAAGACTTCCCATCTCATGGGCAATAGCGCTTAAACGATTTGAAAAAAGACTGTCATTGGTCAACTCATGCTTTTCGTCCGTCGAATCCACTGGTGTAGTTTTATTTCGGTCTAGTATTAAATCTCTATGGTTGTTCTGGATGACCGCCCATTTTGATGGCACATAAACACCGCAGTGCGGGTGGCTAATACTGAGATTTCCCTTGTATGGAGTATCTATCTTCAAATGATCCCATTCGACGAAAGTCGAATCTGAAATCACCGCTGGCGAAAAGGAATACTCATGTCTTTTGTTAAGTTTGTTTTTCTCTTTTTCAAATCCTTTGACATCTATACTAAACAATTCAATTGTTCTGCCTTCCGGCGAATGTCCATAGAGGTTTTTATACTGTTTTCTGAATTCAAATTCTAAATCTTCAGGTTGAATGTTGACGAGCTGCAAACAATAATCCTGACCTTCTAACCTCATTCGATAAACTAGCTCAAATTGAATTTCTTCTTTTGTATTCAGCTTGTTTTTACAAACCTGTTTTAGTGTTGCTAACTGAGCATCCAACTGAGGGAGCACTTCGTCCAAGGATTTTAAAATCAAAGATGATTGTTGAAAAGATTCTTTTGTGTGTTCGATTCCTTGAGCACAAAGAATACCTGCATTGTATGGAATAATGATCTTATGAATGTTTAATAACTCTGCGACTTCACATGTGTGTAATCCACCAGCGCCCCCATATCCAATAAGTGTATATTCATCCAATTTGAAACCTTTTTCGATCGATATTTTTTCGATGGCTGCCGCCATTTTTGCGTTGGCTAATTGATTTAATCCAGTCAATAATTCATTGGTAGATATTTTAGTCCCTTCTGATTCAATTTTATTTTTCAGATCTATTAAGGCCATTTCGGCCTTTTCTCGAAATATGGGAATGCTGAATTGAGAAGGGTGTAGTTTATTTAAAAGTAAATTGACATCAGTGATACATAAAGGTCCACCATGACCATAGGAAGATGGCCCTGGAAAAGCACCAGCACTTTCAGGCCCTACAGTCAATTGTCCTTTTTTGTAATCGCATATAGATCCTCCGCCTGCAGCTACAGTATGGATTTCTAAAGACTTAGAATATAATTCAAAGGATCCGACTTTCGTCGAATATAAGTAATCAAACTTTCCGTCGTAACGGCATACATCAGCACTAGTTCCTCCCATATCCAGTCCGATTAATTTTTCTACATTATATTCATTGGATAAATGGGCGATGGCTTTTAACCCAGCAGCAGGTCCACTGAGAAGACCATCAATCGGTTTGAAGTTATGATGTTCACTTAAGTCACCATCACTGCGCATGATCTTAAGGTCAGTAATATTTTGAGATATTTCATTGGTGAATTGATCCATTAAAGGACTGAGATACGCATTGACATGTGTGGCTTGTGTCCTTTCTAAATAACCGATTTCTTGGCTCAATGTAGATCCACATTGTACCGATTGAAAGCCCTGAGATTGTAAGAAGTTTTTAAGCTTATGTTCTTTGCTTTCATCTTTGTAAGCGTTTTTTAGTGAGATAGCAATGGGTGTATTCTTGTTCAGTTTAACATTCCGTTGTGCGTTGAGAAGAAATGCCTCCAAGTCTTCCTCTTCCGAATAATCAAATACATGTTCCGTTAAAATGGTCTTGGCAGGAATGTCTAACTGAAAAATATTTGGTCGTCGTTGATCTCCAATTTTCAGTAAATCCTTGAACCCCTTAGAATGAATAGCTATAATGGGTTTTGGTCTTTTCTCTAAAAGTGCGTTGGTAGCAATGGTTGTTCCAATGGCTAACTTTATTTCAGGAAGGCATTCATGGATGTTGGTTTTAGTGAGCAATCTACATGCAAAAACAGGAGCTTGTTCGGATGAGACGATTTTAATTTGATCCCCTAATTCTAAATGAATAGCCTCATTCAATTCGAGAATGCCATCTGTACTTAAATGTTTAATTGAAAATTGTTTAGATCCTGATTTAGCTTTGTAAGTGTTCAGGAAAGGATAGTAGTCCGGATTGAAGCCACGAACTTTATATTCAGATGGACTTATTTGTTGATTGATTTCCAGGCAGATACTTGAGTCACTGAGTATTTTAATCCTAGAAATATTGTTGGATGGATCGTAGCAAATACAATCTGTAAAGGTCCCACCTGTATCAATATAAATTCTCCACGATTTATCCATTGGCGAAAGCTAAAAAAAAAGCTGCGATACAAAGATCACAGCTTTTTAAAATTCATTTTCTTATTTGTTAATCGTCTCCGTTCACAAATTTAAATAGGAATGCTGCAACAGCACCTGCTAATAAATTACCTACAAGGAATACCCAAATGTCTCCCCATGATGCCATTTCTGCAACGCTAATACCTACTGCAACTGCAGGGTTGAATGCTCCACCAGAAATTCCTCCTAGAGCGTAGGCCATAGCGGTAACAGTAAATCCAATGGCTAATCCGTAGTTTGAATTTCCGGATGTTCCTTTAGCTGTTGCTGTATGTAATACAACCCAACAGATTGCAAAGCATCCTAAAAATTCAGCAACTAAGCCGCTTGTGGTATTGGCCATGCCTGCGTTCGCACCCGATGCAGCAGCAAGTCCTAAAACCTTGACTCCAACCAAAGCTGCAACAGCTGCTCCAGCTATCTGGCTAATCATATACGGCGCGACATCGGCAGCACTGCATTTTCCTCTTAAAAAGACGGCCAGGGTTACGCCAGGGTTATAATGTCCGCCAGAGATGTGACCACCAGCATAAATCATCACCATTAAAGCTGATCCAATAGCTATGGGTGCCATCGCACCTGCTCCACCATTAACAGCACAGACGATAACAAGGACAAAAAAGAATGTCCCAATAAATTCAACGATGTACTTTTTCATTAGTTTAGTTTTAGTTATAAGTTGGTTTAAATATAAAAATTACTCATATATATAATCTCTAAATATAAGACTTTTATAATACAAACTTTGTTAATATTTTAAAAAACTAACGAATTATTTGGTTGAATTGGTTTGTGGTAATAGATTGTTTGGTAAGGTGTAAAAGGTCTCTTTAATTGTCCTAAAAGCATGATGATTTAAGGAGTTCCTAAAGAAAGGATTTTAATCTCCACTCGTTGGTTTTTCTGCCTAGCTGAAAAGCTTTTCCCCTTAGAAATAGGTTTGCGTTTACCATAGCCTTTGAAAGAAATTCGCTCTTTTTTTA
>JAHDBI010000012.1:31673-52377 GCA_020630475.1 Saprospiraceae bacterium
GCATTGAGTAGTTCTGCTTCATTATCTGAAAAACGAATTCTATATAATCCACTCTTAGCTGTCCCTATCCAAACTTGGTTGTTGACATCACAAGCAATCGACATACATCGCTTACTTACCAATGCTAGATCATCAGAGTACATTTCTATTTTTTCTGAATTCGGATCCACTCTTGCTAATACTTCCGAGGCCAGATATAAGCGACCCTTTGAATCAAAAGTAAAGTCATTAATTCTTCCTCTAAACCAATCATCCTCAAGACCCAATGGATTCCACCTCCATCCATCATGAATAAACCAAAATTCTTTGTCTGTAATCGTCCAAACTGCCTCATTGTCTTCCTTAACTATGAGGAAGGCTTCTTTTTTACCATCACGTTTATCATCCCAATCACTGTCGTCAAAACGCAGTACGCCTTTGTTTGTTCCTACCCAAGCGTGTCCATATTTGTCTTCGTGTAAATAGTTAATTTCGTTGGACCATAATTTCGAATTTTCGACAGTCTTGTGATCCAGTAATTTTCCAGTTTTAACATTGAAAATAAAGGCTCCTTGATTGGTGCCTACGATTAACTTGGATTGATAAACCAATAGACTGCTTATTACGGCGCCTTCAGAAACTGAATATTTCATTCGGTCTTGAATTCGAATTACTGAGTTGTCCGAAGCAGCAAGAATACGCCCCTTACGATCAAAACTTACAACTGTGATATTGCCTTCAAGTAAAGTTTCTGGATTCTGATCGAATTTAGCAATCCTGAACAGCCCTTTGTTGGAGGCAATCAATTTTTTATTAGACTTATCGATGATTATTTTGGCAATACTTAAATCGCTACCAAATCCATTAAATCTTTCGATGATGACATTTTCTTCATTTTCTTGAGCAGAAATGTTGAAATTAGAGCATAATGCCAGGGCAATAACGATAAAACTAATTCTAAACATGATTCTATTTTATATAGTACAATATTAACAAATTAGCTTTGCGTAATAGTATCTCACGGATTGATTAAATATATTTTTGGCCTGTTTGAAGGCAGAAGGCGGAATCAAAAAATCTAGATGGGGCCTATCGAGGTTTTCTTAACCAACCCAAAACGCTATAATCCGCGACGGTATAAATGCCTTCAAATTCTACGAGCGTTAGGATTTTACGAGTTTTCGTTCCCCAGTTTTGTTGAACAATCTCTACATAGTCATCGCCAACATCCGAAACTATACCCATATGACCATATGGATTTTCGACACTCGCACCGTATATCAAAATATCGTTCACTAAAGGTTTGTACTCTCGAGTATTGCGAAACTGAAGTAAAGCTCTTGTGGTGTTGTATCCTCTATCAGCCAATTGATGATCGAAGAAATCCTTAGCATGTCCATAAGAGTTAGGCATTCGGTGTCCTATGTGATAATAGTAATATCGCTTTACAAATTCGACGCATTGATATCTAAGTCCTAAATTATAGCCACCTGGTGCTACATTTCTTCCAGAAACATGATTCATTTTACCATTGTAATAAACGGGAACTCCGTTAAAGCTATCAATAACATCGCCAACCCTCGGATTATAAGAGGACATGCACAAGCATGCGATCAAAATCAAACTAAAGAAAGGCCATCTCATTGGGTGTGTTTTAACGATTTATACGAAGTCAACGAGTTCATTGAAGAAATCATTTTATAGAAAGACTTCTAATTGAGCGTTGACCCCTAAAGCAGGTCGAAAATAAAGATAAATCCGCTATATTTGGAGCGCTAAAAGATAAATTACCATGTTCGAAAATTTAAGTGATCGGTTAGATTCCGCCTTCAAGAATTTGAAGGGTCAAGGTAAATTGACAGAGATTAACATCGCGCAGTCTGTAAAAGAGATAAGAAGAGCGCTTGTAGCAGCTGATGTTAACTATAAAATTGCAAAGGAATTTACCGATAAGGTAAAAGATAAGGCCCTGGGTTCTGAGAATGTACTCAACGCAGTCAAGCCGGGCGAACTGATGGTTAAAATCGTGATGGACGAAATGGTCCAATTGATGGGTGGACAATCGGCTGGTATCAATATCAAAGGAAATCCTGGAGTAGTACTTATAGCAGGATTACAGGGGTCTGGTAAAACGACTTTCTCCGGTAAATTAGCGAAGTATTTAAGAGAAAAGAAAAGTAAAAAGCCTCTTTTAGTGGCTTGTGACGTATATCGACCTGCTGCGATAGATCAATTAACGGTGATTGCCGAACAAGCGGGTGTTGCCGTGTACAAAGAACCTGACCAAAAGGATCCTGTTGCAATTGCTTTAAATGGTATTGCTCATGCTAAAGCCAATAGCCACGATGTGGTGATTGTCGATACGGCGGGTAGATTGGCAGTGGACGAATCTATGATGAAGGAGATCTCCGAAATTAAAAATGGAATTCTTCCGACAGAAACTTTATTTGTTGTGGATTCAATGACAGGTCAAGACGCTGTAAATACAGCAAAGGCCTTCAATGATATGATCGATTATGATGGGGTAGTATTGACCAAACTAGATGGTGACACAAGAGGCGGTGCCGCTTTAACTGTAAAATACACAGTTGGTAAGTCCATCAAATTTGTCAGTACAGGAGAAAAATTAGAGGATCTTGATGTATTTCATCCAGATAGGATGGCGCAAAGAATCCTTGGAATGGGTGATATCGTTTCTTTTGTCGAAAAGGCCCAAGAGCAGTTTGACGAGAAGGAAGCGAAGCGGTTAGAAAAGAAAATCAAAAAGAACAAATTTGACTTCAATGATTTTCTTAGTCAGCTGAATCAAATTAAAAGAATGGGTGATATCAAGAGTTTAATTGGTATGATTCCTGGGATGAGTAAAATGACTAAGAACTTAGATATAGATGATTCGGCTTTCGCCAAAGTAGAATCCATCATTCAGTCAATGACCCAAAAAGAAAGAGGGAATCCTGAGGTATTGAATATGAGTCGTAAAAGAAGAATTGCCAAAGGATGTGGTCGAAGTATTCATGAAATCAATATGTTCATTAAACAGTTTGATCAAATGCGTAAAATGATGCATATGATGAGCAAAGGAAAAGGGATGGACAAAATGATGCAAGGCATGCCGAACATGGGCCAAAGAAAATTCTAATAAGGTAATTTCTACGACATATTTTGTGGGTTTTTAATTGGTTTCCTTAATTTAAAGGAAATCAATTTGAAGGCATGCTACTAACGATTAAACCATTCTTGGTTTTTATCATTCAATCCTTGAATGATGGCATCTCTTCGCACATTCGAAAAATTCAAATTAACCACTTATGAAAAGAATTTTTACTACTTGCCTGTTGGCAATGTTTCTATTCCATTCTCAAGAAGCTAAGGCAGCATTACCTGATGGTTCTACAGCAGAGAATTGGACACTTACCGATATTAACGGTAACACCTGGACACTTTATGATTATTTAGACGCAGGTATTCCTGTGATCCTAGATTTCTCTGCGACATGGTGTCCTCCTTGTTGGAGTTATCACCAACAAGGTGTAATTAAGAATCTTTACAACCAATATGGTCCTCCAGGAACTGGAGAAATTATGGTATTTAAAATTGAGGCGGATCTCGGTACAAATACTGCTTGCTTATATGGTCCTTCAGGATGTAATGACTCGACTCAAGGAGATTGGGTGACGGGTACGCCGTATCCTATCATTGATTTGACAGCGAGTGAAGTAGGAGTTCGGAATGATTATAACATCACATATTATCCTACATTCTATGCGATCAGTCCGGATAAAAGGACTTGGGAGGTCGGAACTGCTTCTGCCAGTACTTGGGAGAATTGGCTTTTCGATTCTTTTTCTTTAGGTGGCTCAACCTCCGTAACTGATGCTGATTGTAATAACCCCTTAGGTTTTATCGACGCTACGGCCACGGGAGGATATGGTGGTTTGACTTTTAATTGGTCTGACGGACAAACGGCTCAAGATGTTTTGGTGCCTCCAGGCAATTATAGTGTTCAAATAAAGGATGCAAACCAGTATTACATTGATGTATCAAACATTACAGTTGGTGCTACTTCATTACCTATTGAAACTGTTGCTTTAGATGTTCAGGATATCACATGTTTTGGATATGGAAACGGATCGATAGATGTGACAGCAACTGGTGGAAATGGAAGTTATAGTTATAACTGGGATAATGGAATGAGTGGTGCAAGTATCTCGGGTCTTTCTGCTGGAACTTATCAAGTGTCCGTGACGGATCCATTTGGATGTGAAGACATTGAAGTGTATTCTATCAATGAACCAGCTGTATTATTTGGTACGACCAATTCCTTTCCAACGACCTGTAACCAAGATAATGGATTGGCTATTGTGACTGCGGGAGGTGGAGTTCAACCTTATTCATATGATATTGGAAGCGGAAGCACACCTGTTTCGACTTTCCCAAATCTTGCATCGGGCACCTATATTGCTACAGTGACTGATGTCAATGGTTGTCAAAGTTTCTCACCATTTATTATTGAAGATTTACCTGCTCCTACTGCAGATGGTGGACAGGATGAAATGTTAGACTGTGTTGCTACGAGTGTTACTTTAACGGGTTCTTCGACCGGAAATGTCACTAGTGAAAAATGGTTTGATGCGGATGGTAACGAAATTTCGGATACCAATGCAGCAGTTGTAACTGCTGCAGGAACTTATACTTATGAAGTTCTAGATGGCGGTGGCTGTATTGTAATGGATGAAGTCATTGTTACGGAAAATATAAATTTACCTGATGCTGAAGCTGGAAGCGATCAAGAAATAGATTGCAATACAGTAAGTATTATGTTGGATGGATCAGGATCATCAACAGGATCGGACTTTGAATATCTTTGGACAACCTCAGATGGAAATATTGTTTCTGGAGCCGATGCTTTAGAAGTTGAAATCGATGCACCTGGTACCTATTCATTAGAGGTCATCAATACAGCGAATGGTTGTAGTAATGTGTCCATGGTTGAAGTAACGGGTGACTATGCTACCCCTAGTGTTGAAACTGAAAATGCCATAATTACTTGTGACCAATCAAGCGTACAGATATGTGCAAGCACTGATGCGAACAGTACCATCAAATGGCAAACTGAAGCGGGTGAAATTATTGATCAAGATTGTATCGATGTTAATGTTGCTGGTGATTATACCGCTATTGCTACTGCTCCAAATGGATGTACTTCCGAAGCGTTAAGTACTGTTAGCCAAGATGTTAATTTACCAGTTGTGGCCGTTGAAGATCCTTCAGAATCTTTAAGCTGTACGACTTTAGAATTGGTGCTTGCTGGTGATGTAGACGGTGATATTGATGATTTTGAAATTTCTTGGACAACTACCGATGGAAATATAGTAGATGGTGCAGATGGTTTAAACCCAACAATCGACGCTGCTGGAGTGTATACGATGAATGTATTTGCTCCTGCAAGTGGATGTAATGCGTCAGCTGAAGTGCTAGTAGAAACTACTGCTGCTGTTCCTGACGCTGGGTTCACTACGGAATTAAATGATAATATTCTTGAAATGAATAATAATTCATCTGGGGATCCTAATGCATTTGAATGGACTGTAGATGGAAATGTAGTGAGTAATGAAGAAAATGCCAATATCGAATTTTCTGAAACAGGTATTTATGAGGTTTGCTTCACTGCAGAAAATGCTTGTGGACCAAATACACAATGTGAAGATGTGCAATACATCTCACCTATAGTAGCTTCTGGGTCTTCCTCTTCATTAACTTGTTATGATTCTAATGATGGGTCTGCACAAGTAAATGTAAGTGGCGGTTTACCTGGTTACTCGGTCATGTGGACTGGACCTAATGGTTTCACCAGTGATCTCATGATGATTGAAAATCTTGCACCAGGTACCTACGTTGTTGTTGTAATTGATGAAGCCAATAATGAATATGAAGAAAGTTTCGAAATTACGGCACCAACTGAAATAATGGTTACGGCGGATAAAACTGACCTAACATGTTTCGGAATTGACAATGGTTCTATTGAAGTCAGTGCAGATGGTGGAACTGGAAACTTAGAATATAATTGGAACGATGGAGCTACAGGTAGTAGTCGATCCGATTTAAGTCCAGGATTGTACACTGTAGAAGTCAAGGATGAAAACGGATGTTCTAAATCATATGATTACATTATTGATCAGCCAACACCGATTAGTGCAACATCTATTGTGAATGACCTACTTTGCTTTGGCGACTTAGATGGCTCTATTTTCGTAAATGCTGAAGGTGGAACAGGATCATTGACTTACTTGTGGGGAGATGGTTCAACTGAACAAGAAAGAAATGATTTACCAGCTGGAGATTATTCTTGCATTGTGAAAGATGAAAATGGTTGTGAAAGAATGTATGAATATACTTTAACTGCCCCTGACGCATTAGTACTTGATAATGTTGTTGCTCAAGATGAAAATCAAGGAGCAGCCAATGGGTCTATAGATATCACGGTTAGTGGTGGAACTGCCCCTTATGAGTATTTATGGTCTAACGGTGAAACAACTGAAGATCTGTCTGGACTAGAGGCTGGAGAATATTCATGCGTTGTAACAGATGCCAATGGATGTATTATAAATGTTGATCCTGTCGAAATTCAATTTATCTCGAGTGATGAGTTGTTGAGCGATGTTGATCAATTCTCTTACTTTCCTAATCCTGTAAATCAGTCGCTTAATGTATCTATTGACTTTATCAACCCAGTAGACATTCAAGTGAGTATTTATGATCTTAAAGGAAGTTTGATTTATATGCAAAATATTAGAGCATCTGAGAAGATTAATCATGCTATAGATATGACGAGCTATGATTCAGGATTGTATTTATTGACCGTAAGTACAGAAAGAGGTACTATGGTCCGAAAAGTATCTAAACTTTAATTAGAAATAATATATTTTGGAGGGGCAGAATTATTCTGCCCCTTTTTTTGTTATGTTTTTAATCGAAACTTCCATTCATGTTTTTTGAAAATGAACAAATCAGTTCGGATGAATTACCTCAGATAGAGCATTTGTATTTTGAGTCCATTGAGTCTAAGTATACCACTGTGGCCTTTATCAGCTCGTTTTTATTTTGGTTAATTATCTTCGCTGGGCTAGCAGCAGTTTATTTATTGAATGATGACACAGATAAATTCAAGCACGCGCATTGGGTTTTATTGGGTGTTGCTCTTCTAGCTTTTGCACAAATATTTGTCACCATGAAGTCTTGTAAGGTCAAATCATTTGCTTTGCGCGAAAAAGATATTATTTATCGGACAGGTTACTTGTGGTATAAGGAAATAGCTGTTCCGTTTAATCGAGTACAACATTTAGAAGTTGTTCGCGGACCAATTGCGAGAATGTTTAATCTAGCTAGCTTAAAATTATTTACAGCGGGTGGCCAACAAAGTGATTTAAAAATTCCTGGTTTGAAACCGGACAAAGCCAATCGACTAAAAGAAGTTGTTTCTAGAAAAATAAGGGTGGATGAGGAAGAATGATTTTGACTTTAGTATTCCTATTCGACAATCAAAAGTGGCCATTGCCATTCTGATTTACAAAACCTTTAAAATAATTGTTAGGCAATTGTGGCCTGTATTACTGATTTTTTTAATCGGCCGAGGCGGTACAGAGAAAAACTATTTAGTAATATTTATTTCTGTCGTGGCTATTGTCTCCTTGGTCTTATCTATTATAGGATATTTCAGATTTTACTTCCACATTAAAGGGGATGAATTGATTGTCCATAAAGGAGTGATTAATCGAAAGGTATTGAATATCTCATTTGATAGAATTCAAACAGTCAATTTTGAACAAAATTTGATTCAGCAAGTATTTAATGTAGTTGGTTTAAAGGTAGACACCGCAGGTTCAGCTAAGGACGAATTTAGTTTTGATGCATTAGATCGAGACATGGCAGTGGCATTGCGAGAAACAATTCTGAGTGCCAAAAAAGAATCAGTCCTAGAAGAAAATTCCATTACCGAACAATCTTCCGAACAAGAGTTTAGTCCAATATTAGAACTGGGTGTTTTGGATTTAATTAAAATTGGCGCAAGCCAAAATCATTTTAAATCTTTTGGTCTAATTATGCTATTCTTCTTTTGGATATATGACAACCTCCAAGATGCAGGAATAAACGCAGAGGAGTATACAGAATCTTATCTCCCTGAGATGTCTCAGGCCTTGGCAACAGTTGTAATCATGGCGGTTATTCTTTCGGTGGTGTCTTTTCTCATTTCACTGATCAATACTGTATTTCGATATTTTGATTTGAAATTATTGCGTGGTGATCGTGGGTTCAAAATAATATCTGGATTGTTTAATAGAAAAGAAGTGGCAGCGATGGATCATAAAATCCAAATGATTCAGTGGGGAGATAATCCTTTGAAACGATTTTTTGGAATGAAGGATCTGCAATTTAAACAGGCTTCGAGCGTAGAGGTTAATTCCAACAAATCCATTAAAGTAGTGGGTTGCTATAACGAACAGATAGAAGAAGTGAAAAGGCATTATTTTAGGTCTGGTGCTTTTGATGGCCTACAAGGAAAGGGGATTGATTATAGATACTTGATTCGACGGATAATTTTCGTTGGTGGTATTCCAGCCTTGATGCTCGTGACGATTGCTTATTTTAATATTGAACAGAGGTGGGTGCTTCTGGGCATTGCTGGCTTATGGTTAATTTGGATTATTTTAAGCTCTATCGTTAAGTTTAAGAAATACAGATATGACTTTAATCAATGGGTCATGCTTGTCAAAAAGGGAATGTTTGGTGACTACGAAAGTTTGTTGAAATTGATAAAGGTTCAGAATATTAAAATCCAGCAAACCCTCTATCAAAAAAGAAATGATTTGGCAGATATCGAATTTTATACAGCATCCGGTTCAGCTACGATACCATTTATTCCTCATCAAGATGCTAAAGATATAAGAGATTATATTCTCTATAAAGTAGAGACAAGTAAAGAAAGGTGGATGTAATTATTCGTCTAGGAGTGTGATCAATTCGTTCAGTTTCATCATGCACTGAATAGGGGTCATTTGATTGATTTCGATTTCACTGATCAAATGTTTTAATTGGGCAGCCACCGGGTCAGATTGTTGAAACATACTTAATTGTACTTGTGGTGGAATGTCTTGTAGATGTTCTTTGATGTCTGCATCTTGACCGCTCAAATCTTTAGATTTATTTTCAAGGTGTACTAAAATTTGATTGGCTCTTGCAATAATGCTGTGGGGCATTCCTGCCATCTTAGCTACGTGGACACCAAAACTATGAGCACTTCCTCCTGGTACTAGTTTTCGTAAAAAGATCACCTTGTTCGCTAATTCTCTTGTCGAAATATGATAGTTTTTAATCCGCTCTAGCTGATGTGTCAATTCATTCAGTTCGTGGTAATGGGTAGCGAATAAAGTTTTTGGTCTAGCGACTTCATTTTCATGTAGATATTCTGCTAATGACCAAGCAATAGAAATACCATCATACGTACTTGTTCCTCGACCGATTTCATCGAGAAGAATTAAGCTACGTACGGATATATTGTTCATAATGGAAGAGGTTTCATTCATCTCGACCATAAATGTAGATTCTCCACTTGAGATATTATCGGATGCACCTACACGCGTAAACAACTTGTCTATATATCCTATATTGGCGGAAGCCGCAGGGACATATGAGCCCATTTGTGCCATTAAACAGATCAATGCAGTTTGCCTCAGAACAGCAGATTTACCGGACATGTTTGGTCCTGTAATCATTAGAATTTGTTCCTCATCATTATCGATACAAATGCTGTTTGGAATGTAAGTTTCTCCAATCGGAAGATGTTGTTCAATGACCGGATGGCGTCCATCTTTAATTTCAATTTTAAGTCCATCGTTCACTTCAGGAAGACAGTATTGATACTTCAATGCACTTTTGGCCATCGATAATACACAATCAATTTGACCGGTGATCTCCGCATTTTTTAAAAGGGGATGTACGTAAGTATTCATGAATCGAAGGATCTCCGCATATAATGTTTCCTCCAATTGAATAATCCGTTCTTCTGCACCAAGAATTTTACTTTCTAGTTTTTTTAATTCGTCCGTGATGTATCGCTCGGCATTGGTCAATGTTTGTTTCCGAACCCAATTCTCAGGAATAAGACCTTGGTTTTTATATTTATTGGTGACTTCTAGATAGTAACCAAAGACATTGTTAAATCCGATTTTAAGGTTTGCAATTCCCGTGTTTTCTGCTTCTGTCTTTTGGATGTCTAGTAGAATCTCTTTGCTGTTTTTAAGCAAGCCTTTTAGTTCGTCCAATTCCTCATTAAATCCTTCTTTGAAAACACCTCCTTTCCCTAAAGTAGCTGGAGTTTCTTCACTAATTTGATTTTCTATTCTTTCGGACAATACCTTTAAAGGATCAATGTTTTTAGCTAAGTTTTTTAGCTCTTTGTTTTTGGCTTTCGCCGAAAGGTTTTTTAATTCGTTTAATTGAATAAGGGCTCTTTTGACTTGTAAAATTTCTCTGGGCCCTATTTTATACATCGCTATTTTCGAACTTAACCGCTCTAGATCACCCGTATTTTTAATGGCCGCTTCAAACTGATCTAAATTTTGCGTTTCTTCTACAAAACACTTGACCATGGATTGTCTCTGATGAATTGTTTTGATGTCGGTCAGAGGTAGTAAAATCCATCTTTTAAGCATCCTTGCACCCATGGGTGAAACCGTTTGGTCTAACACTTGAATCAATGGAATTCCCGTAGGATGATTGCTATGGATTAGCTCTAGACTGCGAATGGTAAATTTATCTAACCAAACATGTTGTTCGGAAGGGATTCTCTGAATTTTCCTAAGATGTTCTAGGGCTAAATTCTGAGTGCTTTTTAAATAATGAAAAATAGACCCAGCGGCAATTTGAGCTTCTTTTAAATCCTCAATGCCATAACCCTTTAGGTTTTTGACTTGAAAGTGATCTTGTAGAAGCTCCGTGCAATAGTCTTCTGTAAAGACCCATTCATCTAGGCAAAAAGTATAATGCTCTGAACCGAAATCATTTTCAAAAGAATTTTTCTTGGATTTGCTTATGATGATTTCAGAGGGTTGAAAGCCTTGTATCAGTTTTTCAATGTAGGCTTGCGAACCTTCACTGACAAGAAATTCACCAGTAGAAATATCAAATAATGCAATACCTATTACGTCCTTTTTGTTAAAATGTAGTGCAGCAAGAAAGTTGTTGGATTTCTGATCTAAAATATGATCATTGATCGTAACGCCCGGTGTAATTACATCAGTAACACCTCTTTTAACGATCTTTTTTTCTTTGGATGGCTTCTCTAATTGCTCGCAGATAGCCACACGATAGCCTGCCTTAACAAGCTTAGGAAGATAAAGATCCAAAGAATGATAAGGGAAGCCGGCTAATTCAATATCCGATCCGCCATTATTTCTTTTAGTTAAAATAATGTTGAGCGCTTCACTTGCCTTGATGGCATCCTCCCCAAAAGTTTCATAAAAGTCACCAACCCTAAATAACAGTAAAGTATCTGGGTGCTTCATCTTCACCTCATGATATTGTTTCATAAGGGGTGTTTGCTTTTTTTTCTTTGGTGTACTAGTCTTCGCCAAACTTCTCAAGTTGTAACACTAAAGATATTAATTGAACTTAGGATTAGAATTTATAATATACGTTTTTTAGAAATATTTAATTTTTGCTTTACCTACATCCTATGAAGAATAGTATTTTTGCGTCAAAATTAAAAGAGCCACCATGTTGCATTTTGAAAGATTAAATGAAAAAGAACTGCAAGTTCTCATTGATGCTGTCGCTGAAATAACTGTGTTAATAGCTGGCGCAGATGGAAAGATTGATACAGAAGAAACAGAATGGGCAGAGAAATTGACCAAAATAAGAAGTTATGCTGGTCCCGAAATTCTTCGAGAATTTTATGATAGAGTAGGGCAGCAATTTAATGAAGATTTAGTGAGCCTGATGGAGTCTTTACCAGACGATACGGATCAAAGAAATGAAATCCTCTCCAATAAATTGAGTTCGGTGAATCGAGTCTTTGCTAAATTGGAAAATAATGTGGCCTATCCACTTTACAAGAGCTTTTTAAGTTTTGCCGAGCATATTGCGAAAGAATCTGGAGGGTTCCTCAGAATGTGGTCGGTAAGCGTAGAAGAAAAGCAATGGTTGAGTCTTCCTATGATTGATGAGATTGTCGAAATCATTGACGAAGAAGAATAGACTTTCAATAAGGACATTGGTGGTCTAATTGCTTATATTGCTACACGCAATTGATAACCATGAGATTCTTACAGTTTGCGATACGATTTTCTATACTAAGTCTGTTCATCGCATTTATACCTAATAGTCTTCAAGCTCAAAATCCTATTGATATTGAGGTGTTAGACGCGTCTTCCAAAGAGGCATTAATTTCGGCAACGATATCTTACGATTCCACGGTAGTGAGTACTGATGTCAATGGTCGTGCAGTGCTTAATATTAAAAGCGTATCGGATGTCATTGTTAGCTATATCGGTTATGTTACGAAAACGATTACCGTAACCTCATCTGCAAGCGACTTAAAAGTCGAACTTGATTTATCAGAGAATATTTTAGAAACAGCTACGGTTACTGGATCTAAATATGAAACTTCTATTGCAAAATCGGTGGTTTCTATCGATGTATTGAAGCCAGATTTGATTCGAAGTAATAATGCTTCTTCCATTGAAGATGTATTATCAAAAGTAGCTGGGGTTCAAATCAATGATGGGCAAGCAGATATCAGAGGGGGTTCTGGATGGGCATATGGTGCAGGAAGTAGAGTCATGCTATTATTAGATGAAATGCCGGCAATGCAAGTAGATGCAGGAGTACCTAATTTTTCTGATTTACCAGTGGAAAATATTTCTCAGGTGGAGGTATTAAAAGGGGCCTCATCCACACTCTATGGGTCATCCGCATTGAATGGAATTATTCACATGCGTACAGGCTACGCCAAATCTAAACCAGAAACGGAAATTGGTATTTCTTACCAAAGATTTCAGGACTATGCAGATGAAGATAAAACCTGGTGGAACGAAAACGAACAACCAAGTGCGCGACAATTTTCAATAGTCCATAGACGCAAAATTGATAAACTTGATTTTGTAAGTTCTATTTATTTGTTCAGACGAGATAGTTGGAATCAAAACACTTTTGATGAAAGAAACAGAGGAACCTTAAACCTTCGCTATCGCTATTCAGAAAGATTGAATTTTGGTGTTAATGTCAATTATAACGATTTGGCTTCATCAGACTTCTTCTTTTGGCAAGGTCGTTTACCCACCTTAATTACTCGAGGAAGTAACGTGTCACAAAGAACCAATGTCCGATATCATATTGACCCATACCTAAGTTATTATGACAAGTATAAAAATCGACATAGAATAAAGACTCGATATCATTACATCTTGAATGACAATGACAATAATCAATCCAACGAGAGTAATAATATTTATACGGAATATCAGTTTAGTAGAAACTTCGTTCGCAGATCTATTAATCTAAGCTCGGGCCTTGTATATAATGGGAATTTTACGGACTCTGAGTTGTTCAGTGATACATTGGTTACCGCATCTAATATTGCAAGTTATGTGCAAGCTGACATCACCTTAAAAGAAAAACTAAGCTTGTCAGGAGGATTGCGTTATGAATATAATCGGCAGAATGTCCCAGAAATGTTTGATGGTGTTACGATACCCGATGGTAAAATTACAGACTCCGGTCTCATCGCGAGATTTGGTTTGAACTGGGAGCTTGCTGATTATAGCTTTTTGAGAGCTTCCTGGGGACAAGGATATAGATATCCGACAGTAACGGAAAGATTAATCGCTACAACATTTGGAGGCTACAGGATTTTCCCAAATATCAATTTAGAATCTGAAAGAGCTTGGTCAGGTGAGATCGGTATTAAGCAGGGATTTAGTTTTATAGGATTAAATGGATATATCGATGTCAGTAGATTTTGGACAGAATACGATAATATGATGGAATTTACTTTTGTCATCATAGATAATACACAAGGGTTTCAATCTCAAAATGTTGGAGGTGCGACGATTGAAGGGTATGAAATAAATATTGGTGGTCAATCAGAGGTTTTTTCCATTCCAATTCGCTGGATAGGTGGTTATACCTATTCGAATCCTAGGTACAAAGATTTTAATGAGCAATTACGGACGGCCTCTTCTGTTGACTACAATGTTTTGAAGTATCGTTCAAAGGAAAGCTTTAAAATAGATGTCGAGGGAGAATGGAAAGGTTTTCGAACTGGAATTTCATACAGATACGTAAGCCATATGTTGGCTATAGATAATATTCTTGGTGTTCTGGGACAGATCAAAGAATATCGGGAAGCCAATAATCAAGGATACCGTTTATGGGATGCTAGATTCTCCTATGAAAGATATGATGTCAAATTGTCCTTTTTGATCAACAATTTTTTGAACGAAGAATATACCACTCGTCCTGGGCTATTAGAAGCCCCTCGTAGCTACGCAATCAGACTGGATTACAGTTTCTAACATATTAAATAAATCTTTAATATATTTGAATTGTTTTTGGAAAGACAATTTTCGAAAAACGATTTATCTCGATTTAGAGTTTTAATTGTAAATCACCTTAAAAATGAATAGGATGTGGACTTACGTAATTATTAGCTTATCGCTTTTAGCTTGCAAACCAGCGAATCAAACTCCTGAAGTCAATGATCAATCTACACCGGTAGAATTAGAAAACCATTCGGAGACATCCGAAAAAGAAATCATGGAAGAAATGCTAGTTCAGCAAAAGCCTGTTGTCAAAGAAACCGAACAAGAGGTGGAATTGCCACAGCTTAAAGAAGAAATTGAACAGGATATTGATTTTAAACCCAAAGAAGATAAAGTAATACCAGTAGACAAGCAAGAAGAGAAGCAAGAAGAGAAGCCTGCAGGGATTGAAGAAAAAAGAAGTGCCGATACAGAAATAGAGGTCAGTAAGGAGTTGATTGAAGAAAAGGAAATTACTCAGATTATAGACGAAAAAACTCCTGTACTTGCAGGATTACCAAAGGAAGTCGGAGATCCGGATCCACAAATAGAAATCACGAAAATTCAATCTTTATCTCATGCTTCTTTTGACCAATTGTTAAACAAGTACGTCTCAAAGGATGGTAAAGTGAATTATAAAGGCTTTAAATCTGAGGTATCTGTTTTAGATGAATATCTTCAACATCTTTCGGACAATCCGATTCAAAGTTCATGGGATCAAAAAAAGCAGCTGGCTTATTGGATCAATGTATATAACGCATTTACGATTAAGTTGATTTTAAATCATTATCCTGTGAATAGTATTACTGATCTCGAAGGGGGCAAGCCCTGGGATAAGACATGGATACAGTTAGCGGGTAAGACCTATTCATTAAATCAAATTGAAAACGAAATAATTAGACCGACTTACAATGAACCAAGAATCCATTTTGCGGTGAATTGTGCAGCAAAATCATGTCCGCCTCTATTGAATAAAGCTTGGACTGCACAAAATTTAGAATCCAATTTAGAGCGCCAAACTAAATCATTCATTAATAATCCGTCTTATAATATGATTGAATCAGGCCAAGTAAGCGTTTCCAAGATATTTGAATGGTATGCACAAGACTTTGGAAATTTAATCGATTATCTGAATCAATATAGCCAAGTAAAGATTGATGCTGGGGCTCAGCTAGATTATGTAGAATACAATTGGAAATTAAACGAATAAAAAAAGGGGCTTTTAAAGCCCCTTTCTATTTTATCCTAAGTTTGGAATTCTTAATACTTGCCCTGGATAAATTTTATCCGGATGCTCTAACATTGGTTTGTTCGCTTCAAAAATAGCCGTGTACTTCATTGGATCACCGTAGTGTTCTTTAGCAATTTTAGATAGTGAATCACCACCAACTACTGTGTAAAAAGTGGATTGTGGTTGAGCAACAACAGAAAGTCTATCATCAACAGCGGCAATGCCATCAACATTACCAACCATCAAAATGACCTTTTCTTTGTCCTCAAGGCTACCTGTTTGGCCATAAACTGTGGCTACATCATCATTGCATTCTACAGATAAGCCATCGACTTCGATTCCTGAACTAGAAACTACAGAAGCCAATAATTCACCTCTATAAGCATCCATTTCACGCTTTTTTGCCTCATCAGCCGCTTCAGCAGCATCGTTTTTTTCTGCAGCTCTACCTAGAATAGATGACCCTGCATTTTTTAAAAAAGAAAATAATCCCATTCGTAATTTTGTTTTAAGTGTTTATAATGGAGTTGTGGCTGTTTTTGGCGAAATATGAACCAAGCCACGACAGAAAGATAACCGATTCAAATTAAAAATAATTCCATCCTGGGCTTTTATTTCTTTGAAGGGCAATAAATAAGCTAAAACATTTATATTTGCGGAGTTTTTGAGGAAGCAACGCTAAATATAAAATCATGCAAGGAAAAGGACTTATAAAATTATTTCTAATACTCTTAATCATAGTGAGTATTGTTCAATTCATGTATCTCATCCCTACCAATAAAGTAGAGAAGGAGGCATTAGAACATGCTGAAATGGTTGCCTCATCAGTTTCTGAAGAGGAAAGGTCATCTGTTATGAGTCAAGCAAAAGCTGCTTATCTAGATTCTATTTCGGATGATGAAATATTTAGCATTCCATTATTGAAATCTTACACCTATTCAGAATTAAAGGCTCAGCAGTTAGCGTTTGGTTTGGATCTACAAGGTGGAATGAGTGCAGTATTGCAAGTAGATCTAAAGGAGTTAATGGTTTCTTTATCTAACAATAACAAGGATCGAACATTTAGAGACGCCTTGGATAAAGCCTCGATAGCTCAGAAAAGTTCACAATCCAACTTTGTGACTCTTTTTTATGAAGAGTATCAAAAAATTTCTGAGGGTAAGAAACTATCTAAGATCTTCAATAGAGCACCGGTTTTAGGTGAAAACATTAATCTGGATACGGACGATGGTGAAGTAATTAGATTACTTAGAGAAAAGTCGAAAGAAACAGTGAAGTTGACTTTTCAAAGGTTAAAAGAAAGAATTGATGGTCTTGGAGTAGCTCAACCAAACGTATCCCTTGATGAAGCACGAGATCTAATCATGGTTGAGGTTCCAGGTATTGAAAACCCAAAAAGACTTCGTGACCTATTAGAGTCTACAGCGAAGTTGGAATTCATGCACTGTTATCACTTTGATGATCCAGGCATCCGTGCCGCTTTTCAACAAGCAGATAGAAGGTTAAAGGAATTAGAAGGAGTTGAAGAACAAGAAGTTGCTTTAGATTCTGTATTTACCTACGAGTATGACTCTTTAGGAAATACAATAGATTCAGTTTTAACACTACAGGATAGTGATCCATTGCTCAGTCAGGGTCCGTTAATGAGCAAGTTAGCCGTGAACGGGATCAATGGAGCAGCTAATTTTTATGGTCCTATTGTGGGTGTTGCAGATAAGAATCAACGTAATGAAGTGATGAGGATGTTGAGCATCCCTGAGATTAAAGCATTATTTCCTGCAGACGGTAATTTCAGATGGTCAAAAAAGCCTTATGTGGCTTACGAAGATGATCAACCTGTCGAGACGGATCAATACGAATTATACTTAGTTAAGAAGCAACCTGGATCCAGTAGAGCAGAATTAGAAGGTGATGTAGTCGTAAAAGCAACACAAGGCCCAGATCCTCAAACAGGACAACAGCAAGTGAGCCTTCAAATGAATGCGAAAGGAGCGAAGAAATGGGCTGAAATGACCGACAAGGCCTTTAAAACAAAGAGAAGTATTGCCATCCTATTAGATGATCAGGTAGCCACTGCTCCTGGTGTAAGTACAGGTGCCATCACAGGTGGAAATTCTTCGATTACAGGTAACTTTAGTACTCAAGAGGCCGTGGATTTAGCCAATGTGTTAGAAATTGGAAAATTACCTGCTCAGGTTGAAATTATTCAGGAATCAATCGTTGGTCCATATTTAGGTCAAAAGAATATTACAGCATCTAGAAACTCCTTGATTGCAGGTTTACTTATTGTGATGCTGTTCATGATGTTGTATTATGGTGGTGCAGGTATCGTTTCTATTTTATCTCTGATTGCCAATATCATTTTCATCTTTGGAGCATTAGCATCTTTTGGAACTGTTTTAACCGTCCCTGGCATTGCAGGTATCGTATTGACCATCGGTATGGCCGTAGATGCCAACGTGATCATTTTCGAAAGGGTTAGAGAGGAATTGAGGTCTGGTAAGTCCTTACAAGCGGCCATCAAAGATGGATTTGGTTATTCCTATTCTGCGATTATTGATGCCAACGTTACCACTATTTTGGTGGCATTTGTATTGGCATATTTTGGCTTAGGCCCAATTAAAGGTTTTGCGGTGGTATTAATTATTGGTGTATTGTCGTCTTTATTTACTGCAGTTTTACTTGGTCGTTTAATTATTGATTGGTGGACTGGTAAAGGAAGAAGTATTTCTTTCTGGACTGGATGGTCTAAGAACATGTTTGCTAATATGCAAGTAGATTGGTTAGGGAAAAGAAAAATAGCGTACATCATCTCTGGTGTGTTTATCGCAGCGGGATTAGTATCTATGTTTACGAAGAAATTTGATCTTGGAGTAGATTTCCAAGGTGGATACCAATACACGGTTCAATTTAATGATCATCCAGATGTTGAAAGAGATGGATTGACAGCTGGATTGGCTGAGGTGTTTGGTTCGACTCCAGTAGTAAAAGCTGTGGATTCTGACAACACCTTCAATATCACTACTGATTATGAAATTGATAATACAGATAAGGATGCACATGAATTAGTCATGGCTAAGTTTTTCGAAGGAATTCAAAATATTACTGGAGCGACTAATCTTAGTTTAGCAGATTTTGAAAACTCAGAAAGTAACAGCGGAACTAAAGTAATTAGCTCTACAAAAGTAGGCCCGACAATTGCCGATGATATCAAGAACAGTTCGTTCAAAGCAGGAATCTTTGCGTTACTATTGATTTTCTTGTACATCTTCATTCGATTTAATAAGTGGCAATATAGTTTAGGTGCCGTTTCTGCCTTGCTTCATGATTCCCTTGTAGTATTAGGAATTTTCTCCATGTTATGGGGGATACTACCTTTCTCTATGGAAATTGATCAAGCCTTTATCGCAGCGATATTGACAGTAATTGGATATTCGATCAATGATACCGTGGTGGTATTTGACCGTATCAGAGAGTACTTAGGGATCTATACAAAGAAATCTACGGACGACGTATTGAATATGGCGATCAATAGTACTTTCAGTAGAACGATCATCACCTCTTTAACTACATTATTGGTGATTGGTATCTTATTCGTTTTCGGTGGAAGTAGTATCAAAGGCTTTGCTTTTGCATTGTTAATCGGTGTACTTGTAGGTACATATTCTTCGATTTTCGTGGCAACACCAATCGTAAGAGATTTATCGGATGACCTAAAAGTAAAGGCGGCAGTAACTAAAGGAACTAAAAAAGAGAGTTTCTCAAGAAGAAAAACGAGCTAGTCTTTAGATATAAAGAATTTAGAAGTGGATATAAAGTCGTCTTTATATCCACTTTTTTTTTGAATATGTTTTAAATCTTTTCGTTCTTGTAGTATGTCAAAACTCTTCTTTAAAATAGGATGGACTTTTCTGATCGTACTCGTTTTGCTATTTCAAGCCTGTAGCTTTACTAAAAAGGTAGATTCAGGAATCATGGCCTACGATTTAAAACAGTACGCCGTGGCGATAGATTTCTTTCAGGAAGAGTTTCAGAGCACCAAGAGTTCAGAACAAAAAGCAGAAACAGCATTTCTTTTAGGAAAGTCCTACCAATATGTCAATGACGATAAAAATGCCTTAATCTGGTTTAAAAAATCGGTTGAATTAAAAGATCAAACGAAGGCACTAAGAGAGCTGGCTTTTGCCTATAAGAAATTAGAGAATTATCAGCAGGCTGTCGCCCAATTTGAGAAATTACAATCGCGTCTTCCCGGTAATCAACAAATATCCAGGGAAATAGGAATCTGTAGACAAGCTGAATTGCTCTTTGAATTAGACCCGAAGTATTATTATGATATTGAAAGATTAGGATTTAATTCTGAATACGGTGATTATGCACCAGTGATATTATCGAATGAGCTCGTTTTTACCTCGGATCGAAATGCTTCGGAAGGGGATGAAGTGTATAACTGGACAGGTCATCGATTTTCTGATTTATTTAAAGTCCGATTAAATGGCGGAGACGTAATGCCATTCGACGAAAGTCTTAATACAGAATTTAATGAGGGAGCCGCTTGCTTTAATAAAGATGGGACGGAAATCTACTTTACTCGTTGCTACTTTGAAAATGAAGAAGATGATGCGAATTGTAAGATCATGTATTCCTATAAAGACGAATACGGTTGGTCGGACCCAGAACCGCTTAATTTTATATTAGATGAATACAATTATGGTCATCCTTGTCTAATTGAAAATGATGAAGTCCTTGTTTTTGCTTCTGATCGAAGTGAAAACGGAGATTACAATTTGTATTACACTGAACGTTTAAAGCGAAGATGGGCAAAACCGTCCTTACTTCCAGCGCAAATTAATTCACAAGGCAATGAGAAGTTTCCAACTTCAAAGGGGGATAGTCTTTTCTTTTCGTCTGATTATCT
>JAHDBI010000112.1 GCA_020630475.1 Saprospiraceae bacterium
ATGTCATGGACGAAAAAGCCATCTCCCTTAGCACTTTTCAAGTGGAAGGAAAACGTTGGGGATCGAAATCTAAATTATTCTTTTATGGTGAACGAGATGTATGGCGCCCCGGAGATACCAGTTATTTGCAGTGTATCTACTTTGATGAGGAGAACAAACTACCGAAGCAATTTCCTATTCAAGTTGAATTAAAAGACCCAAGAGGAAGAAGCATCAAAGAATGGACCGTAAAAGATCACAAACTCGGACTATTTGATATTCGCTTCACAACGGATCTAAATGCTCCAACGGGACTTTGGAAAGTTAAAGTCACTATAGGAAATGAAACACACAACCATTCTATACGAATTGAAACCATCAGGCCGAACCGTCTCAAATTTAAAATGGATTTTGCCAATGAAAAGATTTTGAAAGTAGCTGATCCCAAAACCGCAGACATCGAAGTAAAATGGATGCATGGTTTAGAAGCAGCTGACTTAAGAACAGAAGTATCCATGAAGCAAATCTCTTTGATGAATCCTTTTGGTGAATACTTTGAAAACTACACTTTTAATGATCCGTCAAAACAATTCACTCATGACCTTGGACAGATTAAATCTGAAAAAACAGATGAAAATGGTCAAGTCAAATTCAGCATTCCTGTAAAGGAAAAATCAAGCTATCCATCGCAAATGAAATTGAGTTTTAGATTACGCAGTTTTGAAAAAGGAGGAGCTTTTAGTTCGGATGTCAAAACCATAAAACTATCTCCCTATGAAGAATATGTAGGGGTCAAATGGCCTGGCAATATGACTCATAATAACATGACGATTCAAACAGGTAAAAATGTTCAACTCATTTGTGTCGACGAGTCAGGGCAAAAAGTGGATAGTGAAGTCACCGTTAAGGTTTATCATATAAAAAATTCTTGGTGGTATCAATATGGTGTTAACCGATCCAATTATTCGGCTATAAAAAACCAATACAGTCATCTAGCATCCGAGAAAGTTGTAAGTGTGGAAAAAAAAGGAAAAGCATATTCCTTCGAAGGACGAGGACGCAAACTCATCACGATCACCAATAATAAATCGGGACATTCTGTATCCAGAATTGTTTATCTCCACGATCCAAATTATTACAACAATGACAACGACGAAATGGATCAGGTTGAAGTATTACCCTTCTTGATTGAACCCAGCAAATATACAGTAGGAGATGTTTTACGCTTTGAATTACCACCTGCTTCTAAAGGAAAATATATGATTACTGTAGAAAATGGCGGTTCGATTCTTCATGATGAAGTACATGACAGCAATTCGCAATCTCCAGTTTCAGTAGCCATCAATATTGATGAACGCATGGCACCAAATGCGTACATCCATGTGCATTATATCGCAGCATACAATATGCATACGAGTCATCGTCCACTACGATTGTTTGGAATCCAAGGTATTCAAGTGCATGCTCCAGAAACCATCTTAGAACCAGAAATCAAGATAGCGGAAGAAATACGAACGGATCAAAACTTCAACATTCGCGTAAGCGAAAAATCAGGTAAACGAATGGCATATACCATTGCAATAGTTGATCAAGGGCTTTTAGACCTTACTCAATTCCAGACACCTAATCCATGGAGACATTTCTTTTCAAAGGAAGCTTTGAATATTAAGACTTGGGATATGTATCGAGATATATTTCATCGTTTTCTCGGAGAATACAAATCTCTACTTGCTGTTGGAGGTGACGAATCCAATAGTATTTCTCCAGAAGCGCAGGCTCAACGATTCAAACCTACTGTCAAATTCAAAGGACCATTTATCCTGGAAGCAGGAGAGACTGCTCAACATACAGAAGTGATTTCTGATTATGTGGGTTCCGTTCGTACCATGGTGATTGCTACGAATGGAAAAGCCTTTGGAAAAGCACAATCCACTTCAAATATTTTAAAGCCATTGATGCTCTACTCTACCCTGCCACGAGTACTAGGCCCTGGTGAAACATTGAAATTACCTGTAACGGTATTTGCCATGAAAGACCATATTAAAAATGTGAGTATTGATGTCAAATGCATAGAAGAAGATGTTTTCAAAAATGGTTCGAGTCAAAAGATCACATTTGATAAAATTGGTGAAAAGGATATTTCATTTGATATTACTACCCCAGAAAAAGTAGGACTACTCCATTTTGAGATTCGAGCAAAATCAGGTAATGAAGAAACCGTAGAAAAAATCGAAATTGATTTGAGGCCTTCTTCTGCGGCAATTACTAAATCAGCAAATTATATAACAGACGCAGGTCAGACATCAGAAATAGAATACGAATCGTTTGGAATGGAAGGCACCAATTCGGCAAGCATAGAAATAAGTCGAGGATTGAATTTTTCATTTGCACCCTATGTTGATCGTCTTTCGAGATATCCTCATGGTTGTTTAGAACAGACGGTTTCGGCTGTGTTCCCACAGATCTATTTAAACAAAATGAATCTCTTGTCCGACGTTCAAAAGATGGCTTTTCGACAACGATTCAAAGCGGCAATTCAAAAACTGCGAATTCATCAATTGCGAGATGGTGGTTTTGGATATTGGCCCGGAGCCAATCAACCGAATGCATGGGGTACTAGTTATGCTTTAGAATTTTTGCTTGAAGCCAAAAAACTGGGATATGATGTCCCCAAAAACATGCTTAACAATGCCATTAATTACCAATACAAGGCCGCAGACAAATGGGTCATCCCGTCGAGAAACAACAACCGGTACATGGGCAATCTCGATTTGGATCAAGCCTATCGACTGTATGCTTTAGTAAGGGCAGGCAAGCCAAATTATGGCGCTATGAATAGATTGCGACTTGTTCCAAATTTAAGTAACACCAGTCGCTATATTTTGGGACATGCGATGTCCTTGGTCGGAGAAGATGATGCCTCCAAGTTACTCTTGAAAAATGCCAATCATTCGGTCCCGAGTTATCGTGAATTGAGTTATACTTTTGGAAGCAATGTAAGAGATCAAGCCATGATCTTACGGATCGTCATGGAGCAAGGAGATAAGATACTTGCTAAAAAAATTATTGACGAATTGACACCCTACTTCAAGGACAATGGTCGATATCTCAGTACTCAGGAAATTTCTCATTGCATGATCGGCTTTGCTCTTTTTGTGGATGATTTGTCCAAAGTAGATGAAGCTATTCCTTTTGTGGTTAGCAATGCTCAAGGTAGTATTATGAATAAAGAAGTAAAAGACAAACCCATTACATCAGATTTAAGCGTTAACCTTAATCAAGCCTCAAAAATTCAAGTAGAAAACAAAGGGCAGTCTGATATTTTCAGTTCGATCATCACAAGAGGCACTCCAATCCGTGATCATAGCGATGCACAAAACAGTGATCTCGAGATGACCCTGAGTTTTAAAGATACCGATGGCAACGCATTAGATTTCACCCAACTGAAGCAAGGACAAGATTATATCGTTTCTGTAAAACTCAAACATCCAGGAATAAGAATGGCTTATGAAAACATGGCCTTAAGTGTCATCATGCCGCCGGGCTGTGAATTGATCAATACGCGATTGCAATCAGATATCACATTCAATGAAGGAAGTGCCAGTGACTATAAGGATATTCGCGATGATAGAGTCTACACCTATTTTTCTTTAGCCAAAAACGAGACGAAAGAATTTAGGTACTTAGTCAATGCCAGTTACGAAGGTAAATTTTGGGTGCCTGCAATATTCGCAGAAGCGATGTACGATGGAGAAATCAATGCTAAGACAAAAGGTTTTTGGACGGAAGTAAAAAGCAATTAATTGTGTCAATAAAAGCATCATGAAACGGTTTTTAAAAATATCACTCGTTACCTTACTCATCATTGGAATTGCCCTTTTCTTCATAGGGAAATCTGTGAAATTTAATCAAGATTTTGCGTACATATTGTTTGACCGCAATGATCAGATTATTAATGCTTCGGTATCCAAAGATCAGCAGTGGCGAATGGAATGTGACAATGATATACCTAAAAACTTAAAAAATGCAATCCTTCTTTTTGAAGATGAATACTTCTACCGACACCCTGGAATCAATCCGATATCAATCGCCAAGGCGGCTTATGACAATTACAAAGCAGGTCGCATCGTGCGAGGAGGAAGTACAATCACGATGCAACTCGCTCGAATTTCGCAAGGAAATCAAAGTCGACATTACAAACAAAAAATCAAGGAGATGATCATAGCATTATCCATAGAGCTTGCCTACAGTAAAGATGAAATCCTTGAGCTTTACGGACAGTATGCACCCTTTGGTGGAAATGTCGTCGGCTACTGTGGTGCTTCTTGGAAATATTTTGACAAATCTCCAGAGCAGTTATCATGGGCCGAAGTAGCTTCTCTGGCTGTTCTGCCCAATGCACCAGGTCAAATTTTTCCTGGTAAGGGTCAGAAGACCTTCTTGCGAAAAAGAAATTTTCTTTTAAATAAACTTCATCAAAAAGGATACTTTGACCAATTGAGTTTACAACTCGCCTTAAAAGAATCATTGCCGGTAGCCTTTAAACTTTTTGATCAAAAAGCTCCACACCTTCATCAATATCTGAAAAGTAAAACATCATATAATGAACAAAGTGCGATCGATGGTGATCTACAAGATGAAGTCATCCAAATCCTAGACAACTATGGAAAATCATACTCCGCCAATGGGATAAATAATTTAATGGCGATGGTGATAGATAATACTAGCGGAGAAATCATAAGTTATGTGGGCAATCGAGATCACAGTCCACATAGAGACAACCGGCACGTAGATATTATACGTTCACAGCGTAGTCCTGGGAGTACTATGAAACCTCTTTTGTATGCTTTGTCTTTCGACGAAGGGCTCATCACTTCAGAATCTCTCATTGAAGATGTGCCACTATTTCTCAACGGCTTTAGTCCACAAAATTATGATCATAAATTCAGTGGACTGATCAAAGCCAAAGACGCCCTTACACAATCTCTGAACATCCCTGCTGTAAATCTTTTGCAAGATTATGGCTTACAGTTATTCATTGATCGATTGAATCAAATGGGTTTTCAACACACCAACAAAGACGATGACCATTATGGTCTTTCACTGATACTTGGTAGCAATGAAGTGACACCGCTCGAATTAGGAACCGCATATATGAATCTCGCACGAAGAGCTCAAGGTAAAAAATCCATTGAAGTAAAACAACTCAAAAACAATGAGACCAAAGAAACAAAAGCCATCCCGATTTCTCAAACGAGTGCTTTGAATATCATTGATGTACTCACCGAAGTAAAACGCCCAAGAGAACGCGATGGCTGGGAATACTTTAACAGCAAACGATCCATGGCATGGAAAACGGGAACGAGTTATGGCAATCGCGATGGCTGGGCCGTCGGTGTTACACCGCAACACACGATCGTGGTGTGGGTAGGAAATGCATCCGGCGAAGGTCGCAAAGGATTAACTGGTTTAAGTAAAGGAGCACCTATCCTATTTTCTATTCTTGATTTTTTGCCTTTCGGCGAATGGTTTCCTCCAATTACACAAGATTACAAAACGATAGAAATATGCAAACATTCTGGATATTCTAAAAGTGAACATTGTTTGGAATCAAAAATAATCGTTGCTCCCAAGAATAATAAAGCCTTGCGAAAATGTCATTACCATCAACACTTTGTTCTTGATCAATCCAGAACCTATCAAATCACCAATCAATGCTATGATTTGAATCAATCCATTGATACCAGTTTATTTGTGTTGGCACCTCGCATTAATCATTATTACAAATTAGCAACAGGAATAGATTTGGCTGCTCCGCCAACTCATCCCGCTTGCCAATCGAAGACTCAAAACTTGGCAATCATTTATCCTCCGAGTGATTCTCACGTACTATTACCGAGGGAGATAAACAACGAACAAAAATCCTTAATTTCCAAAGCAGCAAGTGCCATGCCCAACGATACTCTGTATTGGTTTGTCGATGATGCCTTTGTAAGTCTTACGACTGAAGAGCATTCGATAATGATTCCTTCTTTAGAAATCGGACAGCATTCCATTGCGGTGACTTCTATTCATGGGAATAGGACTCAGAGTTATTTTGAGGTGATTGAGGAGTGATAATTTATTAGTAAATAATTAATAATCAATTGTTGTCCATGGCCAAGTTGATTCGAAATAATCATGTTTTATTGAATCAATGACAGTAGAACCATCTGAATACTCCTTTTCAACCGCAAAAGTAAATTCATAGGAGTTAATGGGATAAACTGTTGGCATATTATTAATATCATTGGATTCTACATTAAATTCCCCAATCCGAATGAGAGTTAAGGAATCTGGTAATAAATTAGACTTCCTAAATTCAATTCTAATCACTGGCGTTATCAGGACATTCAAGTTATAAGAATTACCTCCTTCTAATCTAAGAAGGTTATTACAAGTAGTGTCCATCGAAATATTATTCGTTTCTTCAATTTCGACTATAGAATTATTCCAGATGTCATTTGTAATAATCCATAATTCCATATCACATGGACTTTTGTATTGTAACACATGTTTTCCAGCCGGCTCAATCTCATTCTTTTCTTCACTAATGTCACATGAATAAAAACTAACATAACTACAATGAATATTACGAACCGAAATGTAAGTATCGCTAATAGAAGAATTATCAATTGTATTAATTACGGCTAATGAAACTGCTATTGTACATTCATCATTTTCACAGTCATCAATATCTGAACATGATTGAAGAAAAACAAAAAACAAAAAAACAAAAAGAACCTTTTGTTTATTCATAACTATTAATATTAATTATACAATGTTAAAATTTTAGGTCTAAGATTTTTTAAGAAATCCGTGAACATCAATAGATATTATTTTACGTATTGTAAAATAAATTAAACGATTTAGTCTATTGAATTCAAGTAGGTATCATCTCAGATTCAATTGCAGTAACATCGATTCATAGAACAAGAACTCAGAGTAATTTTGAGTTCATTGAGGAGTGATTAGCTTGTCAATGAAGACTTTAATGTTTTTAACTCATCCTTTGTTAATTCCCGCCATTGTCCTGGTTTTAATTTTCCCAATTTGACATTCATGATTCGCACGCGTTTCAAGGTTCGCACTCTGTAATCGAAGTGTTCACACATTCTGCGAATCTGGCGATTTAGACCTTGAGTTAATATGATGGTAAATACAAATTGAGAATTCTTTTTAATCGTACAAGGCTTTGTTTTGGTTCCTAAGATGCGGACTCCTTTAGACATCCCTGATAAAAATTTGGGAGTGATCGGACGATCGACCGTAACGACGTATTCTTTATCGTGGTTATTTTCTTCCCTCAAAATTTGATTTACGATATCGCCGTCATTGGTCATAAAAATTAATCCAGACGATGCCTTATCCAATCGTCCTATGGGGAAAATCCGTTTTCCAAAATTGATGAAATCAATAATATTATCTGGATCATTTCTATCTGTTGTACAGGTAATACCCGGTGGTTTGTTCAACGCTAAGTAAACCTTCTTGGGTTGATTTCTGAGTGGCTTTCCATTGACGGTGACTTTATCTCCCGGATTAACACGATTTCCTTTGATCGCCACTTTGCCATTAATTTTAGCCCTACCCGCTTCTATCCATCGGTCCGCTTCACGTCGAGAACAAATACCGGTTTGGCTAATGAATTTGTTGAGACTAATTGAATCATCCATTCTTCAACGCTTGTCGGATTTGTCGAAGATGTTGTTCGTTGTGATTTGCCACTTTATCAAACTCTTGCTTTACTGTTCGTTTTTTTGTCTCGCTATGAATATATTCATTTTGACCATGAGATTTGTAGAAATTCTCCGCAAGATAAATTATAGATTTTCGAGTAGCGCTAAACAAGTCCTGACTGATAGACAATGGCTTGCTTTGATATTTCATTTCTCGGCACCAAGCATCTTGATCAAAAGCTTGGATTGTCTGATTTGGTCTTGCAATTGTACGCTTTATTCTTTCATGCAATACCATTTCAGCATCCGCCAGATGATGGAGGATTTGTTTAACATTCCATTTGTTTTCACCGTAAGACAAACTTAATTGCTGGTCCGATAACTCAAAAAATTGAAGCGTCTCGTTTTGAGTAAGCATCAATTTTTCGATTATATCCATCGTGTTTCTAAAGTTTATTTATTCGCGTCAAGCGCGAATGAAAATTAAAGCTTAATCATACGCTTTATAATTTTCATTCCTTCAAATTCTACTTGATAAAACAATACTCCTTTTGATCGATTCAGCTTCTCGCTATCAATCACAAACTGTTGTATTCCAGCGTCAAAATATTGTTGATCAGAATATATGATTTTACCCTCCAAGCTAATGATACTTAATTCTACATTATTCGGATGATCCAAATTAAAACCTATGATCGTTTGATCAGCAAATGGATTGGGTTGATTTTGAAACACCTCTATTCCATTTTTATTTTCATCTAAAAATCTCAATTCTATAGGAGAAACTTCGGTAGCATTTTGTGAATAGAATTCAGAATTTCTTAGAATAGAAACTTGAATAGCTTCATTCAAGCTAATATCTTCTAGAGCCATAATTTCAAAAACCATCAAAGGATCATTTTTCTCGATCTTAACCGAGCTATCTAGATCTGTCCATGCAATTCTTGATTCCTGATTCTTAATATTAAAATGAGATGCATTGAAATTTGGAAGCGTTGATTGAATATTTATGATCTTGATTCCCTTTGTTTCTAACATTATTTGCACACCTGACAACTCCATCTTTTCGGTCAAAGTAAATGACACGAATGAACGCTCACCAGATTTGATCAATCGGTCTTCTACATTAAGTTGAACTGCTTTGCTGCTTCTTACTTCGGAGGTGAAACTTCCAATTAAACTATTGATCGAACCATTTACGTCACCGATTTTTACAGCAGTCATGTTTTTATTTGCCTTATTCTCCGACAGATTTTCAAAGAAGAATTCTTCATTAAAATTCCAAGGATTTTCCAAAGAAATTTCACTATCAACGGTTACAAATCTCCAGCTTGTGTTGTTGGAAAATTCTTCATCTACTCCCAAGATTAGTTTTCGCAACTGTATTAAATCTAATGCTGAAATGTTTTGATCATTGGATATATCTGCAGCAATTAATTTGTATGGAGAATCCAATTTTTTCAATCCTAGGATATGCTTTTGAATTAATAACAAATCCAAAGTTGAAACCCCTTCCATGTAATCGGTATTCCTTTCGGCTACGACCGTATAATCATGAGTTAAAGGAATATTCTCAAATGTAAACCCTCCATCATCTGTAGTCATTAAATCTTCAAATAAATCAATTTCTGGAGATTCATTCGAAACCAAAACATTTGAAACTCCAATCCCTTCTTCGGTTATAATTCTACCAGCAATAACTCTATTCTCACCACCACATTGAGCACTAATAGAAATCTCATCAATATCCCACGCAGAGACTGGCGAACCATTATCGCTCTGACAATAAGGCGTTAATCTGAAAGTAAAAGTTGAAGTATTTAAGACATTAAATACTGGATCACCTGAGAAATCATATGACTCTTGATTCCATTCTTGTTCCGTTGGATTATCTGTTTGATTAAATACTACGGTCCCGTTTTTGAGAATAGTAAGATCATACAATCTAGGGAAATTATTAGGTCCGCTCGCTCCACCTAACCATTCGAACACGGCAGGGGCTTTTTCATAAAAATTAAAACAGCTAATCCCAATGCTCTCACCCGATTTAGGTGATATGGTGACTTCAAAAACAACCGCTTTAGAGTCCTCTTCCTCTAGTATACATTCTTTTAATGAACTGACACACATCGCTGGGCTATCATTTACTCCTGGTGTACAGGAATGAATATTAATCTCAGGATCCTCCCGATAAACATTGGAGGCTTCGATGGTACCACAATCCAATTCGGTAATCTCCTCTGCTTCAAATTCAGAATAATTGGCATTAGCTCCGTCCACAATAGTTGCTTGGCAATCATCAAAATCATAATTAAGAACGACTTCACTCAAACTTACATCGATTATTAAGAGGCTATCGCATCCATTTTCTGCCACCAAGGACTGCTCGTATATCCCACTTTGGGTGTAGACTTCTCCATTCACTGTCACCTCCCCTCCATTGCAAAGCCTGAATTCAATAGTATCTTTAGCATTTTCCAATACTGCAATTGTTATCTCTACAATACTATCACAACCATTGGAACCTATAAAGTTTTGAACATATTCACCTGCCTGATCATAGGTTTCGTTATTGATATCTATAGAGCTTCCGTCACAGATAGAATACGATTGTTGCTCAACTAAAATCGGATCCAAAACAACTGTTACTTCAAAGGTCTTATCACATTCGTCATTTGATTCAACGACAAATTCAAATGATCCAGATTCCGTGAATTCCATTCCCATAAATAAAATGGTATCTCCTTCACACCCTTCCAATTCGACCAATTCAAAAAGAGGCGGCAAGACCTCAATATCAATAAGCAATGTACTGTCACATCCAAATTCTGTCACAA
>JAHDBI010000113.1 GCA_020630475.1 Saprospiraceae bacterium
AGAGCTGATGAGCTTGGTATTCAATTAATTGTTTTAGAAAGAAATCACAATTCCTGGTTTCAAGATTTCATGAAAAATATTGAAATCAACAAAACCTTGAATACAACACATATTCCCTTTCTATTTATAAACGAAAACTAATTCAAATGAAAAATATTTTAGTACCGATGGATTTAAGTGAAGTGTCGATCAATGCGCTGAAATATGCATCGGATATGTATCCAACGGACGACCTCCATATATTACACGTTCAACTTGATATTTTAGAGCCCTTGATCCCTATTGAAACACCGGAGGATTGGTCAGCCGAAGGGTACTATAGAAAAGTTGTAGAAGATCATATTAAGTCTTCTTTGGGAGAGGGTTTTCTCGACGATAGAATGAGTATCCATATTTGTTTTGGCACAATCGTAGAAACCATCAAACAATATGCATTGTCGAATCATTCTCAGGCCGTGGTTATGGGGACAAAGGATAATTATGATATTCTCGAAAACTGGCTTGGTACGGTTTCTCTAGGAGTGGTAAAGACTTTGGGATTGCCAACGTATTTGATCCCTCGTTTTTCCAAATTCAAATCTTACAAATCGGTCGTTATTGGTAGCGATGATCATTTAAGAGATATTTCTGCCATAAGAAAGATTATCGATTGGAATGAAGCCTACAAGGCAGAATTGAAGTTTGTACACATTAAAGAGAATGAAGCAGATGATTTTCGAGAGGCTAAAGATGCACTGGTCCAAAAGATATTTCTTGATCAAGAACCGGATTTTAGTTTTGAAATCATTGCCTTGGCTCCAAAAAACGTTAGTGATTCCTTATTGGCATATAGTCATAACAGTAAGTCTGACCTAATTGTATTAATGCCCGATAAACAATCTTTCGTAGGTTCTTTGTTTATAAAAAGTAATTCTAAAGAAATGATCCAAAAGTCAGATATACCAGTTTTGTTTATTCACAATTAATAAATCTTTGAATATAAGATTTATTAAAGCAATAATATTTTCTAACATTCAATCTAATTCGCTATGAAAATTCTTTGTCCGATTGATTTCACACCTGCCAGTTTAAATGGTCTTCAATATGCCGTGATGTTGTCTAATACTTTAGATGCCGAACTGCATGTCATCAACGTATATAATTTTGGAGATTTGTCAAGCTCTGCTTCCTTTATGGAAAAAGAAATTAAAGAAAAAATGAAAGAAAAAATGGCCAAAGTTCTGACTGGAATTGCGCCATTATTACAACCGGATAATCTGCCGGTAACTAAAATCTTTTTTGGTTCACCAGAACTAAAAATACTTGAATATGTAAACGATATTGCTATTGATTTTCTGGTCATTTCAACAGAAGGGAAAAAGAATTTAGAGAATTTTATTTTCGGTAGTACTTCCAAAACTGTTGTGGAACATTTGAATATTCCTGTAATTGTAGTACCAAAATCAATAAGCAATCATTCTATTAAGAAAATGGTGTTGGCCATTGATTCGGACGAAATATTAAATGATAGTTTTTTAGAAACTCCTAAGCAATTAGCCAAAGCTTTTGATACGAAAATTGATGTTATTCATGTAGTTAAAGAAAATGATAACCCATTACCATTTGACCCATTCGTCATGGAGTATTTAAAAGATACTCTTGGAGAGGTCTATGTCGAAGAAGGGGATAATATTCTTCAAACGCTAAATAACTTCACTGAAGAGAAGAATTACGATTTGGTTATTATGCTCAAGCAGAGCCATAATTTTTTGCATCGTTTGTTCTTTGAGAGCAAGGCCATAAAAGAAATTGGAATTGCTAAAACCCCATTATTGATAACAAAATATGATGCTTGATCTATGGTTGTAGGTTTTATGCCTGCATTCGACGAAAGTCATCTATCTAAATGACCTTTATCATATCATAACTACGTTTACAGTAAGATATTTGAGATATGAAAGGTTTAGAAATAAAAAAGTTTAATTACTGATCCTTTTTCAACTGACACGGTCTATCCATTATGGATAGTAGCAAAGCGGGTTGTCTCGGCAATCCGCGTTTTGCAAAACCTAAATCATTACTAAATCTAATTTTGTGAAACAAGTTGTATTTTATCTACAAAATCTTAAATGTTCTGGTTGTGAGAAATCGATAACCAAACTGCTTGATAGTATCCAAGGATTAATCAGCTACGATCTGACTGTTGAAGAAAGCAAATTGGTTTTGCATGTCCAGAATACTTCGGTTTCTGAAGTTATTAAAGTAGAATTGGCCTCTTTAGGGTATCCTGTAATGGGTGATAAAAACACCCTCAACCAAAAAGCTAAGTCCTACGTTAGTTGCGCGATAGGTAAAGTAACGAAGTAGTAGTGTTGGTTGATGATTGAATTATTATTAGAATTTTAAAAGTATTTTTTATGAAAGTTTTATGTCCAACTGATTTTTCTGAATGTTCGGTTAACGCCATTAAGTGGGTCATTCAATTGCTTGAAACTAAAGGTTCTGGTGAAATCGAAATATTGCACTGTATTAGTTTTAGAAAACGATCAGATGTTTTTATTCGTCTTGAAAATGTGCTTGAAGAACAGGCTATTCAGGACATGAATGTCTTACTAGAAGTGTTGAAGGATTTAACACAAAATGTAAAACTTACAAGCAATATTACCTTGGCAGACCCTAGGACGTATATTGTAAACCGTTCGCAGATAATAAGTGCTGATTTTGTATTGTTAGGAAGTACAGGTTTAACTAGTTTAAAAGATATTACAGTCGGTAGTATTACCGAATTTGTCGCTAAAAAATCTGAAATTCCAATTCTAGTAATTCCTGATGAAACTGAATTTAAATTGCCGAAACGTATGGTCTTTGGTCTTGATAAAGAAAAAATCAAAGAAAAAGTGGCCTTAGAAATAATTCAAGATTTCATGGAAGATTTCAAATTAGATTTGAAAGTGGGGCAGGTGCTAGATAATGACGACGATGAAGTGTCGATTGATAGTGCTTATTATGATGTTCTAGGGGTTACGGAGAGTCAAGTGAAACGATTGAACCGAGATGGAAAAATATCGAAGGTGCTTCATCAATTTGCGAAAGATGAAAATGCTGATATCTGCGCTGTGGTTCATCATAAATTAAACTGGTTTAGTCGTCTGTTACATCATAGTGTTACCAAAGATGAGTTATTTGATTTAGAAATTCCTCTGTTCATTATTCCTGACTAATGCAAATTAAATACCATGAGCCTAAAATTATCCGAATATATAGCCAGGCGCCCAGTTTCTGAACTTATGTCAAAAGACGTAATCTCTGTGAACGAATCGATGCCCTTGACTGATTTCATTAAAACTTTTGACCGTAGATTAATTCATCACATATTGGTTGAAAATGAACTCGGTCAATTGGTCGGGATCATAAGCCAAACCGATCTTGATAAAAATCGTTCATTTTATCTTGAAGAAAAGTTGTTGGCCAGTCACTTGATGACGGAAAATCCAGTAACTGTTTCATCGTCTACGACACTTAATGAAGCTGCCGAAATATTACGGACGAATAGGTTTAGAGCTTTGCCCGTACTTGAAAAAGGAGAGCTCGTAGGTATAATTACTCCTTATGATTTTTTAAGTTTTTTTGTCCTATAAATTATAGTTATGAAAAAGTCATTTGAAAGTTTCAAAGTTAAGATGGCAATGCAGAATTGATAAGAATGTTAAGAGTATATGGTCTTGCTCATATTTGAATTTTAGGATTTTTTTTAAATCGTTTAATTATTAAATGAAAGATGCCTTATGCAAAGTGGAACAAACGGAAGTAACAAGCTCATTGAAAGTACAACCCAATTTTTACCAGGCCCTAATTCTCGCGGTGCTGAATTGAAGTTTATATTTCAAGTGGCATTACAAATATTTAGAGGTTTCCGAAAATTGCATTTTGTTGGACCTTGTATTACCGTTTTCGGGTCAGCTCGTTTCAAAGAAGATCATCCAGAATACAAAAGAGCGGTAAAGATCGGTCAGAAGATTTCCGAATTAGGATTCACTACGATGACAGGAGGAGGGCCAGGGATAATGGAAGCCGCTAATAAAGGAGCATTTCAAAATGGAGGTACCTCCATCGGTTGTACTATTAATTTGCCACACGAACAAAGCGATAATCCTTACCTAAGTAAAGTAGTACATTTTGATTACTTCTTTGTTCGCAAAATCTTGCTCTTGAAATATTCGTACGCTTTTATAGTGATGCCTGGAGGTTTTGGGACTCTGGACGAGTTATTCGAAACGCTTACTCTTATTCAAACTCAGATTCTTCAAAGTTTCCCTGTGGTGATTATGGGAAGTCAGTATTATGGTAAAGTCAAAGCTCTCATTGAAGAAATGATTGAAGAAGAAACCATTTCTGAAGAAGACAGAGAATTGGTCATGTTTACCGATGATTGTGATGAAGCAATGGATCATATTCAAAAATTCATTAGGGCAAATTATTCCATTGCTAAAAAGACGCAAAAACTCTTTTGGTGGCTGGGAGAGAAAAAACATTAGAAGAAAGTTTTAACTTATAAATTTTTCATGATCGTTAGTGGTGATCAGATCGAAGGCTTGAGTCAAAAAAGGAGTTTCTTCTCAGGCGTATAAAAAGGCTTCTAAAATTTCCGGCGGCCAAAAACAAAGGAGGATGGTGAAATAATCTGAAACCTGACCTTGGTTTGAAGTGTCGTTCGGAAATCTAATTAATTGAGGATAATCAACTTCAAAATTGATTTTAATCATATTTAAATCTGTGATTACAGTGGATATTTGAATTGTAATTATTATTAAACAAAAAAAATATTTTCTTATGTCACTAATTAATTGGAACAGATCAAGTAGAATTCCTCCAATCGATTTTTTATTGGATGATTTTTTTTCTAACACAGATGCATTATTTAATACAAGGAGCAAAAGCATGACCGTGCCTGCAGCGAATATAATTGAAGGTGAAACATCTTATAATGTGGAATTGGCTGCACCAGGTAAGACTCGAGAAGATTTTGAAGTGAATGTTGAAAACAATGTTTTGACCATTAGTTCACAGGAGGAAGAAACTAAGGAATCCGAAAACAAGAATTATACTCGACGTGAGTACAGTTATGAAGGGTTTAAAAGATCTTTTAGATTACCTGAAAATTCAAACCCAGATGAAATAAAAGCAACCTACGAATCGGGATTGTTAAAGATTTCTATTCCTAAAAATGAAGAAACTAAATCAGAGACAAGGTCTATCCCTGTGGGATAGTAGCGAAGGCGGAACTATATTTAGTTCCGCCATTTAAAAACTTTAAATCAATATCGCATGAGTAATTTATTAGACAAAAAAGCAGCGGAAGTCATGACCAAGGATCCGATTTCTGTACCTCCAGTGACCAATATGATTGAGGTGAAAGAAATCTTTCGAAAAAACAACTTTCATCACCTACCAATTATAAATGAAGAAAATGTTTGTGTTGGTGTTATTAGCAAAACCGATTATTATCATTTATTAGATAAGTTTTCTAAATTTTCAGATCCTAATTCCGACTTTAGGTCTGATAAGTTTTTAAGCTCTTTGTTGGCGAGAGAGGTAATGACGCCACATCCAGCGCATGTAGATAGTTCCGAACCATTAGAAGAAGTTGTTAATTTATTTCTTGCCAATCGCTATCACTCCGTCGTTGTTACGGAGCACGGAAGGTGCGTGGGTATTATTACTCCCTACGATATATTAATGCTTTTGAAATCTAGTTAATCATTCAAACTCAAAGTTATGACAAGTAATGTGTCAATGCATATGATGAAGAATCCTGTCACAGTTCAAGCTTCTGATTCGATTCAGGATGTTTTAACTACTTTTCAGAAATCGAAGAAATCACATCTTCTAGTCGAAGATGCTGAAGGGGCATTAAAGGGTGTCATTTCGAAACAGGATGTTTTTAAGGTATTCGATAAGTTAGTCAATGATTCACCAGGTAAAACTTATAGCAAAAACGTACTTCAACATACGACAACTCAAGAAATAATGACCGATAAGTTTTTATTTGTAAGTCCTAGTGACTCCGTTGATTATGCGGTGGAATTGCTCTTGCAAAATGAGTTTCATTGTGTGCCAGTTATGGACGAAAATATGGCCGTTGGGATTATCACGGCCTATGATCTCTTGAAGGCCTATTATCAGCAATACGGTTGATCTGATTCGATTGACTTCATGAAACGCCTATATCTTCTACCATGAAAATACTTTTCTATAGCTGTCACAATTATATTAAACCATTGATTGTTGAAAAATTCAAGGATTATAATGATTTGGTTTACACTTCCCAGCTATTGGATGAGCAATCTGTAGAGCTTTCTAAGGGGATGGATGTGATTTCTGTCTTCTCTAGAGATAAATTGTCAAGAGAAATCTTGAAAAAATTAAGCATAAATGGAGTACGCTTGATTTGTACTCGATCTACTGGATTCAATCATATTGATTTGGATGCCGCTGACGAATTCAATATTCAGGTCGCTAGAGTGTCCGCATATTCTCCTGAAGCTATTGCAGAACATACTATGGCAATTTTGCTTCATTTAAGTAGAAAATTAAGCCAGTCCGAGAAGCAAATTAGTAAGTTCAATTTTGACTTGGATAATCTCGTCGGGTTCAATCTAAATAACAAAACCATAGGCATCATCGGTCTTGGCAATATAGGTCAAAAGTTTGCCAACATTGCTAGTGGTTTTGGTTCTAAATTACTGGCGTATGATCAAAATAGTGACCAAGGTCATCCCAATTGTTTGAACGTAACTTTGGATCGATTGCTCCAGGAGTCTGATATCATTTCACTGCATATTCCGCTCAATAAATCATCCTCTTATCTCATTGATTATGAAGAAATTCAAAAAATGAAAACTGGAGCGGTTTTATTAAATACGAGTAGGGGACAACTCATTAATACTAGAGAAGCTCTAGCTGCTTTAAAAGCGGGGAAACTTAAATATTTGGGATTGGATGTTTACGAAAACGAGAATCCCTATTTCTTTCAAGATCATTCTGAAACTGGAATAGATGACAATCTCTTAACCGAGCTTATTGCACATGACAGAGTATTTTTAACCGGTCATCAAGCGTTTCTAACGGATTTGGCTCTGGATAATATTGTTTCTACTACCTTGAATAACGTGCAACTCTTTGAAAAGAACCAAAGAGATGAAAATTTCCTAAATTGATCTAAATCATTCGTGGTACTTATCTAGATCATATTTATTAAAAGGCTTCCACTGTATTTTTATAGTATAAACTATAGAAATATGAACAACCAACTAATTACTGATTTATTAACCATGTGGGGCGTATATTGTGTTTCTTTGGCTTCGATTTTTATTTTATTTCCGCAGGCAAAATTTGTACTCTTAGCCTTTCTTCAAAAACCGGTGCAAAGAAATATTTTAGGGGCGCTGCTTGTTTTTATTGGAGCTGTTCATTTAACACTACAGCATACTTTTGGAAGCACACTCGAAATAATCTTAAGTCTCATAGGTCTTACATTATTGATTAAAGGATTTGTGATTTTGTTAACAAAATCTTGGTTGTCAATAGTTGAACAATTTGTTCAGTATCGAATATTTAATGCCTTTTTCTTTTTGATTCTACTATTAGGAATCTATATACTTTATTCCACAAATCATATAAACTTTAAATAAGATGAAAACTTATCAAGTCATATTTACTTCGTTTCTTTTGGTAGCTTCTTTTTCTATAAAAGCCCAGGCGCAAAGTTATATTTATCCAGAATTGGATAAGGCGCTTATTCAGCTTTGGGAATTTGCGGAGAACAAAAATGTAGATCTTTATGAAAGTCAAGTAGCCGAAGTGGAGTTGGTCTGGAGTCAGGTTCAACAAGATCTTCCCAAAGAGGATGTTGACCATTTTCAGTTTATAGGCTTCAATCGTTTTATGAATAATTTGATCGCGGATATTCATTACGCTTGCGCGAATAAAAATGATCGAAACATTAAATCACTTTCTTTTTTGGCGCTGAGAGAATTTGAAATTTTAAGACATTGTACTTCAACTCCTGATTATCCTTTGGACCTATTAATTGAAGCATATAACAATTATCAAGAACTTCATTTCATTGTCCATGATCCCATGTTGGACTTATTTGCTTGGTTTGAATTTGAAGATTTTGTCGATAATTTTGAATACTGTTGGTTTTTGTTTTCCAAAGATGATCTCATGACCATAAAAGAATATTTTCCTGAAATGTCAATGGAGACGCTAAACAAACGAATTGAAGATGTAAATACATGCTTTGAAGATTTTCGACTCTCTTTAGAAACAGCCTATCGTACTGATTTTGAAATGCCTTGTGATCAGCTAGGAAAATCTTTAAAAGAACTAATATTCCTTTTTGGCAGCGTACAAAATGTTCACTAAGTTGGATTAAAACCAGCTGAATAATTCTAATAATGGAAGAGGAAGTCTTAATGTAGATTTCCTCTTTTTTGATGTAGGGTATTGATCTTATAGCCTCTTGTTTTGATGAGTTCAAAATAAGTAGAATATTATTTGTAAAAGGTGCTGTAATTTAACCCCAGAGTCGCTTTAGAGACTGTCCCTGTTTCGATTTTTACTTTAAAATCAAAGTGATTCTCCATTCTCGGTTCACAACTATTTTATTGAAGCTCAGAAAATCTTTCAGTAGGTGATGTCAGGCTGGGTACTTTTGGTCTTCAGTAATTATTCAAGTCTGTCAGACCATTAGTTTCATTGAAGAGCATTTTTAACATGCGTTCTTAAATTACTACATTAATATTCGGCCTCCGAGCCGCTTAAAGAACAATAAATTTAATAAGCAATGGTCACTTAATTCGAAAGACCTCCTTTCTTGTACGCATTGTTAATGATCTTATTACGAATGTTATAGTGTCCATTCAAAGCTTAAAAGAAGTGTATTCTTGATTGATGGATTCTTGTCACTTTCTATCTCAAATGCTTAGATAATCTAAATATGAATTTAGATCTTATTGATTTGGAATAATAGGATTGAAGCACCTTTTGGATAAATAAGATAGAACGCTAATTTGGGTCTTAAATCTAAAAAAGCCATTCGTCAATACTTAAAATCAACTAATGGCAACAGGGTGATATTATATCTTTAAAACATTGTCAAAATGAAACGTAGAATCAAAAGAATTTAGCTTTGTCTATCGCTTCTAATCGTGTGTTACTATATTCAAGACAATCGTGACTGGTAATTAATCCAACATCCTCACCATCTTTTTCTACAATAAGAGAATGGATATGATATTCAAGCATCAGATTGCATGCAAAACGAATTTCTTTATCATGCGCTATGCGTATCAAATTGTTTTGGGTCATGATGTCAGATACGGTTATTTGTAATAGTTGCTGAAGCTCAGGGTTTTCAGTTGATAACCGATTTGTCAACTTCACCAAAATATCTTTAGAAGAAAGTAAACCTATGTGTTCTCCTTTTTGATTGGTAACAAAGAGATGGTTGATTCTCAGTGTTTGCATCAGTTTGCTCGCCTCTAGAATACTAGTGTCATCTTGAAGGCTGATGACATTTTTTGTCATGATATCTTTTACCTTATTCATGATCGTTATAATTCATAATTTACAGGAGTCAGTACGTCGCAAGATTGCATATACTTGTCGTCCAAAATTCTATCAAATTCTACCAAAGTAGGATTCAGGTGATATTTGATTTTGTCTTTTTTAGCTGGAATTGCTTTGTAATTTGTAGTGATTTCTTCTATCGTTTTTATGTTATCAGGTACATCAATGTACTCCCATATTAAGCTTCCATCAGTAGACGGGGTGATCATAAATGTGATCCATTTTTCCTTGTTCGATCCAATATTAAGAAATAATCGACCTTTGTAGTATTTGGCGACTCGATATTTGTCAAAGCTAAACAAGGTATCAATTTCGTAAATATCCGCAGTGATAAGATCCTCAGAAATATACTCAAACGGAATACACTCTTTTCTCCCAGGCAAATACAGACCTTGCTCTACAATGGAGCAATTTTCCGTTTCAATAATTCGATCGACAGTGGTCACAAACCGAAAATATGATTCTTTATATATCAAATCAGGACTACTGTAGATTATACTGCTATCACTCTCGCACATATAGACGCCCTGAAATTGTTCAGGAATTTCTTCCAAAGCATCAACATCTGGTGGCATGGCCTTGTCAAAAAAAACATTGATTTCACACGAAGAAGCTAGAATAGATATTAGGAATAAACTACAAACGAATTTTACAAGTGATTTCATAATATTGCTTTTTATGAGAATTAAGACAAAATGAATAGGGGTATTCTTGATTTGAAAAGTAACTTCCTAGTTACACTTGAGTGATATAGTCGTT
>JAHDBI010000114.1 GCA_020630475.1 Saprospiraceae bacterium
TCCAATTATGTCAAATTTATCTCCTTCCGACTTCTCGAAAAGGATTGCAAAGATAGTGTAAATACTGATTTTGGAACAAATAAAATCAATAAAAAAATCGCTTTTTTTTCAGGATCGAACTATGATATTTACAATCATGCAATTACATAATTAAATAATCCATATGAGTCGAGATTTAACGTTCAAATTCCCTTGAAAATGCACCCAAGAATGACAATTTGCTAACTTTACATTGCAATTAATCACAATATAAAAGCATGAAAAAACATAATTTCTTTGCAGGTCCTGCAGTACTGCCAGAAGCTGTAAAAAAACAAGCTGGAGAGGCAGCATTATCTTTGGACGAAATGGGTGGTTTATCTATCCTGGAAATCTCTCATAGAAGCACATTTTTTAGCGATGTTATGGAAGAAGCTCAGTCTTTAGTTAAAGAACTTCTTGGCTTGGGTGATGATTTTGATGTCATGTTTTTGACCGGTGGCGCAAGCAGTCAATTTTATATGGTGCCCTTGAATATATTAGGAAGTAATGAGTCAGCCGCTTTTGTAGATACAGGTACTTGGTCAACAAAGGCCATTAAAGAGGCACATCGGTATGGCAATATTTCAATAATTGCAGATTCAAAGGACAAGAATTTTTCTTATATCCCTAAGGACTATGATATTCCAACCGATTTAAGGTATCTACACCTGACTAGTAATAATACGATTTATGGTACTCAATTGAAATCACTTCCGGAAACTAATGTGCCCATTGTTTGTGATATGAGTTCGGATATATTCAGTAGGAAGATTGATCCTTCTAGATATGATATTATTTATGCTGGTGCACAGAAAAATTTAGGCCCGGCAGGGACCACTATCGTTATCACTAGGAAAGGTATACTTGGTAAAACAGACAGAGATATTCCTACCATGTTGGATTATCAGACACATATTAATAAGGGGTCAATGTTTAATACGCCGCCAGTATATCCAGTATATGTTTGTTATTTGACGCTTAAGTGGTTAAAGGAACTTGGAGGGGTAGAGAATATGGCAGAAAAGAATCATGAAAAAGGTCATTTACTTTATGACGAAATTGATAGAAATCCATGTTTTGAAGGAACAGTCAATAAAGAAGATCGATCATTAATGAATGCTTGCTTTCTGTTGAAGGATTCTAGTAAAGACGATATCTTTTTAAAGATGTGTGATGATGCTGGAATCATGGGCATCAAAGGGCATAGGTCTGTTGGTGGTTTTAGAGCATCTATATATAATGCCTTAAGTAAAGAAAGTGTTCAAGTTTTAGTAGATGTGATGAAAGCCTTCGAGGCCAAAAATGGCTAAATACAAAGAGTACATTTTAGACATAGAAGGAGTTTCTGTGCCTATTCGCGTTTATGCCGAATGGAGAAAAAGTACGCGAATCTCTATGGCATCCAAAGCCGTTATTCTCAGAATCCCCAAATTCTTATCTACGATTCTTTTAAAAACAGAAATTGAACGTGCCAAGGTTTGGTGCGAAAAACACTTCAAGCAGCGACCGGAACTATTGGAAAAATATAGGTCTAAAGAATATTTTTCTGGGGAGCAGTTTACTGTTTTAAATCAAACCTTCACACTTCAATTAAGTCATGAAAACAGAAAAACAGCAGGGGCTTCTGTGAAGGGTGAAGAAGTAATCATAAAACTTCCTTCCGGAATTTCGGGATTAGAGCAATCCAAAGTGATTAAAAAATTATTGAGTCGTTCATTGGCGAAAGCCGTATATCATGACTTCTGTGTATTGGTACACGATATCAATAAATCACATTTTAAGAAAACGATCAACGATATTAAATTAAAGTATAATCGAACCAATTGGGGAAGTTGCTCTTCAATGTCCAATCTTAATTTTTCTACACGATTGTTATTAGCGCCCTTAGAGGTGATTAAGTATGTGATTGTGCACGAATTAGCACACTTGGAAGAATTGAATCATTCCTATAAATTTTGGAACATAGTTGAGCGAGTGATGCCGGATTATAGAAAAAAAGAAGAGTGGCTCAAACAAATGGGCCACTCTTGCGATTTTTAATTTATTTGTCTAATTGCTTATTCAGCAACCAATTCAAAGTCAACACTTGTTTGAACTTCAGGGTGAAGATTTAATTCAGCCTTATACGAACCCATCTCTTTGATTTCTTCGTCAACTGTAATTTTTCTTCTGTCAATCTCTAAGCTCAATTGTTCTTTAAGCGCATTCATGATTTGAATATTTGTGATACTACCGAAAATCTTACCAGATGTTCCAGTCTTCACACCAATTTTCAATGTTTTGCCCTCTAAACTAGCAGCTAATGCTTTGTACTCGTCTACTTTAGCTAACTCAGCTTCTTGTTCTTTAGCTTTAATTGCATCAAGTTTTTCTCTGTTTGCAGCATTTGCTATAATTCCTAAACCTTTTGGTATCAAAAAGTTTCTACCGTAACCGTTTTTGACATTTACAACGTCATACTTGTAACCTAATCTGTCGTGGTCTTTTAATAATATTACTTCCATCTTGATACTATTTTAAAAGGTCAGTTACATATGGTAATAAAGCTAAGTGACGAGCTCTTTTAATAGCTACAGCCACTTTCTTCTGATATTTTAAAGAATTACCAGTGATTCTTCTGGGAAGAATTTTTCCTTGCTCATTGATAAACTGTAACAAGAAATCCGGGTCTTTATAATCGATATGCTTGATCCCGTATTTACGGAATCTACAATACTTCTTATTTGATTTTCCTATGTTAGGATTACTTAAGAATTTTATTTCTTCTCTACTTGCCATTTTGATTTTCTTTTAATGGTTAATTACTCTTCTTCAGATGAAACAACTTTACCGCCGTCTAATTCGTCCTGTAAAGTTTTTAATTCATCCCATTTTCCATTTGCAGCTAAGTCAGCTTGTTGTGGCCAAGTTGCAGGATCGTGAGCAGCAAAATTTGATTCAGCTTTATCCAAGATGTCTCTAACTGCTTGAGCATCCATTCCGGCTAAACCGGCAAAAGTAGTCACACCACCTTTGTTTAATGCATCAGCAATTTTAGGTCCGATACCTTCGATTTTAGTTAAGTCTTCTGCAGTAGCTTCTGCCTTTGGAGCTTCCGCTTTAGCGGCAGCAGGTGCAGCTTTTACAGGTGCAACCTTAGCAGCGACTTTTTCTTTCTCGTCAGCTTTCTTCGCTTTTTTGCTTTTACCAATTAAACCATTACGCTTATCATCATTGTACTTGATACCGTATTTATCAAGCTTGATTGTGAGAAAACGCATTATTCTTTCATCCCTTCTGAATGCCAATTCCATTTTAGGAATAGTCGCACCAGCAGGTGTGCCATTGAATTCAATACAATAATAAATCCCTGAAGATCTTTTATTGATTGGATAAGTCAATTGCTTAAGACCCATCTCATCGAGATGTACAATGTTACAACCCTCGTCCTTTAAAAGGTTAGAGTAGGTCTTTTCTGTCGCTTTAATTTCATCGCCTGACAGTACGGGATCGACGATAAAAGTTACTTCGTAATTGTGCATTTAATTTATTTATTACTCCGTTAATTAAAAAATGTGTGCAAAGATAGATTTTCTTTCAAAGAAATAAAAGCTAATACACTCATTTTCAGTTAGAAACATGCTTGGCAATATCCATGATATTATTCAATATATATACCAGCTTGCCATTCACCCGTTTGAAGGGTCTTCGAATCCTTGTACAATCGTCCTTTTCCATCTCTTTTTCCGTCTTTCCAAAAACCTTCAAAGCGTTTTCCGTCCTTATAATAGAAAATACCTCTTCCATCAAATAATCCATTCACGAAAGAGCCTTCATAATACTCTCCATCTCTGAACATAAATTTGCCTTCTCCTTGGGGTATGCCTTTGACCCAGATGCCATCGTAATAATCCCTATTCGCATAAACCATTCGTCCTTTTCCATTCATGATGTTATTTTCCCATTTTCCCAAATAGACATCTCCATTGGCAAATTTCATTTTGCCTTTTCCTGTACGTTGGTTATCGATCCATTGACCATAATAGATATCACCATCTTTAAAATGCATTTCCCCATTTCCAGTCAATTGACCCTTTTTAAATTCACCAATATATTTCCCTCCTTCCGGAAATTCGTAAGTCCCTTTGCCATTGAGACAATTACCTTCAATACATTGTGCTTTTAATAAAATAGGAGAGAGAAAGAGTAATAATAATACCACGTGTACCTTCATAATAATTCAATTTTAGTCTGGACAATAAAATTTAGAAGGTATAGTTAGTTCATGCGAGTTATTTTACTTTTGTAATATTATAAACTCAATTAGAGATTTTTTTATTTCGCGAAAGCGATACAAGAAAAAAGTAAATATGAAAAATCTAAGTCTTCTGTGTTTTAGTATTTGTTTGATAGCTTTTATTGCTTGTAAACCTAAGGTTGAACCCAAAGTAGATGCTGCTACAGGTTTGACTTATTTTGGTGAGGAGTTTGAAGCTAAAGATGTCATGTCTCAACCAAATTTAGTGTCAAAAGTAAAGACTCAAGATACGGTTGAAACTCAAGTAAAAGGTTTAGTGACTTCTGTTTGTCAGGCCAAAGGTTGCTGGATTACACTTGCAGATAAAAATGACCCAGAAGGTGAATCATTCTTTGTAAAATTTAAAGATTACGCATTCTTTATGCCTCTTGATCTTGCAGGTACTGAAGTAACTTTAAATGGTAAAGCATATAAGGAGGTTACGTCTGTAGAAGAACTCAAACATTACGCTGAAGATGAGGGTCAGTCCCCAGAAGAAATTGCCGCGATTACTGAACCAGTAGAGGAATTGAAATTTATGGCGTCAGGTGTAATGATGGCTAAATAAAAAAAGCTAGCGATCGAGCCATGTTTATTTTTATAGGGTGTCTCAACGACAAAATAAAAATGGCTTTCACGCTAGCCCATCATTATAGAACAACTTCCGCCATTAAGACATAGCATGAAGAGTATAGTCACTTCTTTAAATGTTAAAATTTGAGATTATTCGTTTTCGGGAATTAATAGATCATTTAGATCTATGTTTTCTTCAATCAAATGAATGGCTTTTTCGACCTTCCAGAGCGTTGATCTATTGATCTTCACTTCGATTTTACTGATTTTAATGACGGATCCATAAGTATCCAAATCTGTTCTTATCAAAGGAATTTGATTTTCTTCGATATACGATATGGTATTCGCATCTAAAAAACCTTGACCTGTAGCTACAATACCTGATAAAGGGTTTTCTTCGATATTGTTATTTTTCATGATCAATTTAACCTTGTCTATGGCATTGTTAATAGCCTTGGCACTAGTGACTAAAAGAAGATCTTGTTTCGACTTTAATTCTTTTAAGTCCAATAGCGAACCAGCAATAATATCCGAGACACGATTGGTTGAATATTCCTCATTGGCGATGATGGTTCCATTTATCGCTTTACAGATTGTAGAAATGACGGGAAAGGCTAAAGAATGATCATAAGGGATTAATCCAAGTAGCCTGTAATTTTTTGGAGTCATCCATTTTTCCAAATAGGTTCTAATCTTTTCGATTTTATCCGGTCTAACCTTGTTTATAATGACCCCTAGGATGGGAACGCCCTCTTCTCTAAATAATGAAGTGGTCATATTTAACATGTCAATGGCATTACCAATTCCTGCCTCTACAACCATGACCACCCCTGCATTTAAAAGTTTAGCTACATGTGCATTCGAAACATTGGCGACACTTCCTACACCGGGGTGCCCTGTTCCCTCATAAATGACGAGATCATATTTTTCTTTTAATTGTTCATTGGCATGTATCAAGCGTGTATCTAAATCAAACTTGTTTGGTTCATCCAAAAATTGCACAGTGGCACCTCGACCTATAATGACTGGGCTATGGAGTGTTGGTTCAATTTCAAAATCGATTAAATCAGCAAACAAAACGGTATCCTTATCTACTACTTTATTATCAATGGTCAAGTGTTTTTGACCTACAGGTTTGGAGTAACCGACATTTAATCCTTTTTTCATAAAAGCAGAAACTAAACCTAAAGTAGTGGTTGTTTTTCCCACGTGCTGGCTGGTTGCTGCCACGTAAATATTTTTGTATATCATGTTTTTCTTTTTCGGATGCAATGAATTTAGCAAATCTGAATCTTTTATTTCATTATACGGCTATTCCTGCTATCCATTTGTATGATGCACTCCATAAGATTTCAGTTAATATCAGATGTTTGTCTTCAAAAGTTTTTTCAGCCGTCACCTCAGATTTAACTGATAACCGTCTGGTGCACATCATATCATTTCTATCAGGGCCGTAAAAATCTCATTGAAAAAAAATTATTTTCGCAGTATGAGCTTAAAAAGGACTAGTTACATTTTTCTTTTGGTCATTCTGCATTCATTTTTGGTTCAATGTCAGTCAAAGAAAATGACTAAAGTTATTGATTCAAAAATGACTGGGATTACGATGGTTGCACCTCCGAGATCCTTTAAAGGAGATCCTTTTGTTCCAATAAAAAACATTAATGCCGAATGGGTGGCCCTTGTCCCGTATGCATTTACTCGGCAGCATGTCGCCGGAGTAAGATATCAACACCCTAATAAATGGTGGGGAGAAACTCCAGAAGGTATAGCTGAATGCATCGACATGGCTCATAAAAATGGTCAGAAAGTTTTCCTAAAACCCCAAGTGTTTATTCCTGGATCTTGGGTTGGTGATATGGACTTTGAAACTGAAGCAGAATGGCTGAAATGGGAAAAAGAATACAGAGCTTATATATTAACCTTAGTAGAAATTGCTAGACAAAAGAATGTAGCAGCTTTCTGTGTGGGCACGGAATATAAAATTGCAACTCGTAAGAGAGAAACTTTTTGGAGATCATTAATCAAAGAGATAAGAGGTATGTATTCTGGTCTGTTATTATATTCCTCCAATTGGGATAATTACGAAGAAATACCTTTTTGGGATGCACTGGACCTCATAGGAATAAGTGCTTACTTTCCGTTGACAGAAGATAAAACTCCGAGTATAACTGATCTTAAAAAAGCATGGAAACCCATTGGTAAAAAGATTAAAAAATTTGCGCGCAGAAATGGAAAGCAGATATTATTTACGGAATATGGTTACTTATCTATCGATGGTTGTGCTTATAGAGCTTGGGAGTTAGAGAAGAAAGTGAAGCAATCTCCCATAAATGAACAAGCTCAATCTAACGCATATCAAGCTTTGTTAGAATTCTTTTCGAAAGAAGAATACTGGGCTGGAGGGTTTTTATGGAAATGGTTTCCCGAAGGAATGGGGCACGAAGGATATGTGGAAAGAGATTATACACCACAGGGAAAGATAGCTGAGCAGACCATTGCTAGAATCTATGGAAAAATGAATCAAACCAAATGATTGTAAGAAAAACACTAAAGGGCCTACGTCGCCAATTGGATCAAGCTAAAAAAGAAGGTAAAACCATAGGCTTTACTCCAACCCTAGGAGCGTTACACCAAGGCCATGTTTCTTTAATAAATCGCACAGTTGAGGAAAATGAAATTAGCGTTTGTAGCATTTTTGTCAACCCGACTCAGTTCAATGAAAAAAGTGATCTCAAAAAATATCCAAGAACATTCCAAGCAGATTCGAAATTATTAAAAGAGGCAAATCTTGATATTTTATTTTTTCCATCTGCCAACCAAGTTTATCCAAAAGGACTCAATACAAAAGTCAAAGTTAATTTAGGTGGCTTAGATACTTTAATGGAAGGAGGTTTTCGTCCAGGACACTTTGAGGGCGTTGTACAAGTGGTTAAGAGATTATTGGATATGGTTCAACCAGATCGTTTGTACATGGGCCAAAAGGATTTTCAACAATTTACAATCATTCAAAAAATGATTAATGAATTAAAAATAAAAACCGAATTGGTTGTTTGCCCAATAGTTAGAGAACCCCATGGATTAGCTATGAGTTCAAGAAATGAAAGATTGTCGAAGGAGACTCGAAAAAAGGCTAAAGTGATCTTTAACACCTTATCTGAAATTAAAGCTAATTTAAACGATAAGAGTCCTGAAGAATGGATGGAATGGTCTATGAAGAAACTCAAGAGAAAGCCATTCAATCCGGAATACGTTTCTATCGTTGATGGGCATACCTTATTGCCCGTCAAATCTTTTCGTAAGCACAAATATGTCGTTGTTTGTGCAGCTGTTTGGGCAGATGATGTTCGCTTAATAGACAATGTGATATTGAAAAACAACTCAAAGTAAATAGACCTGATTATTTTGAGATTTTGAACTAACACATCTAATCACTATCTTAAGAAAGGACTTTGCGATTAGGATAACTCCAATGACCCAATATGAAATCTCCGAGATATTTATTTATCGGACTTTTTCTTTTTTGTTTAAACAGTCTTTTTTCACAAGAAGATTGTAGCACTGCTATTTCTTTTGTCGTCGGAAGCACCATATCTGGAGACAATACTGGGGCTCTTCCTGATTTAAATTATAGTTCGAGTACAGCTTGTCCATCTGGTGTATACGACGCAGCACATTGGTATGAATTTACTACAGGTCCAGGTGTTTCTTCAGTATACTTGACCTTTACCGCTGGTACTATAATGAGTGCTTCAGTAACAGTTGTAAATGATTGTGCATCGAACTCAAGTTTTACAAATTTCTGGTATGAGTGTGATGCCAATTCTATTTCTGGTGTAGCTCAAACCTTATGTGATTTACGACCCAATTCAACCTATTTTATTCAGGTAAGTTCGTTTGTAGGTAATGAAGGAACCTTTGATTTAACCTTACAACCAGATAGTCAATCACCACCAAACGATATATGTGCCAATGCCATTGAACTTTTTGGAGGCTTTGTTGATTGTCAAGAATTTGAATTTCCATTGGGCGCAGATATGTTTACTTGTCCTGATACTTCTTCGGGTAATTGTTTTCCAAATGGAACACCAGGCACATGGTATACATTTACAGTCCCAGCAGATATGGAATTTGGTCAAATGTCTATTAATCCCACGACCGCAGAATTTGAGTTGTATGCCGGCACAAGTTGTGATAATCTTACTTATATCGCATGTGGTGGCGGATATTTATTTTGGTCGCCAATTCCAGGTTTGCAATATTATTTATTGGCCATTTCAGATTTAAATTTAAGCACAGGTTGGATCGTCGAAAACGCCACTTGTGGTAATCCTGAAACCGATCTTAATACTGGAAATGGAACGGGCGAAGCAGAATATGCGAATAATAATTGCGAACCAGATGATCCAAATGTTCCATGCCCAAATGCACATGTTATCTGGTATAGTTATACGGTAGGATGTGACAATGCAGATTTAGAAATTGAAGTTGCACCGTGGTTAGTTGGTGGTGATCAGGGAGTAGCAGATGATGCTGGAATTTATGCTACTTTATCGGATTGTACCACAGATTTATCGGCATATGATTTAGTGAACGGTACTGGATACGTTTGTTCTGCATTAGTGGCGGATGAAACCTTGAATTTAACCAATCTTCCTGCTGGAGCGGAATTAGTTATTGCCGTTAGTTCTGGTGTCGCCCAATCCGGTTATTATGAAATTATTGTTCATGAAACTCCTGTTGCGGGTGGTGGATTGACTAATGATGATTGTAATACCGCCATAACAGTAAACCCTGGACTAAATCAAAACTTAAATAACAATTGTAGCACATCAGATATTCCTTATAATAATTGTGGCCCTCAAAATCAAGCAACAGTCTGGTACTATTATGACCCAACAACAAATACGGAAGACATTACATTAAATATTCTACAGAACGGTATCAACAGTCCTGCCATTTCAGTTCATGCAGACTGTTCAGGTGCCAATCAAATAGCAGAGAATTGCGGAAATTCTTTAAGCCTTAACTGCGTTGATCAGCCTATTTATATTCAAGTAGGGAGTTCATCAGGGAATACTGGTTTTTTTGATCTTCAAGTGACTACGAGTCCTTCGGTGTTGCCACCACCACTAGAAATAACTACGATGGATGTGTGTAGCGACGAACCAGCCAATATTGTTTTAACCATTCCAGGAGGTCAGGTTGGAGATATAAATGTAACGGTGAATGGAGTCAGTTCACCAGACTTAACTGGTATGATGAACCAGAGTTTTACAAATGTAAATTCTGTGAGCATAGATGATATTTTAGTGAACTGTAGTAGTGTAAATCAAACAGTCACCTATTCTGTAGCGCTTTCCTTACCAGGGGTAAGTTGTCCTTCTGCTCCTGAAGATGTGCAGATTACAGTTTATCCTAAGTTGAATGCCATAGGCGGAAACATTTCAGAGTGCATTCCATTTAGTATTGATTTAGACGCTTTGGATTAT
>JAHDBI010000115.1 GCA_020630475.1 Saprospiraceae bacterium
TCGTCTTTTTATAATAATTCTCATTTTACATGAGATTGGTTTATTGAGTTTAAGAGCCCAGGCTCTCCGCTTGGGCTTATTTTAAAACTAAATGAATTGAATAAAGAGAATAAAATAAATTTCATCTAAAGTGATGAAAAGTGATTAGGGTACAAAGTGTTGCTTGCCTTGACGGCAAATGAAAATGGATTTCGTCTTTTTATAATAATTCTCATTTTACATGAGATTGGTTTATTGAGTTTAAGGGCCCAGGCTCTCCGCTTGGGCTTGTTTTAAAACTCAATGATTTGGAAAAGATTTGGATAAAGAGAGTAAAATAAATTTCATCTAAAGTGATGAAAAGTGATTAGGGTATAAAGTGTAGCTTGCCTTGACGGCAAATGAAAAACTGGATTTCGTCTTTTTATAATAATTCTCATTTTACATGAGATTGGTTTATTGAGTTTAAGAAGGCCTAGGCTCTCCGCCTAGGCTTTTTTTATTGTTCACTGGTATTTACATGAATCATTTTATGATAGGTATTTCTATTATCAGGATTTTTAAACTGATTAGATTAAAAAGTATTATTGACCTTAGTAAAATCTCAAACCCTCTTAATTGCCGCTTGAATCACTTCGGCTGAATTGCTTTCATTGAGGCTTGGAACTAATTCAAGATTTGTACCAAAGACCCTTTTCGTTTGTAGTTTTTCTTCTGCTAAAACATCAGATCTTATAAAATGGCGTAGTAAGCACGGACAGCACAAATCATAACCAATAAATTTCTTGTAATACCTCCTGTGTAATCAACTACTTTCCCACCCGGTTTTAAGTCACCCCTTCGTACTTAGTGTAGATGTTCGAAGAGTACTCATCAACCTAATAATAAATATTAACAAGTGGGAATTTCTTGATCCCTTGATTGGGTAGGATCGATTTCACGAAGATAGTAATTGAAATAGAAAAGGCAACCCACACCACATGGATTGCCTACATCTAACACCCTTAAATAATTGATTCTTTAAACTCATTGAACAGAGTTTATATATACAAATATATATTATAATATTTAATAATACATAATAATTTATAAACTTTATATTAAACATTTATTATATGTATAACTTATGTAGTGTCTTTGTATAGATAATTCTTTATTATGGTATGAAAAATGATATTTTGTTATACCAGAGAATAATATAAAGAACTTTTTTACACATGCGATTAATCATACATTGACTTCATGCCTTCTAAATACGTATATACCCAATTGGGAGATAAAAAAATAAGACTTAGTAGTTTGGATAAAATTCTTTATCCTGCTACTGGTATTAGAAAGGCAGAAGTTATTGAATACTACCTAAAAGTCTCAAAACAGTTTCTTCTTTTTAATTCAAATCACCCAATGACGCTTATTCGCTTTCCTAATGGAATCGATCAGGTTTCATTCTATGCCAAAGAAGCCCCTGATTGGAGACCAGAATGGTTAACGACTGAATTAATACATCATTCGGATGGACCCATAAATTATCCTGTCATTAAATCTTCTGCAGATCTTGTTTGGTTGGCGAATCTTTCTGCTCTCGAATTTCATCCCATGCAGATGAATGTTGAATTCATCGATTCGCCAGAATATATGGTCTTTGATTTAGATCCAGATCCGCTGCAAGATTTTAAAGAATTGGTTCAAGTGACCAAAGAATTGAAGACTTTTCTTGAAGATAAAGGATTGATGGTATTTATTAAGACCAGTGGGGGAAAAGGACTTCATTTATTTGTTCCAATTCGAGCTAATATCACCCATGAAATCATGTTTACTTACGTAAAGGGATTGGCTACAGAATTTGTTAATCACTTTCCTAAAAGGACAACATTAAACATCAGTAAAGAAAAACGAAAGTCTCGCATCCTAATTGATATATTCAGAAATTATCGCTCCCATTCAACTGTTGCCCCTTACAGTTTAAGGGGAAAAGTGAATGCCCCTGTTTCTTTCCCTTTTCATTGGGAGTTTATTGATGCATTACCTTCCTCGCAGTTTTTTACGCTTTCTAATTTTGATGAGCATTTTTTAGAACATGGAGAGGCCTGGTCGGATTTCTATAAAGCAGCCGCCGATATCAAAACGCAGAATGATTTAGCACTAACAATTTCCAAAATAAGTTTAAAAAAAACGAATACTGATAAATCAATATTGAATAAACCAGTCCACATGCTTGCTGGTGTTGCTAAAGAAATCTCATTGGACAAAAAGTATATCTATGAAGTAAAGTGGGATGGCATCAGAGTTTTCATTATTAAGAAGTTTGATTCGGTATCGATAATATCAAGAAGCGGTAGGGATATTTCAAAATCATTTCCTGAAATCGTGAAGGATGGTTTGAGCAATATTCCATCCGATCAAGTAATCTTGGATGCCGAACTAGTTTGCTTGGATAAAAACGGAAAACCAATATTTGCCGATGTTATTAGTAGAATGCACTCCAAAACCATAGTTAAAAATTCTAAACCATCTTATGCATATATTTTTGATTGTTTGGAATGGAGCGGAGAGCGAATTACACATAAGAACTTATTGGAACGATATGCTCATTTGAAAAGTATAAATTTTGGTTCTTCTAGTTTGCGACTGAGTCAGCACTTTGATGATGGAGAAGCATTACTCCAAGCAGCTGAAAAAATGGAACTAGAAGGCATCATGATAAAAAACAAGAAAAGCATTTATCAAGAAGGTCAGAGGTCAGCTGATTGGTTGAAATTAAAGTTTAGATCAACCATGACCTGTACCATCATTGGATTTACGGAAGGAAACGGCGATCGAAAAGATTTATTTGGCTCATTACATTTGATTACCCAAGAAAATAAACAATTTGTTTATCGCGGAAGAGTAGGTACAGGTTTTAATCAATCCAAAATGAAATCTATTTTAAACTTGTTGAAGGACTTAATTGTAAATCAAAAAACCATTCGACTTAAAGTCGAAGAAGAAAATAAAACAACATGGACTAAAGCATTATTACAGTGTGAAGTTCAATATGCATCCATCACAAGCAATAATACTTTGCGCGAACCAGTATTTTTGCACCTTCGAGAGGATTTAGCGTCACAATAATTATTAGATCATTCGCGAAAGCGAAAAAAAGCAATAGAAATGAGATCAATTTGGAGAGGACATATAAAATTTTCATTGGTAACAATTCCAATTCAGATATTCAATGCAGTGGAGAAAAAACATGATGTGAGTTTTAAACAACTACATAATAAAGATCATGGATCGATCGGTTATTCTAAGGTGTGTAAATCATGCAATGAAGAAGTGCCCTATGGTGATATTGTAAAGGGATACGAATACGAACCAGATCAGTTTGTGGTGATCCATCCGGATGAATTAAAAAAAATGCGATTAAAAAGTACGAGGACCATTGAGATCGAAGCTTTTGTTGATATTCATGAGGTGCATCCTTCTCGATTTGAAGCGGTTTATTTTGTGGGTCCCCATGGGGATATTGCCCACGATACATTCAATCTTTTGGTAAAGGCATTGGCCAAATCCCAAAAGGCAGGAGTAGGACGCATAGTACTTAGGGATCGGGAAGATGTAGTCCTCCTAGTCCCTGAAGGAAAAGGAATGATCATGTATAAACTGCGATACCCATATGAGTTGAGAGAATTAAAAGATGTTCCAGATTTAAAAGAGGTGGCGGTCAAAGAAGAACAAATGCAATTGGCAGAAACCTTAATCGATTCCTTGAGTATGAGTTTTGAAAACATATCTTTTGAGGATCATTACCGTGACGCTGTGTTAGAATTGGTGCAAAATAAGATCGATGGTAAAGAAATCGTACAACTAGAAGAAGCGGAAGATGCAAAGCCTGTCGTAGATATTATGGCAGCGTTAAAAGCAAGTATTGATGAAGCAAAGAAAAAGAAGTCCTAGTAATGCTGTCAATTTTATCTTGGAATATCCGCCAAGGTGGTGGAACTCGCACCACCAAAATAGCTCGGAAACTTATTCATCAGAATGCGGAGGTTCTTGTCTTGTCAGAATTTCAAAACAATGCAAATGGTGCCCTTCTCCGATCCCATCTTTTGAAAGCTGGATACCTTCATCAAGGCGTAGGTCATACCACTGATTTATCCAACACAGTGCTCATTGCCAGTAAAATCCCCTGCGATTTTATACAATGTCCAGAGGCAGATCCTAATTATTCAGCTTCGATTATTAGGGCAGATTTTGGTTTTATCCATATCTATGGCATGTATTTACCTCATAAAAAAAAGCATCGATTATTCGATTTTTTGAAGTCTGATTTAGAAAACAATACTTCGTCGATTTTGGTTGGTGATTTCAATACGGGCAAACAACACATCGATCAAAAAGGCAATTCGTTTATGTATAGCGAACAACTGGATGCCCTAGAGGATATGGGTTATTTTGATGCCTTTCGGCGAATGAATGGTCAAGTAAAAGAATATTCTTGGTACAGCCATCAAGGGAATGGATATCGTTATGATCACACTTACCTTCATAAGGACCTCATGCCTATCTTGAAGGATTGCGCATACCTACACGATTGGCGTGAAGAGAAGTTATCAGATCATTCACCGATGATTGTCACCTTGAAATAGTGGAATTGAGATTTCGGGAAAAATAGAAAAGAGATTACTAGAATAATAGAAACGAGACTTGGGGAAAAGGTTTACAATTTCACAGCATCTCTCCAAATCTCTTTTTCTCCCTATCCCTATATCTCGCCATCTCAATAATGCCCGTCCGGCAGGACAAAAACTAAACGTACACGGAATGAGAAAGTACAATCTATCGCGTAGTAGAACATCCCTTGAAATTCGATTTGAATAAGTACTGAATAAACATAATTAAAAAATTATCATTCATTCCCCTTGACAAAACCTACAAAAACCCTTAACTTATTATTAAGACATTTACGAAGAGATAAATCATTATTCACCTCATAAATTATAAGATTATGATGAATGAACCGATCAAATCCATCATGTCTACCAAGCTTATCACGGTAGCCCCAACAACCAAACTTAGTGAAGTGCGTTCGATTTTCATGAACCACAAAATTCATCACCTGCCAGTCGTTCGGAACCATATTCTTGTCGGAATGATAACGACATATGACCTTTGGAAAAATGAAGTTGCACCAAGTGAATATGATCAAACATCGGTATTTCAAGTGATGTGTAAAAAAATAGTTCGTTTAAACGAAACGGATAAGGTGGGCACGGCAGCGGAGCTTTTTTTAGATAATAGATTTCATGCTTTGCCAGTTGTCAATCAGGAAAATCGTCTTATCGGACTGGTTACTTCATTTGATGTTTTGTTGTACGAATTTAAAAAAGAGTATCCGCAACCTATCTTGTTTAAGCACCTCTATGAAAATCCAACTCGATTGAGTGCTTAGCAATAGTTGAATTACCTATGATTCAATAGAAATATCGGGCTGTCACATCAGGTGATGGCCCTTTTGTTTTCTTAAACTAATCTCTATCTTTCCTTAAATTTTTATAGAATGAAAACTGCTATTCTTATCGCAGCGGCTGGAGCATCTACAAGATTGGAAAGACCAAAGCAGTTGTTGAAATATAAAAACAAGAATTTATTGCAGTACATGATTGATGAGTGTCTCGCATTTGGGGATGCAGATATTTTTGTAGCGCTTGGCGCGAATGGAATGGAAATTGAAAAACTATTAGACCTCAGTAATTGTATTGTTTTGCATAACCCAGATTGGGAAAGAGGATTGGGAAATACAATAGCATTCGGCGTAAGCCAAATCAAAAGAGAGTATCGAGAGATTATACTAGTATTAGGTGACCAAGTATATTTCACACAAAATAATTTGATGGATTTAATGAAGAAAAGAAAAGTTTCAGATGCAGATATTATTGTGTCACGTTATCAAGATGGACAAGGTCCACCCGTTCTTTTTGATGTGAGCCTTCGTACTAAATTGGAAGCACTTGAAGGGGACAATGGGGCAAAATCTATAATCAAATCAGGAAATTATAAAATCGATTTCGTTGATTTCCATCTTGGAAATTTAGATGTTGACAGTCGAGAGGATTTACACCTTTTAAATCTCTAAGGATTTGCTTTCCTTTACATTAGGATATAAATAGTATGAACAAATTGACACCAGATGAATTGAATCGTTACAGTCGACAATGCATTTTAGGGGAAGTTGGAACACAGGGTCAAGAGCGACTGAAAAATGCCAAGGTGCTTATTGTCGGTCTTGGTGGTTTAGGCTCTCCTTTGGCGATGTACTTGGCGGGAGCGGGCGTTGGAATGATTGGTTTAGTAGATTTTGATAGTATCGAAGTTCACAACTTGCAAAGACAGATTCTTTATTCTACCCATGATGTCGGACGCGATAAGGTTGTAGTTGCTAATGAAAGATTGCAAGACTTGAATCCTCACGTCATGTGTAAGATTCACAATGAAAAATTAAGCGCTGAAAATGCCTTGCATATTATAGAACAATATGACATAGTTGCTGATGGTACAGATAATTTTCCGACAAGATATCTTGTGAATGATGCTTGTGTGAAGTTGGGTAAAACAAATGTCTTTGCTTCCATCCATCAATTTGAAGGGCAGTTGTCAGTTTTTAATTTGAAAGATGATAACGGAGAATATGGTCCCAATTACAGAGATCTATTTCCAAGTCCACCAAAGCCAAACTTAATACCAAATTGTGAAGAGGCCGGAATTTTAGGACCTGTTGCAGGTATTTTAGCTAGTATGCAAGCCTTAGAAATTCTAAAAATAATTTCGGGTATCGGTAGTAATTTATCGGGATATTTTCTGAGCATCGATTTAATGAGCTTGGAGCAAAGAAAACTAAAATTTAATCGATCAGATCTAAACCCTGTTAATGCGAATAATAAAAAGGACATTGAATTAATAGACTATGATTTATTTTGTGGCGTATCCACAGGAATCCCCACGATTTCAGTTCAAGAAATGCTTGTGAGATTAAAGTCTTCGAATCAATGGAAAATTATTGATATTCGTGAGTCTCACGAATTCAGTAAAACGAATATTGGTGCGGAGCATTTTCCTTTGTCAGAAATTATGGATAATGAGGATTGGTATTTACAAGAAAAGAAGTTGATTTTAATCTGTCAATCAGGAAAAAGAACAGCCATGCTTTTAGAGAGTATTAGAGATAAAGAAGGAAGCGACAGAGTGGTTCATTTGGGTGGGGGTATCAATAAGATATTTGAAGAGATGGGAGAAGAATTTAGATTCTAAGTTATGCTACCATCTTTTTTGTAAACAAAAGTGTTTTTTACGCGGGTCGAATAATAAAAATAAGGAACCCAAATACAGCATACAAAAAAGGACTTTACGACATCTCTATTGATGATATTTGAAGTTTCTATTAATGCACCTAAAGCAGAATCTATAAATATGAAAACAAAGGAGAAAGTATACCAACCCATCATTAATTTAGGGACGTTAGTTCTTCCTTGAAAAAATAGAATTGCGATTGTTACCGAACATATTAAAAGTGCCACATTGATGATCCCTTCAATGAAAACGGTAGAAATAACAAAATATTCACTTCCATGCCATAAAATTGCCCAGGTAGAATACTCATAGAGTCCATCACTATTATAATTGATGAAATCTCCAATCATTATGAGTGGGGTCGTGATTAAACCTATAGCAGGTAGCAACAACCAGCCTCCGATTGACATCGGGTGTTTGGAATTAATAGAATCAGGATCAAATTTGAAATACATCAAATAGGAGAGAAACAGTCCTAACATTAGTCCCAATAAAGTCATCAAAAAAGCAGGCCAGGCAAAACCAGTTTGATCCATAATTCCCTTGTTAAAAGTAATGCCATAGGAAAGATCATCGGAAATAGTCTTTAGGTCTTTTAAGGTGTTTTTGACATGATGTGCTGGAATGGTATTGTTTTTTAAGTAGTACCGATAATTGAAATTTAATTCCTCATTCTTATAGGAAACAGCATATCGATAATCAAAATTATTATTATTAATTTCCCGAACCTCGTTTTCAATATTCCATTCTTCTGGAAGAATAATTTTCGAAGATTGAATGAATTCTTTTTTGGATCCTAGATCGTATGGGACGTTTTTGACTTCTTGAGGATCCCTGTTAAGAATACTGTTTAATGCTAAAGAATAAAAATTGAATTGATATATTCCATCCTCCAAAGACCAAGCTTCTGGAATGTTATAGCGTTCATGATACACTATTTTATTTTCGGTGAAACGCAAAGAGTCTTCAATGTCTACTGATGTGACTTCGATTTCAGGATAGGCATTTATGTAAAATGATCTCAGATTTTTTTTTATTTCAGAAGAGCTTGTGCTTTCAATATAGCTCCTTTGATAATCTGCTTGCTCTCCGGAATATACAGTTGAAACTTCATATACGGCACCACCACCAATAGAATCTAATTCTATGGTTTCATTTATTACGATGGTCGGAATATCCGCTTTTCTTATTTCTGTTAAATCGGTAGTCCCTTTTTTAATGAGCAATCCAGTTTTGAAATCGGGAGCACTAAGGTGTTGTAAATCCCCTCCTTGATTGGAAGCCGTTGGATCAACATAATAGCTTTTATGATCTTTTTTAAAGGTGACAATACAGTGATTAAATTGCAGAGGACTAGGTAATGTTTCATTTAGTATTTCTCCTTTGGAAGTATGAACCAAAAGCGGAGAGGCATCTATCCCCATCTCCTGAAGAATAATAGTCAACAAGAGGGACTTGTCCTTGCAATCACCAAATTTTTGATCTAATACTTTGGCCGGATTATGTGGCTTGAAGGCATTTATTCCTTCTTCAAAACCTAAATATCTAATTTCATCTTGGACATATCTAATCGCTTGAATGATACTGCTACCGGAGTCATCCAAGGGTATTTCAGAGTTGATTTCATGTTTAATACGGTCGATGTCTTTGCTTTCGGCTTCATATAAAGGGAGTGCCCATTCTACAACATCTCCCCAATCTGACATATTGGTGATATCAACTTTTTTGTAAAATTCGTACCAAAGAGGACTTGTGTAATCTTCATAAACTTCCTCAATGTTTTCAATTAACCATTTATATTTCCATGTTCCATCTTCATTGGTGATTAATGCTTCTTGGGCATCATTATAATACTTAATTTGGACTTCCTCATCGATTAAATAACTCTGAAATATTTTCTGGACGGGGAGACTAAAATCTTGATAGAATTGCGAAAATCTATGTTCACCAAAAACTGGATTATATCCTTTAATGGTATAGGCGTATTCTATAATATCCCCAGATCGGATATCATCCAACTCGTTGTTAGCTGAGATACTGCCATCATATAAGGCTCTGCTCAGATCTGTTTCTCTTTGTAGAAATTTGAAATTGGCTATTGATTTATCAATTTTTTCATCTTTACGATGGACAACAATGTTATGGATTGTTACGGATTGATAACTCGGATCATAATCAAAAGAAATGCTTGACATTCTTTGAACTCCTTCAGGATTGTTTATTCGGATTACATAGTGGGAATATTTTTCTTCAAGAATGGCATTTTGCTGTTGATCAACTAGGAGGTAGTTAAAGGGGCTTTCGTCATCTTCAAATTCTGTAGAAAAATTTATAGATTCTACCCAATCCGGGATACCTCCTTTTTTAACTTGTGATTGACTCCAACATGCACCTGTCGCGAAAAGTAAGCATTGTAATGAGACTAAAAGGTGTGTAAGAAATTTCATTCAAGAAGCTTGGTGAAAAATAAAACTAGAATCTAAGTAAAGTACTAAAAAAACTGTCGTGAATTAGATAATCTCTAAATTAGAAGAAAGATATAAGGAGTTTGCATCAAAACAATTGAATATCTCGTTTATTTAAAAGATCTGTCATTATTTATTTGGAATCAATAGTCCCAGTACAATAATAAGAAATCTATAATTTTTTTGAATAAAGCGGTAGGGTAAAAGAAGCTCTTCTTGTTTCATAGGTGATTTTATTAATTAACTTATTAAATAGATCTTATGAATACTTCAAAAAAATTAATGTTCGCTTTTTCTTTCTTAAT
>JAHDBI010000013.1:0-18989 GCA_020630475.1 Saprospiraceae bacterium
CTTCAAAAAATCGTTCTCTTTCTTCTGGAATCAAACCCAGTTTCTTGAACTCTGCTTTAAGTTGATCAGGCGTGTATTTCGTCATAACCTCTTCACTCGTCAGCGTAACAAAATGATTGAACAACGCCTTTTGATCGCCTTTAAGCGTGTCTGGATTGATAATGTTACTTCGTTTTGAGTAATCAATTTTAGAGGTATCATTTTGCCCAAAAACTGAGGTTGTGCAAGTCATAGAAACGAATAATGAAAGAAGGAAAAATCTATACTTTTTTGCCATGTGTAAACCAAAATGGTCGTATTGGTTTACACCTGCATTTATCTGTAAATCAGAAGTTTAGGCTTTTAACATGCTTATAACTAAGGCAATGAAAATTTTTACATATTTTTATTCTGATATAATCATTTCGTAACAAAATCGACCGATTTTGTTTCCGCTTTTTCGCACTTCTTTCTAGGCTTTTCTTGCATGCAATTTGTAACCATTCAGGAATATGAACAAGAATATGAAGTACGGATACGCAAGGGTTTCTTTGCCAAGCCAATGCCTTGATCTGCAAATCGACAGACTGGAAAAGGAAGGGTGCGACGCAATATTTTCCGAGAAAATATCAAGCAGAAAAAAAGATAGACCCGAACTTAAATCACTCCTCGTAAAACTCAATGAAGGCGATACGTTGGTTTGTTACAAGCTTGATCGCCTAGGCAGATCGCTTCGTGAACTCTTAAATCTTATGACCACCTTCGAAGAAAAAAAGGTACGTTTCATATCCCTTTCTGATGGCATTGATACCGCCAAGTCAGGTTCAAAATTACTCCTAAATATTATGATGTGCATTGCAGATTTTGAGCGTGAACTCATACGAGAACGAACTATCGCAGGGCTAAACGCGGCTAAAAATCGAGGGGTGAAACTTGGAAGACCTATAGGCGTACTTCCAGAAAATAAAAGCAAAATTCAACGCATAAAACAACTCGCAAAAACAGGCGCTACACCTACGCAAATCGCCAAACAAGTTTCGCTTTCACGACCTACTATATACAAGTATATGCAACGCTAATTTCTTTTGCCCTTATTCTTTCAGGCGAAGAACATCTCTTTTGTTTTTCATGTGGATTAAAAATCAAAAATAAATCAAGCCAAGGTTTGTGAAGCCAAAACTATTGCAACCAATGCTCACTTCGTAATTCCTAGTGGCAATAGTTTTTTGAGGCTTCCCCAACTGTCAGGGTAGATTTATTTCTCTACTTTTTAATCCAATCTATCATGAAAAACAGATCTGCCTTTCTCGCTCATTTAAAGTCTCTTGCTGAGGCAAAAGAAGATTCCATCACTAAATGCGTTGCCAAAGAAGCCTTTAATTGTGAAGAATCCGTCGAAACTTGGTTTGAGGATTTGCCTGAATATGGCTGCAAAAGCGGTATGGTTCCATTCCTTGTTTACTACGACGACACCAAAGCTTTCTTCATGAAATACTATGAAGAAATTCTAGAAATCAAAGATGCTTATGAGTATGAACTTGGCGAACAAATGAAACTTGATTACCAGCTTGCAAATCACTTAGCTTGGTTTGCTTTTGAGTATACCGCTTCTAAAATCTATACCTTTTATCAAGCTCATTCTGAATCCCTATTTTTTGAAATTGAGGATTGAGTTTTCATAAAAATGCAATTTTCAAAGAGCTTTCAAAGTATCAAGATTTAGCTTACTTATTTTTATTCAATACGAATGAGCCACTTGAGATTTTCCCTTCAGAATTAGTTAAAGAATAATAATAAAGACCATCAATCTGATCATGAAAATCAAAGGCTATATTATTTTCTTGTTTTTTGATTTGTTTATTCAGTATTACTTGTCCTAGTCTATTATATACATTCAAAGTTAGGAAAAATTCTCTTTGAGGTATTTCTAAATTAATTACCGCGGTCGTTGGATTTGGATAAACTTTAATAGATTCGAGTCTGGGTTGAACACTAGCGACGCTGGTCAACTGATTAGAACAGACTTCATCACCAAAACATCCATGTTCATTTAATTTCATAAGCCAAATTTGATCCCAATCTCCATCAAAACTCTCTACATTACCTGTAATATAGATATCCCCGTTCACTTCTTCTATTAAGTCTGAAATACTGTGATAATAGCCTTGATCCACAAAAGACCAATGTTGATAGCGCTTACTCCACAACATATCTCCTTCGTTACTCATTTTGAAAATCCATCCATAATACTCTTCAGTATTTGCATCGAACCAATGACCAAATCCCCAAAAATAATCTCCTAATCCACTTTTAATATTAGCTATGATTGGCCAATTATCTTCTTGAGTTATAATATAAGTACTATCTATGAACGTTCCTGTTGATGATATCCAACTCAATTTAGGTGGGTAAGTATACCATTCATTTGTAATAAATTCCAAATCGGAATCCTTGTCTATAAATGAAGAAATAACAATATTCTCATTAGTCAATGCAGCTACCCATTGCCCACTTCCATTTGCTGAACCTTCTTCGTCAATATATCTCCAATTTTCATTTCCCGAATTATCAATACTAATTAATTGACTATTAAAGCTAAAGCTATTTTGCCTTAATAACGTAGTTGACAAAAGAATACTGTTATCAAGGTTACTATCAATGTCCCATCCAAATGTTTTTTTATCATTTTCTCCAAAATTTTTACTCCAAAGTAAAGCACCCGAACTTGGGTTAATCTTTTTTATGTTTAATTCAATATGATCCCCATTATCGTATTCATCTATACTTACGCCATACATAAAATCATCTTGGTAAAGACTAGATGTAGAGCCGCTTTGACCACTTGCGTTATTAAAATCACTTTTAAAATCAATGCTTAGATTATTATTAAATGTTACATATGACGAGAGTCCACTTGTTTTATCAGTTCCCCAAGCACAAAGGTTATCATCGTTTAATTTGTAAAAACTATTTCTTGTAAATGCAAACCCGACGTTATTTGCAAACGTATTCTCAAGTGAATTCAAATTATGAGTGATTATAGTACTCGATCCAATTTCTTCAATAAAATTAATACTCGCTATATAAATTAATGAATCAGATTTAATTAGATTTAAAGGATTTGGATTACTAACTGTAAAATCAATTAATCTATTAAAATAATCCTGTGATTTACATGGATTCCAAAATAGAATTAAGATAAATACAACTAATTTATTCATGCTATTTATTTAGAGGGCTGCCCGTTATAGACAGCCCTAACTTTATTTATTGAATTATCAATTTAAAATTATTAATCTCATTCTCAGAATTCAAGGTTTCCAAAATGTATATACCTGATGCAAATCCTGTTACATTTAAGCTATAATCATTGGTGTTAATTTTTTCTGATAACACCGACAATCCGTTCAGATTATATAAAGATACGTTAATTAATTTCATACCTTTTGTACATTGGATATTCACAATATCATCTACTGGATTTGGATAAACTAAAATTCTTTCCTCAGTGACGACTTGAGTATTTCTATTTCTAATACCCTCTTCTGGAGTTTGAATTTCAATTGGCAAAGTCTCACGAGTAAGTAAGTGATATAAACTTCGAGCATAACCTGAACTAGTTGTATTAGACGTACCAACCTCAATTAACTTATTTTTCTCAGTATTGCTAAGTATATAAGAGTTAAAAAATGACTCCTCAAAACTAGCTTCATTTTCATCGGATTGAGCTGAGTTGAATTTTATCCTAGAAAGGTTTATTTTTTGAACTTCCTTGAAATAAATTTGATCTAAATTGTTTTCAGGTAATGAAAGCAACAACGTGTTGGCATCATTATATTTTTCTTGTAACACATAAATACCATAGAGACGTTTTTGCCATTTCCATTTTTTAAGGGGCTCTAAAATTTGTTCAATTTTATCATATTCTTTTGATTTGGTTAACTTGTTTAATCCGTATTCAATCCATTCATTAAAATAATATTCAGCATAGTTATCTATTAATGGATTACCGTCTTGCTCACTTGTATACGGGTTGTCTCCATCGGTGCTTATAATTTGATTAGCCCAATAATCAATACTATCAATAAAGCAGAATGGACAATCTTGTTCAACCTCTATATCAAAAGAAAATTCATCTTCATCCTGGTCACTTGTAAATGGTAATGCACCAATCCCTACAGGACAATAACCTATTGATATATCCATTTCTTCTGTATCATAAATGGTATTCGAACTCTCAGGTCTTTGGCAGTTCTCACTAACACTATCATCAAAATAACCATAATTAAATGAAATGGTACTCTCATTTCCAGAGACATCATCAACACCATTTTTAGTAAAACAATTGGCTGCTGCATCATTTAATCCTTTTGCCTGTAGGTTTAGAATATCAGCCTCCCCGAACATATAAACATTTGTGTAAGCATTTGGACTTTGATAAAGGTTTTCAATAAAACGGGATTTAGAATTCTCACCTGAAAAGTATTGATCCCCTTTAATGTTATCCTGAAATTCATTACAATCGTAGTAATTGCTATAGTCACCGTTCGCATTAGAAATTAATCCATAAATAGATGAGCGAATGGTGTTATTTATTATGTCTACATTATTCTCTCCTGCTAGTGCAATACTTGCTGATTGCCATGTTTGGTTGCTTTGACTAATTAGATTATTGGTGATTTTCAATCCTAACGGATGCGTATTTCCAGTTGCATAAATTGCTGTACTATTTCCAATAAATCTATTTTTTGGGGTAGTCACTTGTCCAATTTCCATCCCTCCAAAGCCTGTTGTCGTTCCTTCAGTTTTAATAGCGAAAGTGAAATTTGCAAAAATATTATCATTAATAACTGAGGCATAAGAATCTGTTGATAAGATGCCATGAGAGCCATTATTCTCTAATCCAGTGAATTTGCATTTTTCTACTTGCACTCCATAACTTTCCCAAAGAGTTATACATGACGTTTCATTTTCAAAATCACAATCTGTTATTTTGACCTCATTTACTCCATTAATGTATAAGTGTGTATCAGAAACACCTTTAAAAATATTTTCTTCAAAGGCAACAAAATCATCTTCTAAAGCTAATAGAAAAGAAGGATCTGAATTATTTATAAAGTTTGACTTTGTTACTGTTATCGAAACGTCGACAAATCCATTCAAGAATAAAGGCATTTTATTATTAATAAACTCTGAATCATCAATAATTATATTTGCATCCCCTATGAATTCAATATCATTAACACCTGTTATATAACCTGAATTACTTATCCCTCTCTTAGCATTCCATATTTCACTTCCATTAATAATATGTATTTCTGCGGGAGGCTCTTCCGAAATATATGGTGTTCTTATTCCTTCCCAATATCCCTCAACACCACAATAATCTAAAATTGAATTATCAATTATTAGTTTAGCTCCAGAATGAACAGTAATTGTTCCACTAATCCTAAAATCTGAATTCTGTATGATCAATTCATTTCCAGATAGAATTTCTATGTTCCTTCGTTCTATATCAGAACCAACCCAAAGAGTGTTTTTGTCTATGACGATTTTTCTTCTTTCATTCGACGGTAATCCACATTTAGGATCAAATTGGACAGTAAATCCTTCGGAAGCAGCTGGAGCATTTTGAATAATTCCACAGCCTGTTTCAAAAGGATTATATTCTATTACACTTTCACTTGGTATTTGATCATGAGTGAAAAAGTTTCCTCCAATATGAAAAGCTTCAAACATACACGGTGTTAATAAATCAATTTGAGACCAAGACCATGGAGGTGTTGCTTTATTTAGACCTGCATGATGACCAATAATTTGATGTTCTCTCGAATGTCCTTCAGAGGTAGTTACTATAGGGTTGAATCGATTATCCCATAATTGATCGATATCTGTAATGTCAATTAGTTCATAATAACCTTTTTTTGAGGGATAGTCCAATGAAGCGCTGTTCGGTGTTCCAGCATACTCATATGTAATCACGAAATCATGTGCTCCTTCACATCCTATATTATTATTCTGCCCATATGGAGCTGCAGAATGAGCACCATTATCAACGGATATAACAACGTGTTCATTTAATCCATCCCAGGTAACTGGATTATGATCAACCTTTATATCATTATGAAAAATGGTAGTGACATGATCTATTGTATAGTCATCTCGAGAAACGTATACTATTGCTCCCTCCATATCATTTTCATGTTCATCAAAGCCCAGATCAATGCAAGATGTCCAATCCTGTGGATGATAATATGAATAAGTAATAACCCAATGATTATTCAGCCAAGTTACTGAATAATAGATATAGGGCCTTATCGCTTCAGTGGTTGCTAAATCATCTTCGTCAAGAGTTGCTATCAAGGTATTCATTGCAGCCCAGTTTCCTGACATATTCCAATTCCCATCAAAATTCATTTTTACAATTAAATCTCTTAATCCTAAATCATCCGAACCATCAATTTCTATTTGTTGCTGAAAGTTTGGAGAATACCTCTCAGCCAAAATTCTATTGTATTGTGCATATTCTTCATGAGTACTAGGTATAGGAAAAGGTTGAGAGAACATTTCTAATCCAGTTGAAACTAGAACAAAAAATAAAATTAATTTTTTCATAAAATCAGCATTTAAATTAGATAATAAGAAGCCCGCAAGAAAACCTACAAGTCTTCCAGTTTACAAAAGATCGCATCTAAATTTTAGATACTTTAAAACAACTATATCATCTCTAAAACAAAGATGAACGAGCGAAAAAGAAGTAACCCTAGTTTTGGTTCGTATAGGTATGCCCGTTCGTCGTGAAAATTACATCCTTTCTCTTAAACGTAAAAATTAGCCTTAGGGTATTTTAAGCAACTTACTTTAACATATACAAAGATTTTCCAATCTGTATTTTCTATTCATTGGAATATTATAGTGATAACAGAATATAAAATTCAGCGCGCAAAAAGGTCTAAATGTCTGTTGATTATTGAAAATTTGAATGGCACATTTAGGATGTTTGTTTGCCGCCTATTGAAGCAGCTTTCGGACGGATGCCCTCTAGCACCTTCAAGCAAGATAGCCTTTTTACCTTTCCTCTAACCCTAAGGCCTAAAAGGCAACTTGCTCAGGGACTAGTCGTCCCTAAGAACCCTACAGTTCCAATCCTCGACTTTGTCCTTTAAATGTTTCACGAATGAGTGCTAATTGCCTTAGCTTGTTTTCTATTTCTTGAAATTTCATCAACCGAGATGCATCAATATTTAAAGTTGACCAACGGTACTTCTTACCCAAGTAGATTACCCCACGAGTTTTTGATCTATAGCTATACAGTTCAAAATCCATATGGTCTTTTAAATAATTCACGAAGTCATTAAAACTATCAGCTTGCGCTAGAAGATTATCCAGCATTTCTTTAGCAACTTCTTTTCTCGTCTTCCTATTCCCTAGCCTTTCTTTCATAGCGACTTCTTTTCTGTGTCGCTTTGTGCGATCACGTTTAACGTAATCTACTTTTTCTATTAAAGGTCGATTTAATTTAACAATACTGTTCCCCATAGCTTTACCGTATCGTTCTAATTGATATTCTTCCATTGATCGACATAAGGTCTTTAACTGATTGCGATTTATGCGAACAGGGCTAGATGATTCTAAAGGATTGGAACTGGAAAAAACATGTATGTGTTTATGTGATTCGTGCGAATGAATTTTCCCTAGAACCACATTGTTTTCAATTCCTCGGAGTTCAATGAATTTCTTCATGATATCCATAAGCATTTCGTCTGTGATATTAGGTGAGTCGATTTTAGAAAAAGACAGCACGAAATGATAAAGAACAACACCATTTTTACGCTTCTTAAGGTGTTTAGCATTTTTTAGAAATTCGAGATGGAGTCGAGCAGGGTCAGCTTCAGTAGTGAAATTAAGGAGTAGTGTTTTATTATCAACGACGTTTTCACAGTGACCGCCATCGACTAATAAATATCTAACTTTTTGTTTAGCTCTGTAGAGAGACTTTCCTTTGTAATGTATTGCTTTAATCAGCATGATTGCTTTTGGTTAGGTATTGACTAATTACGCTGAGTAATTTGGGAATGAAGAGGGGATTCCTTTCTGCGTTTTCCTCGATGAATAGGGATAGTCTTTTGGGTTGAAGGGCTTGTTTTACTAAAAATTCAATATCCGCTATTTGTCGTTTTAGAGCGGAAATATCCTCATAACTGATTCCCTCGCTTAATGGAACAAGAGCAATACTTTTAGAAATGTTGTTATTAATATCCAAAAGAAGTTGATTAATGGTTGCCATTTTTTTGGTGTCTGGAGTGATGTAAATACCTTCCTGATATCCCTTGATAAAGAGTTTCAGCATGGTAGCAACAGGAATTTGAAATTCTTCTTTCGCCAGTCGAGCAATTTCTTCGTAGGATTTTAGATCAAAAACCAAATTTATCTTCTTCTTACTTTGACTATATCTCTTATTATAAATCTTAGTGTTCTCTTTTTTTCGCTGCTCCTTAAAATCAGCAATGTCTTGTGGAGCGTGCTCTATCAAACCCGACTTAAATATTTCAGATTGTAAATCAGAATGGTTCATTGCTATTGGTGTTAGTGATAGGATAGAGAGCTGGTCGTTCAAGTGGTTTTACTTCAAAAGCGGGCGGTTTTGCCTTACTTCTCCTTCGTAGACTTCTTTGAGAAAAGTAAGGATAAACACGCTTAATAATGTAGGGGCTTTCATTTCTGTGAATGAATAACCCTTGTCTGGATTTAAGCTGAATAATCTCACGAGGACTAAGAACTTCTCGGTTCGCGATATATCCTCCTTTCTCATTATCCACATGCACCCCTCGTTTTCCAAAAGCATCTGACAGCTCCTTTGCGAGTTGATAATCTGCTCCGCCCATGAGTAATTTACTGGCAATCCCGCCTGACAAAATACTTCGATAATTCTCTTTGAATTTATGCTGTAAGAAAGACACACTTTGCAAGAGTAATATGATCGCTGTTTGATATTTACGCATTGTCGCACAATACATCGGGAGATCAAGCCCCAAATGTGCCACTTCATCAAGGATAATCTGATAGAATTTATCTTTGGAAGGCTTGTAGTTTTGGATGTAGCGTAAGAGTGAATCAACGTAGAGAGAAACATACATGGAGTAGTATTTCATCTCGGCTTCTGGGATAATGAAATAAATCGTTGTTGGTTTTTCTACAAAGTCCTTAAAGCTGAGCGTTGTTCGAGCCATGAGGTGTTCGATAGCAGGATCAGAAATCCTATCTAGACAGGTAAGAAGACTCGCTTGAACACCAGCAAAGGTCTTCACATCCATAGATTTTATCCCAACATACGAAGACCACAGTTCAGAATCTCCTGAGGTAAACTCCACCATAATAAGCTCTAAATCCAAGAAGTTTTGGCATAGATGCCGAATGTTACTAAACGTATGAAACTGCGGCGGCATCTTTTTTGTGATAGAAATGAGAAGTGTTAATAAACTAGTCGCTGAATGCTGCCAAAAGACACTATCTGAGTTTCCGTTAGTGGAATAGTGAATAGAAACTACTTGGTGGGCCGTTTTTTTCGCATCCGACTTAGAACGAACCTCGTCAAGGAGATTGGTTTGAGCAGATATCTCTGGTTGTTGCGGATTTACTACCACCACATTCACACCTCGTTTAATTTGATCAGCACCAGTTGTTTTAAATCCAAGTCCATCTACGTCTATTACGAGTTTTGATTCCTTTGAAGCCATAATGTTGGCGTACTGAAGGGTGCTTTTAAAAGAGCCTGTACCGCCGATAATAGCAAACCCTAATTTTGAGGTGGCTTTTGAAATATGTCGTTTCCCATCGACCAGAATTCCACCCTTATTCCACCATCTATTAAGAAGTCTAATCCTTGTAAAGAATGACATAAAACCTCCATTATAAAGGCTTTGTCGGCTTCTTGGGTTTCTCCCGAAAAGAAATAAGATAAAAGCAAAGAAAGCATTGATGATAATTCTGAGAATTTCAAAGATGGATTCAATTATGATCATAAGTCGTTATATTAGAAAGGTGAGAAAGACCCTTATCTCCGCTTAAAAAGAGCAGAGAGAAGATTTAATATTTCTTGGAGCAGATGGCTTATGAGTTTTAGAACTTCAGAAAGGATTTTTACTAAAAGTTCAAGGGATTTTTTAATCACCTCAAAAACCATAGAAAATCCTTTACCGAAGAATGCTTGTGATTTTGGAAAAATCAGGGAGATTACAAGCATCCAAGCCAAAACCTCAACCACTAAAGAGTTTACCACAATGCTCATTGTCAACGAAATGTTTTTTAGTTATCGAGATATTCCTCTGTCCTTATCATCTCTATTAATATGATGTCGTCGTTTTAGTTGTTCCAGTTTCCATTCTTTCATACCTACTTCAATACCAAGCCGATATTTCTGCCACATCTCGGCTTTTTCGCCTTGCTCAAATTCTTGGATACGTGTAAAAACCGCATTTTTAAGCCTTGGGTCTAAGTACTTTCCCAGGTAATACCCTCGACGGATTATTGCTTCGTAATTAATTATTTTTTTAGCCATATCTAAAAAGTTTCTTTTGCTCGTGAAGAAATGAATTCCATAATGCTACTGCGAGAATAAAGTATTCTCTTATTACTTAAAGTGCTATAGCGGATAAGTCCTTGATTCTTGTAAGAAATTAAGGTTGTAGAACTCTTTATTCCCATCAAGGTTTTAGCTTCTGAGGCAGAAATCCATTCAGGTTCAATCTTTTTATCCGCTACGATCTTTATATACATATGTTCCAAAGCACGAAGCAGGGTTGTTTCGTCCATTACCAAAACTTGTTTTGCATCTAGATTTTCGAACATGATTTACTTTTATGAATATTCCATTAGAAAATCTCTAAATCGCCATTTCTTCGTTACTTTTTCTACACGATCCAAAAAGCCAAATTCTAAGGCTGACATATTGAAAAATGTGCTCGTGAGTAAAGCCCCTAATTCACCTATTTCGATAACAATACCTGGATCAAGATTTCGTGGGGGACTTGGTGGAGCAGGCTTCTTTTCAGCGAGCATAAGTTCTGTACCAACAGACTTTGGGTCAGCAATAACACATATGTTTGGAGCATAGGCTTTAGGTATATGATTAACAACTCGCACAATCTCCGCGTGAATATTTTCTGGAGCCTGAGGGAGCGTGACCTTTACACGATCTTTGTATTTGCTAGCTTTTCCATAAGATGTAACAATCCCATCAGGATAAGCCTCATTAAGAGATATGGTTCTAATCTCGCTACTGCCAAACCGTGAAACAGCTTGCTTTCTTTTCTTCACTTTTTCTTTCCAACTATTCGGGAGTACATAAATGTTATCAGGAGTCTGGCAGATATATAAAAGCCGAGTTTCCTTGATGAGATTCTTTATGAGGCCTATTGGTAAAAGTACCACTTGCGTAAATGCCAATCTTTCTAAAAGAAATTCATATTCTCCTCGGTGCTTTGAAAGAAGCTCATTAAAAAATTCATATTCATCTTCAGAAATGTAATTGTCATTTCCTTTTAAGTTGTACGCAGGAATGTTCTTCTCATCAGGGATTACTTCCTTATTGTCAAAATCATCTTCAAATTCTTTCCATTGTTGCTTAAAAGTGATTTCTAGTTCGTTAAATACGCCTACTAAATCTTTTTCTTGTGATGGGTACATAATTTTTATTTTTTTGGTTATTCAATAGATCTTATTACTCAATATTTATTGATTTAATATTTAGTCCTGAAAAGAGCTTTGACCAAAACACGGGCATCATCTCAAAAGCTGGATTTTGCTCTAACAAATCAGTTGGAAGGAAAACGGAAATTTTTCTTATTCCTTTAAAATCTGTGGATTTTAATCGGTAATGGTCGAGTATCTGAATAAGGTCTTTTTCTGCACTTTCCGATGCTTCCTTGTAGCTGCTAAACTCTTTCCCTCCATCGCAGTAGTATTTTTTTAAATGGCACTCGCACATGTCACTGAAATAAAAAGCCTCTATATTATTTGTTGGGTTTTCTTTCACTACATCTGCCATGATTTTAAGTGTTCCGAAGAGATTGGTTTCTGACTGATCAGGACTTTTTTCAAAACAAAGCCGAAGTACTTTTTTGGCAAAAGCAAGATTGTATTCTCGTACAAGTAATTGATATTCCAGTTCCGTTCTTTCTCGCTTCATGGAACTTAGTCCGTCATACGAAGGATTTGGAGGTAAGTTATAGATCAACTCATAAGAATTGCCTGCGTGGGCAGTATTTTTAAATATCATGGATACAATGACTTTGTCGCCATTGTTTTTAACTCTTTCCTTTAGAATGCCTAGAACAATTTTTTTATTCTTTTTCTCTATCGCATCATTGTTATTTACAGAGACACTCTTATCAATAAAAAACAGCGATGTATTTGAATGAGTATTCTGACCAATAGCTGTATGAAATATTGAGCAAAAGGTGAAAACGAGTACTGATAACTTCATAATTATTTACGTTTAAAGGTTTAAGAATTTTCTAATGTTTGTTTATCCGTATTCAGATTATCAAGAGCAACAATTTGCGCCTGTAATTCATCGAAGAAAATTTTTAACGAAGGGAGGTCTTTACGATTTTTAGCCATAACTTCTTCCATTGTTAAAATCTTCTTATCACGAGTATTGGAAGTCCAAATCAGGTAAAGTTGTGCTTCTAAAAAAGCAGTGATTAATAAAATGCAAAAAGCCAATTGCGCCAAGATGAAAAATGAAATCTGTTTTCTTCGTGATGAACTCTCATCTCCAGTGTTAATTTCTGTAGTTGCAGGGCTTTCTAATTCATCAAGGGACATAGCGAATGCAGGGCTATTCACTGCTGTTTTTTTAGCAGCTTTAACTTCATTTCTTTGCTGCGACAAATCAAAATAGAGATACCCAAAACCCAATACGGTAATAAGAATACTTGCGGTCATTACTAATTTAAAGAGTTTATAAATTGACCATTTAGCAGGAGTTCTTGCGACTAAATCCTTCAGCATATGAGATTTTAATCTGTACGCCATAGCCGTACTAACAGCGACAAAAACAAGGGCAAATGACCACGCATTTTCTATTCCTAGTCCTTCCTTTACATTAAACACATAGAGATTTCCTTCACTTCCCCACAAACCGATTACCATTATTGCTAGTAATCCTATTGTCCATTTCGAAGTAGTTTTTAATGTCGAATATTTTCTTCCAACGAAAAGATGGGTATTTATTCTCGATTGAAAACTTTCTTCATCAGAGGGCGAAACAAAATCTAGTTTGGTTACTAATTCATTTGTCTTCAAAGTCTTTTCTCCTCTATCTCGTATTGCCTTTTGGTCATCTATTTGTTTGATGAGGTCATCTATTTTTTTATTATTCATTACTTTTTAATTTTTTTTGGTTATTAATTATTTCTAGACTTCTCCATTTTTATAGCTTTTGAATCTATTAGTACCTTTCTGTAATTGAGCTTTAATCTGTTTGTAGTTTTCTGGACGCTCAGAAAGATCACTTAAAGCATTATTTTTTAATATGGCGTAACTCGATGCTTTCACACCTTCCGCTTTGAAGCGTTCAACCTCTCGTTTTCTCGTGATGTCCGCAATAATTCTATCTTTTACCGCCGCCATTTCGTCAAGCATGATAGCATTAGCTCGTGTGCCATTAATTATGGTGTTTTCGTATTTTAAAATGGCTTTATTAGTTACAGCATCAATTAAAATGTCTTTAAGTTCAATCTCTTTTTGTTTTTGGCTTTCAGGAGCTTCTACGTATATGTATTGATTCTGCTCTTTGTAAAGCTCTGCCAGTTTTTTTCCTGTAGCATACTGATTACTCACTAATTCGAACATTCTATCTACTGCTAAGATTTGAATCGTGTATATGATTCTTTTGAAGCGATAGGCGTCAGAGATTGAGCCTTTATCTTCATCACTTAGTTTGAAATCAATACTAAGCTTCTCACAAATAGCCTCTACCGACCTGAAAAAATCGTAGGCAGTATTCACGTTGATGTTTAAGTTATTCGTGAGCAACTTTATAGGCATTGACTGATCTAATTTTGGTACAGCAACGGGAATAATGTTGCCATGATAATCAGCTTTGATTTTGCTCGAAGGACGACTAAAAAATCGTTTCAACCAGTTAATAAATTTTTTTGCCCATTTGAGCCTATGAAAAATAGAGATAGGACGAGTCATATTACTATTGTTTAAGGGTAAATAAATTAAGATGAAAGATGTACAGGAAATCGAGCGTGGCTAAAGAGCCACTTCTTTATGCCAAACGTGTACAAGCGAACTGAAAACCCGAGGGTTTCACTTTGCCGAAGGCAAGCATGATATAGAAGATTTGTTCTGTGGTCTTTCGTGTCGAAAGACACAAAACCAGCATCGATAGTCGATAGTAAAGGTTTGACATAGTATATCTTTTAAGCGTGAAAAATTCAGTATTGACACGGAAGAAGAAATGAATAATCTATCTTTGCTTAGTGTTGTGTTTTTTAGTATATCTCACAACGCAATAGACCACGTGGTGGTGGTCTATCAAAGCAAGTACTTGTTTTTCTCGCCGAGGTGAGATTTGGCGATTAGACAAGTCATGATAGTTTCAAGTTCTCAACTTGATGCTGTCAACAAGAGTGTGCTCATCATTGGGTACACTCTATTTTTTTGCATCATTGTCGCAACTTTTGTTTTCAAAATTTCAAATTAGTATAAGTCCTTTGACTTAAAGATTCTCTAATATAAAAACGAAATCCATATAATGCTAATTATTTTTCAATTTATTTTAAAATAAATCTTTTTGTTTCAGGTTAATACAAATATAATTAAAATATATGTATAAAAACTTTTATTAAATACATCATTATAGCGATGTTAAATAACGCATAATAGATAATATAATTAATAATTTATTCTATAAAGATATAGTTGTGCTTTGTTTTTATAGAATTCTCGAAAAGAAGCTTATTTTTGTTAAAACTCCCTTTGTGAAAAAAATTAATAGAACTGACAGACAGAAAGTAAAAGATTTTTTTTCAAGCTCATCTACTCCAATAAGCTTTCAAAAGTTATCGCATTTATTAGGCTATGAACCATATCGATTTAGTGCTTTACTGAAAAAAGATATTCCAATTGATTTTAGATTGCTTCTTGCCATTTATACGGTGTCTGGCATTTCTCCAAAACAAATGGGAATAGAAAATATCTCTTTTGACTTGAGTCATAACCCTCGAATACTTGAAGTTGATGAGGAACCACCAATTTTTCATAGTTATACTAATAGAGTCGATGATCGTGAAAATTATCCAAAGGTTTATCTCGATTCTTTACGAAGCAATCTCAAAAAATCTAATAGAAGTATATATGTATATGACTATTTTATGAACAACCCTTATCACTTTAGTGATAGAGATCGAAATAGATACTTTAATGGCTATAGGAAGTATTTTGAGGAAATAGAGAGTCTTGCAGAGAAAAAAGAATATCGATATACTCGGTTAATAGCCCTCCCTCCACACATTGATGTATTAATGCCGCACTCCGACTTATCAAAGTGTCCTTATGATGTAAAAGCTATGTTTCTATTCTTTGTTGAAACGTATGAGCATTTAATTAGGAGTTTCGAAAAATTTGGAGATCGTTTTAAATTGTATATAACTGATAAACGATCACGTGCTTATTCAGTAATGATTATTGATGATACTTATCTAGTGAGTGAATACTTCCGTGGAAAAATTGGAGGGAAAAACCATGATAAGTTTATTAATGTTCCCGACCTCTACTTTTTGGAAAAGGCAGTGAACAATAATGTTACATCGAGATTACTACAAACCTACAAGGGAGAGTTTAAATCTGTTTCTCGACAAGAAGTATCGCCATTGCGTTTAAAAACTATTACAGAAATGGCTATTAAGGCGTTAGATGATATTCTTGATAAGGTTTCAAAGTCAGAAATAGATGATTACGAAAAACTCAATCTAAGGGAGTCTTTAGTATTTAAGAAAAATAAGATGCTAGAAAAATTAAAGGCAATCGTCGAATTGACACGCAAATTACACGCAAATTGAAAAATCCTCACAACATGAATGCTGTGAGGATCTTTATTTAAAGCGCTCCCTCAAGGACTTGAACCTTGGACCCTCTGATTAACAGTCAGATGCTCTAACCAGCTGAGCTAAGGAAGCGTTGCTGTATTAGCGACCGCAAATTTAAAATTCTTAAAGAATAAATTCAACTAAAAAGTAAAAAATAAGTGAAAAGAATAGCTAAAATTAAGACTATCGCATACCCATGGTTTCTACATGTAAGGTATTTGAAGATTTATGGTAAAGACCAACAATATTTACGTAGCTAAAATCATCAAGAATGAGCTTCTCCTCCTCAGCAATAAACTCTAGATAAATAACTGCTCCTGATTCTATATCATCGAGATAGAAACCTTTTTCATCCTGATTAATGAAACCGTCAATATTTACGCGACTATGACTGGTTTTTTCAAGTAAGACGAAGAAACTAAAGATAACTGTAGAGCAAATAAAAAGTAGAGCTTTCATATGAGTAGTTTTACTCAAATTAGTCCATTCCAAACATCTTGTCTTTGGGGTTTACCCCCGTTTTATAATAATGGTTTACCCTATCCTTCAAGTCAACATTTCGACTTATGATATATAGATGACAATAATAAGTCTAGACTAATGCTTCAATTTCATCATATACAATACATTTGCGTTTCAATACATGAACTATGAAAAACATTTTTAACGTCTTTCTACTCTTTATGGCTTCTATTCTAACAACAATAGCCCAAAGTGATAGTATTTTAATAGAAGATATACTTATAAAAGAGCAGCGTATAGAGATCCCCTTCTCTGATGTTTCAAGGTTTCTTGAAATTGTAGATAAAGAAGCGATTGAAAACTTGAATCCTCGAAGTTTGAATGAGGTTCTTCAATTAGTCGGAGGTGTTGATATTCGTCAACGTGGTGCCCATGGTGTCCAAGCTGATCTAAGTATTCGAGGTGGTTCATTTGAACAAGCACTAGTCTTATTAAATGGTGTGAAATTAGTAGATCCTCAAACTGGACACCATATGATGAATATTCCTATAAATCCTGAGGACATTGAAAGAATAGAAGTTTTGAAGGGACCTGGTGCAAGAATGTATGGTCAAAATGCATTTGCTGGTGCCATCAATATTGTAACTAAAAATGACCAAAAAAAGAGCGGAAGTATTTTTGTAGAAGCCGGTGACAATCAATTACTTAATGCTGGCTTTAGGGCCATTATACCCCATAAGATAATAGACAGTCGTTTTTCATATTCTTTCAGCTCTGCGAACAACCATCATACACCAGAAAGATTTAGAGATAATACCGATTATCAGATTCACAACGCCTATTATCAGGGCTCTAAAGAAATTTCAAATGGTCAATTACAAGTTCAAGGAGGTTATGCTGATAGGGCTTTCGGAGGAAATGGTTTTTATGGTAGAGAAAGCTTTACGGATCAGTACGAAACTGTGAAAACTGGCTTTTTAAGTGGAGATTACACTAAACAAATTGGTGGTTTTAAAATTCTTTCTCGGTTGGCATGGAGACGAAATAAAGATAATTGGATGTTCCTTAGAGATGATCCAGAATTTTTCCAAAACTTTCATACTACTGATGTCTATTCAGGTGGTATCCATGGAAGTTACACCAACTCACTTGGAATATTAGGAGTAGGAATCGAATATGATAAATTATCCATTGAAAGCTCGAATCTCGACACCTTTAAACGTAATCAAATTGGTTTGCATTTAGAACAAAGGTTTCTATTATTAGATGAAAAACTCGATTTAACTCCAGGGGTTTATGTGGTCAATCTAACAGATTACGATACGCAAGTATATCCAGGATTAGATGTTGGTTATGAAGTCAACCCAAGTTTCAAAGTCTTTTTATCATCGGGCTTTACTTCTAGAATTCCGACTTATACTGATCTATACTATGAGGATAGTGGAAGTGTAGGTAACCCAGATTTAAGAGAAGAAACTGCTTTTACTACCGAATTAGGAATCAAATGGAATAAAGAAAATCTATTTATTCAATCGAGTATCTTTTCTAGAATGGCAAGTGATCAGATTGATTGGTTTAAATTGAACGAAGATGATAGATGGATGCCAGATAATTTTTCAAACACAACGTATCAAGGAATTGACGTTTCGATAAAATATAGATACAATGATTTGATTAAAAATATAGGATTCAATTATACTTTCCTAGATGCTAGTTTTGAAGACAATGATTTTGCCTTCTCAAGGAATATTTTAGAAAATCTTAAGCATCAATTGGTCGTAAGTTGTAACATTGAGCTAATTGAAAATTTAAATGTCTTCTCTTTACTCAAATATAATGATCGGGTGAGTCTCGACAATTACTTCACTTTAGATGCAAATATTAATTACAACTTTAGAGGCTACAATTTCTTTGTAAAAGGGATTAATCTGACCAATGAACTTTATCGAGAATCTAATCTAGTTGTCATGCCAGGACGATGGGTTAGCGGTGGAGTCAACATAAACCTGTAGTTTACATAATGTAAACTTAGTGTGAAGGTTTTCACATATTATTTAATAACAACGTTTTTATTTAAACCATCTTTGGAGTAGATAAAACTTAGATCATGAAAAAGTCAATTAAATATATTTCCGTTTTATTCTTTTTGTTCATTGGAATGAACACAAATGCTCAAGATTTAATTATCCTAAAAAATGGTGACAAAATAGAATGCCATATCAAGGAAGTTAGTGACAATAGTGTCAAATATGTTGAGTTACATGACCCTAATAAAATTGTTTTCTCCATTAGTAGAGGTCAAATTGATGAGATCAAATTTTCTTACGGAAAAGTAATTGTAGAGGAGAAGACGATTGCAAGTGAAGCCTATTATTATAAAGACAAGATGTCTAATGTTAAATTTAACTTTCTCTCTCCTTCAAACAATTCCATCATTTTCACCTA
>JAHDBI010000013.1:19089-38242 GCA_020630475.1 Saprospiraceae bacterium
TTGGCGAAAGCCAATTAAGACTTATTCGCTAGTTGTCCACAGGCTGCGTCAATATCTTTGCCTCGGCTTCTTCGCACTGTAACCATAATTCCGCGGTCCCTTAAATATTGTGCAAAAGTATTGATGCTGTCCTCGTCGGATTTTGTATAGCTCACACCATCAACAGGGTTGTATTCAATAATATTTACCATCACTGGAAAATGTCTACACAGCTTTAGGAGCTTTTTTGCATCAGCAACAGAGTCATTAAAGTTCTTGAAGGCGATATATTCGTAACTAATTCTTTTTCCGCTTTGCGCGAAAAAATATTTCATAGCATCAACAATCACCTCAAGATTATTCTGTTCATTAATGGGCATTATTTCATTTCGCTTCACATCATCTGCCGCATGCAAGGAAAGAGCTAACTTCACCTTGGGATTATCATCTGCTAACTTTTTAATCATTTTGGCTATCCCCGCAGTACTCACTGTAATTCGTCTGGATGACATCTCTAATCCATGAGGTGAACTAATTAACTCTATACTCCTCAAAACTTGTTTATAGGCAAGTAATGGTTCTCCCATTCCCATAAAAACAATATTAGTGATGCCCTTACCAAAATGCTCTATAGATTGTTCATTCACCTTCACTACTTGATCATAAATTTCGGAAGCATCAAGGTTACGCTCCCTTTTCATTTGACCAGTGGCACAAAACTTACAACTTAAACTACAACCTACTTGCGAAGAAACACAGACAGTAAAACGGTCATCAGAGGGAACTGGGATAAGCACTGATTCAATCTTATATCCATCATGCAATACAAATCGACTTTTTAAAGTCCCATCATTGCTTTTTTGTAATTCGTCTAGAACTATAGGCTTAAATACAAAGTTGGATTTAAGTTTTTCTCGAAGACTTTTGGACAAATTTGTCATGTCCTCAAAATCAGTAACAGACTTTTTCCATATCCATTCAAAGACTTGTTTTGCTCTAAAGGATGATTCGCCCAAATCCTCAATGATTTTTTTTATATCATTTAGGTCAAGTTTTCTGATATCAATTTTGACTATTTCTTCGTTCATATCTTATCTTGGGTCAAGCTACAAAATTAGCATAATCCATTTTAGTGGATTATTATGAGTATGGAAATCTATAAAAATAAATCTTGGTGGAAAATCGTGTTGATTGTTGTCGGCATGTTAATCCTAACTGTTACCCTTGTCTATTCTAATTATCTCGCTAATCAGCTCAAAAAAAGTGAGGAGAAAAACATAAATCTTTATACAGAAGCCTTGGAGGATTTTTTGGGAAATACCGACCTCAAAGCAGATATGTCACTAGTAGATACCATTTTGAATACATTTAGTATTCCCATCATTTTAGAAAATGAAACGGGTGAACTCATCGGTAATAACTTTGGAGAAAAAAATAATACCAACAATCTCTTTTTAAGAGAAAAAAAAGGAGAATTTCTTAACTCCGAAAAAACACCAATTAAAGGAAATGGATATTCTAATTACATCTATTATTTTGATAGCCCCTTACAAAACTATATCAGATTCTTTCCTCTCGTTCAATCTTTAATGGTTGGAATGTTCATCATTTTGGGATATTACTTGTTCAATACATCTAGACGTTCTGAGCAGAATAGAGTTTGGGCCGGTATGGCCAAAGAGACTGCTCATCAATTGGGCACGCCTATCAGCGCTATCCTTGCGTGGATTGAACATTTGAAATTATCAGAAGGAGTGACTCATGAGCAAACACAAATAATTGGCGAACTGACAAAAGATGTTAGCCGATTAGAACTCATTGCTGATCGTTTTTCGAAAATTGGTTCGGACCCAAAACTAGAACACACGGATTTAATCGAAGAATTGGAGATTTGTAAGCAGTATATGCAAAAGCGAGCTCCGCGTAGAGTAAAATTTGAATTTGATCAACCCTCTGATAAAAAATATGTCGTAAATATTAACAAACATCTTTTTGATTGGGTCATTGAAAACCTAATACGTAACGCGCTTGACTCCATGGATGGAAAAGGTGAGATTGGTACTAAAATTTATGAGGAGGAATCTTATGTTTGCATTGATTTGAGCGACACGGGTAAAGGAATTGCTCCGTCTAAGTTTAAGGCTGTATTTCAACCAGGTTTTACGACTAAAAAAAGAGGATGGGGGCTTGGCTTGTCGCTTGCAAAAAGAATCATTGAAGATTATCATCAAGGAAAAATATTTGTAAAAAATTCTAAGTTGAATGAGGGTACGTGCTTTACAATCAAACTTCCTAAAGTGGATTAATCTTTTTGCATGCCTTGCTATTTTCATCACCTCACATGCTCAAGAAATAACCATCGTTGATCCTTCGGGAGAACCCTTAGAATCAGTCCTTGTATTTAGCGATGACTATAGCTTTTCAACTACCTCGGATTTATCTGGACAAGTCAACATAACGGATCTAGAAAAAAATGAATTTCTAAATTTTCAGCTTCTGGGATATCAAAATTTCAGAAACAGCATTGAAGAAATTTTAGCTGCTGATCGCTTGGTCAAATTAGCTCTTGATCAAGAATTACTAGACGAAGTAGTCGTTGTAGGAAGAACAGATATCAAAAAATCTGATTTACCATTTGTTGTTCAAACCATTGATCAAAAGAAGATATCTTTAACCAATCCTCAAACGAGTGCTGATGCCCTAGGACAACATGCGAATGTATTTATTCAGAAAAGTCAAATGGGTGGAGGTAGTCCTATTATTCGAGGATTTGAAGCCAATAAGATTCTTCTAGTTGTAGACGGTGTACGATTAAATAATGCCATCTACAGAAATGGTCACCTTCAAAATGCTATAACCATAGACCAGGGATTAATTGAACGGACGGAAGTTATATTCGGACCAGGTTCATTAACTTACGGTAGTGATGCTCTGGGCGGTGTGATACATTTCAGGAGTAAGGAACCAAAACTAGAGTTTAACGAAGAAAAGTCTTTGCGGGTTGACCCAAATTTATTTGCCCGTTACGCTTCCGCGAATAATGAACGAAGTTTTCATGCCGATGTGAATATCGGTGGAAAAAAAATAGCTCAACTATTTAGTTTTAGTACTTCATTTTTTGACGACCTTAAAACTGGACAAAATCGATCTAATAAATATCCGAGTTTTGGGCTTCGTCCTGATTATATTGAAACAGTCAGCAATCAAGACATCTATAATTTAAATGAAAATCCTAATGTACAAGTAGGGACTAGCTATCATCAATTTGACTTAATGCATAAGTTGCTATTCCAAGCAAAAGATGATTTACAAATTATTACCAACCTACAGTTTTCTACAAGTAGTGATATTCCGAGATACGATCAATTGACAGAAAGGAATGATGACGGATCATTAAAATTTGCCGAATGGTATTATGGACCTCAGACAAGACTATTGGCTTCAGCCAAAATAAATTGGTACAAACCGCATGCGCTTTTTGACAAACTCATTTTTATCCCATCTTTTCAATTTATAGAGGAGGACAGAATTGAAAGAAGATTTGAATCTACATTAAGAGGGATTCAAAACGAAGACGTTAAGGTGATGGGGTTCACCGTAGATTTACAAAAAGAGTTTGACGATTTATTCTTGAGTTATGGCATTGATGGCCAATTCAATAAAGTTAATTCTGTTGCCTTTGAAGAGGAGACAACAACAGGAGAAAGAAACAATGGCATCACCCGATACCCTAATGATGGAAGTTCGATGAACATCTTTGGAGTATATACCAGTTTATCAAAAAGCCTCATTGACGAGGAGCTCAGAATTAATACCGGGGTGCGCTTTAGTACTGCTCATTTAAACATTCAATATTTAGAAGATGGACTGATTGATTGGCCAAGTGAATATTACGAAGGTCTTAATAGCCAAAATCAAGCATTGACGGGTTCGATAGGACTTAATTATACAAAAGGCAAATTTAGTTCTAGATTATTATTGGCCAGTGCATTTCGTTCACCCAATATTGATGATATGGCTAAGATTCGAATTAAAAATGGGGAAATTACCATTCCAAATGTCGAGTTAAATCCAGAAAGGAGTAATACGGTCGAATTAAGTCTTTCAAGCAAAGCGATTAAACAGACTATAGTATCATTAACGGGGTTCTATACTCAAATTGAAGATGCGATTATAAGACAGGATTTTGCTTTTGAAAACGGCTCAAATTATATTATCGACGAAGGTGATTCTTTAAGAACAGTTGCCAATATCAATGCGCAAAGTGGATTCATTTATGGCCTTTCGGCGAATGTGAAAGCTACTGTAAGCAAAAACATTCGCCTAAGCGGAAATATCAACTTTACCAAGGGTCGATCAATGGTTGAAGAAGTCGAACAACCCTTATCGCATATCCCTCCGATTTATGGTAATATCGGTATTGATTACGAGAATACGCTGTGGACAAGTAATTTGACATGGAGATATAATATGTCCAAAGCCTTAAAAGACTATGGAGGTTCATCCGATAATATAGAGTATGCCACGGTAGATGGTACGCCAGCTTGGAGTACTTTAAATGTATACAATTCATTCCCTTATAAATCTTTCGTCTTGAATATCGCTGTGGAAAACATTTTAGACCAGCATTACCGAGCTTTTGCTTCCGGTGTTAGCGGTGCTGGTAGAAACTTTATAGTCAGTTTAAGATGGAATATTTGAGGTCATTTTCTAGATACATTTTGAAGGATCCTTAACTATAATTTGATTATCGGCTTGTGATAATTCTCGTTTTTATGTTAAAAAAGAATAGAAACGTCATACCTGAAAAAAAACTTTAGCCTTTTTTAAAAAAATATTTTTTAACTATTATTTAGGTAAGCCAATAGGCATAGACTTCATGTAAAGTTGACACTTAAATATGTCCAAATTGGTCAACCAAATGATGTTTTTCCAAGGGTATCAATTAGTAACTTTGAGTCGTTTATGAAACATTAGTGATTACAAAAGTTACACAAATGAATCAACATGGCTTAAAAAATCCAAATGCCAATTTATCATACATAGGTGTTGAGGATTATAATCAAGCATTTTGGAACCTCTCTCCTGAGACTTTACGTCAAAAAACACTAGAACTTAACGAAGGTAGATTAACAGACAATGGAACCTTATGTATCCGGACTGGAAAGTTTACTGGACGTTCACCTATGGATCGTTTTATTGTTAAGGATAGTATCACCAACAACCATGTAGATTGGGGTGAGATTAATCAAGCTTTTGATGCTGATAAATTTGATCAGATACATCAGAAGATGATACAGTACTTCAAGGATAAAGATCTTTATGTTAAAGATGCCTATGCTTGTTCGGATTCTTCTTATCAACTGAATGTAAGATTGATTGCAGAGAAGCCATGGAGTGCCAAATTTGTCCACAACATGTTTTTAAGACCAACAGAAGACGAGATTAAATCTTTCGATCCGGAATGGAGCATTATGTGTGCGCCTGGATTCAAAGCTAATCCCGATGAGGACGGCACAAGACAGGACAATTTTGCGATCATCAATTTTACTAAAAAATTAATCCTAATTGGTGGAACAGGTTATACCGGTGAAATCAAGAAAGGGATTTTCTCTGTCCTCAACTTTGTACTTCCTCAAAACGAAGGTGTCTTTCCTATGCACTGTAGTGCTAATGTTGGAAAGCAAAATGATACAGCCATATTTTTTGGGTTATCAGGAACTGGTAAAACAACTCTTTCTGCGGATCCAAATAGAAATCTTATTGGCGATGACGAACATGGATGGTCAAAAGATGGTGTATTCAATTTTGAAGGAGGTTGCTACGCTAAAACGATTAACCTTACTGAAGAAAAAGAACCAGACATCTTTAGGGCGATTAAACCAGGTGCCTTATTAGAAAACATCGGATTTATTGACGGGACAAATACTCCGGATTTTGAATTTGATGGCATTACTCAGAATACTAGAGTCTCCTACCCTATTTACCATATAGAAAATGCTCAACCAGAATCCAAGGCAGGTATTCCTAAAAATATCTTCTTTTTAACCTGTGATGCATTTGGAGTATTACCTCCGATTTCAAAATTAAATAAAGCGCAAGCCATGTACTATTTCCTTTCAGGTTATACGGCGAAAATTGCTGGAACTGAAGAGGGAATTGTAGAACCACAAGCAACGTTTTCAGCTTGTTTTGGAGCACCATTTTTACCACTTCATCCTACTAAGTATGCAAATATGCTTGGGGAGAAGATGGCAGAAAGTAACGCCAACGTTTGGTTAATTAATACTGGATGGACTGGTGGTTCTTATGGTATAGGTGAAAGAATAAGCTTAAAATATACGAGAGCAATGATTACCGCTGTTTTGAATGGCGATTTTGATGAACTATTGTTCACGAAACTAGAACCATTCAATCTATGCGTTCCAATGAGTTGTCCTAATGTACCTAGAGAAGTCCTTAATCCTAGGAATACCTGGGCAGATGCTGTTGCATATGATAACAAAGCTGAATATGTTGCAGAATTGTTTCACAAGAACTTCTTAAAGTATGCTGATAAAGCAAGTCAAGAAATAAAAGAAGCCTCGCCCTTAAATGAGGTAACCGCTTAATAAAACACCTTTTATTGAGATTAATTTAGAGCAAACGTTTCACGTTTGCTCTTTTTTTTAGAACCTAAATCCAAGAGAGACTTGGATACCGAAATGTCTATCGTTATCCTGTAAACGAACGAAGTCATTGTTTGCATCCAAGGACCTGAGAGAAATGTCCATTTGATCGTTGGTTAAATCTCTAAAGCCATATTCGGCTCTAACTCCCATATAAAATCCTGGATTAAAATAATAATTGGTTCCTGCAGTTAAGCCTACATCAATAGTCTTATACTTATTTCCAATTTTAGTGCTTTGTTGATAATAAGCTCCTACTATTCTCGGAAGGCTATAAGTCTCGCCATTCAATATGAGCACTATCGGTGTTGCAATAAAATTAGCCTGACCTGGATCGTCAGAATAATAGTTATAATCGTGAGATTGAATAAAATCAATTCCATCTGGATTATCGGTTGATATATATTCAAGAACACCACTACCTCTTGGGCCTATTAAAAAGTTGACGTATCCACCAGCAAAAACTTCAAACTTTCTAGACAGCTCGTAATGTGCCGTTATAGGTAGGCTGATATTTGCATTAGAAACTTTTAATGTAAAAAGTGCTTCACCATTGTCATATATTATACCATCACCTGTATTGAAAATATGATATGATGGACCTTCGTACTTAGTCTTCTTACCATTTTGTATATATAGGAGTTCAGATCTCAGACCAAAAACATCACTGAAGTTATATTGGAAATTCAAACCAAAATGAAAACCATTACTTATGCTCGTTGTTTCATCAATTTCTGTAGGTCCTAGAAACGTATTAAAGTTTGTTCCTGCTCTTAATCCAATATTAAAATCCTGACTACTTAATTGAAAGGTCAATGCACAGCAGAGGATTATTAAGTAATTTTTGATCATAGCAAATATTTTTGCAAATATATTAAAAGATTGAAGCTCGTCTTAGCTTAATTTCCGACTTAAATACCCACTAATAACGGCTAAAAACTGTTTTATGTCTTAGCTTTGCATCAATTTTTAATTTCATGAGTAATAAAAGAGCTTTTGGATATATTATTCTCCTTGTAATTATCTATCACGTAATTATAGGAGCTGTTTATCTATTGGAGGATAAGCTCGTTTTTATGCCCAAAAATCTTGACCGTAATCACAGCTTTGAATGTCCATATGACTGTGATGAATATATGATACCTTCAAGCATTGATCATTCGTCGAGTGTCATTCATTTAATGCCTAAAGACTCATCTATAGCTCGGATCGTTTATTACCACGGCAATAGTCGAAATATACAAGAGTGGATCCCAAGAGTGAAGTCCTTATTAGATCATGGGTTTGAAATCATTATGATGGATTACCGAGGATTTGGAAAAACACAAGGAGAACCCAACGAAGAAGAAATAATGAAAGATGCTGGCCTTGTTTTCGCTTGGGCCAAACAAAAATTTAATGATAAAAAAGAGCTTATTATTTATGGTAGGTCCTTAGGTTCGAGTATCGCTTCCTTTGTAGCTCAAAACCATTCGGCGAAAGCCTTAATACTTGAAGCACCATTCTATGATATGAAAGACGTGATAGAAAGAAGAGGAATGTTATTTTATTTTCCATTTGATTTTGACAATGAATTTGACACCTACGAATACCTTAACAATGTCGACATTCCAGTTTACGCCATTCATGGAACTGAAGACTGGATAGTTCCTATAGAGTCCTTCGAGAGACTCGTTTCTTATCATGGTGATAAAATCAATTCTAAAATTATCGAAAGAGGTGGACATAATGATTTAGATCAATTTAGTGGGTTTGATACATTCATTTCAAAAATTAAACAAGAAGCTTTAGGTGGGTAAAAGAAACAAACTCCAAAAATTTGCCGAAATGGTCAGTTTTGATAATGTATATCAATGCTTTGACCTTGACAGTAAAATCGTTCTTGGGAAGGATCGAACGTCATATGAAATACAAGGCAAGTGGAATGAGATTCATTTTAAAAATGATCAAGACATCACATTAGAATTAGCCTGCGGTAGAGGTGAATACACCAACTATTTGGCTGAAATGTATCCTGAAAGAAATTTTTTAGGTATAGATATTAAAGGGGCTAGAATATGGAAAGGTGCTAAAATCGCTACGGCCAAAGGCCTATCAAACGCAGCATATCTCCGAACAAAAATTGAACGAATTGAACATTTTTTCGGTGAAGATGAGGTTTCTGAAATTTGGATCACCTTTGCAGATCCATTTTTGAAAAAAGGAAAATCTAATAGACGTCTAACTGCAAAGTCTTTTCTAGAGAGATATCGAAAGATTCTTAAACCAGGCGGAATAGTACACCTTAAAACCGACAATGACGTTCTTTTTGAATTTTCTCTTGAACAAATAGATGAATACCCACATGCTAAATTGATTTATTCTAATTGGGACATATACAGCAATCCACTGGAATTCAAAGAGTTAGAGGGTAAAACTTATTATGAAGTAATGCATCTAGCAAAAGGTATAACTATTAAATACCTTCAATTTACCCTAGATTAAATTCACCGAATATTTCTGGGAGTTCGTCGAGAATAATGGTATTCATCCAGTATTGCCAATAGTTTAGTTCTAGAATCAAAAACTATAAAAATGAATGCTACTTTGAATCCAATCGTTTATCAGACAAGAAATTTAAATTCTGAAGTTAGATCTCAAATTTCCAGAACTCATGAAAGGTTTATGGAACGGAGATTAAGAAGAAAGCGGTTTTGCGCTCAAAACACTTCGATTAAAGGACTATTATTTAAAATAGCAGTCATTGCAACAGCAGCATTAAGCTTCTATTTAATCAATATGTAATCGCATAGCCCACATTATACAATAAAGAACTCATCTGTTATGATAGAGGGTTGATCTTAGGATCTTCCCTCTTTCTTTTTAAAACGGATTGGCATATTCTGAATTATTGATAAAAGTCCAATCCGTTAGAGTGTTCATAAAGTTGATTAAATCTTCTTTGTCCTGATCATCTAAAAGCAAACCCGTATCTGTAGTCGCCAATAGCGCAGGATCTAATGTGGATGATATTTTGATTTCAGTATTATAATGATCAACTACCTCTTCGAGTGTATTAAACCTACCATCATGCATATATGGTGGAGTTAAGGCAATATTTCTTAAACTAGTGACTTTAAATTTACCACGATCTGAAGGTTCATTGGTTGCTTCGAATCGTCCTAAATCTGCAAATTCAACCTCACTATCGAGACCATTATTCATATATAAATCATTTTCAAAAGTTGGTGCGGCGTGACAATGTGCACAGTCCGCTCCAGAATCATCCGGAAAAAAGGGATTGTATTCGGTAAAAAATAGATTCATTCCTCTTTCCTCACTTTGCGTTAAATTAACCTCACCCCGTAAGTATTGGTCATATTTAGAATCCATTGATACAATACTTAGCATAAATTGTTCTAGTGCTAATGCCATCCTAGACTCATCAATAGCATCATCTCCAAAGGCTCTTGTAAATTGATCTTTGTACATCTGATCTGCAGATAACTTACTAATAACGTTTTCTAAGGTTTCATTCATTTCTAAAGGATCTTCAATTGGCAATAGGGCTTGATCCCTTAATAAATTTGCCCGTCCATCCCATAAAAAATTGTTGGAATGCCACGCCATATTGAACACCGACATGGCTTGTCTTGTCCCTTGTAAACCTTCTACTCCTATGGAAAACCTTGTGGTGTCATTAAATGCATCCATTTGTCTATGGCAACCTGCACATGATTGTGAATTATCCTTGGAAAGTCTTGTTTCGTAAAATAACATTCTTCCCAGTTGGACCTTTTCAACTGTCAATATATTATCGGCTGGCAACTGTGCTTCAGGGAAATCACCCATACGAAAAGCATATGGTGTGTCGTCATATTCTATCTGTATAACTGGCTCATCATTACAAGCCAACCAAATAAACAACATAGAAAAAATGAATAGAACCTGCTTTTTCATAATTACTTTTTAAACATAGGTTGATGAATAAAATTTAAGTCACTTAATGACTCTAAAAATAAAATGAGGTTTTCTTTTTCCTCATCATTTAACTCAAAGCCATTGACTAGGCTATTTTTATTAGGATGTGAAGACCCACCTGTCATATAATGTTCGACCACACCATTTAAATCAGCGATTGAACCATCATGCATATACGGCGCTGTTAAGGCAATATTTCGGAGGCTCGGAGTTTTAAATCTGGCTAAATCCTCAAATTCACTAGTTAAACGAAATCGTCCTTCATCAGGATAATCTTCGTACAAACCATTATTTTCAAAACTATAATCAGTAAAATTAAATCCTCCGTGACATTTGGCGCAAGCCAATCGATCACTAAAAAACAACTCCATACCCTGCTTTTCTTTATCGGAAAATGATAAATCATATCCATATTGTCGGTAGCGATCATATGCACTGTTCCCGCTGATGAGCGTTCGTTGGAAATTTGATATCGCCCTGGTAATCACATAAGGATCTGGCTGTCTATTATATGCCTCTTGACTCATCCGAACATAATTTTCATCTTCAGCGAGCAATTCTGCAATTGCAACAATATTATGGTTAAACTCATCATGTTCCTGAATGGGGATGAGGATTTGCATCTCTAAGGTAGAAATACCTCCCTCTCTAGTAAAGTATGGATGATAGGCCACATTGGCCAAGGAAGGGGCATTACGTCGGCCCTCAATATTGTTTACACCTAAAGAGAATGGCTTGTCATCAGCAAAAGCCAAAGATTGCTGATGACAAGATCCACAACTTATATTATTATCAATCGATAGTATCGGATCATAAAAAAGTTTCTTTCCCAGTTCCCATCTCTCTGGAGTAAATTCATTCCCTTCTGGATATTCAATATCAGGAAAGCCAAAAGGAATTTTTGTTAAAGAACTATATTCACTATCCCGTAAAACTTCATCTCTACATGCTACAAGCGCAATAAGTAAGAACAGAAAAAAGAAAGGGTATGACCGTCGATTCAACATTATTTAACTACAACTCTTTCAGTACCAATAAATCCTGCTTCATTATATAACGAAACCAAATAAACACCAGGTGTATTGATTTGAAATTGAACTTTGCCATTTTGGCTAACCGCAGATGACACTGTTCGACCAGCGATATCAGTCACATCCACATTATAGTTTGTTAAATCTGCTTGAATATTGATCAAACCATCTGAGCTTGGATTTGGGAATAAGCTAAAATCACTAGTAGATAAATTGTTTTCTGTCGAACTAATCATAGCCCCTGGAGTAAATACAAGGTCCCTGAAATTTTCTAAAACCTTTTTAGCTTCATTCCCTTCTCCATGACTTAATGGGCCTGCATTTACATTAATGTCTTCTAAGGCTTTATTATAATCTGCTCTTACGTATAAATCCATTTGATCTCCGTTTACCTCTTCGTCAAGATCAAGTGCAACTTCGAAATAATTAACATCACCAAGACCGTGCATTTCAAAATTGGTGTTAAATGTTGCTCCTGCATTTCCTTCTAGAGCTACAAAACGATAGCCACCTGTCCATCCCCAATGCATAGATGGATTTTTAGGAGCCAATGGATGATCCATAGGCCACAATGCTGGATCGTCGTGATTAACCTCTTCTTCTACTCCAACACTAAATCTAATGGATTCTAAATCAGTTATGTCAAACGACCCCAATTCATAAATTGATATTTTATTAGCTTCAACTAAAATCCATAAATCTTCAATTAAAGTTTCTTGACCGCCGTCGTGTATGAGAACTAGTTGAGAAAGATAGTAGGCCAATCTATCTACTTTGTATGATTGATTCAAATTATTTTCGGCCTCGATTCCGTAAGCAAAATCTTGATCACCCAACATATGTTGAATGTTAAGTACTAGATTTTTTTGGCTATAGCTTGTCATGCTTAAGGCCAAAAAAGAAATAAGTGTAATGTAAAATTTCATGACATTGTATTTATGATTAATAATATTTGTAGAGACTAATCTCTTTACTTTTATAATTAGTGATGAATAATGAATCGTTGGTGATTAAAACATCAGTTGGTTTATTTAAGCCATTTATTTCCTGAGAATTTTGTGACTTCAAATCAAAAACTAGGACCCGATCATTTTCAAAATCTGTTACTGCAAGCTGATCTTTATAAAGATACAATCCAGTGGTAGCATTCATTTTGTATTCCTTGCCAATAGTTTTTAGATAAACTAAATTATTTTTATCCCATACTTGAACTCTATGGTTATAAGCATCTGCTACATAAATAAATTGATCTGCGATCTGTACATCTGTAGGATAATAAAACGAATCATTGGACTTACCCTCTTTTCCGAATCTTCGCCAATTGTGACCATCGAAATAAAGAATACTGTGTCCATAAAAATCAGCAATAGCTATCTCGCTTTCGCGAAAATCTATAGCTGCCGGTCCATCCAGGGAATCTTTAATTTCTAAGGAACCTATGTTACCTCCTGAGTAAGTAAGAATCTTGTCTTCTCCAAATTCGGGAATGTAGACAGTATCCTTCCAATTACTAATGTGCATGGGTCGAGATATGTTATTAATTGAATCTAGAACATTTCCAGACATATCTACTTTGACCAATCTATTATTATCTCCATCCGCTAACCATAAAGAACTACCCGACATACTCAAGCCGATAGGACTTATGTTATTTAAAGAAACACGCCTTTCGAAGTGCCATGAGCTTGGCTCACTTTTACAAGCATTCAAAAGGAGCATCAACAATATTATGGAAAGCCTATAATTCATCTCGATCGTATTGGCAACAACCAGGGAGTGAATCATATGTTTCTTCACTGGTTTTGTGATATTCATTATCATGTCCGCTTTCAGCTATCTTCTTTGCGATTTTATCTAGCGATGTGGTACTCTGATCAAACTTCAGCGTTAGTAGTTTGGACTTTTTATCCCATTTAACTTCAAAAACACCGTCTAACTTTGATGCGTTTTTTTCAATTCTCGCTTTACACATTCCACAATTGCCACTTACTTTAAGACTTGCCGAAATCAAGTTTTCTTCTTCAGACACCTCAGCAGGTTCATTACTATTCGTTAGAACTTCTCCATTAGTCCGGACAATCTTAGTAGTTACGGGAGTATATCCTGCAGCCTCTACTTGTTTTTCTACTTGTTCCACAGATAATGCATGATCGTCGGGATATGTGAAGGTGAACATTCCATTTTCCATATTGATCTTTACATCATCAATATGCTTGAATTCTTTGAATTTCTTTTCTAAACCGTACGCACAAAACGGGCATCCTAAACCATCTACCTGGATGGTGTATTGATCCTTGGCTTGTTGTCCATTCGCCGAAAGGCTTAAAAGAAAAAAACTAAATATGGTGATGATTAATTTATTCATAATTATACTTTTTAGATAACAAAGCGAGATCCGATAAACAGGCTAAACTGTCGTTCGTCTCGGATACCAATTTGTTGAATTAAGGGAAATTGCAAGGCTAGCTCTAGGGTAATTCTGTTCTTTGCATATTGAATGCCTTGCGCATAGAACAACATATATTCATCTATTTCAGGAAACCAACTACTTTGGTACTCAAAATAAAGATTCACTTGATCAACAGGATAGCTAGGTTTTTTTAGCGGAAGACCAAAACCTAGTTTATGCCTTAGTTCACTTCTTGCATTATCGAAAACTTGATTATACCCTATTTCATGCGAAATCCCGTATTTAATCGTTTCGTATCCGATTACAAACGATAAATAGCTTTGGTGAAAACCTGTGCTGATTCCATCATACGCCAATGCTTCTCCAGTCCCAAAAGTCTGAAGAGCTTTGGCAACAAATCTGAGGGTTTTACCCATTTCATCTTTTCTCCAAAACTGATATTTCGCCAATAACTGTATATCCCCTAGACTAGAAACATCTTGATTTTCATCGTCCAAAGAGGATTTAATCCATGGTACATGCAAGCCAATTAAAGTACTCGAACTAGGAAGATAGTGAATCATCATTGGTGTAGAGAGTACATGTCGATGATCATCAATCCGGTACTCAGAAAGTGTTTTTAAAACGATTCTTTTAGCACCAAGCATAATGGGTTTATCACCAGTAATTGGAGGTCCTTGAGCAAAAATATGTTGGTTAAATATGATGATTAGAAGACATATCCCTAATCGTGTTATTAATTTCATTGTACATAAATTCTTGTGATTCTATAATATTGTGAATCGACTAAACCAGGTTTAGTAAAGAATTTTATGACTAACAAAGAAAGGATTGAAACAATACATTCCTGTCGTAATGAAGTGGTGGTGGACGATAATATTTAAATATGTCTACATCTACAAAAATGAGGGCTTTCATATCAGTAGATGGGGTTATAGCGCAAAATTCTAAATTAAATGAATTGAAATCAAATGAACATGCTGGAATTAAATCTGCATCCATTTGTAGCAGAGTCATTTCATTACTACAACAACTGTTCTCCTCATCTTGAGGGTAGTTTGCTATTGTCATGTGACAAACTTCAGAACTATTTTTACAGTGAGCACCTTTCTCATGACAATTTGAAGCTTTACCTAAAAAGCTAATTCCTTTTAACTTTCCTTTGCAGAAATGCATATCCATACTCAGTCCTGCTGAACTGAAAAACATAATCACTGCCAAGGACAATGATATTAAACGATATGCTTTTGAACGTCTCACTTTTTAAAGATAAACCCTATTAGTTAATTTTTCAACAATTTACGCGCGTTTTTAGTTCTCTCTGTTCTCTTTCTTCTCTTCAAAATGTTTCCAACCTTGAGCTTTTAAATCGTGGATGTTTCCACCAGTGGTATGTAATTTTATTCCGTCACTTTTCTGGATAACCTCACCGATGATAAAAACAAAGGGCATATATCTGACTTTCTCCAAATCCTTTTCATCTATGGCAAAAAGAAGCTCATAATCTTCCCCTCCATGAAGTGCAGTTGTGATTGGATCCATATTAAATTCCAGTGCTTTCTTTTCTGTATCTGGATGAATCGGAATTTTTCCTTCTTCTATAAAAGCTCCTACATTTGATTGCTTGCAAATATGAAATAGATCAGAAGCTAAACCATCGGATACATCAATCATGGCCGTAGGAACAATCTTGTTTTTTTCGAAATAATCAATGGACTCTCCTCTTGCTTCTGGTTTTAATTGCCTTCCGATAATATAATCTTGCTTTTCTAAATCTGGCTGAATCCCCGGATTCTCTAAGTACAATCGTTTTTCTCTTTCAAGAATTTGTAAGCCCAAATATGCCGCACCCAAATCTCCCGTAACACATAATATATCCCCTGGTTTTGCGCCACTCCTCAACGAAATCTTATCCTTGTCTACTTCACCGATTGCGGTAACACTTATGGTTAATCCTTGTGGAGAAGAAGTAGTATCTCCCCCTACCAAATCAACACCATATTTTTTACACGCCAAATGTATGCCTTCATAAAGTTCTTCGATAGCTTCAACCGAATAACGATTAGTCAAGGCCATCGACACCGTAACTTGCTTTGGCTTGGCATTCATTGCATAAATATCAGAGAGATTTACAACGATGCTTTTATAACCAAGATGCTTTAAAGGAGTATACATCATATCAAAATGGATACCTTCTACTAAAAGATCAGTACTCACCACTGTGTACTTATCGCCATAGTCAAGAACAGCCGCATCATCTCCCACTCCTTTGACCGAACTAGGATTCATAAGTACTATCTCTTTGGTTAAATGATCAATGAGTCCAAACTCACCTAATTCATTTACATCCGTTCTTTTTTCTTTGCTTTCCATGTTCTTTGTTTGACTTTAAAAGTATCGCTAAGCTTAAGCTAAATCTACCAAATCAGCGTTTTTGATATCCTTCCATAATCCGTTATGTTCAGGTATCGGTGCTTTAAAAATTTGATTTTGTTTTGTCACGGGGTGCCTGAATTCAAGGCAATATGCGAATAGGTCGATAGACCGATCTTTATTTGCTCGTCGAGCACCATATTTTACATCACCTCTTATCGGTAAATCAGCATGTGCCAACTGCGCTCTAATTTGATGGAATTTACCAGAGCTTATCCCAACTTTTATAAGACTATAATTATCAAAAGTATGTAAGAGTTTAAAATCTAATGAGCATTTCGATGTGTGTTCGTTGGCTTCCGCCGAAATGTAAGCTTTATTATATTTGCCGTTTTTGGATATGAAATTAACTAAGGTTCCTTCTTTTTCCTTCGGTGCTCCTTTAACCACTGCTAAATAACTCTTTTTAACCTTGTGCAGTCTCGTTTCATTTGAAAAGAAGGTAGCTGTAGACTTTTTATTGGCCATTAATACTAGACCACCTACTGGTCTATCAAGTCGATTAATCATATGTACTTCGTGTTTAAAGTACCTTGTCGCATGTAAAAGGAGGGATTCATCCTTGGTTTTATCTTCTTGTGTTGGAAGTCCAAAAGGCTTGATAATGATATTGAACTGATTGTTCTTTTCGAGAATTTGATCTGAAAATTTAAACGGAACTTGCTCTGACATAATTAATCTATTTCTTCGTATTCTGAATATTCAAGCTTTTCCTTTTCTTTCTCTTTCGGAAATTCTCGGACTATTGGGTCTTTAGTGAATAACCGAATAAAGACATAAATCAAAAATCCAACAAATAAAAACTTAATCATTAAGGCGAATTTGAATCAAAGTTACGCTAATCACTTTAAATGCCTAAAAAACCAGATAATGGATCTCCTCTAGCTTGATTCGAACCATTTTTAGCATCAAAATTTAGTCAATTTTACTTGTTTTCGACCAACGAATTCTAAAGTACGAGAAGTTTCGTATTTTGTTCGATATAAATCCAGCTAGAAGTGGCTCCAAATCCTATAAAAGCCTTTATCTTCGGTCTTCGTGAAAAGTCAGAAGAGCTGATTAAATTGTTAACTTTGCGGCATGCAAAACGCATTGAATTAAAATTCTAACGTCATTATGAATTCGTTTAAAAGAGCGTCAAACCTGACAGGATTAGCTGTCTTTATTATATCGTTCATTATATATTTCATGACAGTTGAAAGAACTGGTAGTCTATGGGATTGTGGTGAATTTATTTTAGGAGCCTATAAGTTGCAAGTAGTTCACCCACCGGGTGCTGCTGTTTTCGTATTGATTGGAAGAATATTTACATGGATTGCAGATATTCTGAGTAGTAATCAATCAGATATCGCATTCGCCGTGAATCTAATGTCTGGATTGTTTTCAGCTATGATGGCGGGATTAGTAGCATGGATGACTATGATCTTTAGTAAACTGATTTTAGTAGGTCGAGAAGAAGAAACTGATGCTACCCAAAACCTAGTATTAAGTGGTGCAGGATTAGTCGGTGGATTAGCTTCTGCTTTTTGTACGTCAATTTGGTTTTCAGCTGTTGAAGGTGAAGTTTATGCTATGTCTACATTCTTTACCGCATTAACCATGTGGGCTGCTGTTAAATGGTACTCACTCCCAGACAATAAGGACAATGATCGTTGGTTGGTATTTGCGGCATATTCCGGGGGGCTTTCCATCGGTGTTCACTTATTAAGTCTTTTGACTTTCCCAGCAATTGCATTACTCTACTATTATAAAAAATATCAGAAACCTACCATTTTAGGTGTACTTTCTAGTCTTGGAATAGGAGCTTTCGCCGTGATTTTTGTGATGAAAATCGTTATTGTAGGAATTCCAACACTTTGGAAAAACATGGAGATGATTTTGGTGAATGGTATGGGACTACCTATTCATACAGGAATCATACCTACCATACTTTTACTCGGCGCTTTGGCATTCTTCCTTTTGAGATACTGTCACAAAAAAAGCTTACATGGTTTACAATTAATTACCATGGCAGCTATAATGACGGTGATTGGTTTTTCTACTTTAGGAGTAGTTGTTATCCGAGCTAATGCTGATACTCCTGTGAATATGAACACACCGTCAGATGCCACTAGATTAATTCCGTATTTAAATCGTGAGCAATATGGTGAAAGAGCTTTGTTGCATGGACCTCACTATAACGCTCAACCTAAATCCTTAGAAAGAGAAGAACGGTATGGTGTCGTTGGAGATCGCTATGAAATAGTAGATGAACAATTTAGTTACACGTATAAGAATTCTGACAAATTGCTATTTCCGCGAATTGGACATGGCGATTCTGGTCGAGCTAAATTGCACAATGAATGGCGAACTTATTTGAACGGAGGTAAAAAACCAAAAGGCAAACCAGGTCAATTATATAACCTTGGTTTTATGTGGAATTACCAAATCAAGTGGATGTATTTCAGATACTTCATGTGGAATTTCGCCGGAAGGCAAAATGGAAAACAAGGATACTATCCATGGGATAAATCAAAAGGACATTGGGTTTCTGGATTTAGTTTTATTGACGATGCACGACTGTACAACAGTGATGAGTTTCCGGAAAACTTAAAATCTAAAGCACACAACAAGTACTATTTCATACCATTATTCCTTGGTCTTATTGGATTCTTTTTCCAAATGTTTAGACG
>JAHDBI010000013.1:38342-49005 GCA_020630475.1 Saprospiraceae bacterium
CCTATCATTATGCTCATTCAAAATTATGATGATCATGACAGAAGTGAACATTATGGATCAAGAGACTACGCGAAGAATTTTTTAGAAAGTTGTGAGGAAAATGCCATCATATTCACCTATGGAGATAATGACACCTATCCTTTATGGTACGCTCAGGAAGTTGAAAACATACGAAGGGATGTTAGAGTGGTTAATTTATCATTGATCACAGTGGATTGGTACATTGAAAAGTTGACCAAAAAAGTTAATGATTCTGCACCTATCAAACTGTCCATTCCATCTGAAGAAATGAGAGGTAGAAAAAGGAATCAATTGTTCTTTGTTGAGCCAGATGGTGCAAACAGACCTATCAATGTTTATGATGAATTGAAATTCATCCAATCCAATAAGTCCGTTTACCAAGATCAATTTTTAATTAGGTCGAGAAATCTATTTATTCCAATTGATAGAAACAAAGTCTTTAATAATGGAATTTTATCTGTAGAAGATACTGCCAACGTAGTCAACAAAATTGACATCAATTTTAGAGGGCCAAATTACATTACAAAAGACCAGTTAGCCATCATGGATTTAATTGCTAACAACATTTATGATAGACCGATCTATTTTGCTATTACAAGTAACCCAGAAAAACTTTTAGGTCTTCAAGATTATACTCAAATGGAGGGTCTTGGTCTAAGGGTTGTTCCTGTAAAATCTCAAAGCGATAGATCACTATATATTTACGGAAGTGGTAGAGTCGCTCCTGAAAAGGTATACGACAATGTTATGAATAAATGGACTTGGGGTAATTTTGATAAAGAGGAAGCCTACATTTCTACAAGTTATGGCGCTGAATTACAAGCCATGAAAATGGTGATGCTTAGAACTTCGGCAGAATTAGGTTCGAAAGGAGATCCAGCATCTTTAGAAAAGGCTGCTAATCTTTGCGAAAAATATTTTGAAGCATTTCCAAGTATGAACTTCCCATACGATTCTAGCGTTTTTCCATTTATAGAAATACTCATAAAGGGAGAACGAAAAGAAGCGGCGAAAAAGCATATGCGGATATTGGCTGAAACAACAGCTCAAAAACTTCGTTTTTATGACAGTCTAGATGAAGATGAATTTGCGAGCTTCAAAGAGGACTTTAGGTACGCCATGAGATCTGCAGATGATATTTTAAGAAACGTAGGAAAAATAGGTGACGCAGCCTTAACCGAGGAAATGAATGCTTTACTAGGACAATACGATACTCAAAAAATGCAAAGAAATTAATATGAATATTGCCATTGGTTGTGATCACGCTGGTTTCGATTATAAGGAAAAGCTCATAAAGCATTTAACAAAAAAGGGGTTTACCGTAAAGGATTATGGTACCGATTCTAGAGACTCCGTGGATTATCCTGATTTCGTTCACCCAGTAGCCAAAAGAGTAGCTTCTGGTAGAAGCAAATTTGGAATCCTTATTTGTGGTAGTGGTAATGGCGTTTCTATGACAGCCAACAAACACAAAAAAATAAGAGCTGCACTGTGTTGGACTCCAGAACTAGCGTCATGGGCTCGCCAACATAATAATGCCAATATATTGTCTATACCTGCACGATTCGTCGAACAACGGACTGCCACTTTAATGGTTAACAAATTTTTATCGACGGATTTCGAAGGTGGAAGACATCAACGTCGGGTTCGTAAAATATCTCAATGCTAATTATGAAATACTTATTCTCATTTGTACTTCTTTTTTCAATAAGTCAATTATCTGCTCAATATATCAGTAGTGTTACTACACCGGACAGCACTACAGAATTGAGTATTGACACTAGTTTGTCAGAATATCATTTAGCACAAACCATCACCGCTGAGGATTTAAAAAAGCACCTCAGTATCATAGCCTCTGATGAATATGGTGGTCGAGAAACAGGTGAGCCCGGTAATCTAATGGCTTCTGAGTACATCGCAAATCATTACGACTCGTTGAATATTCCTAAAATAGTCGGTGACAGTAGTTATTATCAAAACGTTCAATTTACTTGGACTAAGTGGGATTATACGGAGATGAATATTAACGGGACTCGCTTCAGACATCTTTGGGATTATCTTGCCTTCCCAACTCGTAATGAAAGTATAGATAGTATAGTAGATGATGAAATCGTGTTTCTTGGTTACGGTATTGATGATCCTAATTATAGTGATTACAAAAAGAGAAAAGTCAAGGACAAAGTCATATTAATTTTTGAAGGGGAGCCTGTCAATAAAGACAGTATTTCTTGGATTACAAAAACAGATAGCATGTCCACGTGGACGACAAGTATCGATAGAAAGCTTGAAGTAGCTAAATCGAAAGGTGTAAAGCTTGTATTGATTATAAGTAATGATATCAAAAGAATGCTTGCCGAAAATCGTCGGTTTTTGTTGGGAGCCAAAATGGAATTGGGTGACCTCACTAATAGAGAAATTAAAGGTGCTAATCATTGTTACATCAGCACTAAAGTAGCTCAAGCCTTATGGGGTGATAAAGAGAAGAAGGTCATTAAATCACGAGACCGTTCAAAGAAAAAAGGCAAGGCGAAGGAAGTCAAAATGAAAGCTGATTTCAAAGTATTTATGCGTAAAAAATTCAGCACTTTAGAAAGTCGTAATGTTGCAGCCTATATAGAAGGAACAGATAAGAAAGATGAGATTGTAGTGGTGTCAGCTCACCTTGATCATATCGGACAAAGAGGAGGTGAGGTCTATAACGGAGCTGATGACAATGGCTCAGGCACCAGTGCTTTATTAGAAATGGCTGAAGCGCTAAGCATCGGAAAAGAAAAAGGGATTTCTCCAAGAAGATCTATTCTTTTATTGAATGTCACTGGAGAAGAAAAAGGACTTTTAGGTTCAGCTTACTATGCGGACAAACCTTTATTTAAACTAGAAGATCATGTTGTCAATGTTAATGTAGATATGATTGGTCGTTTAGATGAAAAGTACAAAGACAACGAAGAGTATATTTATGTGATTGGCTCAGATAGATTGAGTACTGACTTGCATAAAATCAACGAGACGGTCAACCATGACAAATCTAGATTGACTTTAGATTACACTTATAATTCTGAAGCCGATCCTAACAGATACTATTATCGATCGGATCATTACAACTTTGCGGCCAAAGGGATTCCAGCTATATTCTTCTTTAGCGGTGTGCATGAAGATTACCATAGAACTACAGATACCGTCGATAAAATTCTATTTGATAAAATGGAACTAGTTACTCGTCATATCTTTTACTTAACATGGGAATTGGCCAATAGAGAAGAACGGATCGTTGTTGATGGTGAAGTAAAATGATAGAATCGTCTTTTTTTATTAGAAGATAAATATGCTTCGTACAAATTGGTGAGTGCACTGGAACCCCCAGAAATCATAATTGAAGAGGATATTTTGCGATGACTTTAACGGCTTGACCGTTGTAACTTTTACTTAGATATTATGAGAAATTCGATAGCCTTTCTATTCGTAACATTATTTATTTTTTCATGTACCTGTGAAGAAGAACAGTTTAAATCTATCCCTTGTATAAATGAACAATTACCGATTGTTTTCCTTCATGGCGCATTAGGGTCTGGTGATAACTTTTCAGCTCAAGCTTTACGATTTAGCAGTAATGGATATTGTCCTGAAAAACTTTATGCATTTGATTGGAATTCTCTAGGAGGTGATCCAGCCGAAGAAGATCTGGATGTATTTATATCTAACATCTTGAATAGCACTGGAAGTGACCAAGTAAATCTAATTGGTCATTCTGCAGGAGGAGGGTTAGCTTATGATTATTGTGCAGATCCTGATCGAGCAGCCAAAATAAATAAATACGCGCATCTTGGAAGTTTTGTTAATGATCAAGCAGCAGGAAGTAATGGAGAAGTGAGTACCATCAATATTTGGTCTCCGGACGATCTTATCGTTCCGGGAGGTGACATCAATGGTGCCACTAATGTTAGTATCCCTGATAAGGATCATTTTCAAATCGCTACTTCTTCAGAAACTTTTGATGCCATGTATCAATTTTTTGAAGATGGCACACCTGAGTTTCTAGAGTCTCAAGAACAAGATAGAATACAAATAGAGGGAAGACTAGTTCACTTCGGAACCAACGAACCACAGACAGATGTGTTTATTAATATTTATGAAATTGATGGTATTACCGGAAAGAGAATATCAAGTGATCCAAATTTTGAATTAGTCAGTGATACTGGTAACTGGGGGCCCATTGAAATTAATAAATCTGCTTATTACGAATTTGAAATTTCAAGAGTAGAATCCGCCTTTAGGGTCATCCACTATTACTTTGAACCGTTTGTGAGATCAAATCGATTTGTTTATTTACGAAGTTTTCCTCCGGCTACTACTCCCGCGGGAATTTTATTAGCGAGTTTACCAAGAGATGATAACCAAAGTGTTCACGCTATTTTTTGTTCGAATCAAGCAGTGATAGATACACGAGATGAGTTATTGTTTGGTGATTTTGAATTATCTAACTCCACCTTCGCATCTGCCGATCAAACATCAATTACCTTTTTCATGTATGATGACGGAGATTATGAAACAAGTGGTGAGCCTCATTTTTTATTTACAGGAATTCCTTTTTTAAATGGAGCAGATATTTTTAATTCGGCTGAAGGTGATGAGACTATTACGGCCACCTTTAATGGAACGTCTTTAAGTTCGCCTAATTGGAAATCTGATGAAGAGGGTGTTAGTGTGTTTGTGTTTAACTAGTAATTGCTTTATATAAATTATAGTAGAGTTCAAAAATGGAACTTTCCTTTATTATAATTGGCCGAATGTTTTTAGCTTAATTAATCCCTTTTCAAAGGCTTCTTGCAATAATGTATTTTCTTGAATATGAACGAAAGTTCCAGAACAAGCTTTACTAAGTTCTTCTGAAACAGGGATTAGCCTATCGTTTTCCATTAAGTAAACATCAACGGGTTTTCCATCAATTGATAAAATCATATCTTTTAGAATGATATGAGCCATTTCACCATATGGATCATAAGGATAATAAGACTCCATGTTGCATTCATAATTCCTTGACAATCTTAGTATTTCGTCGAAGATTGATTTTTCTCTGAATTTTTTAACATATGGAAGAAAATCATGGTCAATAAAATTAATCTTACCAAGGAAGTCTTTTACAATTTTGACAGCCTCTTTATTCCCATAAAACGCTGATTCCAAAGCACATTCAGTAAGTAAATCATATGTGTTCACTACATAATTTCCATTTCCATCAACCTTTTTGTTAATAGAACAAGACATTCGACTAAACACTAACGAATCAATTAAACTTGTAGATCTCTTATCTATCTGAATAATCTCTTTTTTACTAGTATCTATCTTGTTCGAACATGATAATAGAAAAGCAATTACAAAGAGATTAATTATTATAACTCGATATGTTATCATAGCCTAATTAAAAATTTTCAAATGAGTACCTATTGATAAACTCTTTACCAAAAAGCACCCTGTTTATAACCAAAATGTAATCCAATTACACAAAAAAAGTGGTAACGTCTGAAAACATTACCACTTTCTTAAAAGAACGTTTAAAATTCTTTAATGCACCCCATGCATCAATCTCTTGAGCAATGGATGTAATAAAAGTGCAATCACCCCTAATACTATAGGAACAATTGTAAATATCAAGAAAAAGAAGGCAAGACCATGTTCATCTGAAATTTTTCCAATATCTCCACCGATATAGTGAGCCAATTTATTTCCAATTGCGATGGCTAAATAGTAAACACCAAACATAAATGCAATCATTCGAGTAGGAATTAATTTACTCAAATAGGATAACCCCATTGGCGATAAGCAAAGTTCACCCAGCGTATGAAACAAATATGCAAGAACTAACCAAACCATACTAAGTTTTGCTGTTTCTGCTCCTGCTGGAACACTCCAAGCACCCATGGCTAAAAATCCAAAACCCACTCCAAGTAAGGCCAGGCCTAAAAAATATTTTACGGATGCAGGCGGATTATACTTACTATCCCACCATTTAGTAAATAAAGGTGCAAAAATAATGATGTATAATGAATTCAATATCGCAAACCAAGTCACTGGAACCTCAGCGTCAGTTGTTTGAAAATCTAAATATAATTTATAGCTTACTATCGACCATATGATTAAAAAACTAAAACCTAAGATCATATTGGACAAAGATATGCGGCTGTAAGTCTTTTTGAAAAGAAGGAACAAAACGTAAGTAATGATCAGCAATGGTACAACGGTGACTAATAAATCTACTATTTTGAACGTAGTAGCCGCACTTCCTTCTAAGAATCTATCTGTAAAATCTCTTGTATAAATCGGAAGAGAACCAGCCGCTTGTTCGAATGCTGCCCAAAAAATGATGGTGAAAAGGCAGAATATTCCAAATGCAATCAATCGATCTCTTTCAAGCTTAACATATCTAGGAACTCTTATTAATAAAAGAAGTACAAATGAAACTAAGGCTGCAATTGATGCTGGAACATAATCTGTAAAAATGAATGTAACTGCAGAAATTGCGAATAAAGCAACCAATACATAATCAACCATTGTATAATGGTTTAATACCACACCATTGTCAACTTCTTCATCCTGAACCGTTTTTTCCTTTGGAGATGGTTTATCCCCTAGGTTTCCAAATATAGGTTGAGCAAAATAAAATTGTACCATACCCAATAACATGAATATACCAGCCAAACCAAAACCATATGACCATCCTATTCTCTCACCTACCCAACCACAAAGTAATATTCCTAAAAATGCACCTGCGTTTACACCCATATAAAAGATGTTGTAAGCACCATCCTTCTTCTCATTATGTCCATCATACATTTTAGAAATGATGGCGGTCATATTGGGCTTAAAAAATCCATTTCCAGCTATAAGTAATGCAATTCCTATGTATAAAAACATGGGCGTTTCTATCGCCATTGAGGCATGACCCAAGGTCATTAACAGTGCACCAAGCACGACGGCCATACGATAACCAATTTTGTTGTCTGCTAACCAACCACCGATTATTGGTGTTAAGTAAACTAAGGAAGCATAAATTCCTAAAAGGTGTAAAGCATCTTCACTCGACCAACCCCATCCAGGATTATCTCCAGTTATAACTCCGGTTAGAAAAATTACCAGAATCGCTCGCATTCCATAATAAGAAAATCTTTCCCACATCTCCGTAAAGAATAAAACAAACAGCTGGGACGGGTGCCCCATTACTTCTGCTTTAATCTCAATGTTATGATCACTCATGTTTTTTCGATTTATTTAAAGTTTAGTTTTTTCTTTTTAAGCTAATTCAAATCCTTCTGCTTCGTCATTATCATCTACAACCAAATCTTCCGCACCGTGTGTCAATCTTTTCAATGGTTTTAATAAAAGAATGAATATAAATCCTACAACGACTGTAAAAATCAATATTCCTAAGAAGATAGTAAACTCCCCATAATCTGAAGCTGATTCACCGACTAATCCTGCAACCTTACTCCCTAATCCAGTCGCTGCAAAATAAACTCCCATCATTAATGAAGCATATTTGACTGGGGTTAATTTAGTAATAAATGATAAGGCTACAGGAGATAAACAAAGTTCTCCTATTGTATGGAATAAATATGCAAGCACTAGCCATATCATACTTGAAGAACCAGATCGCTCAAATTCCAAGGCAGCAAAAACCATAAACAGGAATCCAAAACCCATTATAATAATACCTAAAGCCATTTTAAATAAAGATGTCGCTTCTTTTCCTTTTAAATGACGTCTAGCCCAAATTCCAGCAATTGCTGTTGCTAAAAGAATTATAAAACCCGCATTTAAACTCTGGAACATTATAGTTGGTATTTCCCATCCAAAAAGCATTCTATCGGTTTTTGATTCCGTATACAGATTCATCAAACCTCCAGCTTGTTCAAAAGCACCCCAAAAAATAATTACCATTATGAAGGATAACAATAAAACCATGAACCGATCCTTAAATACCTGAGAATCTAGGTCTTTATAAATCATCATTAGCAAGGCCGCAATTGCGGTTAAAAAGAGAAATAACAAACCATAAGCCCAACCCAACTTGATCCAACCTATACAAGAACCCAGAAACAGAATTCCTGAGAAAATCAACTCTTTTGGAGAGCTCAATAATTTTGAATATAACTGGATGTAAGAAATCTCATTTTCATCATTAGAAGCAGGAATAAAATTACCTACTTCAGTCAAATATTTTTGACCATACAAATAATTCAAAAGACCAAGTAACATTACAACACCAGCAAGTCCAAACCCAGCATGCCACCCCCATTCTTTAACAACTAATCCAACAATTAGTGTTGATAGAAGAGCTCCCATGTTAATTCCAATATAGAAGATACTAAATCCTTGATCTCTTCTAATATCTCCCTTCTTGTATAGTCCACCAACCATTGTGGAAATATTAGGCTTCAATAGTCCAACACCACAAATTACCAATCCCAACCCAGCATAAAAGGCCCATAAATCGGTCAGCACTAAAACACCATGACCAAGACATAAAACTATCGCTCCCCATAAGACAGCCTTTTTTTGTCCAATCCATTTATCAGCTATCATTCCTCCAGGTATAGACATCACATATACTAACATAGTATACCAACCATAAAGTGCTAGAGCCTCTTTACTCGTCCATCCTAATCCAGCTCCTCTTGCGTCATCTCCCAATGTAGACGTAGTCATATATAAAACCAACAAGGCTCTCATTCCATAATATGAAAATCTTTCCCACATTTCTGTGAGGAACAATATGTATAGACCAATTGGATGACCAAATAATTCACGTTGGTCGTAGTTTTCGTTTGAATTCATTTTTCTGCTTTTTATCGATATGATATCTTCTAAAAATAGGCTATTTACGCTAGAAGTCAGGGCTTTTAAACGATTAATTCCATGATTCTAGAGTCAATCAAGCACTATCTTAGTATTCATTTGCCTTTCGGCGAAAGCCAATAAAAAGTAAAAATTATTAAAGTTTGCTGTCCAGGTCGTATTTCAATCCACTATGGCGCTTCAAAACGGCCTTGACAGATCCGACTGAAACTGGGGATTCAATCAATAAAGGAATCTTATTCTTGTCATCCGAAACCCAAATTTTCATCTTGGTATCTTCATCAAATACCTCGCCAGCCACAACTTCAGGGATAAATTTGAGTGTCTTGAATTTTCCTAAACCTTTAATTTTCTTTTTCTTTTCTTGACCTCCATACTCTAAGGTCAAAGGGAAAACTTCTTTATCAAAAAAGATACTTAATGGGATGGCACTGCCTTTTGGCACTTTGGAGTAATCCACATTACGAATATAATAAAGGATGGATAACATATCTTGCATGCACCCATCAAATTCGAATGGGATTTCCTCGGCTGTTTCTTTAGTCTTACCATGCACTGCTAACGCAGTTCGATTGGCTTGATCAAAACTTATGCTATCAAACAAGCGATATTTTCCTTCTTCTATTTCTCGTTTAAATTCAAGAGGCAGCAAAGATTCCTTATCTATTTTGCTATAGAAATAATCTCTGACCTTGAATATATTATCATACGAACTGTATGTCTTGCCAATCGCAGAAATATCGTAATACTCTTCCGCTTCCCTCACCTTAAACTTTACCTCACCTGCAGGAATCCAAACAAATTTCCAATTGTAGTATAGTTTATAAACTAATTCTTCGTCGTCTAAAAAACTCTCATTTTCAATGGAGCAAAGATCTAGTTCAAATAAATCTTTCTCTGTTTGAAGGTGATTATCTGTTAAGTAAAATCCACCCATCAAAGTTACCAAGAGGTAAATCGCGTATTGTATTAATCTATTCGTTCTCATATCCAAATGACCTTAGTATGTTTACATTTAAAACGAAAAATAATCCAATAAGTGTCGGAAAAAGGAGATTGATGAACCAAAGGGAGAAGGTTGCGGATAAAATTCCCAGCGCATTATCTGTAAAAATAGACCAAATAAATAGTGCTATTTCACCTCTTGCAATAATACCTAAAACAGGAGGCAAAGGTATTCCTGATTGTATCAAATAAATCATTGCAACGCCTGAAACCCCCGCTATTATTGGCATTCCGATTCCAAAAGCTTTAAGTATAAGTACATACTGACTTAAATAAATCAGATAACGTAGACTTGAAAAACGCAATGCCAACATTAATTTTTCTTGCCTAAAACCGTCTAGCATTTTTAACGGTTTATTAATCCGATTTAACAAAGTATTTGGTAATACTTTATTCAAAATCTGTCGAAGAATATCAATATTGAAATAAAATAGAAAGGCCAATATCAATACGATTAATCCCATCAATATAAAGGCAACTGAGGTGAATTTATCCATGTCAACATAGAGCAATAGAAATACGGAAGCACCGATATAGCCAAATAAAACATTACAAATGTTTTGGCTAATGCTAGATACAAACGTAGCTACTAGTCCATGCCAGTTGTGTTTACTATCTAAAAGGGTAATCCTCCCGCCATACTCGCCAACTCTACCAGGCGTTACTACTGCTAGTGTAATCCCTGACATAATCGCCTTAAAACTTTGTGGGAAGGGAATTTTAACGAATGCTCTTAAAAGCATTTGCCATTTCTTTGCTTCGAGCAACCAGTTGAGCGGCATAATTA
>JAHDBI010000014.1:0-18528 GCA_020630475.1 Saprospiraceae bacterium
AATGCATTTACGCCAAATAACGACGCGACAAATGATACATTTGTAGGGACTGGATACTTAAATGGTATTTCTGGTTATAATATGACCGTATGGAATAGATGGGGAGAGATGATGTTCCAAACAAATGACCCTTATTCGGGTTGGAATGGCACAAAAAATAATGTTGGAGAACCATCTCCAACTGGAGTATACGTGTATCAAGTTACTTTTGTTGAACCGCGTGGTAAACTAGTAGAATTAAGGGGACAAACAACATTGATTAGATAGAAAGAAAATTAATATAATTCTTTAGTGTTATCCCTTGCATTTGAAATAAATATACGTATTTTTGCAGTCCTTTTTAGGATACAAATGTAATGTGATGGATTTAATTAAATATGTACAAAGTCAAATGTCTCAAAAGCAGGAACAACCTAGCTTTAAACCAGGAGACAATGTTGCCGTAAATTATAAGATTGTGGAGGGTTCAAAAGAGCGTATCCAGGTTTTTAAAGGTGATGTGATACAAATCAAAGGACAAGGATTGACTAAATCCTTTACAGTTAGAAAAATGTCGAATGGTGTTGGAGTCGAAAGAATCTTTCCAATTAACTCTCCGAACATTGTAGATATCAAGATTTTAAAAAGAGGGAAAGTAAGAAGAGCAAAGCTCTACTACCTAAGAGAATTGGTTGGTAAGAAGGCCAAAATCAAAGAAAGAACTTTTAAGAAATAATATAATGAGGGGCTGTTTAGCCCCTTTTTTTATGCATTTTCTCTTCAAATAATACAATCTTCTATTAATTTAATGCCATGAAACTCCTAACAGCATTATTCTTTTTAACCATACTGTATTCTTGCGCTCCCGATAAAAGTTATCAGCAAGAAGAAATTACTGGTAGATGGGCTGTTTCGGATGCATATAGAGATGGCCGATTAACTGGAACCTTAAAAGGTGGCTATTTCGAATTTAATGAGGACAATAGCTTTAAAACCAATGTGTTTGGTTCGGAGCAGGAGTACCGTTTTAGTTTAAGTGGCAGTAAAATCAAGATAGAAGGTACTGATAAGGTGGTATATACCATTGATAGCCTTGTAGACGACACTTTACACTTAGAGACATGGTTTAAAAATTATCGATTTAATTTTAACTTAGTTCAAGACACATTATCTAATTGATATAGGATTGATGAGATTTTTCATTTTGCCATTGTTTTTTCTTTTTTGCCTTTCGGCGAAAGCCTTAGATGTCAGTATTTCTCATGCTCAATTTTCTTCTGAAGGAAATAGTTATGTCGAAATAAATCTTCAAGTGATTGGTAAAACAGCTGTTTTTATACCAATGACACTAGATTCCTTGCTTTCTCAAGCTTCCCTTAATGTTTTGATTTATCTCGAGCAAAATGGAGAAATCACGGCTCATGAAAAATATACGCTTCAAAGCCCTAGTATAAGTTTTCCTGTTGATCTGATTAAAATGCATAGGTTTCCAGTTCCGTCTGGTCGATCCTTTTTGGTCATAGAAATTGTGGATAACCATGATATTCTCAACAAGTTTGATTATAAACAGGAATTGGTAGGTTTAAAACATCAAGAAAGTATTTATCAATCAGATATTCAACTATTCGCGAAAGCGGAAGCCTCAACCGCTCAAAGTGAATTATCCAAAAATGGTTTTTCATTTGAGGTATTACCCTACGATTATCTTCAAGGAAATTTAAAAGAATTGATATTCTACAATGAGGTGTATCAGTCTCAGAAGAACTTTGATGAAAATTTTCTTTTAAGTTTTAAAATCAATATTGGTTATTTCGGTGAATTTGGGCAAACAGTAAAGCAAGGCTATAAAAAGCTCGCTCCCGCGGCCTCAGTACCTATCTTAAAAAAACTCAAAGTAGATGATCTAATATCTGGAAATTATCACTTGGTACTTGAAGTCCTGGATCGAGATAAAAACTTGTACTCGTCGAAGTATATTAACTTTAGAAGGAGTAATCCAGATGCAGACTATAGTATCGCTAATAATTACAATAAAGAATACGACAATTCATTTGTCCATAAACTAGAAAAGGATAAGTTAAATTACTATTTAAAAGCCCTCATTCCAGTGGCTCAGAGTAACCTTCTGGGCATTCTAAATGGCGCCGTGAGTAGGGATGATGCGGAGAGCAAACGTTATTTTATATTTAAGTACTTCAATGATAATTATGGGCAAAATGCGGAATTAGGATTCAATCAGTATATGAAAGTTGCAGATGCTGTTCATGACAGATTTGCTTCTGGCTTTGGCTATGGATTCGAAACCGATAGAGGATATATTTTTATGAAATATGGTAATCCCAACGACGCCTTAACCGTTGAAGACGAGCCATCAGCACCACCTTATGAAATCTGGGTTTACAATAAAATTATCGATACCAATCAGAGTAACGTAAAGTTCATTTTTTATAACCCTTCTCTGTCTCATAACGATTTTGAATTGCTTCACTCGACCTGTAGAGGCGAACTAAATAACCCGGCTTGGGAGGTCGAACTCTATAAAAGTGCTTTGTCTGAGGATAACAGAAGAAACGTCAACTCTACCACAGTTCAGCCAGGTATCAATCGAAATGCGAGACGCTATTTTAATGACTTGTAGACCCTTTTTTGCTTAAGTAAAACAGTTAGCTGTGCCGACAATATTTAACGCTCAGAACACGCAGTTTTTTGGTACTTTTACGGCTATTAAAAAATGACAAATGCAACGACGCTCCTTAGCAACAATAATATTTCTTTTCTGTTCAATTTATACCTTTTCACAAGCTACAGTGAGAGGGACCGTTTTAGATAGAGGGAATGGTGAACCCATTATTTATGGTAATGTATATCTAAAAGGGACTACCATGGGTGCCAACACGGATGTGAATGGTTTTTATACCCTCACCAATGTTCCAGCAGGAGAATATATCCTTATGGCGACTTATATCGGGTATGATACTGTTCGGGCAGAAATTGTAGTGCCTGAAAGAGGTATTCTGTCTAAGAACCTTTATATGGAAGAAAATTCAGTGGAATTAGGCGTGGTCAATATTTCTGCAAGAAAAGAACAAGCACGAACGGAAGTTAGGATTTCTAAATTGACGGTGTCACCAAAAGAAATCAAGGCCTTGCCGTCCACGGGTGGAGACGCAGATATTGTTCAGTATTTACAGGTTTTACCGGGTATCATATCTACCGGAGATCAAGGAGGTCAATTGTTTATTCGTGGTGGTTCACCTGTCCAAAACAAAATAATGCTCGATGGATTGACGATCTACAATCCTTTTCATTCCATAGGCTTCTATTCTATATTCGAAACAGAACTGATTAAAAATGTAGACGTTCTTACTGGTGGTTTTAATGCAACGCACGGAGGTAGGATTTCTGCAGTAGTTGATATCACTACGAGGGAAGGAGATAAGAGTAGATTTGGAGGCCAAATCACTGGTAGTCCATTCATGTATAAAGGCATGATCGAAGGTCCACTAATTAAGTTTCAAGAAGGAAAAGCCAGTGCGTCTTTTGTGTTGACGTCAAAACGTTCAATCATTGACCAAACTTCTAAGCAATTATATGCATACGGAAATGTGTCTGATTCTATCGGATTACCATTTAAGTTCAATGATAATTATGGAAAACTATCGGTTCGTTCTTCTAATGGAAGTTTCCTGAATCTATTTGGTTTTAATTTTTCAGATGAATACAATAATCCAGATGTTGCCAAAATAGGATGGGACAATTTTGGTGGTGGAGCCAACTTTAAATTGATTCCTGGTAGTAGCGGCTTCTTAGTGGGAGGACTCGTAGGGATTTCGGATTATAATGTTGGTATTCAAGAAGATGACGATGACGACCGAACGAGCAGAATAAGAGAATTATCGGCCGGAATTGATTTTACTTTTTTCGGAACAAACAATGAAGTGAAGTATGGTTTTGAAGTAAAGAGTATTCGTACAGAATTCGACTTTACCAATCCATTTGGCTTGCGTCTGTCTCAGTTTCAAAATACAACGGAATTGTCGGGGTTTTTGAATTATCGACAGGTGATTGGCGGATTAGTCATAGAGCCAGGGATTCGCCTTCAGTATTATGCCTCTCTTGGTACATTATCCCCCGAGCCGAGACTTGGCCTGAAGTATAATGTAAATGATAAGTTGAGGTTTAAAGCTGCAGGTGGTCTATACTCGCAAAATGTTCTTAGTACCTCCAATGAAAGAGATGTTGTGAATTTATTTTCTGGGTTTTTGTCTGGTCCGGAATCCAGAGTGGTTGGTTTAGATGGTGAGGATTTAGAAAACAAATTGCAAAAAGCGGGACATGCGATCCTTGGTGTGGAGTACGATTTAACACCGAGCATTGAATTGAATGTTGAAGGGTACTACAAAGATTTCTCACAGTTGGTTATTGTTAATCGTAACAAACTAAACTTTTCTGATGCCAATTATTCAACTGAGCAAGGTGATGCTTATGGAGTTGATTTTTCTATGCGATTTCAGAAAGATAAGCTCTATGTGTGGTCAACATATTCCTTAGGATTTGTGAATCGATTTGATGGAGAACAGGAGTATCCAACGGTATTCGATAGAAGGCATAATGTCAACTTCTTAGCGACATACAATCTTGATGATCGAGGAGATTTTCAGGTAAGTGCTAGATGGAACTTGGGATCTGGGTTTCCATTCACAAAAACACAAGGTTTTTATAATTATAATTCCTTCTTAGATGGAGTTTCTACGGATTACGTAACAGATAATCCTGAGGAAGTAGGGATACTTTATTCTGATGAAAGAAACGGAGGGAGACTGCCTTATTACCACAGATTGGATTTATCAGTGACTAAGATCATGAGATTCTCAAAGCATGCTAATTTGGAGATTGTAGCCTCAGTTTCCAATGTGTATAATAGAAAGAATATATTTTATTTTGATCGAGTAAGGTATTCTAGAGTTGATCAACTTCCTATTATTCCTAGTGTTGGAGTTAAATTTAATTTCTAATGAAGCATTTATACATTGTATTGTTTTCTCTTATTTGCCTTTCGGCGAAAGCCCAAGAAATATTACCAAAATATTTAACTGATCACGAAATAGAGGTGATGAAAAACTACACACCACCAATGGGTAGAGGGGTCACAGATCCACCTGAAGGGCCAGTAAGAACCATGGCCGAATGGGAAGAATTACAAGCAGTTGTAGTGACATGGACAGGATTTCCGGAGATTCTATCACAAATTGTAGATGCGGTGAAAGAAGAATGTACAGCGATTATAGTTTGTTCCAACGAAAACACGGTCAAGAATACCTTGAATAATTTTGGTGTTGACTATTCTGAAAATGTAGTGTTTGTTGAAGATGAATTTAACAGTATTTGGGTTAGAGATTATGGTCCCAATTCCGTTTATATTGAGGAGACAGGAGAGCTTATCTTTGTGGATTGGATTTACAACCGGCCAAGGCCAAAAGACGATGATGTCCCAGCAGTGATTGCAGAATTATTGGGTGTTGACATGTACTGCACAACAGCAACTCCTAATGACTTAGTCCATACTGGTGGCAATTTTATGGCTGATGGTATGGGTAACGGGTTTTCATCTAGATTAATTTTGGAGGAAAATGATGCCTCAAACTCATGGGGTTTTTCAAACCATAGTGAAGAAGATGTAGATGAAATTATGGATCAATTTATGGGGATTAAAGAGTATATTAAGATGGAAAATCTACCTTTTGATCTCATTCACCATATTGATATGCATATGAAGTTATTGGATGAGGAAACTTTACTCATGGGGGAGTATCCTTCAAATGTAGCTGACGGTCCGCAAATTGAGGCCAACCTTCAATATGTATTGGAAAACTTTAAGACTCCTTATGGAAATGATTATAAGGTGGTGCGTATGCCTATGCCACCAGATTGGTTTGATGATTTTCCCAATACAGGGGGAGACTATCGTACGTACACTAATTCATTGATCGTTAATGAAACGATTTTAGTCCCTATCTACGAATTGCAATACGATACGACGGCTTTGAGAATTTGGGAAGAGAATATGCCAGGTTATAATATCGTCGGTATTGATTGTAATAGCATTATTCCGCTTTCTGGTGCATTACATTGTATTACGAAGGAAGTAGGTGTATCTGAACCTATTCTCATCAATATGCCAAGAATGGAACAAGCTTGCTTAAATGAATCGATTCAGATTGAAGCAAGTATTAAGTCATCTTCGGATATCACACAAGCTGCACTGTGGTATGGTGATGATCAATCCATAATGAGTTCCATTGAAATGAATGCCGTTGGAAGTGAAATGTTCACTGCTGAAATTCCTGCTCAAATCAATGAGGGTCGATTGTTTTACTATATAGAAGCACAGAATGCTAACGGTAAAACTGTTTTACGTCCTTTAACAGCACCGGAAGGAAGTCGTTATGTAGATGTGATAAATTGTACGGTAGATGCAGAAGATTTATTGGACGATATTCTAAGCTTTGAGGTGTTTCCGAATCCTGCCAATGCCATAACTTGCATTGCCATAGAGACTAATGCAGTTGGTCAATCTTTTGAATTAAATCTTCTGGATGTACATGGGAAATTGATTCAACAAATTGAACAAGGAATATTACTGAATACGAATCAAAAGTTTTTCATTGATGCATCACTATTTACTTCGGGAATGTATCTGCTAGAGCTTCAATCGGAGACCCAAAGTAATGTTCAAAAATTGATGATAAAGTAGACAATTATTCAAAATAAGTGTACTTTTGTGCCGCTAAACCCTGACGTTTGGTCTGACAAAGGAATCAGGGATGTCATTCATATAATAAAAATTTAGTATGCCTGTTAAAATTAGATTGGCCCGAAGAGGTCGGAAAAAAGCTCCATTTTACCACATCGTTGCTGCAGATGCAAGATCGCCTAGAGATGGTAAATTTATCGAGAAATTAGGTTCTTATAATCCTATGACTAAGCCTGCAACAATTGACCTAGATGTTGACAAAACATTCTCATGGTTAGAGAAAGGTGCGCAGCCTACGGATACCGCAAGAGCTATTCTTAAATTTAAAGGAGTGATGTATAAAAAGCACTTGAGTAGAGGAGTGAAAAAAGGTGCTTTAACTCAAGATCAAGCTGATGCAAAGCTTAAAGAGTTTATAGATGCTAAAGATGCTAAAGTAGCCGCTAGATTTGAACAAACTAAGCAAGAAAAAGAAGCATTTTTGAAAATGGTTTCTGGTTCAGCTAAGCCTAAGGCGAAAATAGTAGAAGCGGATGCTTCTGCTGGTGAAGCTTTTAGAGAAGATGGAGCCAATGAAGAAGCTGCAGAAGTGGCTTCAGAAGTAGCAGATCAGACTGCTGCAAGTTCAGAAGAACAATAGGTCGAATCAATTGAGATTCGAGACTTATATCGTATATTTAAGAGAAGTACGATCAAAATATTAATTTTTTCTAGACCTAGTAGGGCTTAAATGCGCTACTAGGTCTCGATTTATAAAATGGGAGCATAAACACGCTTGGATGTAACAATATTATGCTCAATTAAAATATATATCTATGAAAGCTATCGATCAGAAATACGTTATTCAATTGGAAAATGTGAAAACGGCTATTCAGAATTCTGAAATATTACAAAGATATTTAGATGAAGAAGAAGATGAAGTGTACAACGAATTAAGGGAAGCATTCGAACCACAAATTCATGAAATACACGCAAAGATTGTTGCCGAAAACCCATTGCAACTAGTATCCTTCGAAAGACTTCTTTTTGACGAAGCATATGAAGGACTTTACCTTCCAAGAATCCTAGGTTATAGCGTATTAAGAGGTCAAGTAAGCCAGGCTTCAAAAAAATACATTAGACCACAAAGTCACTTTAAAGATGTATTAATGACTATTTGCAACTCCATTAATTTTGATGTATTGAAATTGAGGATTGGTCAAGCTGTTCAAATAGGATTTGCATTAAGTAGCGATATATGGATCACCAATATTATTAGCTCATTTGATAACAAGAAAGTTAAACAGTTTCTGGAAGGTCAGAAAATAGAAAAGTATAGAGATCCTAATATTCGATGGACGAGCCTAGTGAAGTTCAGAAATCAATTTAAATCTTTAGTCTTTAATACGGCAGAATTTCCTTCTACGCCATCGGAATTGAAAATTCTAGCTCCATCTTTATCGAACTTCTTACTGCACCGAACAAATACGGAATTTAATAATGACAGTCTTCAAGAGGATATTAAAGCATTTGTAGGTAATGAATCCCTGAGAAACTCAGAAGAATACGTTGAAATGATGTTAATCATAGGTATGTGTTATCCTACCAAAGATGCTCTAAGAACATCTTACATCAACGCGATGAATGATTTGAGAGATAACTATCCAGACTTTGATAATGAATATTTCAAAACACTGAATCATTTAGTAAAGGATAAGATCAGTTTCGTCTCCGACAATTTCAAAGGATTTTCAGATATGATCGACCGTCAAAGAGATGATCAGATTTCTCAGTACTACGACATGATGGATGTGGTGAATGGAAAAGGATATGTACATGAAGAAGCGATAGAGGCAGTAAGAAATTTTTACGACCAACATGAGGGACGATCCATAGAAAATGAATGTACTCGACAAATCATCTTTGGACACTTTAATGAACTGCTTGCTAATCTACACGTCGATAATTACACGGACTACTTCGAAATTAATAAGGTTTTTGTCTCATACATCAATATCTTTTCGAACCAACAGTTTAATCAAAACGTTAAGGATTTAAGCTTGTCTTATATCAAGAAACTATTGAAGAAGTACGTAGATAAGAGAGGAAGAGATTATCAGGATATTAAGAAATTTGTAAAGACTACTTTCTTGGAATTAGGCTTTATGAAAGAAAAAGAGCTGGTAGAATTATTTAAAACTAGAAGAAAGAAAAAAACGGCTTAGCATGTTTAGAGATTTTATTTTCGGATTTAGCGCTTATTTCGAAGCAGTTAGTTTTATCCGGAAACATCGTCTCTGGTCGTACGTCATCATTCCTGGTTTAATCAGTTTATTTATTGGCCTAAGTATAGTAGGTGTTACCATTGCTTATTTTGGTCAGCTAGTAGGTGTATTTCAAGCGTGGTATCCTTTTCAATTTGGAAGTTCCTTCGTCGCAAGTGTTGGCGCGGTGCTTTCTAGTGTGGTGACAGGGATTACTGGATTCTTCTTATATAAATACTTGGTCATCATCGTGGCCTCTCCATTCATGAGTTTATTGTCAGAAAAGGTGGAGTACATATTGAATCCACAGTATACTTCTCGCTCTTTTAACTTGTTAAAGGCGTCCAAAGAATTTATCAGAGGCCTAACCCTAGCACTTCGAAATATTATACGAGAACTATCTCTGACTTTGTTGCTCGTTATTCTTGGTCTAGTACCTGTAATAGGGGTGATTTCTGTTCCTCTGATATTTCTAGTACAGGCATTTTATGCGGGATTCGGAAATATGGACTTTTATTATGAGCGCTTTTATTCGATTAGACAAACAGTGGAAAAAATGAAAACGCATCGCTTTGTGACCATTGGAAATGGAGTTTTCTTTTTACTTCTTTTAATGGTTCCTATAGCCGGATTGTTTTTGGCTCCAGCCTTAGGTACAGTAGCCGGTACATTAGTTTGTGATCAAATGAATGAGCGAGATGAACCAGATTTATTGGTTTAAATGGCTTCGGTGAACTTATAACCAACCCCTCTGATAGAATGGAAGAATTCAGGTTTCTTAGGGTTCTTTTCAAAGTATTTTCTAAAAGATAATATGAAGTTATCTATTGTTCTAGTGGATGGATAAACGTCGTAGCCCCAGACCGTCTGTAATATTTGTTGGCGTGATACCACCTCGTTTTTTCTTTCCACCATCATTTTCAAAAGCAGTGCTTCTTTATTGGTGAGGTTTAGATTTCCATTAACTCCCTTTGCTTCGTACGTTTTAAAATTAATTTGATTTTCACCAAAAGAATAGATGTCGAGTAAAGCTTTTTGAACAGGATTTGAACGGATCAACAATTTATTAACCCTCAATAACAATTCCTCTAGGTTAAAGGGTTTTGCCAAATAATCATCAGCACCAATTTTTAAGCCTTTGACTTTGTCTGTACTGCCATCTTTTGCGGATAATATCAGGATAGGTATTGAATTGTTCACGAGTCTAATTTGTTCACAAATTTGAAATCCATCGATCTCAGGAAGCATAATATCCAAGATGATCAAGTCAAAATGTTCTCCATTGAATTTTGCAATAGCCTCTTTACCGCGTTCTGCTTCGACTACTTCATAGCCCTCTAGTTCAAGGTTAAGCTTAACCAGTTTTCTGATGCTTTCTTCATCTTCAACGACTAATATTCTATGCATTCGTTTGCTTTTTAGGTAAAAGAATAGTGAATTTACTCCCTTGTGGCTCGTTGTTGGTCACATTGATTTGGCCTTGATGCGCTTTAATGATTTGAGCGCAGATAAAAAGACCTAAACCAGTTCCTTTACTTGTCCTAGTTTGCTCGTTTCCAACTCTGTAGAACTGTTCAAATATCAATTTTCTCTCACTTTGATCGATTCCTATACCTTCATCTAACACTTCAATCTCAATGTTTGTTTTCCATTCTTTTACGCTTACGCGAATGGCAGATTGATTTGGAGAATATTTTATAGCGTTGTCTAATAAATTGCTAATCACGCTATCTAGTGCAGCTTGATCAATTTCTATTTCAACATTCGTTTCTCCATTAGAAATTATGTTGATTTTCCTTTCTGGATATTTATTTTGAATCTTCTTTATGCTTTCGCGAATAAGACTATTGATTTCGGTATTAGAGAAGTGGAATTGATAATTTTGATCCAATCGAGCACTCATCAACAAGTTATTGACTAAAGTGCTCAATCGCTCGTTTTCGGCTAAGCCCATTTGGATTAATTCATCCTGTTGATGGTTATCCAACTTTCGCTTACTCAAAGTTTGTAGAGCGAGTTTGTTAGACGCTAAAGGAGATTTTAATTCATGTGTAATGGATAATAGAAAATTCTTTTGATTCTGACTAGCCAGAATGACCCTCTGATAAGCGCGATAAAGAAAGTATATTCCTAAGACCAGCATTAAGCCAAAAACAATCGATTCACCAAGAATCATCGTGTTCTGTCGACGAAATTTAGCCTCTAATTCTAAGAGGTCTATTTCTGACTTACTAGAATCCAATTTGTAAAGTTCAACTTGGTACTGATAGGTTTGATTGTTCTTTTTGTGCAATAGCACAGACCACCACAACAAGGCAAAAAGCATATATGCAATCACCAAAAATGACAATATCCTTATGCTGCGGTGTTCTTTCATTTATTCAAAGCAAAGGTCAAGGCATTGGTTGATGATTTCTGCAGCTTCGGATAATGCTTCAGGTGTATGTGCATCCGAAACAAAGCCGACTTCGTAGGCAGAAGGGCCTAAATAGATTCCACGCTCTAATAATAAACTGTAAAGTTTTCTAAAGTGCTCATTCGCCGAACTATCAATTTGGCTCGCCTCCATAATTCTTTCATTCGCGAAAGCGAACCAAAAAATAGAACCAATAGATTGGATGGACATATTGTAGCCTTTGTTGGAAATGTGCGTAGATATGATACTCAGAAAATTCTTGGTTCGTTGGGCTAAAGATTCGTAGAAACCATCTTTGAGCAATTCTTTAATGGTAGCAATTCCTGCAGAAAGGCTTATTGGGTTCGCTGAAAGGGTTCCTGCTTGATATACGGGCCCATCTGGGGCAATATGAGCCATGATATCTTTTCGCCCGCCATATGCGCCCACAGGCATCCCTCCGCCGATAATTTTTCCAAAAGTAAATAAATCTGCTTTGATGTTGTAAATACCAGCTGCACCTTCAAAGCCAACTCTAAACCCTGATATGACTTCATCGAAAATAAGTAGTACGTCGTGTTCATCGCAAAGAGTACGCAACCAAACTAAAAAGTTATGATCTTGAATTAAAAGTCCATTATTAGCGGGTATAGGTTCGATGATGATACAAGCAATATCTTTTGCGTTCTTTTCCAAGACTTCTTCCAATCCTTTGAGGTCGTTTAAAGGAAGGACGATGGTATCTTTAGCAAAGGATTCTGGGACACCAGCTGATGTGCTTACTCCAAAAGTTGCTAGGCCAGATCCGGCTTTTACCAATAAACTATCTACATGTCCATGATAACATCCTTCAAATTTCACGATTTTATCTTTGCCTGTGTATCCTCTAGCCAATCTTATCGCCGACATGACTGCCTCTGTACCAGAACTTACAAATCTGATTTTATCAATATATCTATGATTGTCTAAAATGAGTTTGCCAATTTCATTTCCAAGTCGACTGGGAGCTCCGAATGAAGTGCCATTTTCTAATGCCTTCATCACAGATTGCTTAATGCTCGGATGATTATGGCCTAAAATAAGTGGACCCCACGAGCAACAAAAATCTATGTACTTGTTACCATCTTCATCGTATAAATGATAGGCGTCCCCTCGCTTAATAAACAGAGGCGGCCCATCGACGGACTTAAACGCACGAACTGGAGAATGCACTCCTCCGGGAAACATGGTTTTCGCTTCTTCAAATAGTAATGATGACTCCTTTCTTGATCGCATAACTAAACTTTGTACAAAGATATCTTCCATTCGATGAAACCAGGTCATTTAGAGGTAAAATCGCTTCATAATGCTATATTTGAGCCAAGAGCAAGTTATCAACGTGTCGAAAAAGAAATTTTCCCTACTGAATGATATTACACACCTTTTAGATAAAAAGGGGGAGGTGTATGTTGATGGATTAGGTGGTTTTTCTAAAAAATATGTTAGTGCATTTATAAATCGGGGAGATCATCAGATTCATCCACCATCAGCTGATTATCAATTTAATGCTGATGCCAAGAGTAATTCTGATTTATCTGAGTTCGTACAAGAGAGTAGTGGAGTATCGGCTAAAAAAGCGGCTAAACTTATTTCTACTTTTGTAGAAAACATCACGGATGTCATTTTAAAAGAGGGTTCGTTTTTGATTCCAGGAATAGGAAATTTATCTATGTCGTCTGGAGGTTTAAATCTCTCGAATATTTCCAACAGTGCTTCCAGTTTCTTACCCGTGGTCAATGCTCAAACGATCGTTCGATCCACTGAACAAAAAGTTAAAAAGATTGAACAAAAAATAAATGAAAATTTACCTCCAATCTACGGTAATCCCTATGAGGATGAACCAGGTATTAATTGGTGGAGATGGCTCAAGTATATCTTATTGGCTTTAATTCTACTTTTACTTTGGAAGTCTTGTGCTAGTGGTTGCGCGTGGGTTAGTTCGAACATTGAAGATAATAATGACGTTGTTGTACAAGATGAGTCTACGTATACCAAGAAAGGGCACGATGAAGATGAACTTGCCATCATAGATACTTCGAAAGAGGAGCAAGTGATTGAGCCTCAAGAATGTATCATTATCTTGGGTACTTTTTCTAAATCTAAGAATGTGCTCAAAATGATGAGCTTATTAAAAGATGACGGAAGAGATGTCTATGAGGAACAGATGTCCAACGGAACAACTAGAGTAGGGTTTTCATATGATTGTACACACGAAGACCTCCCTAATTATCTGAGGAATATCAGAAAAGAATATAAGATTGATGCTTGGTATTTAAGCCCTCAACTGGACGTCTATTAATCACAACCTAGATCAAGTCTTGACTTTGGATCGTTATTCGGGAAGCAGTTTCCAGATAATAAGTAGTCTGGTTTAAATCTAGTTAAATCAGGATCTCTAAGACTTTCATCAAGAAATTCTACTAATTGTTCTTTTTCAGATTCTGATAAGAACAATGGATTGAATTTCTCTGAAAGCATGTCATTTGAAATGAGATTATTCTCTGAGACAGCCAGATTCTTAAACTCTACTAAATCCTCTAAACTAGTAACACTTGATCCGTGGAAGTAAAAAGGCGTATCTCTCATGTTGTAAATACCTGGAACTTTGAAAGCATACATATCTTCTGGATTCTTAGTAAATCCATAGCGACCTAAATTTCTACGATCTTCCGGTCCCGTTTTGAATGAGGGCTGTTCCCACATGTCTTTTACGCCTAATGCGTGGAATTCTACTGATCCTAGGTTTTCATTATAGTGACATCGGTAACATTGAGCTTTACCAAAGAATAAAATAGCACCTCTTTTTTGATTAGGGGAGAGCGCATTTAGATCACCTTTCAACCAATCTTGAAATGGTGCACGTGTAGAAAGCAAAGTTCTTAAATATGCTGAAAACGCTAAAGAAGCGGTCTGTTGAGTATATCTTTCCTCTTCTGGAACATCTGCAAAAGCTTCATCATATAGTTCTAAATAACCTAATTCTTCTAATAGCGGTTTGTTTATTTGAATTCGATGGGCTACTAGTCCTTCCATGTTTTGGCTTTCTAGTCCTGAAAAGCCATAATGATTTACTTGAGTGTCATGTATGTCATCCCATCGATCTTCTGTACCTATATTCACGCCATGTGCTCCGAATTGACCATTCCAGAATGTATTGGTGACATATGCTACATTGAGAATGTTTAATGCTCTCGCACCTTGTACATCTAGTTCCTCACCTTCGTAATCACTGTGTTTCTTTCTTTTTTCACCATTAACTCCAAATCCTTCCCCGCCATCAGCAATACCTTGAACAGCGCCTGGCCTAAAACCAGCTTCAGGGATATGACAAGTAGCGCAAGAATAAGTTCCGAGTCCTGAATCTTTTAATGCATCTTGTGCAAGGCCAGTTTCATAGAAAAAGAACTTACCTAATTCTACTTTGGCTTCTGTTAACGGATTTAAAGGATCTGCTGGGATGTTTTCCAGATCGTCTTCATCATCTAGTATGTAAAAACTGGTCGTACCATCTGGAGAAGCAGCCTCAATATTTTGCCTGAGTTGATTGTCCAATTCAATGGTTGATGGCATTTGATCTTTGGTACAAGCAAAGACTAAAACTACTATACAGCTGAAGAATAATATTTTTTTCATATCGAATTTTGGAAACTTAGAAACTCCGTAAAATTATGAATAATATATTACAAAAAAAAGTAATATATAAATACTTGATAATCTTATTTAGTTATTTTTCCCCATTGTTTTCTAATGATCATTAAAGATATAACGAACAAAACAAAAAATAATACACCTTGACCATAATTTCCGTATAAAATTGATCCAGTTAAAAAGAGCATCGAGTAGACCAGAATGATACCAGAAATGGCACTCAAAATACCAGCGCTCATGGACCATTCGCTATTGTTTACCTTGAGGTCATTAGCTTTAATCACTTTTTCCCAACCCGTACTATGCGGTTGGATTTTTTTAAAGAATCTACTTAGAGTTTCTGGAGATTCTGGAGGAGTCAATAGAGTGACGAGAACCCATATGAATGTGGTGAGTGCTACAGAAAATATTAGACTATAATCTGAGGGTATAAAACTAAACAGTTCGGTCTTTTTGATACAAAATGTAACGATCCCGGATGAAAGCATTGCAGATATCTCACTCCATATGTTAATTCGCCACCAAAACCATCTTAAAATGAATATCAACCCAGTACCTGCACCAAACATGATGATGAAATCAAAGAGTTCAGCTGCATTTTGAAGGGTTAAGGCGAAGAGCGCCGCAAAAAACATTAAAACAATCGTCGAAGCTCGTCCGACTGCCACCAATTCTTTTTCAGATGCCTCTTGACGAACGAATAATTTATAATAGTCAAATACAATATAGGATGATCCCCAGTTAAGATGAGATGAAATAGTACTCATGAATGCGGCAATCAAAGAAGCAACCACTAATCCAATAATTCCTTTGGGCAAAAATGTCAGCATAGCTGGATAGGCTAAATCATGTCCTAATTTATCATCTGAAATATTCGGGAAGGCTGTTTGTAAACTTTCTAAATCAGGAAATACAATTAATGATGCGAGCGCAACAATGATCCAGGGCCAAGGCCGAAGCGCATAATGTGCTACATTAAAAAATAGAGTGGCTGAAATGGCGTGTTTCTCATCCTTGGCAGCTAACATTCTTTGAGCAATATATCCTCCACCTCCTGGTTCAGCACCGGGGTACCATGTAGCCCACCACTGAACAGATAAAGGGATGATGAATATTGTGAAGAATAAAGATTGATCACTAGTGTCTGGAATGAAGGCCAGTTTATCTCGTACATTTTCGTGATCCAACATATTGCTAAGTCCATTGACCTCTGGATGCTGTAATGCAATATATGCGGCACTCAATGCACCGAACATTGCAATCACAAAAAGCAATAAATCAGTGAATAATACACCTCTAAATCCTCCAACAGCACTGAAAATTACGGTAATAGTACACGAAATGAGTACAGTTTCCATTGGCTCTAAGCCCAACATTACTTCACCTATTTTGATAGCGGCTAAGATTACTCCGCTCATGGCAAAAATATTAAAGGCAGCCCCTAAATATACTGCCCTGAACGCTCGTAAAACCTGTGCACCTTTACCTCCATATCTGAGTTCGTAAAATTCTAAATCCGTGTTGACATTGGATTTTCTCCATAAACGCGCAAATATAAATACCGTCAGCATACCCGTTAATAGGAAGGCCCACCATACCCAATTTCCAGCTACACCGTTTTGCCTTACTAAATCTGTGACTAGATTGGGAGTATCCGTCGAAAAGGTGGTAGCTACCATAGAAATACCCAGTAGCCACCATGGCATTTGTTTACCAGAAAGGAAAAACTCTTCACTATTTTTACCCGATTTTTTGGAAGACCAAAGGCCTATGAGTAAAGAGCTTAATAAAACAACGATTATGATTGTCCAGTCAAGGTTGGATAGGAACATATTGGTTAATTTTTGTTAAGATAGTAATAATCAAAAATTGAATTTTGAATTTACTAAATAATAGTATCTTCATATTAAATAAATTTGTAATGGATAAAACACTTTTAGTACTAGCCGCTGGGATGGGAAGTCGATATGGCGGATTAAAACAAATGGATGCTTTTGGGCCCAATGGCGAAACGATTATTGATTATTCAATATATGATGCGATTAATGCTGGGTTTAATAAAGTTGTTTTCATAATTAGAGAACATTTCAAGGATGACTTTGTAAAGTTTTTTACCGGGAAATTTGAGGATAAAATAAAGGTTAAATTTGTGACTCAAGAATTAAATAAAATTCCTGAAGGTTATGAATATCATCCAGAAAGAGAAAAACCATGGGGTACGGCCCATGCAGTTTTGATGGCCAAAGATGTTATTCACGAACCATTTGCAGTAATTAATGGTGATGACTTTTATGGACCATCTGCATATTCTACATTGTCTAATTACTTCGATAAGACTACCAATAAATTTGCTGTTGTCGCTTATTATCTAAAAAATACACTATCAGATCACGGTACTGTAAATAGAGGCGTTTGCTATGGGGACGAAAATGGCCACTTGTCTAAAGTAGTTGAATGTATTAAAATTGCTAGAAACGCGGAGGGTATTCCTCAATATCCGAATGATGAGGGTGGACAGAATGATTTAAGTGAAGATGCTTTAGTCTCTATGAATATGTGGGGGTTTACACCAGATTTCTTCAACTACTGTGAAGCTCAGTTCAAGGCTTTTTTATCCGATAGAGGAATGGAATTAAAGTCTGAATTTTATATACCTGCAGTAGTTGATAATTTGATTCAGTCCAATGAGAAGCATACAGAGATTTTAGACTGTGATGCCATTTGGTTTGGAGTAACTTATCAGGAAGATAAACCCAATGTTATTGCTAAGCTCAATGCATTGATAGGGGAAGGTGTTTATCCTGCAATTCTCTGGGGATAATGTCTAAGAAGAAATTATTAGTACTTACTGGTGGTGGTGATTGCCCCGGCTTAAATGCTGTTATACGCGCCATTGTTAAGTCAGCAGAATTAAACGGAAATTGGGAAGTATATGGCTCGATAGAAGCCTTTAATGGCATTATTCGAGAACCCATGGAAATTGTCCCTTTAACACAAGCTGAGGTAGGAGGAATCCATGTTAAAGGCGGAACGATCATCAAGACGACCAATAAAGGAAATCCTTTGAGCTTTCCGAAGAGGTTAGAAGACGGTACCATAGAAAACGTGGATATCAGTGACTTATTGATTCAGAAAATCAAGAATGAATCTTTTGATGCTGTCATAAATATTGGTGGAGATGGTTCACAAAAAATATCAAAAGCTTTATTTGATAAAGGATTGAATATTATCGGTGTCCCGAAAACAATCGATAACGATTTGTCTGCAACTGATTTAACTTTTGGATTTAGCACAGCAGTACAAATAGCTTCTGACTCCTTCGACAAATTAGTCACAACGGCCTCCAGTCACCATAGGGTGATGATATTAGAAGTTATGGGACGTGATGCAGGTTGGATTGCATTGCAAACAGCCATAGCAGGAGGTGCTGAAATTTGTTTGATTCCTGAGATTCCATATGCTTTGGAAAA
>JAHDBI010000014.1:18628-48843 GCA_020630475.1 Saprospiraceae bacterium
GGGACGCCTATTGCATTTGATAGGGTATTGGCCACTGCTATGGGTAAAGCTGCTTTTGACTTGGTGTTAAAGGAGGCTTTTGGCCGAATGGTGAGTTACAAAAATAATGATATCAGTTCGTCCTCCTTAGAAGATGCGGTCAAGGATTACAATTATGTTAATCTAGATCATTACCTGATGGAGACCGCAAAAGGAATTGGAATTTCTTTTGGAGATGAATAAAAAAAGGCGGTTAAAAATAACCGCCTTTTTTTATTATTTGATTTTCATTAATGGAAATCCTACAACACCTTTATCAGTTGTTATACGAACGCTATAAAAACCACTAGCCAAGTGTGAAAGGCCATTAAATTCTCTCTGTATATTTTGACCATGACCTAAGTCATACTTTTCAATCAATTTCCCTGTTGGGTCCATTATTGAAACTGAGACATATTGAGCGTCATTTGGTTGAATATTCATTTGGAAGTTCTCTAGAAATGGGTTAGGGTAGATGTTTAATTCTCCAATTCCTATGTTTGCAAGGTCATTTGTACCTACCATACATGCTGTTTCGAAGGTAAACTCTGTATATTCTGATAATGCAGTTTCGCAAACCGAACGAACATTAAAATCATACTTGGTACACATTTCCAAGTTAGGTAAAACCAACATTGGATCTATGGTTGATAAGATTGTCCAGTCATCGGTTGTTCCATTCTTTCTATATTCTACATTAAAACCAACAGCACCGAAAGATCCAGTCCATTCTAAGTCAGCACTCGTTAGTGTAGAATCTACTAGTAAGTTTGTAGGTCCTTGACATGGTATGGCTTCTATGAAGTGGGCAGTAATCTCATCTCCAGTTTCTAGACTCATTTCAATCACTTTATCCATATCTGAAGGTCCGAAGGTGTTGTTTGCCACCTCCCAGTACCAGAATTGATTATTACCATTTGGCACACCTTCTAACTCTATACTGACTCCACCAAAATAAGTGGCACTCCAAGGATAGGAAAGTCCAATTTGTGAATTAGCTTTTACTCTTCCACTTCCTGGTGGTTCTACATTGATAACCAATTCGTAAGGACCCGTGATTCCTTCATCTTCATAGCAATCTAAAATTCCCTGATCAATAATTTCGCATCTTGTTGTAAGGAAGTCCTTTAATGATTGAACATTGGCTTGCCATTCATCGTAGGTTCCTCCCCATCGATTGATGTGTTGCTGCATTTCAGGTTCGATTGCACCAATTAAACTATCCAATAAAGGAATAGTGAAATCACAAGAGAAGTATGTGTTATTTAAATCAGCATACCTATTGATATACAGTTCTAAAAAATCCTGGTTTTCAAATAGTTTGGCAAAAATTCCTAAGTGACCTTCGAAATCTACAAATTCTCCAATTTCTTCTGGATCACACGGATCCGCATCCGGATCTTGTGAAGGTACGTTAGAGTAGTTGATGTAATGTCCGAATGTGGCATCTTCATCCCAAAGAGCATATCTCCATTTTTTTGCTTCTCCGTCTTCTTTTCGTCCTCTCCACCATGCAGTGTTCCAGTTTAACCAGTCACTAGAAACGTTCCATGAATGAAGTACGATATAGTCAATCAAACTTACAAGGTTTAATCTTTCGTCAACATACTCGTAGTTTGCAGGTACTGTCATGTCGTTATTTTCGATATAGTCTCTTAGGTCATACCATTCGTCCCAAGAACCATATTCTTCCCAAGTTCCTCCCCAAGTTTTAATGAAATCTATCCACTGCTTTCCTTGGTCATAATATTCCTTTGTGTAGTCATGATCGTCTACCTTTTCTCTTATCTCATAAACTCCCCAATATCTACCGTTGATATAAAGTATACAAGGTTCATATGTTCTTTCATCCATTTCAAGATTAGCCATTTGTGAAATGGTGTGGACATATGCATCTCTAATATGTGCTCCACCAAATTCAAAAGGATAATTATCATTGGCACCAGCCTTTAGCATAAAACGTTGATATTCCTTTCTTTCTTTTCTGCTAAAAATTTCATGATCAATATCACTGTCGTACCCAAATTGATCCCTGGTTATATAATCAATACCCCTTTGGTCATATGCCCAACTATCGTTTCCGTGTTTATTACATTCACCAACAGCTTCATCCCATTTTTCTCCGTCAGCACCAAACATTTCGATAGAAACAACTGGATCAAATTGAAACCCATCCATCAAATCTTCAATGTCTTCTCCGACAATAGATACAACCGGAATTACATGGTTTTCATTTAATATGTAAGTATTGGTCTCATAAAAACTTTCTAATTCTGCATTTGGTGAAATGACTACTGCTCTGACGGCTGTTGTTTGAGTTATTTCAAAAGGTCCAGAATATAAGGTACTTGATGCATCTGGATCACTACCATCCGTCGTATAGTAAATACTTGCATCAGCATCAGGGGTTGATATGGAGATCATTTGCGAACCGGTATAAAATCCCGCTGAGGGTTCAATGTCCGCGTAGCTTGCATATCCATTGACAACGGTGCCATTTGGACCATCAAAAGTAGGTGAAGTGGCCACCCCCCATTCAGATCCACCGTCGGTCAATTTAGCATATGAATGCCCAGTTTTGTTCGGTACTTCTAGTTCATGTGAATCTATAATGTTACCATCTGGATCACTGAATACAACAGCTTCTTCTGTTCTCGTTTGAGTAATTTTAAAATCGGCGTGTAATTCGCCACCACCATTGTCCTTTCCTGAAGCCCAGATCACTAAATAATCGTTTGCTCCTATGATCGTTCCTGCAGGGAAAGTCCATTTATCCGGATTTGTCATGCGATCACTGAGGTAATATCCTGTTAAATCTACAGGTGAATTTGAATTGTTGTACAATTCAATCCAATCTGAATCATCACCGAAATTATCTATGTACGTATTAAAGTTGGCCGCAGAAAATTCATTAATGACAACTTGTCCGTTCATTTGAATTACTATGCAAAGAGATAGAAGGGTAAATATATTTTTCATATGTACAATGTTGTCTGATAAAGTTACTAAAAGCAATATGCTTTAAAGTCCAAATTCGCTGCATTTGTCTTCTTAAATCATACTAATTTGTAATTTCTGTATTCACCAGGCCTTTTCCCTGTATATCGTTCTACAAATATTTTAAACTTATCCTTAAGGCTATAGCTGTTTTTAGAAATGTCATGGCTGAATTCCCAGTTTTTCTGTGCGATGCGATTTAACATAACTTTCGGGTGACTTCCTTCAAACTTACTTAGGGATTTAATCGAACTATAATCAAAGGCATCTGCGTTGATTATGTTTTTTTCAATCCATTCATCATTATGCCATAGCTTATTAAAGGATTCATATTTAGCTTGCATTTTATCTGGTGTTTTCACCCAGCCGTAATGATGCATGTAGGCTTCAGTTCTTTTTACTTTAAGCTTTTCATTATTGTTTTTTCTGAAACCTTGGGCGTCACGATAGGAGTAAATAGCTTTATTATTCTTAATGACTCTTATTTCATGACGATACCATTTAGTTGCATCTCCAAGGTAGTCATAGCTCCCGTAAAAATGTTTATATGGTAAGAGTAAACCATCGATATTATCATCATTCAGATGATAGGCCATTTTTTGCCTAATCTCAGTTATGCCATCTTCATGTAATATTTCATCACCTTGGATATAAACGGCCCAATCATATTTTTTGGGGATATTTTGAAAGGCTTTATTGGTTTCATCTGCAAGTACTTTCCCTCCCTCACGTAAACTGTCATCCCAAACAGTTTCAATAATGGTTATTTTGGGATCTATGTTTTGAACTATCTCAAGCGTTTTGTCTTCAGACTGCCCAACGCATACGATCACTTCATCACACAATGGTATTATGGACTTAAGAGCCTCGACAATAGGGTAGTCGTATTTTATCGCATTTCGAATGAAGCTAAATCCACAAACTTTCATGCCCAAACATAAAAAAAGAAGCTACCAAATGATAGCTTCTAAATCGAAAAAGCATGAAAAAACTACTAACTACTACCATTTAGACGAATATTTACACTAAGGGTACATAGTTTTTCAAAAAAAATATCGATTTAGCTTTTATCCAAGGAAACTAATGAGTACTCCAGCAGCTACCGCCGAGCCAATAACACCAGAAATATTCGACGACATAGCATATTGTAGAATATGATTTGTTTTGTCGTGTTTGAGCGCAATGTCATTAGCCACTCTTGAAGCCATAGGTACAGCACTTAAACCGGTTGCGCCGATGAGTGGATTGATTTTCTTTTTGGAAAACAAATTGAATATTTTGACTGCTACAATTCCTCCAAGAATGGAAATTGAAAAGGCAATAAATCCACCAAGAACGATCAGCAGCGTGGTTTTATTCAAAAATGTTCCACTGGTCATGGTTGCCCCAATGGTTAAGCCTAAGAAAATGGTCGCCGTATTCATGATGGTTTCTGATGCCGCAGTAAAAAGTCTATTTGTATCAGATCCAATTTCCTTGACTAAATTTCCAAATAATAACATTCCGATCAAGGGAACAGAAGAGGGGACTAAAAAGGCTATAAAGGTCCCAAGTAGAATAGGGAAGACTATTTTTACAACTCTTAAGTTTTTAATTTCTAACTGGTTTGGGTAAAGCTTGTCTTGCTCCTTCATATTTATTTTAAGCTCCTTTTTTGAAACGGAAAACTTAACAATAAATGGAATAATAACTGGAACTAAGGCCATATACGAATATGCTGCAATCGCAATAGGGCCTAATAATTCAGGTGCTAAAATAATCGCAGTATAAATGGCTGTTGGGCCATCGGCACCACCGATGATTCCCAATGCTCCCGCTTGTTTGATATCAAAACCTAGTAATACCGCAGAGATTAATACAGTAAATATTCCAATTTGGGCAGCAGCCCCGAAAAACGCCAATTTTAAGTTTCTGAGCATTGGACCAAAGTCTGTCATAGCACCCACACCCATGAAAATTAATGGTGGCAATAGACCCGTTTTTATGAGGGAATAATAAAGCATATTCATTATCCCATGCTCCTTGGCAATTTCTAATATGGTTAAATGCTCAATATTGTTTTCGGTAGTTGCTTCAACAACATTCATTCCTCCACCTGGAAAATTTGCAATCAAAACTCCAAACGCAATAGGTACCAATAATAATGGTTCATAGCGTTTGGCAATGCCCAAATACAAAAGAAGAAATGCGAGTAAAATCATTAACAGACTCTGTGGGTCTTGCCCAATCTCACTAAAACTTGTCATTTCATATAATTTCCCCAGAATCTCCATCTCTTAAGCTATTTTAATGATTTGATCGTCCTCTTCGATATCTTGACCATGTTGAACCAAGATTTCTACTACCGTTCCACTTTTATCCGCGCTGATAGCATTGATTACTTTCATTGCTTCTATATAAGCCACTGTATCACCAGCATTTATTTTATCTCCTACTTTTATAGCCTTATCTGTGTTGTCCTTAGTTAAGAAGAATTTTCCTTCCAACGGAGCCGTAATGAAATCAAAATCCTCTTGGTCTGCAGTGTTATTCGAAGTCTTTGATGCAACTTCAGATGATGCATTTGATGATTGTTCTGGATATGAAATACTGACTTTATACTTTTCACCATTTAAATCAACCTCCATTTCTTTTGGAAGATGTTGTGCAATGTCAGATTGACTACTTGAAAGTTTATCCAGTTTTCTTTTTTCAATGTCTGCCAGAAATTTAGCTTTTGCTTCCCCAGATTTAAATGTTTCGTATTGTTGTGGGTGCATAGCGTATTCCAACAGTTCTTCATCGTCTTCCCCAAAATCCCAAGACTTTTCTTTCATTTTTGATCGATATAGATCTAATTCATTTGGATATAAATCTTGTGGTACACCTTCAAAGAATTCTCTTCCTTGGTCTTTAGCCATTTGCAAAATTACTGGATCTACAGGTCCGAGTAGTTTTCCTGATTTTCCAAGGATCATTCCCCAGGTATTTTCATCGATCATACTCCAACGCTCTCTTCCTTTTACCATTTGAATGACATTCATTAGAGATAAATTCTTCACATATTGACTAAACGGCGTTACTAATGGTGGATATCCTAGTTTTGGCCATACATACTTAACTTCATTGAAAAGTTTGATCAATAATTCTTCCTGTGTAAGATTTTCTTTGCCATTTTTTGTCAACCACTTATTCAGACTTTTTAGGTTGTTTTCTAAATCAGCCATTAAGCTTCCCATCATACCTCCAGGTAGTCCGGGTCCAATCAAAAGAGAATTCATGTATCTGTTTTTAGGATTGATGTACAAACCTAAAAAGTCATCCATGAATTCTTGACTCAAGCTCCTTACTTCCATGTAAGCGTCCATATTGATTTCAGGAACTGAAAATCCAGCATCCACAAGCATGGCATGTATAGTTAAAAGATCTGCATGACCTGTTCCCCAACTTAAAGGTTCCATTCCACAATCAATGATGTCTGCACCATTACGAGCAGCTTCCAATGAAGATGCTACCGAAAATCCTGGTGTTGAATGACCATGATATTGAATAGTAATATTTGGATGACGTTGACGAATTCCAGCTATGATTTTACCTATAGAAACGGGACGGCCAATACCGGCCATGTCTTTTAAACAAATTTCTTCCGCACCTAAATCTATGTAAGAATCTGCGAGTTGTATATAATAGTCTACGGTATGAAGAGGCGAGTACGTCAAACTTAATGCAGCTTGTGCAATCATGCCTCCTTCTTTGGCAAACTTAAATGAGTTCGCCAGGTTTTGTGGATTGTTGAGTCCGTCAAAAGATCTAGAAATATCCGTTCCTTGTTTTTTCTTGACCTTAAACATCAATTGTCTCACATCCGCAGGTACAGGGCTCATCCTTATACCGTTTAATCCTCTTTCTAGCATTTGTGTTTGAATGCCAGCATCATTAAATGGCTGAGTCCATTTCCGTACAGCAATGTTTGGGTTTTCCCCAAACAACAAATTTACTTGTTCGAATCCACCTCCGTTCGTTTCTACTCTTGTGAAGCAACCTATATCAATAATCGGTTGAGCTACTCTACATAACTGGTCAACCCGTGGTACATATTTACCAGAGGACTGCCACATGTCTCTATATACAAGCGCTAATTTAATTTCTTTACCCATAGGATTACTTAATCTTTTCTATGTTACGAATTTGTCCTTTACCATGAGTTACTTTTCGTACAACCTCGTTTAACGCTGATCTAATTGATTCATCAATCCCAACATTTGGTTTCTCATTTCGAACATTCTTTTCTGGAAAATATTTATTTATCACTCGGATGAGGATATTCCCAAGAATCACTACTAAAAGCAAGATGAAGAAGACGGCGAGCATCCCAACTCCAAAAAGTACAACAGCATTATTTAAATTACTTTCCATTTTTTAATAGTTCACGAACAAGCAAAAATACATAATATCATTGGCCCTAGCCAAATAAACTATTCGATACAACAGTATCGTAATCAAAACAAATATCTTTGTTACTTGTTTGAAATGAGACAATTTTTAAAATGAAGGTATTTAAGTTTGGAGGCGCTTCGGTCAAGGATGCAGCAAGTTTTAAAAACGTTGCGAGTATATTATCCGCTTATCAAGATGAGGACATTGTATTGGTGTTGTCGGCACTTGGTAAAACCACCAATAAGCTGGAGAGTATTTTAGAGGCACATTATATGGGTGGACCCAATGCTAAAGCTTTATTAAGTGAATTAATATCTTTTCATTTAGAAATAGTCCATAAATTATTTACAGATGTTACGGCCATAGTGGCAGAATTAAATGATTTGTTTGTAGAAATTGAATGGATACTAGAAGATGAGCCACATTCCGATTATAATTATGAATATGATCAATTAGTTTCATTTGGTGAGTTGTTTTCCACGCGGATTCTAAGCGGTTATTTAAACGAAATTGGATTGTCGAATCATTGGTTGGATGCTCGAAATGTAATACTAACAGACAATAGTTATCGGCGGGCTAATGTGAACTGGGCACAGACCGAATTGAGAATTGTACATCAAATTCCTCCACTTTTGGCGGAAAGAAAACTTGTGATCACTCAAGGTTTTATAGGATGTACTAGTGAAAATTACAACAGCACATTAGGTCGTGAAGGATCTGATTTTTCAGCTGGTGTGTTCAGCTATGCACTTAATGCCGAATCTTTATCTATCTGGAAAGATGTGCCTGGTATTTTGACAGGAGACCCTCGAAGGTTAGAAGATGTTGTTAAGATTGAGCATATGTCCTATCGAGAAGCGATTGAAATGACCTATTATGGTGCCAAGGTGATTCATCCAAAGACCATTAAGCCTCTTCAAAATAAAGGTATCAGTTTATTTGTCCGGTCCTTTAAGAATCCTGAGGAGCGTGGAACGGAAATAAAGCATTTTGAAGTTGAACCTAATTATCCTCCGGTTATTGTCATTGAGGATGATCAATGTTTGATAAATATATCAACAAAGGATTTTTCGTTCATAGCAGAAAAGCACTTGAGCGGGATTTTTACACAACTGGCGGAGTATGGAATTTCTGTTAGACTTATGCGGAATACCGCTATAAGCTTTACGATATGTTCAACTTATGAAGAAAGAAAAATGAATAAGTTGATTGATTTTCTTCAAGAAGATTTTAATGTGGAGTTAATTCCTGATCTGCAATTAGTAACTGTTAGGCACTACAATTTAGAAACCATTGAAAAGTATCGGATAAATAGAAAAGTTCTTTTTGAAGAGCAACTATCTAAAATGGTACAACTGGTATTGGAATAAAGTCTACAATAATTTATCTAAAAACTGCAAGGTGGTTTTTTCTGGTTTTGAAAAGTCACCGTCTACTTTAAACTGATTTTCTAGGGTACTAAGCAATTTTTTTTTCTGCGATGCCGTTGAGAAGTAAGACTCCTTGTGATCTAAGATTGTTTGTAGTCTCATGAAGCTACTCATGGATTCAAAGACATTTAAAGTTTTATTGTATACGTCTTCACTGCTAATTCCTCGAATGTATGACTCTTCCTCAGGGCTGTAATCATAATCTGAAAAGGAGGCATAAAGCAATAAGAATACATTAAATTCTTCTTCGTTAAGTTGTGGGGTTGGTTCCATGATGATGTTGAGTTGCTTTTAAATGACGCCGAGTTCTTTTCCAACTTCGGCGAAAGCCTTAACAGCTTTGTCTATATGAGATCGATCGTGTCCTGCAGATATTTGTACTCTAATCCGGGCTTTCTCTTTTGGTACTACGGGGTAATAGAATCCAATAACATAGATTCCATGATCAAGTAATTTATTGGCGAAAGCCTGAGATAAAGGTGCATCGTATAACATAACAGGAACGATCGGATGCTCGCCTTCAATAATGTCAAATCCTAATTTTCCAATTTCACTCCTAAAGTATTTGGTGTTTTCTTCAAGTTTGTCCCGAAGCGCTGAGCTTTCATTCAATAGTTCAAGAACTTTTATGGAAGCCCCGACTATACTCGGTGCTAGGGTATTACTGAACAAGTATGGACGACTTTTTTGTCTCAACATATCCACGATTTCTTTTCGTGCTGCGGTAAATCCTCCAGACGCACCTCCTAAAGCTTTGCCAAATGTTCCAGTAATAATGTCCACTCGACCTAAAACACCACAATGTTCGGCTGTACCACGACCTGTTTTTCCTATAAATCCTGTGGAATGGCAATCATCTACCATGACCATAGCGTCATATTTGTCAGCTAGGTCGCATATTTTATCTAATTGAGCAATGATTCCATCCATTGAAAACACTCCATCAGTAACAATCATTTTTCTTCGAGCTCCATTTTCATCTGCTTCATTAAGCATACTCTCTAATGCATCCATGTCATTATTGGTATAACGATATCTTTTAGCTTTACACAAACGTATACCATCAATGATCGATGCATGATTTAACGAATCCGAAATAATAGCATCTTCGGCAGTTAATAATGGTTCGAAAAGACCACCGTTGGCATCAAATGCCGCAGCGTATAAAATGGCATCTTCCGTGCCTACGAAATCTGCAATCTTTCTTTCTAATTCTTTGTGAATGTCTTGAGTTCCACAGATAAATCGTACAGATGACATACCAAAGCCATGCGAGTCAATAGTCGATTTTGCAGCTTCGATGACCATGGGGTGACTAGACAATCCGAGATAATTATTAGCACAAAAATTGACCACCTCAGATCCAGCTGTAGTTTTTATGTCCGCGGATTGAGGTGTTATAATAATTCTTTCCTCCTTGTACAGGCCTTGTTGTTTGAGGTCGTCTAATTCTGCTTGTATTTTGGGTGCAATATTTTGAAACATTCTAGTATTTGTTTTTTAAGTTTTCTAACATGTCAGTTGTCATCTTATTAAGATCGTATTTTGGACTCCAGTCCCAATCTTTTCTCGCTTGTCCATCATCAATACTCTCAGACCACGAAGCCGCAATTTCCTGTCTAAAATCAGGCTCGTAGGTGATCTTAAAATCAGATATATATTTCTGAATACTTTCTGCGATTTCTTTCGGCGTAAAGCTCATAGAAGATAAATTATATCCATACCTCAATTTAATTTTATCAGTAGGTTGTTCCATGATTTTTATGGTTCCGTTCACAGCATCAGGCATGTAGAGCATAGGTAGTCTAGTGTCCTCCTTTAAAAAGCAAGTGTATTTCTTGTGTTTTAAAGCTTCATGGTAAATTTCAACTGCGTAGTCCGTAGTACCACCACTAGGGATAGACTGATGACCTATGATGCCCGGATAGCGGACTGAGCGAACGTCGACATTATATCTTTTGTGATAGTAATTACACCATAGTTCACCAGCCGTTTTACTCATTCCATAAACGGTTGTTGGAAGCAGAGGGACATCTTGAGGTGTATTGATTTGAGGAGTCGTGTTACCGAAAACCGCAATGGTACTTGGAAAGAATATTTTTTTAATCACTCCTTCTTTTCCAAGATTAAGAATACTGAATAGGCCATTTAGATTGACGTTCCATGTTTTCTTAGGGTTCCATTCACCGTTAGCTGATAGTATAGCGGCAAGATGATAAACTTGAGTAATCTTATGATCATTGATGATTTCTAAAAGTCTAGTTGAATTGAGAATGTCAAGAAAAACAAAAGGCTGGTTGGAATCTGCTGGTTCAACTATATCTGATGCCAAAACATTCTCTGTTCCATAAACTTCTCTCAATCTATGTGTAAGTACTGTTCCAATTTGTCCATTGGCTCCAGTAATCAGAATTTTATCACGCATTCTTTTATGTGGTTTATCGCCGAAAAGATACTGATATTTTAAAGATGATCTAGTAAATAATCGGGACTATCTTAAATCTGGATATTCTGGAATTTCTTCTAAATAGTGAAAGCTATTGTTTTCCTTGTTAATCTCGCAGCAATAATTTTCCTTACCATTACTTATTGCTAGGAATGGCAGGTTGAAATTCATATTGTAACTAGCTGCTTGTGAAAAAACTTCATCTGATAATTTGACGGTATGTGATTTACATTCCACAATTAAAAAGGGCAGTAGATTTTTATCGTATACAATGATGTCAGCTCTTTTTCTAAGCTTATTCCACTGAAATCCTTGTTCAACGCGTATAAATTTTGGAGGATATTTTTTGACGTCAATTAAGTAAAGTAAAAAGAGTTGCCTGACAAATTCTTCTGGTTGAAGGACTAGGTATTTTTTTCTGATCGGATCAAATATCTTTTGTTTATTATCCTGACGAACAATAGTTAGTTTATCCTTATGAGCGATGAGATCAATGTTGCAAGATTTCATTTGCGGCTTCTTGCTCTTGAGTCAATTGTGTTTGAAGTAGATCAATGTTTGAAGAATTAGAATGTTCAAAATAGTCTACTAAACATAGATCGATCGTTTTAAATCCAATTGATTTAAGGAGGTGCTTGAAGTTCAATTGATATTGCCAATAAACGTTTTCTCTATTGATCAATCCTTTATCCGTTATAATAATTTGTGTTTTATCTGTTTCTAGTAGTGCTTCTACGGTCGAGTTGAATAAGTCATCTCCGTTGGGCATCTCCTTTAGAATGTCATGATTGAAATGATCAAGAACTATATCTTCAAGTAAAGGGCTACAGGTGTAAATGATGCTGTGGTTTTTGTTTTGAAAACACCTGATGTTAGGGTTTATTTTAAGTAATTCTAAAGCTATTTTTTTCGACCTATTTATTCTCACTGCTGGAAGTAAACTTGCGAATTCCTCATTTGGTATTTCATAGGCATTGATCACATTGGTATTGTCATCAAGATTATCCAATACGTTTAAGCATTCTTGTTCAGCAATAAGTTCCAATTTATTATTGGATCCGATGTTATATATCATGTTCCATTGTGATAAGTCAATGTTTTCTATGTCATTTTCATGAAGAATACAAATAGGGTAGAGCTTGAATATCCATTGTGCATTGGTTCCTAATAATTCTTGAAGTGTGATTTGTGGATCACTTTTCTTCTTTATGATTTCTTGATATAATGATTTGTTTTCTCGTGACCAAGTCTCTAACTCTTCCTTGAATTGATTCTTATTGTTTTCTATCACAGAAGGTATTCTTTTTTCGAAATAATCTTCACCAGCAAATGGAATGGCGCGAAGATCGAAAAGCTCCCGATAGCTTTTTCCTTTGTACGTAAGACATTCACCTAAATACCATTTTTCATATGTCAATGACCAAAGGTTTTTAGGAATATGACAGATTTGGTCAATTAATTTTTCAACCGTTGGATGTAAATCTGAGGTAAATGCTGACCATTCCAGGTATTCAGATTTCGATATCAGATCATGATACGCAGCTCGAAGTTTGTCCGTTGTTTTATTAAATACCTCTTGCAGTTTAACAAGACTATGCGTATTAAATACAAAATCACTCTTAAATAATTTTGACTTGTTTACTTTATCAAAGTAATCCGTCATTTTATTGACGATGTTTCCTAGATCTTCATCTTGACTATTTAACAGATTTAAACCCTTGAACTCAAAACTCGTCTTGTTTTTAGCGTGACTCATTTCAATATTCAATAATTCAAACCTTACATTGTCAAAACTTAGCTCAAGCGTTTCGAAGAAGTCATTATTCAGTTCTGTAAATTCTAATTGAACACCTATATCTGAAAGTCTATTTTTAAAATCACTAATAGAGTCAATAAGTATTTTGTAAGAATTTTGATTTGATCTAGAAGACTTCCTAAAGAAGCTTTTCTTTTGTTTCAATTGGCTTACATTAGAAAGAGCAATTTCCTTTTGAATGCGAATAGATTCTTTGTAGAGATCTAGAATTTCTTGTCTATAAAATCGTTCTCTAGCTTTTATTACCTGAGTAATTTTAGATTCGAGTTCTAACTTGATTTTTAACCCTAATTCTAAAAGTATTTCTAACTGTTGTCTTATTCTAGAATTGCTTTCTTCACGATTGAGTTTAATAAGGGTGGATTCATTAAATATATCCGAATTGAATGATTGAAGTAAATCAAAATCTTTTCTATGCTTTTTCGCAGCATATTCAATCCTTCCTAAAAAGGAGTAGTATTCTTTTTGATTAAACTCAAGGCTGTCTACGTTGATGTTTATTTCGGGTAGTTGGGGGTGTTTATGCTTTATTTCAGCGAAACGATTTAGAACATCTTCCCAATTTCTGTCACCAAAAACATTTTGAACGTTTTTAAAATATAGTTGATCTACAAGCTGTAGTTCTAAGTCTCGTTCTATAATTTCTTTTGATTCTTTTCTAGAAACCTCTTCCTTAACAGTCGCTCTTATATTTTGAATGTGTTCTTGATGCAACAAAGTTTGGCCATAAAGATTAAGGGAAAGTTTTTTTAGAGGGCCTTTTGATAGTGATTCGTAAAGATGATTTAGGCTCGTTTTATTGTTGCCTATAACTAGAACCTTTTTCTGACGGACTATATCATGTTGAATCATTTGATTCAATGATGATACTTGAAATGCGTAATCCTTAAAACGAACATTGAGACTTCCTGAACCAGAAAGTTTCTTTTGAATTTCAATGATTTGAGGATGTAAACCTGTAGTCGTCATATATCTGTCTTTTGGCGAAAGCCATACAAATATAGAAAACTTATATATGATATTTATGTCATATGAATAAAAAAGGGAGGTTGACATGCCCTCCCTTTCATCTTTTATGTTTTTATTACTTATTATTCAACAACACCACCACTAATCTTCTCTCCATTTTTATACTCATATTGTATGATGATTTCTCCTTCTTCATTGTATTGACGGAAGGTGCCATGCTGCTTGTCATTTTTAAAATGTACTTCCTTTTGAAGTTTTCCATTATTAAAATATTCCTTATGCACACCATCAATTTTACCGTTTGCAAATTGAGTTTCTTTTACTGCTCGACCAAATTTGTATGTGCCAGAAAGACCATGTTTTACACCATTCTTATAGGAAGTCCGAGTGTCAATAGCTCCTCTATTACTAAATTCTAAAGTTGGTCCATTTAATTTGCCATTGATGTAATTTTCAATCTTTTTTATTTTACCATCATTGGGGTAATAACTAATCCATGCACCGTTTTTATTACCGTTCATCAGAGCTCCTTCGGAGACTTTGATTCCTGTTGATTCTACTTTAGAGGCATAGGTTACACCATTAATCGTTTCAGTCTCATAACCACTTAAATCTGCGTCTCCAGATGAAATAGCTGGGCCTCCAGTTGAATTACACGAAATAAGAGCAATGGTTAGAAAAAGTAAGTAAGTAAAATTTTTCATAAGCATTCGATATTAGTTTAAGTTCAGTCCTCAAATTTAATTTATTGCAATATATTCGCAAAATCTTTAATATTTCATTAATGGATAATAAATCACTTGCAAAAGACTTACAGCTATACGGCAAATTAATAGAATTGCTTGAATCTGATGGTTTTAAAGCAAGATCTTATACCACTGCTTATCGAAGTATACGTAATTGGCCAGAGCCAGTATTGAATATTGATGTTTCAGAGATGTATTCTATCCCGGGTGTCGGTAAGGGTATAGCAAGTGAACTCAAAGAACTTCAAGTCAATGGTGAAATCGCAGCTTTTGAAAAATTAAAGGCAAGTGTTCCAAAAGGTATTGTTGAGATGTTGCAAGTCAAGGGACTAGGACCTAAAAAAGTCAAGGTGATTTGGGAAGAAATGGAAATTGAATCACCAGGATCTTTGCTTTATGCATGTCAAGAGAATCGACTTCAAGAGTTGAAGGGTTTTGGTTTAAAAACTCAGAAGAATATTCAACAGCAATTAGAGTATTTCATAGCATCAAAGGGAAAGTTTCTATATGCTAGGGTCGAGGCTGTTGCCGAAAAAATAATAGAAGTTCTCGAGGAGCTTTATCCTGATGAACTACATGCTCTTTGTGGTGCCTTTCGGCGAAAGGAAGAAGTTTTAGAAGAAATAGAATTATTGTCTTCTTTTGATGGTAGGGAAGAGGGGTTGTTAGAAATTATCTCCAATGAAATCATCGACGATCGATTTGAGCAATTACCATTGAAGATTAATTTATGCGAGCCTGAAGAATTTGAAAAAAGATTTTTTGAGCTTACTGCAACTTCTAATTTCCTAGAAGATATTCGATACGATTCGTCGTCAATTGAAGAGGAAGCAACAGAACACGGGATTTTTCAGTCCATGAATTTACCTTGGATCGATGCAGAATTGAGATTTGATGAGCATTGGAGGGGTAAAGAAATGCAGGAGCTCATTGGTCAAAGTGATATTAAAGGGGTGATTCACGCGCATTCAACTTATAGTGATGGTGTGAATACATTAAAGCAGATGGCTGAGCATAGCATCGAGTTGGGTTACGAATATTTATTAATTACGGATCATTCACAATCTGCATTTTATGCCAATGGTCTAAAGGAAAATGATCTTCGCCAACAATGGGATGAAATTGACTCTTTAAATGAATACTTTGATGATTTTAAAATTTTTAAAGGAATTGAATCGGACATTTTAAATGATGGTTCTTTAGATTATTCCAAAGAAATATTAGAAGAATTTGATGTGGTCATTTCTTCAATCCATTCTAATTTAAAGATGGACAAGGACAAAGCAACCACTCGAATCATTAAAGCGATTGAACAGCCAGAAACTCGAATTATAGGCCATTTAACCGGTCGCTTGTTGTTGTCTAGAGAAGGTTACCCTTTAGATTTTAAAAAAGTAATTGATGCTTGCATTGCTAACAATGTAGTGATCGAGCTGAATGCTAATCCACAAAGATTGGATATTGACCAAAAGTATATTTTAGAAATTATGGAGAAAGGTGGAATGGTTTCAATAAATCCGGATGCGCATAGTACTCAAGGCATTGAAGACATAAAGTATGGTGTATTTTCGGCAAAAAGAGGTGGACTCGTGATCTCAAGATGTCTTTCTGCGTTTAGTCGTAGTGAGTTTGAAGAATGGATAAAGAATAATTGATTTTATAATTCCTTGTTAATGCGTTGTTAACACTTAAAATTGGTTTTCATTAAAGTCTTATAAAGACATATATTTGTGATATAATTTGTAAAACATTTAAAAAAAATAGAAATGAAGAGTATTAAATTATTTGCTTTTGTACTTATTGCAGCTTTAGCAGTTGTTTCTTGTAAGCAAGACGCGGCTAAGGACGAGGCAAGAGAAAGTTTGGGTCAAGCAGATGCTTCGACAAATGCTAACTTAAGCACAACGACAAATGTAAACGGTCAAACTGCAACTGCTAAGCCAGCTGAGCCAGTTCCAGTTGGTCCTTTAACAAGCGTTGAATTTGCTGAAACATCTTTTGACTTTGGTGAAGTAATGGAAGGTGAAAAAGTAGTTCACGAATACAAGTTTACGAATACAGGTTCTGAACCATTAGTGATTAGTAATGCTAAAGGAAGTTGTGGATGTACAGTTCCTTCATGGCCAAGAGAACCAATTCCAGTTGGTGGAGAAGGTTCAATTAAAGTTCAATTTGATAGTAAAGGAAAAGGAAAAGTTGGTGGTCAACCTCAATCTAAGAGAGTAACGATTACTGCTAACACAGATCCTGCAAACTCTTTCCTTACTATTAAAGGAAAAGTAAACAAGGACGAAAATGCTGTAACACCAGCTGCACCTGCAAGCTAATTCAGCCTTTTAGTTAAAAAGAATTTGGGTCCACATTTGATATAAATGTGGACCTTTTTTTTTCGTATTTTTACCCTGACGAAAAGCTAAAATGTTATATAAGATTTAAAAATGGTAGAGTTTTTGATTCTTGTTTAATTATTCCTTGCCCTAAATGGCCATTCATGACGATTAGGTTTACACTCGTAAGCTTCTTACTCTTGTTTGCAGTGTTCGCAACTGCACAGGTCATACCTGACGAAATTAGGGTAGATTATACGGCCGTCAAAAAAGAACTTCAATCGGTTCTTTGGGATTTAAGTAAAAAATCAAAGGTGAACATTGCTTTTTCACCAGAAAAAATTCCCTCTGATTCTCTGATAAATATTAGCGTTAAAAATCAAACTTTAGGACTTACCCTTAAGGAGATATTCAAAGGCTCAGAATTAACATATGAAATAGTTGGTAACCAGATTGTTATTAGAAAGGATGAATTTATTTATTCTGAGGAAGATATAACCATTAATGGATACATCCGAGATGTGCAGTCTGGAGAAGAGTTGGTTTATGCCAATGTCTTTTTCAAAGAAATTGGAATTGGTACAGAGACCAACGTCTCGGGATTCTACAGTTTGACTGTACCCAATGGTGTTCAAAGGATTTATGTAACCTATCTCGGTTATAAGAATCAAATTCTTGAGTTGAAACTGAAGAAGGACACAACCATTAACATAGAACTTGAACCCGAAGCTCTACTAAATGAAGTGCTTATTGTTGAGGAGAATTTCACTCAAATCGATAAATCCACAAGTTCGTCTAACAATCTTCCAGTGGATCAGATAAGATCTATTGCTACATTAGGAGGGGAGCCTGACGTCATCCGACTTGCACAGATGATGCCTGGTGTGAGTTCAGGTGCAGATGGTTTTGGAGGGTTAAATGTAAGGGGTGGTTCGTCTGATCAGAATCTTATCTTGTTTGATGGTGTGCCGGTTTATAATACTGGACATGGTCTTGGGATTTTTTCCGTTTTTAATTCCAATATGATTAAGAGTGCTGATTTGATCAAAGGTGGAATTCCGGCTCGATACGGTGGAAGATTATCTTCAGTTCTTGATATAAGAACGAAAGATGGAAACATGAGAGAAACTGCAGGTGAATTATCTGTTGGAGCTCTTGCATTTAAAGGAACACTTGAAGGACCTATTGCAAAAGATAAAAGTTCTTATTTGATTTCAGTTCGAAGAACCATTTTAGATCCATGGATCAAGAATGTTACTGAATATTTCAATGAGCTTAATGAAAAGGAAGGTTTTGCTAATTACTATTTCTATGATTTAAACGCCAAATTAAATTTCAAATTTGGTGATACCCATAAGCTGGGCGTTTCTTATTACCGAGGTAAAGATTTTTATAATAACGAGGTGACTACTTTTACAAGCCTAAATGGTGAAAGTACAGAGGAGTTAAATCAAGATAATTGGGATTGGGGGAATCAAATTGCTGTAGCTAAATTAAGTTCAAGACTAGGGCAAAAGGCTTTTAGTAACATTAGTGTTTATCAATCACAGTTTGAGTTTGCTTCATTTGATCATCAGCGATTTGAAGAACAAGACACTTTTTTTCAAGCGGGATTATACAAATCAAAAATCACCGACTTAGGGGTGAAATGGGATCTAGACCTCATGCCGAATCCGTCTAACTATGTAAAAATTGGTGCATCATTTGTTAATCACACTTTTAATCCAGGATTGATATCTGAAAATGAAGGGAATCCAAATATTTCCTTATCCTCCGTCTTGCAGAAGGATGAGCTAGATGAACTATTAATTGAAGATGATTTATCTAATCAAGAAATAACAGTATATGGTGAAGATGAAATTAAAATTGGCGAAAGCCTAAAGCTTAATCTAGGCCTCAACTTAAATTACATCACAGCTAATACGAAATCCTATTTTAACTGGCAGCCTCGAGTTTCATTTATTGCGGAAGGAGATGATTTTTGGTGGAAGGGTGGTGTCAGTAAAATGAATCAATATTTGCACCTTTTGACGAGTACTGGTTTAGGGTTACCTACAGATTTGTGGATTCCATCTACTGATAATATTGCACCCGAAAAGGCTTGGTTGTTTTCTTCTGGTATTGGTGTTGATTTTGGGAAAGGACGGATTTTTGGATTAGAAGCATTTTATAAATTGTTTGACGATGTTGTTGCGTTCAATGAAGGAGGTTTACTTCCAGTGGAATCAGGAACCGATTGGGACGCAATTGTTCCTGTAGGAAAAGGAAATGCTTACGGCGTTGAAGTGTCCTTAGATAAAACTTTAGGTTCTAATCTATGGTATATCAACTATACGTTGTCCGTTTCAAATAGAACATTTTCTGATTTAAATGGCGGACGCCAATTTCCGTTTCACTACGATAGGAGGCATCAATTGAAATTTATATTCATTCGTAAGTTAAATGAAAATGCTGAGTTCTCTTTGAATTGGACTTATGGTACTGGTAATCCAGTTACCTTACCCTTCGAATTAATTGAATTTACGGATGAAAATAATGTTCGAAGGTTATTGCCTGTTTATAGGGATAAGAATAATAGCTTATTACCTGATTACCATAGACTTGATATAGGATTCAATTTCTATAGTGATTATAGTTTCGGAAAGCAAAAGTTTACGATAGGATTGTATAACGCATACAACAGAAGAAATCCATTGTACATGCAACTAAAAAGAAATATTGACCGGCCAGAAAGGTTTGAATTTGGTCAATATAGTTTACTTCCAATTTTACCTTCCATTAGTTACAGTTTATCATTTTAAGGCTTTGGATACTAGACATATTTAGAAAAAAGCTAATATTTCACTATTTTTACATTATTGGTCATTTTAGTTAAAAACTTACTTTTAGTCATTTTAATTATGTTTAGGTGACCTTAAGACTTATTTTTAGTCAAGATTAATAGAAAAAGCAACTAAAACCATTTGATTTTACGTTATTCAATATTCCTATTCGTATTGATTTTTACGTCCTGCGTAGACAACATCCCTGTTTCCGATAATGGTGCAGAGCAAAAGCTCTATTTGCAATGTGAAGTCTCTCCTGATAACGATATTAAAGCGATTGTTTCTAGAACTGGTGTTCTCAGTGGAAACCAGCTTCCCCAAGATGACAAAGAAGCATTTGTGATGTTAAAAGACTTGTCAAATGGTCTTGAGATCGAGATGGTATACGATTTAGATATTGAACGATACCAGGTTAAAGGGGTTCAAGTTGAAGAGGGACAAGTTTTTAGGTTAAGTGTTGAGTCCGAAGATTTACCTGCCATTGAAGCTGGAGCTGTTGTTCCCTTCAGAACAGAGTTGGTTGAAACAGCTGCTATTGTCAATCAGAATGAAGTTACTTTAAACATGACCATTGACGATTTGGATGAAGGTAGATATTACCATATAATCCCTAGAGCAAACGTTTATTCAACATTAAACGGTGTTGATTTTGCTTATACTGGTGATTATATTCATTTAAACCTTGATGAATCCTCTTCGATGGTTAGTTTCCATGATTTGTATCATTTAGATGGCTTTTTAGTAGATAAGGACTTGTTAACTTCAAATAACATCAATTCAACATTAGATTTAGGAAGTGTATTGGGCTCTAGCCAAAGAGTAGAGTACATTAATTATGATTTAAGAACTGTTAATGAAGCATATTATATGTTTCATTTATCTATATCCAAACAACTAAAAGCGGCTGATTCTCCTGTTTCTAATCCGGTGGTACAGTATACCAATGTTGATAATGGTTTAGGCTACTTTGGTGCCTTTACCTCCAATGTCGACTCGGTGCTTGTTCAGTAAAGCGTTCATATCTTCTTTTCTTTTATAGGATAATGTACCTGTATAGGGGTATAGTTTTAGCACGGTGTCTAAATAGTTAGAAACTACATTCTAGATAAAACCGACTAATGGATACTTCCCAAACACTTGAGCAGCTAGCCGATTTTAAAATTTTTAATGGTTTGTCTGATGAAGAATTGATTTATATTAATTCGAGCGTTCTTCATCATAAAATCAAAAAGAACTCCTTCATTTTTTCAGAAGGGGAAGCCTCTAATTCCATCTTTTTACTTCTTGATGGTACGGTCAAGGTGGGTAGTACCTCTGATCAAGGAAAAGAAGTGATCAAATTCGTTATGCATCCATACAGTGTTTTAGGAGAATTAGGTTTGACTCAAGAATATAGAGAAGGGTTTGCAAAGTCTATTGATAAAACCTGTGAAGTCTTTGAACTTAAATCAAAGTATATTTTTAAGCTCATTGAAATGAATCCTAAGTTTGCTTTTAATTTAATCAACCTTCTTGGACAAAAGATTCGAGTTTCAGAAAGGAGATTGGAATCACTTGTTTTTCAAGACGCTAGATCTCGTATCGTTGGTTTTATAAGAGAAAATGCTAATAGCCATGGTTTGAGAATTGGATTTGAAACTTTGCTCAAACATAATTTCACCCAACAGGATATCGCGAACTTCACTGGTACATCTCGTCAAACGGTCACTACAGTGCTTAATGAGCTCAAAAGAACCAATCAAATTTACTTCAAACGTAACAGTATGTTGATCCGTGATATGGCATCATTGACCTAATTAAAATTCTTAGATTTTTTTTGAATATATATTTGCGGACGTTGTATTGAAAATGTAGATTTGCACACGTTTTGTACAAAGAAGTTGTACTTAGGAAGAGTGGCAGAGCTGGTTTAATGCACTGGTCTTGAAAACCAGCGTACGTTAACGCGTACCGGGGGTTCGAATCCCTCCTCTTCCGCTTTTTCTCTCCTAGCTATTGTTGCCTTAATTTCTATCTTTGTCTACTCAAAATTGACCCAAAGGCGTATGATTCGACCATTATTCATATTGATTTCAATATTCATCCTTATTTCATGTTCTGAGGATAGTCCTAAGCAAAAAAATGTCGATTTATCTTTTAATCTAATTTCACCAGAAAGAAGTGGTTTTGATTTTCAAAACATGTTGGATGAAACCAAATTGGTCAGCCCATTCAATTATATCAACGTGTATAATGGAGGAGGTGTGGCTATCGGAGATATTGACAATGATGGACTGCAAGATATTCTTATGACCGGGAATATGGTTCCTTGTAAATTGTACAAGAATGGCGGTGAAATGAAGTTTAAGGACATAACAAAATCTTCAGGACTTAATACTTTTGGATGGGCAACTGCTGCCACCATGGCTGATGTGAATAATGATGGTTGGTTGGATATTTATATATGTAGGGCTTATGACGAGCGACCCGAAATTAGAAAGAATCTTTATTTCGAAAACAATAAGGATGGAACATTTACAGAGAAGGGTAAAGAATTGGGAATAGATGATGAGAATTTCAGTATTGCAAGTGCATTTTTTGATTATGATCGCGATGGAGACCTTGATTTAATTGTTGGAAACCATCCGAGGCATAGATTAGTATCCTTGACCACTCATTATAAGTATTGGACAAATCCAGTAAAGGAGTACAGTAGTCGTTTATTTAAGAATGAAAATGGAAAGTTTCTGGATGTTACAGAAGAGGCTGGTATATTATCGTACGGATTTGTTTTGGGCTTAACTACCTCTGATTTAAATAATGATGGATACCCCGATATTTTTGTTTCCGTAGATCACGATGAGCCTGATATGATTTTCATGAACAATGGAGATGGATCATTTACTAATAAAGTGGATGATGCTTTAAAGCAGAGTAGTTTAAGTTCTATGGGTATTGATGCGGGTGATGTGAATCATGATCTTTATCCGGATGTTTTGGTGGTCGAAATGTTAAGTGAAGATCACTTTCGTGAAAAGGTAGTAATGAGTATGCAAAGTGTTCAGCGCTTTACTTTTTTAACGGATACCCTAAATTACAAATATTATCAAATGCGAAATTATCTCCATTTAAATAATGGAAACGGAACATTTAGTGATATTGGTCAATTGGCAGGTATTAGTAAAACAGACTGGAGTTGGGGAGCTTTATTTGCCGATTTTGACAATGATTCTTGGCAGGATCTGCATATTGTTAATGGATATTATAGAGATATTCATAATAAAGATGCCTCTAAGAAATTAGACTCAATAATGATTACCCTAGGAAACGATGTTCAAGCCAAGGATAGATTAGCCTCAGAATATTCTAGGAATAGTCCACAGACTAAGATTTCAAATTACTTGTTTACTGGCCAAAGGGATTTACAGTATCAAAGAAAGCAACAGATCGGGATGGATGAAAAAACCATTTCAACGGGTTCGGCATATGCGGATTTAGATAATGATGGTGATCTGGATTTAGTGATAAATAATCTTGGGGAATACTCCATGATTTATGAAAACAAAACGAATTCATCGAATAATTATTTAAGAGTAAAATGTAAAGGATCATCTTCTTTAAATCCTATTGGAACGAGACTAATAGCAAAGTATAATGGTGAAAATCAAATTCGTGAAATACTCTCTACACGAGGATATCAGTCGTGTAGCGAACTTGTAGCTCATTTTGGTTTAGGTGAAAATGAAAAGATTGATGAGTTAATTGTGATTTGGCCAAATGGGAAATATCAGTCATTACAGAATATAAAAGCAAACCAAACTATAGTAATTAGTTCTGAAGATGCTCAAGGTCAATATACTTTTGAAAACAAATCGTCTATTGCTAAATCGATAGATGACAAATTAGGTATAGATTATACCCAGCAAGAAAATGATTATAACGATTATGATGATCAAGTATTGTTGCCTCATAAAATGTCTGAGTTAGGCCCTAAAATGTGCAAGGGGGATGTGAATGGAGATGGATTGGAAGACTTGATTGTAGCGAGTCCAACAGGTCAGGCAACAGCACTCTTTGTACAAAATGAAAATGGACGGTTTACTATTTCTAGTCAACCGAGCTTTTCCAAAGACAAAAAGCATGAAGATGGAGATGTCGTTCTTTTTGATGCAGATGGCGATAATGATTTAGACCTCGTAGTAACAAGTTCTGGGTATGAATTTGATGAAAATTCTCTTGAGCTGCAATTAAGGTATTATGAAAACAAGAGCGGTCAATTTACAAGAGTTAAAAGTGCCATTCCAAATTGGAGATTCGCAAGCAATTGTGTAGAGCTTGTAGATTTCGACGAGGATGGAGATGTTGATATGTTTGTAGGTGGTAGGCTTACGCCGAAAAAATATCCATTTGCTGGAACAAGTGCACTGTTTGAAAATGATGGGGCCGGAGTTTTTAAAGACGCTACTGAAAAATGGAGTACGGAATTAAGAAATATGGGGATGGTGACAGATGCTACATGGACTGATTATGATCGAGATGGCTCAGTTGATTTAATTGTAGTAGGAGAGTGGATGCCGATTACTTTTTTTAAAAATGAGAATGGCCGTTTAGTCAATAAGTCAAATGAATATTTGACAGTACCTAATAACGGTTGGTGGAATTGTATTGAAGCCAAGGATCTTGATGGAGATGGATTCGATGATTTTGTCTTAGGTAACCTAGGGTTAAATTATAAGTATAAAGCAAGTGAAGAAAAACCATTTTACATATATGGGGGAGATTATGATAATAGTGGAACAAACGACATTGTACTTGGTACCTACTACGGTGATAAGATTTATCCAGTGAGAGGTAAATCATGTTCTTCAGAGCAAATGCCCGAATTGTTAGAAAAATTTGAGACCTACACTGAATTTGCAAGTGCAGAATTGTTTGATGTTTACGGAGAAGAAGAATTGAATAAAGGAATTAAATATACTGCTGACAATTTCAGTTCATCTATTTTATACCAGAATGAAAATGGAGGATTTGAATTAGTACATTTACCTCGAATAGCTCAAAAATCACCTTTGAATGATGTGATCTTCCAAGACATGAACCATGACAGTAAAATGGATATGGTGCTCGCAGGAAATTTATATCAAGCTGAAATTGAGACAGGTCGTGCAGATGCAGGAACTGGTTTGGTTTTGCTGAATGAAGGAAATAGAAAATGGAAATCTCTGTCTGTTTACGAATCTGGTGTCTATCTTGCTAATGATGTAAAAAGTCTGGAAACAATTAGCATTGGCAAAAACCGAAAAGAAAATATTATCATAGCTGGAAACAATCGGGGCCCTGTCGAAGTCCTAAAATTAGAGTCTCATTAATAGTTAAAATTGTTCCTTTTATATATTACTAATTGTTATAATGTGTACTTTTATAACAATAGTATGTTAAATTAATTCCTAAGGCGCAACTTTTAGGATTTTCATACGTACTAATAGTAAGTATAATCCATATATCCATGAACAAATTTATTTCTAACATCTTAAGCTTTGTTCGTACAAAGTTTATGAAATCAAAAAAAGTGAGTGCCCCTGCTTATAGTGAGGAGTACGAGAGTTGGTTGGGAATCTAATTTATTTTAGATTCTACCCAACCCATTTTTCTTTTCTATCGTCTTCTCTAAAGAAGGATATTAAATGTATCTTATTTATTGATGAAGACTTATATGTCCGATATAGAACTTATTAATGCATGTTTGGTAAATGATCGTAAAGCTCAAGAGCAGCTTTATCGTCAATATTTTCCTAAAATGATTGCTATGTGCTTCCGCTACACAACGGATCGAGAGAAGGCTATGACCATAGTTAATGACGGTTTTTTGAAGGTCTTTACTAAGTTGGATAGTTTTAATCACCAAGGTTCTTTTGAAGGATGGATTAGACGTATTGTTTTTAATGCGTTATCCGATTACTTTAAAAAGGAAAATCGTTATTTAAAATTCATGATTTTAGAAGACAGAGACAAACCGACTAAAGAAGTTAATAGTGACAAATTATATTACGAAGATTTACTTGAAATGGTAAAGGAATTACCCAATGCTACTCAAAAGGTATTTAGATTATATGCTATTGAAGGATTCAATCACCGTGAAATTGCTGAACAACTTTGTATTAGTCAGGGAACATCTAAATGGCATTTGTCCGAAGCTCGAAAAAAACTGAAGGAATTGATTTATCAAGAAAATAGAAGTATTCAAAATGCAGGATAATCGATTAAATATTGATAAAAATTTTGAAAACAAGGCTTGGTCAAATATGGAAGCTTTGTTGGATGAGCATATGCCTGTTAAAAGAAAAAAGAGAGTTCTGTGGTGGTGGATTCTATCGTTTCTTATCATTATAACCATCGGGGTATCCATCTTCTTTAATTCTTCTTCTATGTCAGATGATCAAATCAAGTCGGAGCATACCTATGAAGCTGATGTTGTGGAAAATGATATGGAATCAATAACCCCATCAGAGCAGGATAAGCATGAAGATTATTTAACGTCTTCACAAAAGGATTTTAATAGTAATTCTGATAAAACTATTACGAGCTCTAATGCCCCAAGCAGTAAAATGAACATATATGAACCAAAGGTTTCGCATGATGTAAGAAGTCAGAATGTAGGTCAAAAACTTTTCAGTAACAGCAGCGAAAATATAGTGATAAGCAGAGAAAGATATGCTGAGGATGATACTGATAAAATGTCTAAGTCCAAGCCCGTTGAATCCGAAAAAAATGATTTACCAGAAATTGAATTAATTGATTCGAGACTAATGAACCTTCCATCTAGGTGGATTCAATTGTCTGAGTTTTCTAATCCTTTGGATTTAGTAACGTCTATTGTCAAACCTATTCAAAACTCACCAAGGAATTTACAAACCTCAATGCTTGGATATGTATCAGCACATACCGGTAACTTTAAGTCTTATGGAGGCTGGGAGTCGGGATTAATCCTAAGTCAAAATATTTATGGACGAATTGGTATGGATCTAAATTTATCCTATTCTAATCTGAAAAAGCATGGTTTTAATGAGTTCATTGGAATAAGCACATACGATCCCATTTACGATATTCAAAATTCAATAGAATCAACATACGCCAATGAACAACCCCTTTTAGATGAATTGCTGTATTCTGTGGATCATGTTGAATATTTAAATATAGGAACGAATTTGAGGTTTGGTCTGACAAAGCGCATTCATCTTCTTGCAGGAGCTGATATGTCTTATCTGATTACTTTAAAAACGGAAACTTATGAAAGGCCTGTAGATGAGCAAAGTTCAATACTTGCATTGCCACTAAGGTTAGAGGCCTCAGAGAATTTTAATAATGAGTATCCTTTAAACAGATGGGATTTGTCGTATAATTTTGGAATAGGATACGATTACAAAAGGTTTCATGCTTTCATCAAATATAATCGAGGAGCGAGAACAATAATTGATTTAACGCAAGAGATAGGACTTCAAGAAAGAGGTAGTCGTCGAGATATGAATAGAAGTTTTGAAGTTGGTTTTGGGTATCGATTATTTTAAATATGTAAGGTTTCTTTTCTTTTCAAAAGAATTTCCTCTGACTCTTCTCGATCTGGGTCTGGAACACAACAATCGACAGGGCATACAGCAGCACATTGAGGTTCTTCATGAAAACCAACACATTCGGTGCATTTGTCTGGTACAATAAAATAATAATCTTCTTCAACAGGATGTTGCGCGTCCTCTACGCCTACCTCATTTCCAGTTTCTAACTTGAACATTCCCTTTACGTTCGTACCCTCGCTCATTTTCCACTCGACACCACCTTCATAAATAGCATTGTTAGGGCATTCTGGTTCGCATGCTCCACAATTAATACATTCATCTGTGATTATTATAGCCATATTATTCGATAGTTAAATTAGTACAACAAAGTTACAACTAAAAGGCAGAGAAAGTTTCTAAAAATCGTCCTTATATCTCAAGTTTCTTACAATGGAAAGTAGGATATAAACGATTACAGAGAGTGGAATCGCCGTTTTGATATCAACAAACAACAAGGCGAGAAAAGATAGAAACGTAATGAGTTGATACTTGTTCTTAGAAACCCCTAGGTGTAATTCTTTAATAGAGAACATCTTTAAATTACTTAACATTAATCCCATAAACACTAGCGGGATTAAAGAATAAAACCATGTTTGTCCCATTAAGCCAACGACAGTAGGGTTTTCGTAGTGAATGGCAAAGAATAATCCCGCCATAAAAAAAGCCGGAGTAGGTGTTGGCATTCCAATGAAATATTTCAAAGAGGGTATAGTGTTGAATTTAGCCAGTCTTAACGCACTTCCTAATACAATGGCTAATGCAGGTAGAAATTTTGACCAATGATCAAAGGGTGCTAAAGAGAAATATAAATACGCAGGCGCTATTCCAAAACTAACTAGATCAGCCAAAGAGTCTAATTCTTTACCCATTTCTGATTGGGCATTAAAAACTCTAGCTGCTAAGCCATCCAAAGTGTCTAGGAATATACACGTTAGAATACATATACCTCCGATCTTTATGTCATGTACACAAATGGCAAAAAAGCCACAAGCAATATTCAATGAAGTAAAAAATGATGGAATGAATCTAGTCACGTTATGATATTATCTCTTATTGGAACTTACAATGCTCTAAATTAGTATATTGTTTATATAAGTTTAAATAAATTTATGTCCACTTTCCGGTTTAACATTGTTTTAAATAACTCATTAGCTCATACTACGTCGTAATTAAAACTCAATCATGAAAATTAAAGGATTTTTAGTTGTCTTTCTCGGTTTTCTAATACTTAGTTGCTCAAGAAATCCGGTAACGGGTAAAAGAGATTTTATGTTAATGACTGAAGGTCAGGAAATTTCGCTTGGAAAAGAATCTGATCCTAGCATAGTGGCTTCTTTTGGGCTTTATAATGACCCGACCATTCAGAAATTCATCAATGAGAAGGGTAATGAGATGGCGAAAATATCCCATAGACCTCATTTAAACTATGAATTTAAAGTTTTGGATTCCCCAGTGGTGAATGCCTTTGCGGTCCCTGGTGGATACGTGTATTTCACAAGAGGTATTCTTGCTCACTTTAATAATGAAGCGGAATTCAGCGGTGTTTTAGGGCACGAAATAGGACATATAACGGCAAGGCATTCTGCTAAGCAGTATAGTAAGCAAATGATTAGTCAGGTTTTGTTTGTTGGAGGATTAATCGTTTCAGAAAAATTTAGACAGTTTGCAGGAGCAGCCCAACAAGGAATGGGCTTGTTATTTCTAAAGTTTGGTAGAGATCACGAAAGTGAATCAGATAAATTAGGTGTTGAATATTCGTCTGAAGTCGGGTATGATGCACATGAAATGGCTCATTTTTTCAATACCTTATCTAGGCTACAATCTGATAGTGGTAGTTCGATTCCGGATTTTTTAAGTACACATCCGAATCCTGTAGATAGAAACAGAAAAGTTGGTGAAATGGCGACTGCTACTCAAAAGCAATTCCCAAATAAGAGTTACAAGGTCAATAGAGATAAGTATTTAAATATGATTGATGGGTTGATATATGGAGAAGACCCTAAGCAAGGATATGTTGAGAATAATGTTTTTTATCATCCAGAATTAAAATTTCAATTTCCAGTGCCGACTCAATGGCAATTGGCGAATTCTCCTTCACAGGTTCAAATAGCGCCAAAGGATGGTAAAGCCGCCGTGGTTATGATGTTATCTCAAGAAAAAACACCTCGTGCCGCTGGTCAAAAGTTTATTACGGATAATAAACTCGTTTTGATAGAACAAAATTCTGTGAATGTAAATGGCCTACCAGCTTATGTGACTATGGCAGACTATAACCCAACACAACAAGGAGAAACTCCTTTAAGGATTTTGAGTTACTTCATTCAATATAATAATCTAGTTTATCAGTTCAATTGCATGGCTGCGAAAACTGATTTCAATAGTTATTATCGTGAAATGCAATCAGTACCGAAGAATTTTGCCAAATTAACCGATCAATCAAAGATCAATAAGAAGCCTGAAAGAATAAAGATTGTTACCGCGAATAAAAATGCAACGATCAGTCAATTATTAAAGGATAATGGCATGAGTACCGCACAACAAAAGACCTTGTTAGTACTTAATGGAATGAATACTAACGATCAAGTCAAAAAAGGAACCTTGTTCAAAATTTTAGAAAGGAAATAATTAAAATAAAA
>JAHDBI010000116.1:0-2620 GCA_020630475.1 Saprospiraceae bacterium
ACTTCTAGAAACTGGGCAGTTTGGGTTCATGAGTACCTTGAAGATTTTGCGGGTAGAGAAGACGAACTAAGGTATGCTTTAATCAAAAACATGCCTGAGCAAAAAGATAGTGAATTCACTTGGGGAGCTTTTCAAGAAGCCAATAACAGTGAATTAGTTAATAATCTAGCCAACTTTATCAATAGGGTTTTAGTACTCACGCACAAGTATTATGATGGGAAAGTCCCATCCTTTGACGAAGATCAAGATTTGTTAGGTCCTGATAATATGTCAGAAGCGTGTTATCATGATAGCGAATTGATTCGATTGTTTGATGATATTCATGTGCTCTGCGATCAAGTGAGAAAGTACGATTTTAGAGCTGCTTTAAAAACCTTAATGGAAATCTCTACGAAAGGAAACCAAATTCTTCAGTTCAATGAGCCCTGGAAAAAACAAAAGGAATTTCCAGAAATGGTGAAAGTTGTCATGAATTTGGCACTACAATATGTGGCATCTATTGCCATCATATGCCGACCATTTTTACCTTTTACATCGGATAAGTTACAGGCTATGCTTAATCTACCAGAGATTAAAGAAGAAGGTGAATTGGATGACCTTTTGTTTAAATTGGCGGAAGGTGAACATCCATTACCTGTAGGTCATCAAATTGAAAAGCCAAGTCATTTATTTACAAGAATCGACGACGAAACAATACAAGTGCAATTGGATAAATTGAAAAGCCCTATCGAAACGGTGACCATCAAAAATCCAATTAAAGAGGCCATCAATTTTGACGATTTTACAAAAATGGATATTCGTACCGCTTGCATTCTAGAAGCTGAGAAAGTCCCTAAGGCGGATAAATTACTCAAGTTGAGCCTTGATTTGGGATTTGAAAAACGTACAGTAGTTTCTGGGATAGCGGAGCACTATTCTCCTGAGGAGATTATCGGTAAGCATGTTTGTTTACTGGCTAATTTGGCCCCTCGAAAAATTAGAGGTGTTGAATCTCAAGGAATGGTTTTGATGGCCGAAGACGAAGAAGGTAAATTAAGTTTTGTTAGCCCTATTTCGGGTTGGCCCAATGGAATGACAATTCGCTAATGTATATCGGTCGGAAATATCTTCCTCCGAACGAAAAGGCAGTTCGCCAGTTTATAAACAAATACAGTTTTGCCACTTTGACGGGTGTGGCTGAAGGTCAATTACTCGCCGTTCATATTCCTATTGAAATGGAAAATGATAACCAATATGAATATCTAGTCGGCCATGTCGCTCGTGGAAATGAGATTAAATCATGTTTCGACGGAAGTCAAGAAATGATGGCTGTTTTTATGGAACCTCATACTTATATTTCTTCTTCATGGTATGATTTCCCTGAGGTGCCTACTTGGAATTATATCGCTGTACATGCATACGGAGTTTGTGAAACATTGAGTGAGGAAGAAACAAGAAAGTCATTGTATGATTTAGTTGATCGATACGAGGGCACTGATCCTAAGAGATTCAAAATGGATCAATTGGATGAAAAGTACATTTCAGCTCAAGTGAGAGGGGTTGTAGGATTTAAAATGAAAATATCTAAGTTAGAAGCGCGTTTTAAATTAAGTCAAAATCGTGATTATAAAAATTTTCGAAATGTTATCCAGCGACTAAACGATCGAGGTGATGCTATGAGTAAAATCATTGCAGAGGAAATGGAAAAAATTAGAAATGCTCAATAGACTTTATCTTCTAATATTATTGATGTGTGGTTTAAACCTGCATGCACAAGATATGTCCTCCGTGAAAATTTCTTTGCTCACTTGTGGATCTGGAGATGAACTATATTCCACCTTTGGTCATAGTGCTGTTCGAGTGAATAATACATTGACGAATCAAGATATCGTCTATAATTATGGCACCTTTAATTTTGATGAACCTAATTTTTATTTGAAATTTTTACGAGGAAAATTAAACTATAAACTCGCTGTTAATAGTTTTCAAGGGTTCATGCGTGAATACAAGTATTTCAAGAGATCTGTTCACGAACAAGAATTGAATTTAAATTCGGAAGAGAAGATTAAATTAGTTCAATTCTTAAATCATAATGCTCTTCCAGAAAACAGAGACTACAAGTACGATTTCTTTTTTGATAATTGTTCGACTAGAATACGGGATTTATTTGAAAATGAACTAGGGTTAAAATTTGATACAAGTCCATCAGATAAAACCTACAGAGATTTATTGGACGAGGATTTACATGGAATGCCCTGGTCTGATTTTGGTATTGATATCGTCATAGGATCGATAGCAGATAGAAATGCCAGTCAATATGGTCAAATGTTTATTCCAGATTATTTAATGGACAATATTGAAAATGTACAATTAGCTTCACGATCTTTTGTTTCCAACACAAGTACTTTGCTGGACCATTCGGCGAAAGCCCTAGAAAGGTCAAAAAGACCATGGTTTAATCCTTTATTGGTTTTTGGAATATTTCTAATTATTGAATTGATTTTTGCATTTCTTTATTTTAAGAAAAAGCGTTCTGCTCCTGTTCTTTATGATAAGTTGTGGTATTTATTAGTAGGAATCATTGGTCTTGTGATATTTTTCCTTTGGTTTTTTACGGATCATATGGCCACGAAGTCCAATT
>JAHDBI010000116.1:2720-9791 GCA_020630475.1 Saprospiraceae bacterium
AAATTCATATAAGTGGTTTTAACATATAATTTCAAAAAATGAAGATTAAAGCTTTTATCCTTTTTGTTCTTTTTGCCGTAACGATTCAATTAAATGCGCAAGAAGCGAATGCCATTTTATGCTCAGATGGAATAGACAATGACGGTGATGGATTAGTAGATTGTGACGACCCTGAATGTCAGGAAGTACCTAATATGGGTTGTATTACCTGCTTTCAAGATGGGCTGAGTTTTGTTGATGAAATTATAAGTTACGATCCGGAATGTGAGGATACTTTGGATCCAACGTTGACTAATCCTGAAGATGCACTAGGATTAAGTGATTTTTCACCTACACCGAATGAGCCATACGGAATTGGCCGTGTTACACTGGGAGAGGGAGGATCGATTACTTTAGGCTTTACGAATAATATTGTTACAAACTCTGGGGATCCAGAGGCAGATGTTTGGGTATTTGAAGTTGGATTTGATATCGAGCCAACGACAACAGATTTTAGACCTATTGATGCCAATACGATTTCAATCATTACCGCTGCAGGGGTAGTTGACTCGGATGGTGATGGATTTTATGAGTTCGGCCAAATCGGAGGTGCTACATCCTTTGTAGATTTGGATGCCTTAGTTCCTGGACAAGCCTTTGGGACTTTAAGATTTGACGCAATAAAATTAACGGACGTTTTCAACGTGCCTTGTGGTGCAGCTTCTGCTGGTGCTGATATTGATGCCGTTTGTGCCTTGTCATCTTTACCCGTTGAGATTTGTGGAAATGAAATTGATGATGATGGAGATGGTTTAGTTGATTGTGATGACCCAGATATTTCTAATGATTGTTGTTGTTTAGATCCGAATGAAATCAATCTAGGAGAGGATTTAGAAATATGTAGTGGTCAAACAGCCACCTTAGATGCGGGTGATGATTGGGACACGTACGAATGGTCTACTAGTGAAGTGACTCAATCTATTCAGGTAACTGAAGAAGGTGTATATTCTGTAACTGTTTCAGATTCTTGTACAGTAGAGACTAGCGAAATTTTTGTTAATGTTCTTCCAGCATTCACTTCTGAAATGAATTTTGAAATCTGTGAAGGCGATAGTGTTGTTGTCAATGAGGAAGTCTATTTCGAGGCTGGAGAATACAAGCAGGAGTTTTTATCGCAAGAAGGATGTGACAGTATTGTCACTATCAATGTTGTTCAAAATCCGTCGTATGAAATTACTTTGGATACTTCAATTTGTGCTGGAGAATTTGTTTTGCTAAATGGTCAAGTTTATGAAACGACAGGGCAGTATGAACAGTTTTTATTATCTGAAGAAGCATGTGATAGTGTAATTGTTCTTAATCTAAACGTCATTATGCCATTTGAGGAAACCCAAAATGTCGAGATTTGCGAAGGGGATAGTTATAACTTCTATGATACGGAATTAACGGATTCTGGTACTTATCTACAGACGGTGAGTGGTGAAGAGTGCGATAGCACATTCATTTTAATATTAACAGTTAATCCGGTTTATGAAACTCAAGAATCTTATACTTTCTGCAGCGGTGAATCACTAGAAATAAATGGCGAAATATATACTGAAACGGGGATGTATGAGCAGAGCTTGGTGAGCCAGAGTGGTTGTGATAGTATTTTGACCATTATATTAAATTCAACAACACCTGTGTTTACTATTGATTTTGACGATTGCCAAGCAACCATTGTGGATGATGCTAACGAAAGTTATGAAGAATTTACAGCCGAACTTATTGAAGAGAGCGAACTGGAATGCGGCTTTTTGAACGTTGAACATTTATATCGAAATAATCCTGAAGTTAATATTCATTCTTGTACTCCAGGTATTGATGGATCTGTTGCCATGTGCGTTGGTTCATTGGATGAGTGCATTTACTCTCCTGATAATGACAAGGCGGTAAGACTGAGGATTAGTTTTAGTCCATATCCTGGTGAAACGATTAGTTTTGGTTGTCTTTCATTTTATGAAAAATCTCCTGATAATTTTGAGTGGATTGGTGGAGGTACTGGACTAAATAACTTCCCTAAGCTTTATGGGATTAGAATATTAAGAGATAATGTTGAGGTCTTCAAGCAAACGGATATCGCAACTACACAAGAATGGACAAAGCAAGAGTTTACATTTAACAATTTGGCTGCATTTGATATTTCTGTTCAGACGTTTTTTGACATTGAACTTTTACCATATTGCTTAGAAGGAAATGGTGCCTTAGTATCTGCTTGGGATTTAGATCAACTCGAAGTGAGTGCTTCGTGCAGAGCTACAACAGGAAATATCACAGGCCTTACGAGAACTGCTGAGGGTTTTGGAATTGAAAATGTAGAAATGATTAACTATTGTGAGGAAATAGATTATACAGCAGTAGGTGAACATATCCTTGGAGGATTTTTTAGTTTTCCATCCAATCCTTTATACTATGATTACACCGTTATAGGGTCAAAAAACGATGATCCTTTAAATGGTGTTTCTACTTTGGATTTAATTCTAATTCAGAAGCATATTTTGGGATTACAAACTTTTGATTCGCCTTACCAATATATTGCGGCAGATATCAATAATAGCGAATCAGTGAGTGCTATTGATTTGGTAGAACTACGAAAGTTGATTTTAGGGATACATACCGAATTTCCAAATAATGAGAGCTGGCGATTTATTGCAAATGATCCTAGCTTAAGCTTGAATGAACCGTTCGTATTTAACGAACAAATTGATATAGAAAACTTATCAGCAGATGTTGAAGGAGTTGATTTTACTGGAGTCAAAATTGGCGATATAAATCTTTCCGCTTCCGCGAATGTTATCGGCATGTCATCAGAATCGAGAAATGCTAAAAATGTTGAGTTACTTCTTGAAAAGCAGGATGATCTTGTGCATGTTAAAGCTACAAGAGATTTGAATTTATCTGGTATGCAGATGAGTTTGTGGCTAGAGCAAAATGATTTTAATTCATTAGTTCCTGGAGCTCTAAATCTTACTGAACAAAATTATTCAAGCTTAAATGGACAATTGATTTTGATTTGGTTTAATAGCAGCCCAATAACGATTCATTCAGGTGATATTTTATTCAGTTTGAATTATGATGGAAATTTAACTTCCTTGATGTTGAGTGAACAAATTAATCCTGAATTATATCTCAATGACCATTTAGAATTGAATACATTTAGTTTAAATCGTTCAGAAGAAGCCATTGCTTTTCAAGTGCTTCAGAATGTGCCGAATCCATTTGATGATGAAACAAGGATACATTTTCAATTGGATAATGCCTCAGAAGTCGAGTTAAGTATTATCGATATTAATGGTAGACTAATTATGCGACAAACTAAATTCTTTGAATCTGGTTTACAACATTTTAATATAAATGCAGAAGCCTTGAATTCTACAGGTGTTATGTTTTATCAGTTAAAAACGAACGAATATCAAGCTGTTAAAAAGATGATCAGAAATTAGTAAGGTCTAAAACTATATGATAAAAGATCCTCAAACTTTTGATTAAAGCTTGAGGATTTTTTTATTCGTTAAGATTACTTTGTCACTTGATAGTTCAATGAAATATATACCAGGGTTTATTCCTCCGAAATTGATAGATTCTACTTCATCAGTGTTTAATTGACCTGAAAGAATTGTCTGGCCCGTTGTATTTCTAATGATGTAATTAATTTTCAAGTCAGTGACTTCTGAGCATTGAATGTTCAAATAATCGTTGACCGGTGTCGGATAAATATTAATGACTGAATCGTGAAAATCGTTTTCAGTATTGGTAGACTCTAAAATAAAATCAATCCAATTCAAATTGAATTCACCTTGAATGAAGCTTAGTCTTATTTTATAGGAACCCGCATCAAAAGAGTTGTTTACAGTGTAAGTTTCCCAACTATTCCAATCCCCAGTAGTAGGTATTGATAAAACATGGAGAACCGAGACAACTTCATCTTGATCATCTAAGATTTCCAATTTCAACTGACCTCCAGATTCCGGTGTAGCACATCTATAATGTACACTATATTCTCCCGCGGTCTGAACATTAAAAAAGTAGTCAATGTAATCACCCGCATCTATAAATGAAATATTTTTTCCACCACCGATATCTGAACAATTTTCAACACTGATCCCTGATTGAAATGCAAAATTTTCTGCTTGAACTAAACCAGGGATAGGATGGTAATACGGCAGTTTGTTTTCTACGTCTTTTAAATTAAAGGCAATGAGTGGAGTATTGTCTGTGGCTTGAATAAGGTTACCCGTATAAGATATCTTCAATAATTGACCGTTACTGAATTGCTCATCACTACTCAATAATAGTTGTTTCGGACTTTCTGGATTAAGACTGATATTGTTAATCGAAAGCGCTGACCCATTCGCGAAAAGCGAAAAATCTGAATTTTCAATATTACTATTGATTAAATTTTTATTCAGGGTTAAGAGAACATTTTGTTCATCTATGGTTTCTGCCCAAACATAATCCGTATTTAAGCTTTCACTCGATGATTGATAGATAAATTCGATCCTATTCAGGTTATAGGATGCACCGTTGCTATGCACTTTTAAATAATTGATTCCTTCAGTTAAGACGACGTTTTCTACTTTGATGTCTTGCCAGATATTCCAACCTCCTGTACTCGGTACGAAAGAAGCTGGAGCCAACAAGACATCATTCATGCTTAAATGATAATCGCCACCAAATACATTGCTTGCTACTCTCAGTATAATATCATATACACCAGAAGTGCTTACATCTACAGTATATTTTAGCCATTCGTTTTCTTCAAACCAACCAACATTAAAACCATTGCTTTGACTATCATTCGTTCGTTCAATGTCGACTCCATCATTTCGATAAGACCAACCTTGATTCCAAGCAGTGAAATTACCTGTGGATACGTTGTAATTGGCGATGTCTACGTCATTATACGCAATGCCGTTGGCACCCATATCAAAATCGGTAGGATATATTATCCCTGGAATCATATGATCTGTATAAGGAATAGAAGTTTGAGATTCGATTTGCCTAAACATGGCATCCACTACATCTTTTTGGAATGTGCAATGCTCTATTTTTAAAAGTTCAGTCAAATTCATTAAGGTATTAAAAGCTTCTTCTTCGGAGGGTTGATTACCATTTCCTTCCCAATAATTTAAGAGTGATTGATAATTATTTGTTTTTGTCACCGATAAAGGACCAGCAATAGATTCTACCTTTTTCATTGGCCACCAGGCCCAACCTAATTGATGTTGATCAAAAAGATCAATTGCATCTCTAAACCACGTATTGGAATTTTCACCGGTTTCTCCAAAATAGATCGGAACATTATGGGTATCCCTAATATTCAATGCCCAGTTAATTGATGATTGATCGTTGAAAGACCAGTATTTGTGTGGACTGTAAACGAGTTGATCATCCCATGGTGGTGTTAGTCCTGTAAAATCATTTGCAAACCAGTTACCTTCAATAAAAAGGATGTGTTGATCTCCATTGGCTCGAATGGCTTCTGTGATTTCTACATATAAATTTTTGAGTGCAACATTACCGCTAAGGTTCCAATTGACTTCATTCAATAAATCATAACCCGCTATAGTAGGTTCATTGATATACCGTTCCGAAATTCGATCCCATAAAGCAACGGTCTTTTGTTTATTATCAAAACTTTCCCAAAGCGAAGGTTTTGAAGGATCATAATCTGAAATACCTTCATCGTATCCCTGACCACCTGGCGCTGCATGTAAGTCAAGAACCACATACATGTCATTTGCCTTACACCATGAGATTAAACTATCTGTAAGGGTAAAGCCTTTTTCTATCCAAGTTTGACTTCCAGCAATGGGTTCATCTTCGATTGGAAGTGTGAAAAGATTGTAATGCATCGGTAATCTAACAGAGTTAAAACCCCAAGATGCTAGCGAATCAATATCTTCTTTAGTCACATGGTTGGCCAACCATGCGTCGTAAAATTCTTGCGTTTTTTGTTCGCCCACAAGCCCTTCAATTGCTGCTTTTATTTTGTGTTGAGCATTGGCGAAGGAAGCAGTTTGTAGCATGTATCCTTCTTGTAACATCCAACCGCCAAGTCCCATTCCCTTTAGGATAACGGTGTCACCGGATTCATTGATAATAGCTTTGCCAGATGTGCTTAAAAATTCTTGAGAATTTCCATTGGTGAAGGCAAAGAGAAAAAAGATGAATGCTATAGCTCTCATAAGTAGAATCTTTAACCTACAAATTAGTAAAGAAGAGTAAGAATGCTGAGATGATTCAAGAATAAGCGCATTTAAGAGATTACATCAAGTATACAACATTCGGCTATTTTTCCAGATCCCCGATCTAGTTCACAATATGTAAACTTTTTGCAAGCTGTTTCACGGATTAATAAAATACAAGGATTTGTATGAACTAGTTTTGATTTAAAATATTTCAAATGAAAAACATACTAAATTTCACGATCGTATTGGCTATTCTTTTTGGATTTAGTCTATCTGTTTGTGCGCAGGAAACTCAAGATTCCTTATTGCACCAACGAGTTACCCTTAAGATGGTAGATGGAAAAGAGATAGATGGAACATTTTTTAGTCAAAATGAAGAGTCCATTATCTTAACTACGAGATACGGCAAAACGATAATAGATCGAAAAAAGGTACTGTCACTTGAAGTTTCTTCATATAAAGGACTTTATGATTTTAAGAACCCCCACAGTAGTTATTATTTTTTTGGTCCTTCTGGGTTTCAAATAAGAAAAGGGGAAGGATATTATCAGAACTCATATGTGGGATTTAATTTTTTAAATTATGGAGTTACGGACAACTTTTCAATTGGTGGAGGATTGGAAATGTTTAGTACCCTAAGTGGACATCCAGTTTGGTTTTTAACTCCAAAACTCGGGTTTAAATTACAAGACAAGGTTCATTTTGGTACTGGAATATTTATGTTTGGCTTTGAAGATGAATTTGTGACTTTGGGGTTTAGTGCGCTTACCTTTGGAACTGAAGAAAATAACTTCTCCTTGGGTGTAGGTTCAATTTTAGATAACGATCAATTTGGTGAAAATCCCGCTTTATCATTGTCAGG
>JAHDBI010000117.1 GCA_020630475.1 Saprospiraceae bacterium
TCGAATTTTGTTGTGATGCCGATGCCGGTGAAATCAATGCACAACCCATTCCAGCATGCCCTAATGAACTCGTTGACTGGACAATTACCAATTATTTTGTTGACCCAGACTATGGTCAAATTTTCTTTATTGCCGATGCCAGTGGAAGCATCTTAGAAATATTTGCGTCTGATATGGGTAATTACACATCTTCTATTTGTAGTGAATTTACATTATATAGTTACAATTATTTTGTTCATGGTGCTGCATTTGTCCCTTCTGTGGGTGATAATGTTTCAAGCATCGATTGTTCGGTAGAATGTTGTGACCTAATCATGCTAACGATTAGTTTTGAGGACACTGAAGCACCGACTTTTGATAATCCTCCGGCAGATATTACCTATGATTGCAACGATCAACTTATCGCGATGTCGGATTTGAGTTGGACTGACAACTGTGATGGAAACGGTATGGTTAGTGGGATGGAAATGGGAGCATCCGATTTATGCAATGGTGGCACAATCACGAGAGTCTGGGAATACGAAGATGCGTGTATGAATATGGTCATGCATACACAGACCATAACGATCAATCCTGTTGATCCCCCTGCCTTTATCAATCCTCCAGCAGACGAAACGGTAAGTTGTAGTATGACCCCAACAATGGCTGGAGATCTCGCATATACCAATGGTGGAATGGGAATGTGTCTTATAGACGGTATCGTGAGTCCAATTGAATCAGGATCAACCGATTTGTGCGGAGGTACCATTACTTATACTTGGGATATTACAGATTTATGTATGAATACACTCACGCACACACAATCCTTTACTATCGATCCAGCACCAGAAGCCACGTTCGTTAATCCTCCCAATGATATGACAATCACTTGCGATCAAATTCCTTCAAGTGCTCCTGATTTAATGTATACTAATAATGAATTGGGAGATTGCCTTATTGAAGGAACTGTCAGTCCTACAATGATGGATTTTACAGATGAGTGTGGCGGCTCAATAAGTTTCACATGGGAAACGATGGATGATTGTATGAGAACCATCAGTCATACACAAACCTTTAATGTTGACCCCACGCCTCAAGCATCATTTATCAATCCCCCAGGCGACATTACAGTGAGTTGTGACATGGCCCCTTCAAGTGCGGCGGATTTAATGTATAGTAATAATAAATCTGGTGTTTGTTTAATTGAGGGAATGGTCAGTCCTACCATGACAGGATCGGCTGATGAATGCGGTGGTACTATTACTTTTACTTGGGAGTACACCGATGATTGCATGCGATTGATTTCACATACTCAAACCATAACTGTAGATCCTGCCTCTGAAGCAAATTTCATTAACCCACCGAGCGATGTAAGCATAAGCTGTGATCAAGTTCCGGGCTCTGCCCCTGATTTAATGTACAGTAATAATGAAACCGGGGACTGTTTAATAGAAGGTACTGTTTCTCCGGTTCAATCCGGAATGGCTGATGAATGTGGCGGAACCATTAGCTTTACTTGGGAATTTATTGATCAATGTGGTCGACCGATTAGTCATACTCAAAACTTTATTGTTGATCCTGCACCCTCTGCTGTATTTTCAAGTGCACCACCAGATGGCTCAGTAAGCTGCGAACAAATTCCTTCCGTTGCTCCAAACTTATTCTATTCCAATAACGAAACGGGAGCTTGCCTAATTGAAGGCGAAGTTGCTCCGACCATTAATGGAAGTGCCGATGAATGTGGTGGAAGTATAAGCTACACTTGGGAATTTACAGACAATTGTAATCGTACCATCAGTGAAACGCAAACACTTTTTGTTGCTCCTGCCCCTGAAGCTCACTTTATAGATCCACCGATCGATATCACCGTTAGTTGTGAAGAAGGACTAATTACACCTGATCCTTTAGAGTACAGTAATGAAAAAAACGGAAATTGCTCGATCGAAGGAAGTGTTATGCCATCAATTAATGGAACTCAAAATGCTTGTGGAGGTGAACTTAATGTAGAGTGGTATTTTGAAGATGATTGTGGTCGTTCCCTCAGTCACATTCAGAACATTATGGTGGATCCAGCTCCAATGGCAAATTTTGTTAACCCACCATCAGACATCACATTAAATTGTGATGAAGTACCTCTCAGCCCTCCTAGTCTAAGCTATACCAATAATGCCGCGGGAGTATGTTTGATCAATGGACTTGCTCCAGGATTACAATCAGGCAGTTTCAATGAATGTGGTGGTCTACTAAGTTACAACTGGACCTTTACCGACGAATGTGGAAGAACCATCAATGAAACACAAAATATAAGCATCAATCCTGCAGCTGATCCAGTCTTCATTGATCCGCCGGCAGATGTAACATTAGATTGTCAAACAAGCGAATATATTCCTCCAATTTTAAACTATAGTAACGGAGAATTTGGAATTTGCGAAATCTCTGGCATATCATCCCCCGGTTTAGTACAAAATGGAAATGTCTTTACATATACATGGACCTTCAACAACCCATGCAGTGGACTGGATATTACACATGTTCAAAACGTTACCTTGAGCCTGATTCCGGATTTAATGATTAACCCTATTTCTGCGAGCATATGCCAAGGAGATAGTTACAATCTTTTAAGCCTGGCAATTAATGATCTAAACAACACCAATCCCAACTATACATTCCATGATGATAGTCCTCCAGGGCCTTTGAATGAAATTGGAAACTTTAACGTCAGTCCGTCTCAAACGACGACCTATTATGTTTTGGCCACCAATAGTTTTGGATGTACGGACTTTAGACCTTTTGACCTTATTGTAGATACTCCTCCCTTTGCGGGGAATGATGGTTCTGGTGGATTTTGTAATACAAATCCCGCGGTAAATCTTTTTGATTATTTAGAAAATGTAATCGATTTCACAGGAACTTGGGAAATACCACCAGGGATCAATATTAATATTTCTAATCCTATGGCCGTAAATTTCATGGGAGTGCCTCCTGGAGTGTATGATTTTATTTATACTGTCAGTAGTAACAATTCTTGTCCGGACGATAGTGCAATTGCGACGATAGAAATTTTTAATGAACTCAATCTTCAATTAATCAGTGCTGAATGTAGCGATGATTTTAGTAACTATACCGTGATCATTGATGGAGCAGGTGCCGATTTAATTGTCTCTCAAGGTAATGTCACACAATTATTAGATGACCTTGTAGAAATTTCTAATATTCCGATAGATCAAGATTTGGTAATTAATGCTGTTGATCCGCTCACGTTTTGTTTTGCTAATTTATTTGTTTCTCCTCCAAATTGTAATTGCCCTGCGATCAATCCACCAATCAGTAATGGGGACGAGCAAATTTGTGAAGGAGAGATGAATATTGAATTATCGGTGACCGTTGGTATCGATGAAACTGCCAATTGGTACGATAGTCCATCAGGAGGTAATTTAATCCAAGAAGGTTCCACTAGCTACACCCCTACTGAAACAATGCCTGGAATATACACTTACTATGTCCAATCGGCAAGTTTAACATTACCTGGTTGTTTTAGTAACACTTTAACGGAAGTTGTTTTTGAAATCATTGAAAATCCTGTAGGAACAAATGCTGAGCTTTCTGTTTGTGAAAGCAATAATGATGGCCTCGTGATTTTTGACCTAAGTTTATCTAACGAATCCATTAGTAGCAACTCAAGTTTCCAGTTTGAATATTATGCCAGCTTAACAGATGCCGAAAATGGAGAAAATGAGCTAAACTCGTTTTACACGAATACTACTCCTTGGTCGGAAACGATCTTTGTGAAAGTCATCAACTCGGTTGGCTGCTTCAACATTGTGACTTTGGATTTAATTGTCCTGGAACAACCCATTGCAGAAATTAGCATTACTAATGAGATTTGTTTTGGCGATATGAATGGTATGTTAACCATCAATTCTTCTGTCGGAAACGGCAATTCGGAATTCAGCCTAAATGGAATCGACTTTCAATCCAATACAAGTTTTTCCGATCTCAATCCTGGAGATTTTACAATGTATATTCAAGACGATAGTTTATGTACAAATCAAATTGATTTCACCATTGAAGAGGGAGTTGAATTAACGATCGAAGTTATTACCTTTAATTGCGATGACAATGGAACGAATACAGATCCCAACGATGATTCTCAGATCATCGAATTCCAGATAAATAACAATAAATCCAATCAAGGATCATTTAATGTCTTGATTGATAATATTGATAACGGAACTTTTACTTATGGATCATTAGAATCCATTCAAGTGCCTGCCGATAATAGTACTATCACCATTTCCTTTGTGGATGTAAATACTGGTTGCAATGTCGAACAAAATATCGGTCCACTTAATTCTTGTTCGACCAATTGTGTGTTAAGCTTTGATCTTTTAGAATTCACATGTAATGGTAATGGGACAGAATCTGATCCCTCTGATGATTTTTATGATATTTCTATCCTCGTGACTGCCGTAAATGGAGCCACAAATAATTCTTACGACGTACTCATTGACGGAGTCCTAAGCTATAACTTTGCTATTGGAGTTCAAGAATCGTTTACGCTGATCGCTGACAACTCCAGTCCGATCATTACGATCATTGACAATGAAGATAATCAATGTCAAAACAACATGACTATTGGACCATTATCCTCTTGTAGTTCTGCCTGTGTCTTAGATTTTTCTATTGATAACATTATCTGTAATAATGAAGAAACGGAAAACGACGAAATCGATGATACCTTTACTTTTGAATTAAGTGTTAGTGGAGTAAACGTCGGACCAACTTGGACTGAAAGTTCTGGAGCGTTCTCGGGCAATTATGATGAGCCCATTGTGCTTGGACCCTATCTTATCACAGACGGACTTCAAAACTTCATTATTCAAGACATCAATGATGGACAATGTTTGGTGAATATAGAAGTCAGCCCTCCTGCTGCTTGTTCCTCTCCATGTGTATTAGAATTAACTCAATTAATCGTAGGTGATTGTAGTGACAACAATACTGGAAATATCGAAACAGATGATTTCTTTAGCCTAATGTTCATGATTGAAGTTTCGGAAGGAACAACAAATCAATTCATCATCACAATCAACAGTATTGATTACGGACCCTACCCTTATAATGAACTTATAAGCATTGATAATTTACCGACAGATGGCAATACATATACCGCCGAGATTTTTGATATTAACTTCGGACAATGTGCCTTATCATTTGATTTCTCTGCGCCTTCTTCTTGCTCCTCATGTGATCAGACGGTAGAAGCGGGTGACAATGTTATTCTCGATTGTAACCAAAGCACAGCAAATCTTTTTGCTATTGGTTCTGAAATGGCAAGTTATGAATGGACAGGACCGAATTTCTTTTTCTCTGACCAACAAGATCCAGAGCTTGGATCACCTGGGACTTATGTTGTCACAGCCACTTTTGACGATGGGTGTACTGCGATAGACTCTTTAATGATTATGGTAGATGATGATGTCCCAGTGGCCAATGCCGGACCGGATCAATTCATCACTTGTTTGACTGATAGTGTTTTGATCGAAACCACCTTAAGCAATAGTTTAAACATTGAAATTGAATGGACGGATGAAAATGGCGAACTAATCACCAATGAAAATTCATTCTATACACAAGACTTAGGCAGCTATTTTCTTCAACTAACCGACACCATCAATAATTGTACATCTGCTTTGGATGTCGTTGAAGTCATCGAAAATACGGATGAGCCATTGGCTATAATTTATGCTGATCCTGGAAATCTAATAGACTGTGTGATTCAAAGCATTACTGTTACTTCAGAAGTCGAGACCAACGTAGTATACACCTGGACATTTAATAACGTCGAAATTGATGGAGCCCAAATAAGCGTAACTCAGGCTGGCACGATTGGATTATACGCATTGGATACGCTCAATGGTTGTGATGCCAATGCTATTTTGGAAATCACCGACATTCAAGATTACCCACTTGTTAGTTTAGAAAATCCTGACACCCTCAACTGCTCGAATGATTTTGTGACTATCAATGGATCAGCTTCTCAAACAGGGGACGATATCATTTATATCTGGTACGATGAAGATCAAAACATTATTGACTCCACAAATATCAACAGCTTAGAAATTTTCAATGGCGGCTTATACTACTTAGAGCTCATCGATACAATGAATGGATGTTCCAATATTGACTCTGTACTTGTCGAAAGTCTGATTGACGCCCCCGACATAGAAGCGGGCGATGATATTTACTTAGGATGCCAAGAAATTAACACTAGTTTACAAGCTACTCTGCTTGGCAATTTAAACGATTATGAAATCTCCTGGATAAGCATGGGCGGTGGCGAAATATTAAATGGAGATACTGGACTTAACCCAGAAGTGGAGGGTGAAGGAGTTTATATCATCAATGTTCTAAATACAATTAACCAATGTGAATCGAGCGATACCGTATTTGTGTTCACTAATTTGGACGTTCCTGAGTCCGCTTTATTGAGTTCCGACAATGTGAGTTGTTTTGGTGAAAGTGATGGCATGATCTCCGTTGAAAATGTGATAGGTGGAGAAGCTCCTTATTTGTATTCGATCAATGGAGGTGAGTTCCAAGCGAGTCCATTTTTTGCACCCTTAAGTCCGGGCAGTTATGTCATAGAAATTATTGATAATAATGGTTGTTCGACTTCCGTCGAATCTATAATTGTTGAAGGAGGAGTTGCTGATGTAAATTTAGATGCCCAAATCACCTTACAACTCGGTGAGAGTACAATTCTAAATGCATCCACGACAATCCCCGAAGATAGTATCCAAAGTATTTCTTGGACCCCAGATATAGATTTGGATTGTAGCGATTGCTTGAATCCAGAACTAACGGCCAATAGTGCTGGCATCTTCACCATCGAAATCATTGACCTCAACGGTTGTAGCGCGAGTGCAAGTATCGAATTGTTGCTTGAAATTGATGAGATCATTCTTGATGTATACATTCCTAACATCATCAGTGCAAATTCCAATCAAAATGGAAATGACAAATTCACCGTCTTTGGAAATGAGAATCTGGAGCGTATTGAAGAAATGTACATTTTCGATCGTTGGGGAGAAAAGATATTCGAAGCTATTGATATCCCACCCAACGATCCAAGCTTTGGATGGGACGGATCATTCAAGGATCAAGCAGTTCTACAAGGTGTCTATGTTTATTTAATTAAAGTGCGATACCTCGATCAAAACACAGAAACTTTCAAAGGTGATGTAAGCTTTATACGTTAACATTCGCCGAAAGGCAATAAATCAAAAAACAAGACGAAAAAATTCTTTATTTTAGGAATACCAACTATTGAAGAAATGAAACTGATTAATTTTTTGTTTGCCTGCCTGCTATTATTACTTTTCTCCGATTGTGCCAAAAAAAGTTTACCCCAATGGATCGGCTATGACGAATCCTCAGAACTGATTGCCAACGCCAAACATGAGAATCCGCGAATGCAATACAAGTTAATCCAATCAAAATTTTCGGATAAAAATGCTATTTGGAAACCGATAGAAAAAGAACTGTTAGCATTTTCGGAACAAGATTACGAGCGACTTAAACCACACATTTTAGAGAAGGATATTCTACAATTGCAAGAAACAATCCGTACTGGAAAAATGAGTTACGAAGAATTAACCAAATGGTATTTATACCGTATTGCAAAATTTGAAAACAATCCTTCCACTAGCCTGCATGCCATTATTGCACTTAATAAAAATGCCATCGCTCAAGCTAAATATTGTGACAAAATCGGAGCAAAAAATCAGCACCCTATTTATGGGATGCCCATTTTGTTAAAAGACAATATCAACACAATAGGTATGGCAACGACCGCGGGGGCACTCGTTTTAAAAGATAATCAAACGGATGATGCCTTCATTGTTGATCGGTTAAAATCTAGAGGAGCCATTATTCTCGGGAAGGTCAACTTAAGCGAATGGGCGTATTTTATTTGCAGCGGTTGTCCATTGGGATACAGCGCTATTGGAGGACAAAGTCTAAATCCTTACGGCAGAATGAAATTTGAAACGGGAGGATCAAGTGCTGGAAGTGGTACTTCAATGGCAGCAAACTATGCCGTCGCGGCAGTTGGAACAGAAACATCTGGTTCAATCCTTTCTCCCTCTAGTCAAAATTCTGTAGTGGGCTTAAAACCTACTATCGGATTATTGAGTCGATCAGGGATAGTGCCCATTTCTTCTACGCTCGACACACCAGGTCCTATGACTCGAAATGTGAGCGATAATGCCATACTATTATCAGCGATGACGGGTCGTGATCCTTTGGATGACAAAACGAATGGAAGTCCAAGCGATATAAATTATTTAGATAAGATTAATAAGGTATCGCTTAAGGGTATACGATTGGGTGCAAATTCCTCCCTAATTGAAAATAATGAGATTTACAAAAAGACCGTTAATATACTAAGAGAAAATGGTGCACAAATAACGGTATTTGATCCTCTAGAAATCAAACTGCCTGGTTTCTTAAGTATTTTAAATATTGATATGAAAAATGATTTACCAGACTATCTTTCGCAGTTTGGAAATCCAGATTTATCCGTTAACAATTTGTCAGATATTGTGGCATTCAATCGAGTAGACACCACCAATCGAATCCCGTATGGTCAAGCATTGTTTGAAGGAATTCTAGTCGATGAAACCAGCTCCGAAAAATTAGATACGATCAAATCCAACTTAGAAAATGAAGGACGTCGTTTTTTCGACACACCGATGGACGAGCACGGGCTAGACGCGATCCTATCCATCAATAACTATCATGCCGCCTACGCGGCTGTTGCAAAATATCCAGCATTGACCGTTCCGATGGGATACAAAGAAAATGGTGAACCGATTAGCCTCACTTTTATTGCAAAAACTTTTCAGGAGGATAAGTTATTACAAATCGGTGCAGCATATGAAAAGACAAATCCAATAAGAGTCTTACCAAAAATGTTTCGATAATACTATCTAATTTTTATTATTCAAATCTTCCATTTTGGCATCAAGTCGAGCTTGTATTTTATCCCTTTTTTCTTCGAGTCTTAAGATTCTATTTTTCATCGCTTTGATGTCCTCTTCGGATTCGAGCTTTGGTAAATCCTCTTGACAAGTTTTGATCTCAGCTTTGATACTATCAATAAACTCTACCCTCTTTTCAATAGTTTCTGCCTCATCGGCTTTATCAAATACTTTTTGTTCTACTTTTTCATTTTCTTCAACGATTTCATTCTTTCTTACCTTTTTTGGAATGAAAACTGTATCTCCAACTTGTCGCTGATTCATAAAGGACGGAGAAACAATTTCTATATCACTTTCATGAAGCGCATCCAACATACAGCCATGCAAACGCGACTTTGCACTAATCATGGTCTTGGCATCTTTTAATAATCCATACACTTTGTAAACCACAGAAAAATCACCCAACTCAATGATATGTACAAACGAATCTTCCAATCCAGCATTGGCAGCAGCCAATAAAAGAGCTTCTTTAATCTTGTTTTGATTTACATCATATCCCAATGAGCAAGTTGCAGTCACAAAAGTCCCAGAAGCTCTGATCACTCGAACAGGATTAGTCGCCAAGTGAAGATTAGGCAGGGTCACCAAATCTCTGTTTTCCGTTTGCACTTCTGTGTGCAATAAACCCTTTTCTGAAACACGACCCAATATTCCATCCACCTCAATAAAATCTCCTGCCTTATAACTGTCCACTGCTCGCAGCATAACTCCCGCCAATCCATTTCCAATAAATGTCGCAGAACTTAAAGCCAACCCAGCAGAAATGA
>JAHDBI010000118.1 GCA_020630475.1 Saprospiraceae bacterium
AAAAAAGGTGCTCATTTTTCAATGAACACCTTTTCATTATTCTATTAATTTATTACCAAATCTTCACTCGTTCAGAAACGGGTAAATACAATTCATTCGATTCTTTGATATCAAATGCCTCATAAAAGGCAGGTATATTTCTTACAACGCCATTGACTCTAAAAACAGCTGGTGAATGCGGATCAGTATTCACTTGCATTCTCAAAGCCTCTTCTCTTGATTTATCTTTCCATGCTTGAGCCCATCCTAAGAATACACGTTGGATTCCAGTAAAGCCATCCATCTCAGGAGCCTCTTTCCCTTTCAAACTCATTTCGTAGGCTTTGATAGCGATACTTAAACCACCGAGATCTCCGATATTTTCGCCTAAAGTAAACTCTCCATTTACATTGAGATCATCGAAGACCTGAAAGGCGTCGTACTGAGCAATCAAAGCATTGGTTCTATTTTTAAATTCTTTCTTATCGTCTTCTGTCCACCAATCTCTTAATACACCATCTCCATCAAATGTACTTCCCTGATCATCAAAACCATGACCTATTTCGTGACCAATAACTCCACCTATGGCACCATAATTTACAGCATCATCAGCATTCAAATCAAAGAATGGTGGCTGTAGAATGGCTGCTGGAAATACGATTTCATTCATCGTAGGATTATAGTACGCATTAACAGTTTGAGGATTCATTCCCCATTCGGTTTTATCTACGGGTTCACCCAACTTATCAATGTTACGTTGGTATTCAGAAAGGTCGGATCGCTGAATGTTCCCAAATAAATCATCCTTTTTCATTTCAGCTGGATAATCTTTCCATTTATCCGGATAGCCGATTTTCAAGGTAAACTTGCTCAATTTATCCAAGGCCTCTTTTTTGGTGTCTTCTCCCATCCAATCAAGGTCTTTAATACTTACTTCATATGCCGCAATTAAATTCTCAACCAATTCTGTCATTCTTTCTTTCGCTTTTGGCGGAAAGTGCTTATCGACATATACCTTTCCTACGACTTCACCCAAATGCGCATCAACAAGTCCAACTCCTCTTCTCCATAACGGAATTTGTTCTTCCGTTCCGCGCATAGTTTTACCGTAAAACTCAAAGTTTTGATCGTTGATATCCTCTGTCAATCGAGTCGCACAATGATTCAGAACACTCCATTTTAAGTAAGTCTTCCATTGACCCAAATCCGTTTTATGAATAATATCATTTAAGCTTTTGGTATAATCGATTTGCGTCACAACCACTGTATCGACCCCTTCTATTCCAGCTTCTTTAAAGTAATCCGACCATGCAAAATCTGACATCAAAGAACTTAAATCACTCATAGCATGAGGATTATATAATGCAGGAATATTTCTCGTTTCCTCTTTTTTCATGTGTACTTTGGCAATGGTGGTTTCCAAATTCATGATCTCCTGTGCCTTAGCTCCAGCATTTTCCATTTGCGCTAATGACAACATTTTCTTTACATGTTCTAAATACGATGATCTTAAGTCTTTGGATTTACTATCGTCCTTCAAATAGTACTCTCTGTCTGGCAGTCCTAAGCCACCTTGCCACAAATACAATGCGTGATCAGTCGGCTTCTTTACATCGGACATGACAAAGCTGCCGAATGGAACTTCATAACCTAATTTATTCGCGTAAGCGAAATACTTAGCCAACTCTTTATAATTTGAAATAGACTCAATCTTTTCAAACTCAGCATTCAGCGGATTAATGCCTAAAGCATTTCTGGTTTCTAAATCCATGAATGAAGCATATAGACCACCTACTTTCTTTTCTTCATCACTTCCGGCTGCTTCAGCAGATGCAGATGACTCTATGATTTTTTTCACATTATCTTGCGACTCATCTCGAAGGATTGTAAAAACACCATATCTAGATTTGTCGCTTGGGATTTCGGTTTCTTCTATCCAAGAACCATTGACATACATTTGAAAGTTATCCCCAGGGTGAATTGTGGTGTCCATATTCGCCAAATTCAAACCTGAACTATATTCTTTGACGGATGCTTTTTTCTCTGAAGCGCAAGAAAAGATGATAAGACCTGCCAAGAGAAAAACTGAAAATACTTTAAGAAATGATTTCATACTGTTTTGTTTTTCCTTAAAAATAAAACATAAACATTAAAGCAAAGAGTCGAATCGATTAAGGAAAAGTAATCCGCGACAGAATACTAGGCTCGACTGATTAAATGATAAAAATCATAAACCATCATAAGAGAAGATGCATCTTGGACTAGATCCTTAGTCAGTTCATCGTAAATTTTCATTAAGCCTTCATCACGAGACATGACTTTGTGCAAACTCTTGGAGATTTTAAAGAAGCGTGTGATACCAAATTCGGGGGGCACATCTCGTAATCCAATGGATTCAGCGGCTATGGCAAATGATCGATAATTAAATAAACAGTATTCATTCGGTAAAGCAAACGCCAGATACAAAGAAACCGAGCGATAATCATGTTTATGATCGAGAGTTATCCCAGGTGGTGAAATTAGAGCTGCCATCTGTTCACAGTAATTGATGAAACGATCAACACGTAATAAAATGTCCTTTTCTGGATGTAAAAGATCTCTGAACATCACTCTTACAAACTCTTTGTCCCGGTCGGTTATTTTTAGTAAAAATTCTTTAATGGATTCCTTTTCGCCACCCCATAACCTACCGCTTTGAGGATGCTTCAAACAGGCGTCCAACATAGACTTCACATCCAAGCGATCTAGGTCCCAATGTTGGACAAAATTTGATTGGCATTCCCAACGAAGTTTTTGATCAGGTGTAAACCCGTATGACAATTCCTTTTTGAGTAATACAATGTACTTATTGATTAGATCTAATTTCAAAGCTATAATTTGTCATAAATGTAAAATGTATCTTTAAGCATGCAACAGATTGAAGGATTATATTTTGGATTTTCGGAAAAAGGTGGTGATGGCGGTAGAGGGGTATTTTGCGCTAAAGATATACCAGAGGGATCGATTATAGAATTAGCACCAGTAATAAAAATACCTGAAAATGAAATTGATGCTTTACATTTAGGACGATTGCATGATTATTACTTTTTATGGGGTCAAAAAGAGGCTGCAATATGTTTAGGGTACGGTAGCTTGTATAATCATTCGGAGCAACCTAATGCCGACTATCAAATGATATTAAGGGAAGATACCATTCGTTTTTTTGCCGTTAGGGACATTCCAGCAGGAGAAGAAATACTCATCTCTTACACGCATCAAAATCAAAAAGACGTAACGCTTTGGTTTAAAGCCATTTAACTCAAAAAGTATTCTTTACAACATTTAACATAATAGTAAACTAGATTATCTACAAAGAGGAGTTTTTATATTAAATTTGCTACATATGTTTGCCTGATGGCGAATGTCATTTTTTTGCTCAAACTCAACCTGAACTCTATGAAAAAAGTTTTACTCTTTTTTTGCGTAATCGCAATGTCCATTCAATTAAGCGCTCAATGTGATGACCTGTTCTTTTCGGAATACGTAGAAGGATACGCCAATAACAAAGCCTTAGAAATTTACAATCCTACAAGTGAAGCCATCAATTTATCGGATTATTCGATATTACGATTCAGTAATGGTGCAACGACCGTAGATGAATTGTATACCACTACTCTCCCAGACGTGATGCTAGAATCCTACGACGTTTATGTCATTGTTGTTGACCTTACGGATACAGCAGATTGGAATACTCAATTTGACAAACCAGCATGGAATGGTTACAACCTCATTGATACACTTTTTGATCAAGTGACTGGATTACCTATCATGGACGATGATGGTAACGTAGTTTTTGGACCTCAATATTCTGAAGACGGTGCTGCTTTGTTTGGTGACGAATACAATGAAGAATACGATTTACAATGTAAAGCTGATGTCTTTTTAAATCCAGATTACGATACGAACCGTACGATGTATTTCAACGGAAATGATGCCATGGTTTTAATCAGTGGTACAGAAGTTAGTTCGGATGGTTCCAACATTATTGATGTGATTGGTGTGATTGGGGAAAACCCAGAAAACACTATCATGCAAGATGCTTGGGTCAATGAAGATGGATTTTGGTTAACAAAAAACAGCACGTTAATCAGAAGACCTGATGTGACTGGTGGTAGAAATGCGTTGAGTGATGTGGTATTTTCGCAAGGTGGTACTTTCACTGGTGAAGAATGGATTGACACATGGAATAATTCATTTGAATATCTACAAATCCACCAAAGTGTTTGTAACTCAGAATCTACAGTAGATGTTTACAGCTGTATCACAGGTCCTGGAACAAACACCAATGACCTTAATGCAGTGGCATTTAATCTCTTCCCTAATCCTACTCAAGGGACCTTTAATATTAACGCAGAAGAAGACATGCACAAAATTCAAGTCTTTAATATGATAGGACAATTGGTCTATCATAAATCGTTGAATTCTCCAGTCGATAATCTTGAAATTGACTTACAAGATCTACATAGCGGAATGTATTTAATCAATATTCATTTCGGAAAAAATCAACTATCTAATACTCGTTTGATTAAGGAATAAATTAGAAGGCGCAGTTCTACTGCGCCTTTTTCGCTTTTATGCCAAAAGAATTCGCATGAAAAAACTTTACTTCATTCTTACTTTCATTCTTATTAGTGTTTCTAGTTATGCTCAAAACAAAACCGTGAGCGGAACAATCACTGACGCACTATCCAGTGAACCTCTTATTGGTGCTACGGTCATTATTGGGGACATGGCTACTGTTACAGACTTTGATGGAAAATATAGTATGAATATTTTACCCGGCGAACATATTATGGACATTTCCTATGTGGGTTTCGCTCAAAAATTGATCACGATCACCGTATCCGAGAATATGGTCTTCAATGTTGAGCTTGAGGCGGACAACATCATGAAGGAAGTCACTATCACAGCAGACATTGCCATTGACAGAGAAACACCAGTAGCTTTTTCTAATATTCCTACGATCAAAATAGAGGAAGAATTAGCCGCTCAGGATATTCCAATGCTCTTAAATTCTACACCTGGAACCTATGCTACCCAATCAGGTGGAGGTGATGGAGATGCGCGAATTACCATTCGTGGATTTAATCAAAGGAATATTGCCGTCATGCTAGATGGAATCCCTGTGAATGACATGGAAAATGGTTGGGTGTATTGGTCCAACTGGTTTGGCTTAGATCTAGTGACGCAAACCATGCAAGTTCAAAGAGGTCTAGGAGCTTCTAAATTATCTGTTCCCTCTGTTGGAGGAACGGTCAATATTCTAACCAAAGGTATCGATGCCAAAAAATCTTTACGAGTTAAACAAGAAATAGGAAATAATGGTTTTTTTAGATCTACGCTTGGATTGACATCAGGTCGTCTTGAAAGTGGTTGGGCTTTTTCGGCAGCTGCTTCCTATAAGCAAGGTAACGGATGGGTAGACGGAACCTTCACTAAAGGCTTGTTTTATTATTTGCGGATTGACAAGCAGATCGGTAATCATTTTATCACACTTTCAGGTTTTGGTGCACCTCAAGAGCATGGTCAAAGACCTTTTACAGCTCCGATTGGACAAGTGGATACCACTTTTGCTTTGGAACAAGGCGTTCCTCAGGATGCAATCAATCAACTTAACGTCAAAGATAGAGGGCGTCGATATAACGAGCATTGGGGCATGTTGGATGGCGAACTAGTGAGCTCTAGAAAAAACTATTATCATAAACCCCAATATAGTTTACGACATAGCTGGCAGGCGAATGAAAAAACGTTCTGGTCAAATGTGGCTTACTTATCTATTGGTAAAGGAGGTGGAACAGCCCCAGATGGCGTGACCATTCCACGAACGGATAACGGTCAAATTGACTTTCAAAGAGCAAAAGAAACAAACGAATCTACCAACTTTGCCAAGCCAGATACAAGATCGGAGCACATACTGAGATCAAGTCATAATGAACACTTTTGGTACGGTTTAGTATCCACTATGAATTATAACTTAAATGAAAATTGGACCATTTCATCTGGAATTGATGCTAGATATTATAGAGGCGATCATTTCAGAAGTGTGTATGATCTTTTAGGTGGAAGTTATTTTTATAGTTCAGGTAATTTCAGAATAGACCAACAAAACACTCAATTACAAGAAGGTGATCGATTCGATTATGACTACAGCGGCTTTGTACGATGGGCTGGATTATTTGGTTTGGCAGAATACAAAAAAGATAAATTTTCTGGATTCATTAATCTATCTACCGCATTGTCTGGTTATAGACTTGAAGACTATATGAAACCGAAAATAGTTGAATTGGCCGATACCAGCCTGTATGTCAGTTTCAATGATCCTGTGACTTATCAAGGCACAGAATACACCATTAATTCATCAGAAGCGAAAGATCAAACTATAGATTGGGTCAACCTAAACTCTTTTACCTTCAAAACTGGTGCGGCTTATGACTTGACCGAACAACATGGAGTATTTGTAAACACAGGTTACCTCTCCAAGGCCCAACGATTTAATAATGTTATAGAAGCCAATCGCTTTGGAACTGAAGTGATAAAAGTCAACAATTTTGATAATGAAAACATCATTGCTTTTGAGGCTGGATATAACTTTAGAAGTCAAAAGTTTTCAGCCAACGTCAATTCTTATTACACAATATGGGAAAACAAACCCTTAGATCGATTGGTCACTGTACCCTTAGATCCTAGTGACCCAGATAGTGAAAGACTTCCAGTTAACATTCCAGGAATCGATGCATTGCATAAGGGTATAGAAATAGATTTTGCCTATAAACCATTTTCTAATTTGAGTATTGAAGGTTTGGCGTCAATAGGTGATTGGAGATGGACTTCAGGTGAAACAGCTACTGTAATTCTTCCTAACGATGTGATTTCTCAATACGAATTTGATGCTGACGGGGTCCATGTCGGTGATGCTGCTCAAACACAGTTCGGAGGATTGGTGAGGTATGAACCCATAAAAGATTTATACCTCAAATTAAATGGAACTTACTTTGGTAATAATTATGCAGATTTCCAACCTGAAAATCTAAGAGGAGAAAATGGTGGTACAGATTCTTGGCAATTGCCTTCATCACTACAATTTTCTTTTCACGCGGGTAAGACATTCAAAAGTTCTGATAGCCAATATTTGTTTAAAAGATTATCTATTCGGGCAAACGTCTTGAATTTATTCGATACCATTTTTGTAACCGATGCTCGAAACAACGATACATTCAACACTCCTGCGTTCAGTGATTTTGATGCTAAATCAGCTTCTGTTCACTTTGGCCAAGGGAGAAGGTTTACTTTATCCATACAAGGAGAATTTTAATTAGATCAACAATAAATAAAAATATAATGAAGCAGTTTTTAGTACTTTTCATTTTTTGCCTTTCGGCGAATTTTGCCATAGCTCAAATAGACATTATTGATGCTAGAAATTCGGCCATAGGAACAGTGGTTACTGTTCAAGGAATTGTTACCAATGGATCAGAACTCGGTATTATCCGTTACATACAAGATGGGACTGCTGGAATAGCAGTTTATCCTGGAACAGGGTCAACTGGTGATTTTCCGGCAGATGTCACAAGAGGAGATATCATTGAGGTGACTGGTCCATTAAAAGACTTTAATGGTCTTTTGGAAATTGATCCTGTGACTTCTTATTCAGTGATTTCAAGTAACAATCCTCAGCCTGACCCTATTGAAGGTGATCCGAGTATAGTTAATGACGATAATGAAGGACGATTATTACAACTCAATGGAATCACATTTGATGATGGAGGTAGCACGTTTACCGTAAGCGCTTATAGTTTTTCAGATGGGTCAAATGATGGTCAAATCTATGTTCGATCTGGTCACCCATTATTAGGGACTACCATTCCATTAGCATCTGTGAATCTAACTGGAATCGGTTCAGAATTTAGCGGAACTCCACAACTCTTACCAAGAGATGGAGATGATATTGAAATTGCGGATAACTTTTACATCACAGAAGCCCCTAAACAAACTAACTTAAGTACTGATGGATTCACCATTTCATGGGAAACCAATAGTGCTGGTAGTTCGATGGTTCGTTACGGCACAACAACGTCTTTAGGGCAAGAAATCGATATGGGTGGATCCACTACGAATCACTCAATTGCATTATCTGGTTTAGAGGCAGGACAATTTTACTATCTCCAGGCGGTATCAAATAACGGTTCTGAAGAGGTGGTTTCAAATATTGGAGTTTATAGTACCGAATCTAATTCCAATGGATGGATTAGTGTATACTTTAATAATGATGTAGATGGCAGTTATTCAAATGGAAGCTTTCCTACCAATACGACTCCAGCTGCTCTTGAAGGAGCGATTATTGAGGCTATAGGAAATGCAGAGACAAGTATTGACTGTGCGATATACAATGTGAATAGAGAAAGTATTGTGGAAGCTTTATCCGAAGCACATAATAGAGGTGTCCAAATCAGATATGTTACTGATGATGAAACGGCCAATTTAGCCCTTGGAAATCCATCACCTCCTTTTACATACATCACTGGAAATGCTGGTAGTCCATTAATGCATAATAAATTCTTTGTTATTGATGCAGAGTCGGTAGATAAATCGTGGGTCATCATGGGATCAACCAATATGACCGAACAAAACATTGCAACAGATTTCAACCACATGGTTCTTATTCAAGATCAAGCTATTGCTAAGGCTTATACCATAGAATTTGAAGAAATGTGGGGATCTGATGGACCGGACCCAGGTATATTCTCTGTTGTTTTTGGTGAAGATAAAGTGGATAATACTCCTCATTTATTTAGGAGTGGGGGTAGATACATTGAAAGCTACTTCTCCCCTTCTGACAACACTGCGGCCAACATTTCAAAAGCATTGAGATCTGCTGATGATGATTTGAATTTTGCCCTATTAACCTTCACACACAACGAACTAGGAAATGCTGTTTTAGATATGCACAATCAAGGGGTCAATGTGAGAGGAATTATCGATAACATCAATGATACCGGTGGAGAGTATGAATACCTTTCGAACAATGGAGTGAATGTGACACCAGATAATAACAGCAAACAAACACACCACAAATATGGAATTGTAGACGCAAGTAGTCCAAATTCTGATCCTTTAGTGATCACTGGAAGTCATAACTGGTCTGGTGGTGCGGATAGTAGAAATGACGAAAACACCTTGATTTTCCACGATGCAGATATTGCCAATATATTCCAACAAGAATTTGAAGCGAGATGGTGTGAAATCATGAATGGACAAAACTGTACTACAAACGTTATAGATACAGAGATCGAAGGTTTGGAGTGGAATCTATTTCCAAATCCGGCTCAAGAAACCTTAAATGTATCATTAGATGTAATAGATACAAAGAATCTCGTGATTCAGGTGAGAGATATCACAGGAAGAATACTTCAAACACATTTTCTTCCTAATGTGGTCAATCACTTAGATTTCCAGTTGAATACAAGCACTTTGACTTCAGGATCGTACTTATTAAGTGTGCAATCTGAGGATAACATGGAAACTAAGAAGATACAAGTGAACCATTAATATATTTGATTAATTCGTATATAATATTTTGTGTTATTAACGAATTATTCTACCTTTTGCGCAGAAATAAAAATGTTAAACGTAAAATCATAAATTATGAAAAAATTATTGACAACAATTTCATTCTTATTTGTTTTGGGTGT
>JAHDBI010000015.1:0-35160 GCA_020630475.1 Saprospiraceae bacterium
ACCGACAGTGTTTAATGAAAGAAACTACCAAGATCAATACAGCGATCCTGGAAATTTTGTAACAGAGAAAAATGAGTTTGGACGTTACACATTGTTGGTAGATAAGGACCAACTCTATTTGATGGGAGCTGGACATTCGCCGAAAGGCAAATTGCCATTTATCGATAAATATAATATCAAGTCAAAAACGTCAGATCGCTTATATCATGCTGAAGACGGAGAAATGTTAGAGTCCTTGGTTATGGCCATGGATGTCAAAAAAGGAAAAATATTAACTCGATTAGAAGCCAGTGATCAATATCCAAACTACTTTTTCAGAGACTTAAATTCTGGTAAACTAACTCCTGTGACTAATTTTGAAAACCCTTTTGATGCGATTCAAAATGTACACAAAGAAGTCATTAAATACAAGCGTGAGGATGGACTAGAATTGAGCGGAACGCTCTACTTACCCGTAGGCTACGATAAAGAGAAAAAGGAGAAAATGCCGATGATCATGTGGGCCTATCCTAGAGAATATAAAGACAAACAAAGTGCTGCTCAAGTAACGTCTTCCTCTAAAGAGTTTACTTACCCTTGGTACGGTTCGCCGATTTATTGGGTCAATAGAGGATATGTTGTTTTAGATGATGCTGCCTTCCCGATATTAGGTGAAGGGGAGGAGGAACCTAATGATAGTTTTAGGGACCAGTTGGTTGGTAATGCTGCCGCGGCAATTGACGCCGTAGATGCCATGGGATATATTGACCGCACCCGAGTAGCCGTCGGTGGACATTCTTATGGAGCATTTATGACTGCCAATTTGCTTACGCATTCTGATTTGTTTGCTGCCGGGATTGCGAGAAGTGGTGCTTACAATCGAACATTGACACCCTTTGGATTTCAAAGTGAAGAACGTAATTATTGGGAAGCTCCTAATATCTATTATGAAATGTCTCCGTTTATGCACGCTGATAAAATGAAGACACCATTGTTATTAATACATGGTCAGGAGGATAATAATTCAGGAACTTATCCAATGCAAAGTGAACGATACTTTAATGCACTTAAAGGCTTAGGTGCAACAGTAAGATTAGTCATGTTACCAAAGGAGAGCCATGGCTATGTGGCTAAGGAATCGATCATGCACATGCTGTGGGAGCAAGATCAATGGTTAGAGACTTATGTGAAAAACAAGGGAAGAGAAATTAAACCATAGAGGCCTATTAGTAAGCATCAATTTTTAATCGTCATAGCATTTTTTGCTATCTACTTCATATGGGGCTCCACTTACTTATGTGTGGCATTTGCCGTAGAGGAAATTCCACCATTTATGATGGCTGGATCAAGATTTGTAATTGCGTCGTTATTGATGTTCGCATTATTTGCGCTATTCGAAAGGGGAGAAATACCCAACTTATCTGAAGTAAAGCATTCGGCGATTGCTGGGATTTTATTTTTATCTCTTGGGAATGGGGCAGTGACTTGGGCATTACAATTTTTAGACACAGGGATTACCGCTATGATTATCTCAGCACAACCCTTGGTTTTGGTTCTCATGATGTGGTTTTGGGATAAAATTCCAATCAATAGAAAATCAATCATTGGAATTATTCTGGGTATTCTAGGTATTTACCTATTAGTAAATCAAAAAGAGATCGTACGAAATGAAATGCAAGAATTAGGCATAGTGATCATTTTCTTGTGCATTTTGGTGTGGGGTTATGCGAGTTTATATGTCACAAAGGTGAAGATGCCCAAATCCTTAATGTTGAATTCGGGTATCCAAATGTTTATTGGTGGAGTTTTGTTGATCATAACTAGTCTTTTATTCGAGCAACAAGATTTTAGTTGGTTTGGCTTACGCCAAAGTACTTGGATATCCATGCTTTATTTGATCATTTTCGGAAGTGTATTTGCTTTTAGTAGTTTCAATTATCTACTGAAGCATGTTTCTCCCGAAAAAGTGTCCACCAGCACATACATTAACCCAATTGTTGCGTTAATTTTAGGATATTACTTTAGAGATGAAATAATATCTAATCAATCAATATTGGCATCTATAATATTACTAACAGGAGTATATTTTATCAATGCAAATAGACATAAAAAAACTAGTAAAATTTAGTTCGCTATTTTTAGCACTGAGCATGATTTTCATGGCTTGCTCTTCTAGCGGCTCCGTAGATGATGCTGTCAAATCTGTTACCGGAGAATGGAAGATCAAAGAAATATACTCAGCATATGGCCAACAGGTTAATCTGGGTCTTTCGATTGATTTCGATACTACCGAAGTGGTTACAGACGGAACGTTTAACTTTAATTCGAATGGGATTGCAAGCTATTATTATAATCGATTAGACACATTATACGCTGCAGGAGAATTAGATTGGAGTTTAACTAAGGAATCTCAAGATTGTGGATTTACTCCTTGTGATCTTTATTTGCTCAGTTTAGATACAAGAACCTATGAATGCCAGTTTGGAGATGAAACAAGTGATGCACACATAGATGCTACAGAGATTAGATTAATTTCTGAAACAAGACAAATGGGGCCTTATCGTCAAATTATTTTCTTCCTAGAAAAGAACTAATGGATTTTGATGCTTTATGGGTAGGTGATAAAGTTTTTGTTCGAAGCTTTTCTAAGAATGGAATATGGGAAGGGCGTAAAAACAATGAATTTGCCTTTGTCAAAATTGACCATAAACAACATACGGTCTCCCTATCTGAAATATCTGAAGCTAAAAAAGAAGAAGAAATAGATGAACCAACAGAAGTGGGGGATACACCGACCATTAAAATAAAACCATTCCAAGACTCATTGGATTTGCATATTGAACGACTCAATCCATCTATGTCAAATCAACCTGCCCAATTGATTATTAACCATCAGATTAAACGATGCATCACGTACATCGAAGAGGCTATCGAACGAAAAAGACATAAAATTACCATCATACATGGTATCGGAGAGGGTGTTTTGAAGTCAGAAGTATATCACTTACTCAAAGAGTATGATGATATAAAATTTAGCATACCGGTCAATAATGGTGGAGCAGTAGAATTGTGGTTTAACTATTCATAGCTTCCCTCTTTTTATATTTAAATTATCTTTACCAATAGATATGAATCTTACTTTATACAAAGACATACAAGAAGCGAAGAGAAAGGGCGAAAAGAAGTTTGTGGTTCTGATTGATCCGGATAAGGTTCGATTGGGTAAAATCGACAAAGTGCTTCAGTTGGCCATGGACGCAAATGTGGATTATTTCTTCATTGGCGGAAGCCTGATTGTGAATAACATGTTGGATGAGGTGTTGATTAATATCAAAAAGAAGTGCAACATCCCAATGATTCTTTTTCCGGGAAACTCCATGCAATTGAGTTATAGAGCTGATGGTTTGCTATTCCTTTCATTGATCTCTGGGAGAAACGCAGAATTGTTGATCGGTAAACATGTAATTACGGCCCCATTCTTAAAAATGAGTCCTTTAGAAATTATGTCAACTGGATATATGCTTATCGATGGTGGAGTGCCAACGACTGTCCAATATATGAGTAATACAACACCTATTCCTGCAGCCAAGGATGATATTGCCATGACCACAGCAATGGCAGGTGAACTACTAGGCCTAAAAATGATTTACATGGATGCGGGCTCTGGTGCTATAAATCCTGTTCCAACATCCATGATCGAATCTGTTAGTGGAGCTACAGATATTCCCTTAATTGTTGGAGGAGGTATTCGAACTCCAGAAAAGGCGGAGGAAAATGCGAGGGCGGGAGCTGATCTCATTGTTGTCGGAAATGCCATTGAAAAGGATCCTGAATTAATTATGGATATGTCAGCAGCCATTCATTCTGTAAAAGTCAATGTTTAAGTGCGAGAATTAATTCGGGGACTCGTAATTAAATCCACAGGTAGTTGGTACGCAGTTAAAACGGGTACTGGCGAAATTACTAATTGTCGTATCGCCGGTAAATTTAGATTACAAGGCTTGAAGTTAACTAATCCTGTCGCAGTAGGGGATTATGTAAAATTTTATATCGAAGAAAGTGATCAGGATAAAGTGGGTAACATCACGGAAATTGAGGATCGTAAGAATTACGTCATTCGACAGTCTCCACGTAAAAAGCATAATGTTCACCTTTTGGCAAGTAATATTGATCACGCGCTTTTGGTCGTGACCATTGTTGAACCTAAATTAAAACAAGGATTTATTGACCGTTTTTTAGTCATGACGGAACCTTATGATATTCCAGTGGATATTGTTTTTAATAAAAAGGATGTTTACCAAGAAGAGGATATTTTGCTTTACGAGTATTTTAAAACCGTTTACGAAAATATTGGTTACCGCACCCATCTTGTTAGTTCTTTAGAAGGGAAAAACCTGGAGCCAATAAAAGATATTTTAAAAGATAAGACTACGATGATAAGTGGTCAGTCGGGGGTAGGTAAATCAACACTCCTAAATGCCTTACTACCAGATTTAGGATTGGCTACAAATGAAGTGTCGGAATATACAGGGAAAGGTCAACACACGACTACCTTTGCAGAAATGTTTGACTTGCCCTTTGGTGGAAACATTATAGATACTCCAGGTATTAAGATGTTATCATTCAATCATTTGGAAGTTCAAGATGTTGCTCATAATTTTAGAGAGATTTTTGCGCTTTCCAGCGAATGTAAATTTGGAAACTGTACTCACCGAAACGAACCCAATTGTGCAGTAAAAGAAAATTTAGAAGAAGGAGCTATCAGTGAATTGCGTTATAATAATTATTTATTGATCCTAGATGAGATTGAAGATCAAAATTACTGGGAACGAAACAGCAGAATGTAAAGGATGTCACACTACAGAAAGAAAAATTATTTAAGTCGAAGAGAGAAAATGAAGCGTTCTGGTCAGAAGGCAAAAGTGACCCTTATATTCTTTGTGATTTTTCTAATCCTTTTATTTCTTTTTAATTGGGTCGAAATTAGAGATTACCTCAAAACATTCTTCTATTAATTCTTCAATAGATTTTTATTTCCAGCATACACTGCGAGTAAATAACTTATTAGAATAACAAGGTTAATTCCAAAAAGAGTCCAAGGGTTTGGAATAACGGTTTTTAAATTTATTCCAATGATGTACAGTATAATGGCCAAGAGTAAATATCCGATCATCTGCACTAAAGGATATTTTATGGGGTAGTATTTTTTTCCAAAAAATAGGGCTAGTGAACACATGGAAACAAAGCAAGTCAATACTGCATAAGAGGCTCCAATCATTCCTACTTTAGGAATTAAAACAATATTGAGACCAATTGTTATTGCCGCTCCAATAAAAGCAATCACCGCTCCGATCAACGTTTTGTCTTTTAATTTATACCAAATGGAAAAATTGTAATACAAGCCTAGGAAAAGATATGCTAAAAGTAAAACGGGTACAATATAGATTCCTTCGCGATAATCTTTACCAATTAAAAATTGAGCCTGATCAATAAATAAACTGATGGTTAAGAAGACTATTGAACCCGTCAATAAAAATGCATGCGCCACTTTGCCATAAGTGCTCGCTTCATCTTTAGATTTGAAGTTCTTAAAGAAAAATGGTTCTGCAGCATAATTAAATGCAGTAGCAAACAAACTCATGATAATAGCCACCTTAGATGCGCCATTATAAACACCAGAACTTACCTGGTTTTCCTCAGGTGTCCCTGGCATTAATTCTGCTATGAATACTCGATCAAAAACCTGGTTAATGGCTGCCGCGACACCGACTAAAACCAACGGCCAGGAATAGCGAAGCATATTCTTGATCAATACTTTATCCAATGAAAATCTAAACTTCCTAAATTCTGGAATTAATAAAATGACTACGATAATACTAGCAGCCAAATTGGCTAAAAACACATAGTCCAGTGAGCGTTCCGCCTGATATAGACCAGCTAAAAAACCATCTGGATCGCTAATGCTCGACCTGGAGCATAATTCTAAAAAGAAGAGAATAATCACAATTGTCACTAGAACATTGATGATCTTGATAACAGCAAATCGCACAGGCCTATTTTCGAGCCTCAACTTAGCAAAAGGAATAGCCGCCATAGCGTCAAAACCTATGATAAAAGCAAACCATTGAACATATCGAGCATCTTCAGCAGTCGTAATCCAACTAGCAATATTGGACGCATTGAAGAATACAAGTGAAACAAATAAAAGTGTTGAAAGCAACACTACACTAGTGGTCGTCGAAAAGGATTTATTGATGCCACCTTCCCTCGATGCAAATCGAAAAAAAGCAGTTTCTAACCTAAGTGTAATAACAGCCATGATTAGAGCTGTATACGCATAAATGATTCCATGTATACCATACTCACCATTTTCTAAAACCCTAGTTAAGTAAGGAGTAGCCAAAATAAAATTCAACAATTTAGGAAGAACACTCCCTAAACCATATATGGCGGTTTCACTTGCTAGTTGTTTTATCTTAGACAATCGATGATATATTTAAAAATAATATAATGTAAGTTAGTAATTAATGAAATCCCTATCTGTAGGACGATGAAAAAATTACGCGTTCAAAACCAAAACTTCGCGCCATTATTCTAAATTTGGGTCACCTTAACAAACAGAAAAGATGAACATTAAATTGCTTTCGGAGCTATGTAAAGCACCTGGTGCCCCTGGATACGAAAAGGAGATTCGAAATCTCATAAAAAAAGAAATTAAAGGTCTTGTTGACGAGGTTCATGTAGATAACATGGGCAATTTGATTGGCATCAAAAAGGGGTCTAAAGATAAATCTGTAATGGTGGCTGCTCATATGGATGAGATCAGCTTTATAGTGACGCACATTGATGATGATGGTTTTATTAAGTTTCACACCTTAGGTGGTTTTGACCCAAAGACGCTTACGGCTCAAAGAGTGATTATACACGGTCGAAAAGATGTTATAGGGGTTCTGGGAGCAAAACCTATTCACATTATGACTCCTGAAGAAAGAAATAAAGTCGTGAAAACCAACGAGTACTTTATTGATACAGGATTGACTAAAAAGGAAGTGGACAGACTGATTTCTGTTGGAGATCCCATCACCAGAGAAAGGGGTTTGATTGAAATGGGAGAGATGATCAATTGTAAATCTTTAGACAATAGAATTTCCGTATACATCCTTTTGGAAACGCTAAGAAAATTAAAATCCAAAAAAGTACCTTATGATATTCTTGCGGCATTTACCGTACAAGAAGAAATAGGTCTTAGAGGAGCCATGACAGCGGCATCGGGTTACAATCCGGATTTCGGGATTGCACTTGATGTTACATTAGCTAATGATTTACCAGGTGCTGCACCACATGAATACTGCACTAAAATGGGTGAAGGGACAGCCATTAAGGTTTTGGATGGTATGACGGTCTGTGATTTTAGAATGGTAGAATTCATGAAGAAATTAGCGGCAAAAAAGAAAATAAAGCACCAAATGGAAGTGCTTACAAAAGGAGGCACCGACACAGCAGGTCTTCAAAGATACGCTAATGGTGGTTCTATTGCCGGAGCTATTTCTATACCTTGTCGATATTTACATCAAGTGATAGAGATGGTTCATAAGGATGATGTTGAGAATTCCATCAAGTTGCTTGAACAATGTCTATTAAGTTTAGATAAACATGATTGGTCAATATAATGTGGATTGAAAAAGACAATAAACTGGTTGCTGAGTTTCAATTTAAAGATTTTATTGAGGCTTTTTCTTTTATGACCAAAGTGGCCATTTTAGCAGAAAAACAAAACCACCACCCAGAGTGGTCAAATGTTTGGAATAAGGTTACCATCCAATTATCTACTCATGATGCTGGAAATATTGTTACTGAAAAGGATCATCGATTGGCGAAAGCCATCTCAACTATTTTAAAAACCTAGTGTGCTGTTAAAAAATTGTTAAACAGAATAGACTAAAAATCTCATTGAACAGTTCTTCGTTTTTACATAACATCTTGTCATTAGATGAACATTAAAAACGAAAGAATGAAAAATCTCTTAACATCTTTAATAGCTGGGTTCATAGGTGGTTTACTTGTTTTTTTGTTTTTGGGTCTATCGCCCAATGAGAAAACGAACACGATTAATACCTCACCTTCTTCTCACTTAGTGTCTAGTCATATGAGTACAGCTCCCATGGATTTTGTGGAAGCGTCATCCAAAGCTACAAACGCTGTAGTACACATTTATGCAGAAGAAAGTACGGCACTTGCTCAACAACGGGCTCAAAAGCAGAGAAGCAGAAGACCGAGATCAATGGAGGATTTTTTCAGCATGGATGACTTTTTTGGTGGTGATATTTTTGGTAGAAATTTTTATAGACCTAAAAATGGTACGGGCTCTGGTGTAATATTTTCAGAAGATGGGTATATAGTTACAAATAACCATGTAGTTGGTTTTGCAGATTATATCGAAGTCACCTTAAATGATGGTCGTAAAATGGAGGCGACAAGAATAGGTACTGATCCATCAACTGACCTTGCTGTTCTAAAAATTGAAGAGTCAAATCTTCCAACGTTAGAATTTGCGAATTCGGACGATGCACGAGTCGGAGAATGGGCTATTGCTGTAGGAAATCCTTTTGACTTAACATCCACGGTTACTGCTGGAATAATAAGTGCGAAGGGAAGGGATTTAAATCTTATCAAAGAGGCAGAGAGTATCGAAGAATTCATTCAGACAGATGCAGCTGTTAATCCTGGAAACAGTGGGGGTGCATTAGTAAACACTCAAGGGGAATTGATCGGTATCAATACAGCGATTGCTACACCAACAGGTGTGTACGCGGGATATTCATTTGCAATACCGGCCAATCTGGTAAAAAGAATAGTAAAAGATATTATTCAAAATGGAAATATTGATCGTAAAGTTAGTCTAGGAATAGGAGGCTATAACGTTGATGACGAATTAAAAAAAGATTTTAATCTAGCTGTTGAAGACGGAATATACGTTGATGAAGTTGCCAGAGGCAGCGCTGCGAAGTTTGGAGGTATCTTACCTGGAGATGTTATATTAAGTGTTAATAATAGTGAAATACGAAACTTTACCGACCTAGAAGAGGTTATGAAGTTTAGTAAGGCTGGAGATGTACTTGAAGTTCTAGTAGATAGAAATGGTAAGAAAAAGACAATTCCAGTTAAATTGAAAAGAAACATGTAACAATTTTAAGAATTACGTGTTATAAGATAAAAGTTGGTTTTTCGTTTTGTTTTGATGCGTCTGCTCTTCCCAAGAGCAGGCGTTTCTTTTTGCGGTCCAATGTTTCATAACCGTAAATGAAATGATAATAAAAGACTATTTACTGGATGCTTTAAATTTACTTTATCCAGAGTTGTGTGTTGCATGTAGAAAGGAAAACCCGATTCAAAATGCTCACCTTTGCGTACACTGTTTAAGCCAATTTCCAGAAACTGATCACTATGATTATCCAAGTGAGAATGAAATGATGGATCGTTTCGTGGGTCGAGTACCTTTACGATTCGCGGCAGGATTGGCGTATAATTATTCTGAAGGAATTGTTCAAAACATTCTTCATGGATTAAAATATCAAAGGAAACAGGACATTGGTATTGTGTTAGGAAGGCGAATAGGAGAGCGGCTAATGGAGTCTAATCAATGGGAATTACCTGACTTTATTGTACCCGTCCCAATCCATATAATTAAGAAAAGAAAGAGAGGATATAATCAGTGTTCCTTAATTGCCAATGGAATTAATGAGGTGATTAAAAGAAAGGTCGTATCTGATCAATTGATAAAAACTAAAAACAACGATAGTCAAACAGGTATGGGGAGATCAGATAGGGTAGAAAATATTTTAAATAGTTTTCATTTGAGAGACAGTTCAAAATTTAATTCCAAACATGTACTTTTAGTAGATGATGTTATGACGACAGGAGCTACTTTAGAGGCTTGTTATCTTGCCTTTAAAGATGTGGTGGATGTTCAATTTTCAGTGGCCACTGTTGCCATTTCAAAAAGTTAATCATGCTCAAGGTATTTATTGAAAACGAAGCAAATTCGAAAATTAAGACCATTTTCGATGAAAAGAATTTCATTCAATTGGATACTATGGAAGTGTCAAGGGCGTATCCATTTCCATATGGCTTTATTGTTAACACGACTTCTTATGATGGTGATAATGTGGATTGTTTTGTATTAACGAAAAGGGAATTAAAGAAAGGAGAATTTGTGGAATGCGAAGTCATTGGGCTTATGGAACAATTTGAATTTTCTTGGGATCATGACAAATCTGAGACCTTAGAAATCGACCACAATGTCATTGTAAAATTAAAAGATGAAGAAATTGAATTCGTAGATTCCCAGAAAAGTATATTGAAGGATTTTGTATTGAATGTTTTTAATAACGTAAGAAGGAATAAAACGAAGGTGGGTGATTTTTTGCCAAAGGAAGAAGCCTTGAAGTATATCGAAAAAAATAAGGACAAATGAACTTAGCAGATCAGATAAAGGATTTGATGATCAAGGATATTCAACGAAGAATCTTTGAAGAATCCTCCCCACGAATTCTTCAATGCTTAAATGAATTAACACCTAAACAAGTTTGGATCGCAACCAATGAAAACACAAACAGTGTAGGAAATTTGATCTTACATTTAGAGGGTAATATTCGCCAGTATATTTGTCATGCTATCGGTGGAGATGAAGATAAAAGGATGAGAAACCATGAATTTATTCCATCCCAAAGATTATCTCAAGATGAATTAAAAAATCATTGGACACAATTGATGGAGGACGCTAAAAGTGTCATTAGCAATATTAGGACGGAAGATTTAACCAAGGAAGTGTATGTACAATGTTTCGAAGAAAATGTCACCAGTATTTTAATCCATGTTGCTGAACATTTATCCTATCATACGGGACAAATTGCTTTAATGACGAAACAGTTTTTAAATAAGGACTTGAAATTTTATGGTGATCTACCATTAGATAAAGTAGGGAAGTCTTAAACAATTTTTCTACCATGAAAGGCCTCTGTGAAAATATTCTTTTGATGAAGTTCTAAATTTTCATGGGTTATTTTCCCAGCAGCGATAACGGTGATCTCTGGTTTTGCTTCTTGAATCATTTCGTTTAAAACCTTTCTTCCCTCCCATGCCGTGTTTGGTCCACCCGAACTAAGAATATATTTTAGATTAATGATCTTTTTTAAGGAGGAAATGCATTTTATTGGATCCGTAACATCATCAATGCACTTGTGTAAACAAAAAGAATAAGAAGGTGCTAGACTACACCAGTGAGTTATTGTTGGGATATCAATAGCTTGATATTTGTCTAAAGCACCAATTACAAAACCGTCAGGATTCAATGATGCAAATTGTTTAATCTGCGTCGACATGAATTCTATTTCTTCGGTGTTATAATAAAAACTGCCAGCTCTACTTCTTATCATCACCTTGATGGGAATAGATACTTGGGATTTTATTTTTTCGAATAATGTAAGAGATGGACTCAATCCATCCAATGAAAGATTTGAACAAAGTTCTATTTGGGTAGCACCATGAGCTTCAGCGTAGATGGCCTCTTCAAGGTTTTCTACACATGCCTCTTTGATCATGCGACCAGAGTTCCGACATGAACTCCTTTAACAATATCTACAAGGTTACTGTCTTCACCAATATCAAAAACAACTATGGGGAGATTGTTTTCTTGACACATGGTAAATGCAGTCATATCCATGATGTTGAGGTTTTGAGAGATCACTTCTGAGAAACTTAGGTTGTCAAATTTAGTGGCATTAGGATCTTTTTCAGGATCAGCAGAATAGATTCCATCTACTCTAGTTCCTTTTAAAATCACGTCTGCGTTGATTTCATTTGCTCTTAAAGCAGCAGCAGAATCTGTAGTAAAATATGGACTTCCCGTACCTGCAGAAAAAATCACTACACGACCTTTTTCAAGATGCCTGATGGCTCTTCTTCTGATATAAGGTTCAGCAATTTGCAGCATTTCTACAGCCGAAATAAGTCTAGTGTACATGCCTATATGTTCAAGAGCTCCCTGAAGGGCAAGACCATTAATGCAGGTAGCCAACATACCCATATAATCACCTTGTACTCTTTCTATTCCACTTTCTTTAGCTTGAAGTCCACGATAGATGTTTCCTCCACCGATCACAACGGCTAACTCTACGCCGCAATCGACAATAGACTTTATTTGTCTTGCATAATGTCCAAGCATCTTGCTATCTATTCCAAAAGATTGATCACCCATTAAAGATTCTCCACTTAATTTCAATAATACTCTTTTGTACTTCAAGTCCATTTTGATTGCTTTAAAAAAAATTATAAAAAAAGAGCGACTAAAAAGCCGCTCTAATATATTATCCTAATTTGATATGCTTGAATCCTGTGACTGTTAATTCAGGATCTTTGCTTTTCAAATAATCTGCAACAGAAGATTTGCTATCTTTTACGAATGCTTGATTCAAAAGGGTGTTTTCTTTGAAAAACTTGTTCAATTTACCCATGGCAATTTTCTCAAGTAGTTCTTCAGGCTTTCCTGCTTGTCTAGCAATTTCTTTTCCTATTTCTATTTCTTTTTCTACGATAGCTGGATCAACATCATCTTTGTCTACACCTATTGGCTTCATAGCAGCTACTTGCATAGCTACGTCTCTACCAGCGTTATAAATATCATCAGATGCTTTATTCAAACCTACAACTACACCTGCTCTATTACCCATGTGGATATAAGGAGCAACCATTGCAGCTTCTATATGAGCGTATCCTGCTAATTCAATTTTTTCACCGATAACACCAGTTTGCTCTATAACCTTTTCTCCTACAGTGATTCCTTCAAATGGTAAAGCAGCTAATGCATCTTTATCCGCTGGGAATTCATTCAATGCAAGTTCTGCAATTGATTTTGTAAGGCTAATGAAATCTTCGTTTTTAGCAACGAAGTCAGTTTCACAACTTAATCTTACAACAATACCTTTCGTTTTGTCATCAGAAACTAATGCAATACATACACCTTCTTTAGCTTCTCTATCAGCTCTTTTCTCAGTTAGTTTCTGTCCTTTTTTTCTTAAATGCTCGATTGCTTTTTCAAAATCACCATTAGCTTCTGTAAGGGCTTTTTTACAATCCATCATTCCTGCTCCTGTCTGATCTCTTAATTTTTTGACATCAGCGGCTGAAATAGTTACACTCATTTATAGATAATTTTATTTTTTAATAATTGATTAGGCCTTAGCAGCTTCTTTTTCTGTTTTAGCTTGTTTTCTCTCCGCCAATCCTTCTTTGATCGCATTTGTAATGTAATTTGTAATTACACCGATTGACTTAGATGCATCATCGTTTGCAGGAATAGGGAAATCAACTTGACTAGGGTCAGAATTCGTATCTACCATGCCAAATGTTGTAATACCAAGCTTGTGAGATTCAGCAATCGCAATATGCTCATGGTGAATATCAACAATAAATACTGCAGCTGGTAGTCTTGTCAAATGCTCGATACCACCAAGTACTCTTTCTAACTTTTGTCTTTCTCGATCAAGAGTTAATCGTTCTTTCTTGGTAATACTTGCTGCACTTCCGTCTGAAAGCATCTTTTCAATACTCTGCATCTTCTTAATAGATCGACGAATTGTAGAAAAGTTTGTCATCATACCCCCTAACCAACGCTCTGTGATATAAGGCATATTTACACTTTTTGCAGCTTCTTTTACAAGATCTCTTGCTTGCTTTTTTGTGGCAACAAACATGATCTTACGACCAGACTTTGCAATTTGTTTCATGGCCGCAGCAGCACTTTCCATGCATTCCATGGTTCTGTTAAGGTCAATAATATGAATACCTTTTCTTTCCATGAAAATATAAGGAAGCATCTGTGGATTCCATTTTCTTTTCATATGGCCGAAGTGAACTCCGGCGTCCAATAATTCTTTATATGTGGGCTTGCTCATTTTTGCTTTTTTTAAATTGATACAAAAGGGTAAAAAATTAACGCTTAGAGAACTGGAAGCTCTTTCTTGCTTTTGGTTTACCGTACTTTTTACGCTCTACAACTCTCGCATCTCTCATCAAGTACTTCTTGTCTTTGAGTGGTTTACGATAGTCTTCGCTAATTTTCACTAATGCTCTAGAAATAGCCATTCTGACAGCTTCAGCTTGTCCTTTGAATCCACCACCCTGAACATTAATTTTTGTATCATATTCTCCTTCAACACCTACCGTCTTAAACGGATCAAGGATGTTAAATTGAATGTGCTTTTGCGGAAAATAATCCGTGTATTTTTTACCATTGATCACAACTTCGCCACTGCCTTTTTTAAGATAGGCTCTAGCGATAGATGCTTTTCTTCTTCCTACTGTGTTAATTACTTCCATTCTTCTTAAAATTTAAATGGTTGAGGCTTCTGAGCTTTGTGTGGGTGCTCTGTACCTGTGTAAAGAAATAATTTTTTAATCTGCGCTCTACCCAATTTTGTCTTAGGAAGCATTCCTCTTACGGCTTTTTCTAAAACTTCTGTTGGCTTCTTATCAAAAAGCTCTTGAGCTGTTCTAGATTTTTGACCACCAGCGTAACCAGAATATCTGATATATGTCTTAGCAGCTAATTTATTTCCCGTAAAAACGACTTTGTCTGCATTCAAAACGACTACATAATCACCCGTGTCAGAATGTGGTGTGAATGATGGTTTGTGCTTTCCTCTCAATACAGATGCAATGGAGGTAGCCAAACGACCTACCGTTTTGTTTTCAGCATCAACAACATACCAATTCTTTGGTTCGTCCTCTTTGCTTACAGATCGTGTTTTGTAACTTAAAGTATTCACTATCTAATGTTTTCTTAAATAAAAAAGTAATCGCTCTAAAGCGGCTGCAAAAGTACGCTACTTTTAAAGTTAAAACAAGGGAAATAGCAATTATTTTCGAAAATAATTTTCATAACTGCCTGATAAACAGTTAAAATTTCGCACAAATTTTGAAAAACATATAGTTTTTAGCGGAGAATAGGGCTGTTTTTAGCTTCCACAAAGGCTTAATATGTGTTCTGTGGCCTTTGTGAAACCATTTTTTGCCGCCTCTTTCATATCATAACACGCTTTATCTTGCATTTCTAGTTTCATATGCGCATTGGCTCTATTGTAATAAGCTTCCGCGAAAGTGGGTTTTAGTTCGATGGCTCTTGAAAAATCTGCTTGAGCTCCTTTATAGTTTTCCAATTGCAGTTTACAGATACCTCTATTGGCAAAATGCTCAGGAACATCCGATTCTATTTTGATCACTTCTGTATAATCTAAAACGGCCTCATCATACTTTTTAAGGGTATACGAACAAACCGCCTTATTCTTAATAGCACTCTTTTTATTAGGAGAGACTTTTAGTGTTTGAGCAAAATCTTCATTCGCGCCTTCGTAATTTTTCATTTTCATTTTACTGAACGCTCTATAGTAAATAGCCTCTTTGTGATTTGTCTTCTTTTCAAGCACTAAATCAAAATCTTCAATCGCCTCTTCATAGTTTTCTAACTTCATGTTTGCACGACCGCGTGACTGATAGGCATTGAATTTTTCAGGCTTTAGCTCTATACATCTGCCTAGGTCTCCGATAGCGCTGGCATAGTCTTTTTGTTTAAGATAGCAGGAAGACCTATTATAAAAAGCATAATAAGCATCAGGATCAAATTTAATGGCTTGGCTTAAATCCTCAATAGCACTTTTGTAACGCTCTAATTTCATCATAGAAGTACCTCGATGTAAATATGCTTTGGTTAAAGTTCGATCCAACTTAATGGCCCGAGTAAAACTGACAATGGACTTATCGTAATCTTTAATCTGCATTTGTGAATAACCTTTAAACAAAAATGCCTTGGCGTTTTCTGGATCTAATTTGGCTGCTTTAGTGAAATCACTTAAGGCCTTTCCATATTTCTTTTTTGCCAAGTAGATATTTCCTCTGTTGTAATACGCTTTTGTATAAGATGGATCAATTTCTGTTGCTTTCGAATAGTAGCTTAACGCATTGTCATATTCTTTAGCTTTGTAAGCCAACACACCTTCGTTGTAATATTCCATAGCACGTTTATCCTGACTTAAACATTCGCCGAAAGGCAAAACAGAAAAAACAGCTAGTAGAACGAAAAGCAATAAGTGTCGCATATGTTGGAGATTATTTTTGAAATAAACGAAATCAGTAAACCGAAGATTATGATTTGGTGTTAAAATATCAACGAAAATACCATAAGGCATTGTTAAATTTTTATTTCAATGAGTAATTTGCATCTTAACATGCGCAAATGACAAGCGAAGGAACCAATATATCGTCTCAAGATCCAACAGCAGAGCAAAGAAAAAAGGATCATATCAATATGGCCTTTGAGTCTGATATGGCTTCCGCCAATTTAGATGAGCGCTTTTATTATGAACCAATACTTTCTGGGCATCCTAATGAATTGTCAACCATCGGTTGTAGCTTTTTAGGTAAAAATTTTGATGCACCCATATGGGTTTCTAGCATGACAGGCGGTACAGCTCATGCCTCTAAAATCAATACCAATTTAGCAAGGGCGTGTAATGATTTTGCAATGGGAATGGGCTTAGGATCTTGTCGGCAATTATTATATAGCGATGAGCATTTCAAGGATTTTGATGTCAGGAGGTTGATTGGTGATCAAGCATTGTATGCCAATTTAGGAATTGCCCAAGTAGAAGAATTAATCCATAAGAATCAATGGCATTTAGCGGAGGAGTTGATTAAAAAATTGCAAGCGGATGGTTTAATTATTCATATCAATCCATTTCAAGAATGGTTGCAACCTGAAGGAGATCAAATTTCACAAGCCCCTATTGATACGATCAAAAGGGTGTTGGATTTAACTGATGCCAAAATCATTGTAAAAGAAGTTGGACAAGGAATGGGTGTTCAAAGTTTAGAGGCACTCTTTAAACTGCCTATAGAAGCCGTAGATTTTGCAGCCAATGGAGGAACAAACTTTTCCAAATTAGAATTAATGCGTTCTTCTGATCAAAAGAAAGAAGTTTTTGGAAAGTTGGCCAATGTGGGTCATTCAGCATTAGAGATGGTTAAAATGTCCAATGATATCATTGATAGACTTGGAAGTAAGTTGGCTTGTAAACAAGTCATCGTATCTGGAGGAGTAAAGGACTTTTTAGATGGTTATTATGCCATGCAAGTATTAAATCTTCCTTCTATTTATGGGCAAGCGTCCGGCTTTTTAAAACATGCCCTTGGAGATTATGAAACATTGTTTCATTATGTGGAATCTCAGATAGAAGGTTATAAATTAGCTCAAGCATTTTTAGTTGCAAAGAAATAGTGAAAAAAAGTAAAACGATATCGGGTTTTTCAAAGATGTCTAAAAGGCATAAGATTAAATGGATTGTGGAGACATTCTTTAAGAATCCAGAAACCGTCATGAGAGAACTGGTAAGTTACTGGCATGACAATGAAGACCAACAAAAAATACTAGATGGGTTTAGTGAAAATACCATCAGTAATTTTCCAATGCCATATGGGGTTGCCCCAAACTTTGTTATTGACAATCGACCGTATTGTGTCCCCATGGTGATTGAAGAAAGTTCTGTAGTGGCTGCCGCTAGTAGTGCGGCAAAATTCTGGATGCAAAGAGGAGGCATTAAAACAGAAATAGTAGGAGTAAAAAAAATAGGTCAAGTTCATTTTAAGTGGAAAGGTGAGAGCAATCGTCTATTTGGAATGTTTGATCGGATTCAAGAACGCTTAATCCAAGATACTGCATCGTTGACTGAAAAAATGAATCAACGAGGTGGAGGAATAGTCGGCATTGAATTATTAGACTTTACGGATTTAGAAGAAAATCTTTATCAGATTAAAGCCTCGTTTCACACTTGTGATTCCATGGGAGCAAATTTTATCAATTCTATTCTGGAACAATTTGCCGAAAGCCTAAAGTCTTTTCTTATTGAATCACCAAGTTTAAAGGAGGAAGAAAGAGATGTACTCATCGTGATGTGTATCCTTTCCAACTTCACTCCTGAATGTACTGTGCGGGCGGAAGTTTCTTGTCCAATCGATGAACTAGGAATGTTTCCAGGTAAAATGGATTCCAAGACTTTTGCTGAGAAGTTTGAGACAGCTGTGAAGATTGCACATATTGACCCCTACCGTGCAACGACTCATAACAAGGGAATATTTAATGGAATTGATGCTGTTGTATTAGCAACGGGTAATGACTTTAGAGCTGTAGAGGCATGTGGTCATACTTATGCTGCAAGAGATGGTCAGTATAGAAGTTTATCGCATTGTGATATTAAGCATGGCATTTTTAGATTTTGGTTAGAGATACCTTTGGCTGTTGGGACAGTAGGTGGCTTGACAAAATTACATCCAATGGCCAGACGATCTTTGGAGTTGTTAGGAAATCCATCGGCAGAAGAATTGATGCGAGTAATCGCGGCTACGGGCTTAGCTCAAAATTTTGCAGCGGTAAAATCTTTAGTCACTACTGGCATTCAAAAAGGGCACATGAAAATGCATTTAAAGAATATTTTAGCCCAGTTTAATGCTACAAAAGAAGAGGCGGAAAAAGTTAAAAAACACTTCGAGAATGTCGTCGTTTCTTACAGTGGAGTAAGGGATTTCTTAGATAAGGTACGCTTAGAATCTTAAGCGGTATAAATTGGTAGTTTTCACATTTTGATGACATTTATATGTTTTTTATATATATGTAATATAAAAGCATTATTTTCGCTCTGTAGTTTATAATTCTAGAACGAAGAACACAGCTATCAAAAAGGAATTTTACGGTCGGGGAAAAATTCTTCTCACTGGAGAATACGGGGTGCTTAGTGGTGCAGAAGCACTCGCTATACCCACTCGCTTAGGTCAAAAAATGATCGTAAAAGACACCAAAGGTTCAAATCTTATCTGGGAGAGTTTAGATCATAATGGAGAGACTTGGTTTAGTGCTACGATTTCTTTGTATGATTTTAAAGCCCTGAAGACTTCCGATTTAATTATTGCTGAAAACCTACAGGGTATTTTAAAAAATGCATGTCGTTTAAATTCAGAGTTCTTATCTAAATGGAATGGCTTTAAGGTGGAAACACAATTAGAGTTTGACCGTGCGTGGGGATTAGGTTCTAGTTCGACACTGATGTACAATATTGCGGAATGGGCTGGAATTAATGGAATCATGTTGGCCTTAAAAGCGACGAATGGTTCTGGATACGATGTGGCTTGTTCAGGTGCTGATGGTCCAATCATTTACATTTCAAATGATGAGAGGATCAGTTATACACCAGTTGACTTTTATCCCAACTTTGCCGATAAATTATATTTCGTTCATCTCGGCGAAAAGGTAAAGAGTGAGGATCAGGTCAAGTACTATTTTAGAACATGTAAGAAGAAAGACGCTTTCGCGGAAGCTCAAAGCAAGATCACACAAAAAGTTATTAGCAATACTAGTTTGAGTGGTTTTGAAAGCTTAATGGAAGAGCATGAAGACTTGGTAAGTGAGCATTTAAAACTTCCAAAAATCAAGGACGAGAGATTCAGTGATTATTGGGGTATCGTCAAATCCTTGGGTGCATGGGGAGGTGATATGATCCTCGTGAGTTCTGATCGATCCGAAGAAGAAACCAAAACATACTTTAAAGCTCATGATTGTTCAACAGTCATACCGTATGAGTCTCTTGTACTAGAAGAAGCACTAGTATCCTAAAACAAAAACAATTCATTTTTGGTCCGCGTTAAACTTCGCCGAAAGGCAAGAACTTATCTGGTAAAAATTGTGTTACCTTTGGACAATAATTAATAAATATGGAAACGACTACAAAAAGTCCAATAATGTTATACACTGAGCAGACTCCTAATCCAGAGTCACTTAAGTTTGTAACCAATAAAATGCTCTATAAAGGAACAGCAGATTTTAGAACGCAAGAGCTTGCCACAGAATGGTCTCCTTTAGCGAATGCTTTATTTGATTTAGCATATGTAAAAGGGGTATATATCTGTAACAACTTTGTTACGATAACTAAGGAGTTCAATTACAGCTGGGATGATTTAATGCTAAAATTGAAGGAGTTTATAAAAGGATATGTTGAAGAAGGTAAGGTGATTGTCAATGATGGTTTTGCTGAAGCGATGAAAAAGATCGAAGAAGAAAATCAAGTGGAATATCAATATACTGGAGAAGAGGCCGAGTTAGTGAAGAAGATAAAGGAATTGATAGATACTTATGTTAAGCCAGCTGTAGAAATGGATGGTGGTAATATCGAATTTAAGTCTTTTGACAAAGGTATTGTAACCGTGATTCTTCAAGGGTCATGTAGCGGTTGTCCTTCGTCGACAGTGACATTAAAATCTGGAATTGAAGGGATGCTGAAAAGAATGGTCCCTGAAGTCACCGAAGTGGTTTCGGAAATGGGATAAAATATAAAGGAGCCGCGAGGCTCTTTTTTTATGCATATGATTATGGAATTAGAACAACTTTGCGCAAAACTTAGAATATCTGTTTCTGAAGTAGCTCAATACATCAAAGGAGAATTTGGGAAGGTCCAGTCAACTCAAATCGAACAAAAGGAATTGAATAGCCTTGTTTCGTATGTTGACCAACAAGGAGAGAAAATGTTGGTTGAAGCTTTGACTGATTTTGAGATCAATGCTTCGTTTTTGACGGAGGAAGAAACAGTAGAAAGAGATCAAAAGGATTATCAATGGATTATAGATCCATTAGATGGAACAACCAATTTTCTTTACGGAATTCCTTTCTTTTCAGTTAGTGTAGCACTGTATTACAAAAAGGAAGCGCTTATCGGAGTAGTGCATAATGTGATGACAGATGAGCAGTTTTATGCCATCAAAGGAAATGGGGCGTATTGTAATGAATTACCGATTCACATTTCAAATAAAGATGAATTGAAAGAAAGTCTGATCGCAACAGGTTTTCCTTATCGGAATGACTATAACAGTATGCAACACGCTTCGTTATTAGCTCATTGGTTTGAACACTCTAGAGGAATTCGTCGGTTGGGTTCTGCCGCTTTGGATTTGTGTTATACTGCTTGTGGAAAATTCCAAGCTTATTATGAATCCATGTTAAACCCTTGGGACATCGCAGCTGGTGCTCTAATTGTCAAAGAGGCTGGTGGTGTATTGTGTAATTATATGGGTGACACATTTGATCCTTTTGCAGGGGAGGTGATTGCAACGAATAAGCATTTACAATCAGAAATTGTCAGTGTAGTCAGTCGCCTTAAACAGTAGGATTGCACGATTCATCGACAATAATGGGACTTGTTTCGAAATTTTAACAGAGAATAGCCAAAGTCTACTAACTTCACATAGTGCTAGTTTTTGAAAATATCATTGAAGCTTTTAATTCAGTTCGAGCCAACATCCTTCGTTCGATTTTAACGATGCTTATTATAGCCATAGGTATCGCGTGCCTAGTAGGAATTCTTGCGGCGATGGATACTCTACTCTATTCTATGAATAGTAATTTTAATAGGCTTGGCGCCAATTCTTTTAGTATCTATTCAAAAAGGGATAACATTAAATCCAATAAAAAGGGTAGAAGGCAAAAAGCAAGTACCGTCATCACATTTAGAGAAGCTATTGATTTTTCAGAAAAGTATCGATTTGGTGGATCTAGGGTTTCCGTAGATTCATATTGCACAGGAGGAGCAACCATCAAATACGGTGAAGAAAAAACGAATCCTACTGTGAGGTTGGTTGGTATTGATGAAAATTATCTTTTTGTATCGTCCTATGAATTAAGTGCAGGAAGAAACTTTAGCACAACGGAGGTAGAATCTGGATCTAATAGAGCCATTCTCGGCAAAGAGATCGTAAAACTTTTATTTGATGACAAACCAGAAAAAGCCATAGGTAAGTCGGTAAATATTGGTAATGGTAAATTCAAGGTTGTTGGGACTTTAGAACAAAAAGGAAATTCATCCGGAGGGGGAAATGATCGAAGAGTTTTCATTCCTTTAACGAAGGCAAAATTGCTTTATGGTCACTCCAACAAAAACTATAATATAACGGTCTCAATGAATGACGCGACAAAGGTGAATGATGCTGTTTCAGCGGCCATTGGTACCATGAGGAGTGTTAGAAAGTTGAAGGCTGTTGATGAAAATGATTTTGTGATAAGGAAAAGTGATGGCATCCTTGAGCAACTTAAAGACATGACAACCGAACTAAGGTTAATTACCATAGCTATTGTGTGTATGACTTTGTTGGGCGCTGCAATTGGTTTGATGAATATTATGCTCGTTTCTGTAACTGAACGAACTAAGGAAATAGGGGTGAGAAAAGCGCTAGGTGCAACTCAAAGTAATATACTTTCGCAATTTTTAGCTGAGGCCATCATCGTTTGTCAAATGGGTGGATTTATAGGAATTGTTCTGGGAATCCTCGTAGGTTTCGGAGTGGCGATGTTGATTGGAGGGGAGTTTATCATTCCATGGCAATGGATCATGTTAGCACTATTCGTTTGTTTATTTGTTGGAGTGATTTCTGGATTGTACCCTGCTTTAAAAGCTGCTAGATTGGATCCTATTGAATCATTGAGACATGAATAAACAAGTGAGTTTAAAAATGATCGTTGAAGTAGTTAAATATGATCCCAATTGGATTAATCTTTTCAAAAGTGAATCTCAAAATATTTCACAGCTCTTAGAAGGCGTGATTCATAGAGTACACCATATTGGCAGTACAGCTGTTCCTGGTCTAATGGCTAAACCAATTATAGACATATTATTAGAAGTCGAAGATTTAAAAGAACTAGATCAACGACAAAAGGATTTTGAAAATTTGGGCTATGAAGTGATGGGAGAGTTCGGTATTCCAGGTCGAAGGTATTATCGAAAGGGTGGTGAAAATAGAACACATCAAATTCATTCTTTTATAAAAAATGAAGAAAACGTCATTCGCCATATTGCGTTTAGAGATTATTTAATTCATCATCCAGAAATAGCGATGGAATATGGTCAATTGAAGTTTCGAAGTGCCGAAAAATGCAATAATGATATAGGGCTTTATTGTGACTTAAAAGATGATTTTATTAAGCATCATGAACCCCTTGCTGTCTCTTGGTTTATAAAGAATATGCACTAATTGTATAAAAAAAGGAGACGTTAATTGAACGTCTCCTTTTTTATTTTTGGTCAATTAAACTTATTGTTTAATTAACCGACCAGATTTAATTTCGTTGCCTAGTTTTATTTCATAAAGCAATACTCCACTTTCTTGAGAATTCAAATCCAGCGAAATAGTATTGTTTCCTTTATTTATTTTTTGAGTTGTATTCAATAGCTGTTTACCGACGATATCGTAAAGTCGAATTTGAACAGTTTGTTCCTTTGATGATTCAATATCAAAATTGATGGTGTTTTCAAATGGGTTAGGGTAGGCTGCAAGAACATTATTAGAAACACTTTCAATATAATCTCTAATTTCTACAGGAACATTTTTATCTATTAGTGTTTGTTGGTCAAAACTTATTTCAGATTGTGTAAAGTTCTGTGTCCAATTCACCAACTCAACATCCCCTTTATAGATGGCTACGAAGTTTTCGTCTTCCATCATCTTATCTACTTCACCCACGATCATTTTGTGAGCGGGGATTTCATCTAAAAATGGATTGTAAATGTCAGTAAACTCAAATGATGCATCTACAACTCTCCATAAGTTTTCTGTAGGAAGCGGTGTGCCTTCAGAAACCTTAGCAATTAAGTTCATGACATCATTGAAGTCTAGTTTATTATTATCATCAGTGTCACCAGCCAATAGTTGATAAGGATCTGTAATTTTTTGTTCGCCTAATAAGTGATCTAATAACAACAATACATCATCCTTAGAAATACGACTGTCATCCTTTTCGGTTTTTACTCCGTAGAATTTTAATTCAATGTCAGCTGGATTTTCCTCAATTAGGTATAATCCGCTTTCTTCAGTCATGTTGTAAATCATATTGTCACTATGACTGATAATCGTATCTATGGTTTCAGTAAACACACTGTCGTGGATTTCATTAATGACAATGAATCCAGAATTATTAACGAAACTGTCTAATGTTACATTTATCGTTGTGTCCACTGTTATAAGAATAGACGTGTCTACGGTTTCATGAGTGGTCATCATAGCTACGTCGGATACTTTTGCCCCAAATTGATCAACAACCAAACCTGCGATTTCAAATAAGCCGGTAGTTTCTTCACCACCATCAATTTCATCGTCCACTCGTACACAGTTTTGAATATTAGCACCATTATTTTGAATTTCAACGATAACCTCACAATATGATTGGTTTCCTACAGCATCTGTAACCCACATTTGCACAATGTTCTCACCCAGCTGATCACATGTAAATGTCTTATTCATGTCTTCAGGATCTTCTGAAAATGAAAAACTCAAAGGATCATGACCGCATGAAGATGAACTTCCAAAGTCTAAATCTTTTGCCCAGATTTCGACCATACCTTCATCATTGATTCCATCATCATCAGTGTCCATACCCATCAGAGGTACAGTTACGTGAGCGATACAATAAGTCGTTGGTCCCTTATTATCTGCAACGGTTACTTTGACATAACAAGTTTTTTTACTTCCACATCCATAGTGAACCGTATACTTTACATTGGTTGTGCCCAATGGATAGTTACCTGATATGTTTGCTCCGTCTTCATCGGCATAAGGAGAATTATTTTCAATAGTAAAATCTCCACCACAAGAATTACCATTTACTTCTAGACTGGGCAATTCTACAAATGCATCCGTACAATTGTAGCTACTTACAGTTACATCTTCTAAGCAAACTAATTCAGGAACATCCGATTGACTTAGTTTAATGACTTGCCAATAGGTCCAAGAACCATATGGACTGCCGGAGTTAGGATCATATACGCACCAATCAATAACCGTCCATTTTCTGATGAGTTTTTTACACGTCGAACTGAAATTGAATATTTGATCTTCATATGAATGTGCAACAAGGCTACATGGCTCGTAATTATACGTAGGGTAGCTATACTCTTCTGGAAGGTCGTCCGGATGAGTGCTTGGATTACAGCCCTCTAAATTCAAATCCTGTAATGGCCATGTAATGTCAGACGCATCGAAGTTTCCCGAAGGCTCCACGTGAATTACTTGAGTACAACTATGTTGAACCCAGTTGTAATCCTCGACGGTCCACGTTCTGTAAATGAGACCAACGTTACAACTGTTGATATTCCAGGTATTCACAGATGCTCCTGCATCATGATCTCCGTTATAGTCATGATAATATGCATTGCCATAAATACTCAAATCCCATATTTCGTCTTCACAAGTCACCCATTGATCAGCTGGGCAAACAATATAAAACGAGGCAGTTTCAGATGCTCTAAGAGGGACTAATGTGAGTAAAACCAAGACAACGGCACATAGCCAAGAGATAGCCTTGGAAAGGTCTAGAGTTTTCATATTTTGAGTTTTTGTCGTTAATAAATTAACTAGCAATTCATTACACATTATTACAAATTTACATATGTTTATTTAATATTCCCCTTCTTTCATGTAATTTTTACGGATTCAGGGTTTACCCTAGTCTCTGAATTAGCATGGACATTGTGTATTTTTACGTTATGAAGCAAATGTCATTCATCCTATTTTTGGCCGTAGTAGGGCTCGTTTCTTGTAAATCGAAAAAACTAGTTATGGATCAATCCAAGTACATAAGTCCGTTTGAAAAGGACAATAATTACTCCGCCTCCTATCAAGAGGTCCTTAATTTCTTCGATGTCTTATCCGAACAAGAAGATTTTATCCAAATGAACCCATTCGGCCTGACCGATACAGGAAAACCTTTACACGAAATTGTCTTAGATCTTGATCAGGATTTTGATCCTATTGTTTCTCGTGCTAAAAACAAGAGTATTCTTTTTATTAATAATGCCATCCACCCTGGAGAACCTTGTGGCATAGATGCGAGTATGATGCTTGTCCGTGATTTTGCTGAAGGTAAGTTGAACAAAGACTGGTTAAAGGAACTAGTAATTGTGATCATTCCAGTTTATAATATTGGCGGAGCATTAAATCGTGGTTCATTTAGTCGAGCAAATCAAGACGGTCCTCATCAATACGGGTTTAGAGGAAATACTAAAAATTTAGATCTTAATCGAGATTTTGTTAAGTGCGATTCTAAAAATGCTCAAAGTTTCAACCAGCTATTTAACAAATGGGATCCAGATGTTTTTATTGATAACCACACATCCAATGGTGCCGATTACCAATATGTCATGACGCTCATTGCTACCCAAAAAGAAAAACTCGGTGGATCCTATGGCGCGTACTTAAATGATCATATGTTACAAGACTTGTATGCTAAAACCAAAGTGGATGGATATGAAATGATTCCCTATGTATATTCCCGGAATACACCGGACGAAGGGATTGCGGGATTTTTAGATTTACCACGTTATTCCTCAGGATACGCCGCTCTACACGGTACCATCTCGTTCATGCCTGAAACCCACATGTTGAAGCCATATAAGGATAGGGTAAAAAGTACGTATGTTTTTTCTAAAGCGATGATTGAACATATTGCGGAAAATAAATCAGCTTTATTGGCGGCTCGAAAAAAACACTTTGAACAGATAAGAAATCAGAATGAAATGGCCGTAAACTGGGCATTAGATTTTGATAATGCCGAAGAAATTTTGTTTAAAGGTTATGAAGCCAAGTATAAAAAAAGTGAAGTGACAGGCCATAGTAGATTGTGGTATGACCGAAATGCTCCCTACGAAAAGATGGTACCGTTTTATAATACCTACAAGGCTAGTAAGGTGATTAAAAAACCTAAAGCCTATGTCATTCCTCAAGGATATACGCGTTTAATCGAACGACTGGAATGGAATGGGGTCCGCATGGAAAAGCTTCAAAAAGATACCTTGATGGATTTAGAGATGTACTACATAACAAATTATGAAACCACTAAATCACCTTACGAGGGTCATTATTTACATTCTCAAGTAGAGACAAGAACAGAGGATTTTAAAATCCAGGTAATGGAGGGTGATGTTTTAGTGTACACAGGTCAAAAGAAGGATGCGTTTATTATCCAGACTCTAGAACCAGAATCACCAGACAGTTTCTTTGCATGGAATTTCTTTGATGGTATATTAATGCAAAAAGAACATTTTTCTTCTTACGTTTTTGAGGACTTGGCTGTAGAAATTCTAAATGATCATCCTGAACTTAAAAAAGCATTTGAAGAGAAGAAATCTAATGATGTGGCTTTCGCCGAAAATCCAAAAGCGCAACTCAATTACATCTACGAAAGATCGGATTATCACGAACCTACATTTAAAAGATATCCAATTGGTCGATTGATTAAATAATATATCATGAGAAGAGTTACACTTATTTTATGTTTGTTTTTGCTTCATAATTCAAACATTTTTTGTCAAGCTGAAAACTTGTTTCCCGTTATTGGCAATCCTAACGTTGTTCTTGATGAGCAAGGAAAGTTTTTATTTGAATTACCCGAGGGATATAAAATAATCAATGCATGGGACGGTAAACATGACATGGGTTGGGCTGGAGGAATGGCGGATACCGACATTGGAGAATGTGGAAATATTTTAGCATGGAATATGTCTAAAAGAAATTATGCCATGTTTGATGCTCAAGGAAACTTCATCACTAGCTTAGGAGATTATTTGTCCGTTACACCTTGTTCAGAGGGATTTCATTTAGGAGAATTTAAAGATCCAAAGTCTTCTTTTGGTTCTAAGAGATATCGTTTTATTAAAGCATCTGGTGAAATAGTTTTTAAACGAGACGGTTTTTACAAGGCAGATATATTTATTGATGGTTTGGCAGCGGTAAGATTATCAGGCATCGGTTGGCATTATATCAATACTTTAGGCCATGAGAAAAAACTTATTCCTGACACCCTAAAAAATATCACTGAGGTATCCTCTTTCTACTCAGGCTTATCTATGATAAAGCTTAGAGGAAAAAAAATTAAAGATAGTTACAAGTATGCTTTGAAGGTTTATTTCATTGACCAAAAAGGAGAGATCAAAATAGACTTAGGAAAATTATTTCCAGATAGAATAGTTACTAGAGTGTCTCCTTTTTATAGTGGAATTTCCATAATCGAATTTTACAAGCCTAAAGATGCCCCCACAATGGGTAGCCATATTGCTTATATCAACACTAAGGGTGAAGTCATTTGTGATTACGAGAATATAGAAGGGTATCGTCCACCAAAAACAGCATATGCTTCTTTCATGTTGTGGGAGAAGGATAAACCTTATGTCGCCAAATTATACGACGTCAATAAAAATGAATTGGTACTTCCAAAAGTAAAAGGTTTAAATCCTACTAGTATCCATCATGTGGGTGAAAATGTTTTTCAAGTCAATTATCGATTAGGTGAAAAGGAATATGAACAACACTTGTTTGATGCACAACAAAATGAATTGGTTTATCAACTCGGCAATGAGGACCCAATGGGTGTTCGATTTAATTTGTTTTCTTTTAAGGAAAGCAAGACTAAAAGACACTTTGTGATTGATCGGACTACTAAAGAAATTGTTTACGACACAAAAATCGAAAATCAAGTGGTTCGAGAACTTACGGATAAATCGGTAGATTTCAGCCGGATAAAGACCATGTTAGTCACTAAAGAAGAAGACCTAAAAAATATTAGTCAATTGACCAATTGTGAGGAATTGACCTTTAGAAATCTTGATCTTGAATCTTTACCAGATTTGACATCACTTAGTCAACTTAAACTTCTTAGAATAGATAATTGTCGTCAATTGAAATCCTTTCCAACCAATATCCATAATTTAGAACAACTCTCCTTAAGAAATTGTACTTCCGCAACTAATGTTTATGAGTTTGTCATTAACCAAAAGAATTTGAAAAAACTATTCGTCATAAATTTTGACTTAACTTATGATCAAAAATTAGAAATGAAAGCGATTTGTAAGGATTCTAGAGTTTCAGGAACTAGAAAAGGAGCAGAAAGTATGTTAGAGGAAGTATTGATTGGTTTCTAAAAACACAACAAGATGATTCGAACCTTCATTAGCCTATCTTTTGTTTTAGCTTTTTCTTTTAATATTCAAGCTCAATTGATTCCTTTTCAAAAAGAGGAGCTTATAGGCTTATGTGATGCAAATGACAGAGTCATACTCGAAGCAGTTTATGAAGATGTTCGAATTAATGACCAACATAAAATAATTTCACTATTAAAAAATGACTTGTGGGGTTTGTATAATTTTAAAGGACAAAAACTGCTAGATCATATAATTAAAAAGCAGGGTTTCGCTTCTCCTCAAATACTTTCTTTAAACCTGGTTACGCTTAATTTAAATAATAAGAAAAATAAAAAAACTGGGTTGATTGCTGTTGATGACTCTTACGCCAAAGTGCGATATTTTATTAACCCTAACAAGCCCTTATCTAGTTATAAACCCTATAGTCAAGATAGGGATAAATTGACCACCCATAAGGTGTATACTCCCTACACACCTATCCATCATATCACTAAAGTGTATAGTACTGATGGTTCTGTAAATTTCTTAGACAGCCTTGGTCAAAATATTTTGCCTGTTAATGTGAAAGAAGGAACTGTCATTAGCAATCACATGATAGGAGTTTATGATGGCCAACACCTGAGCTTACACAACGAGAAAGGTCAATCCATAAGTGATGTAAAATACCATAGAGTAAAACAATTGTTTACACCTGGTTTAATCAGCGGAGAATTGATTGTGGAACAAGTTAAAAAGACCAAATATTTTCATCTGCTATCTGACAAAGGTGACTTAATTACAAAAACGAGGGAATACTTTACTTCTTCTGATAACGCATGTTTGTATCAAGATTCTTTAGGATGCAAATTATATGATGGCAATGGGAAAGTCATTTGGCAAGGAAAAGGATTGTCTGCAAAGATGGCTTTTCTGGCCAAGAAAAAGAGGTATATCATTACTGAAAAGGATAATCAATTTGGGGTATTAAGTGAATTTGGAGATCGATTACTTCCTGACACTTTCACTAGAATTCAAACATTGAATCAAGATTTTATTTTGTATAACTCTAATGGTGTTACTGTAGGGGATTCAAATTTGGTTGAAGTATTTAAAATGAACTCTGTTACTGAGATCAAGCGATTGGGTAAATCTGATGTGTTTGAGTTTACAAGAAATGCTAAGAAAGGAATCGTCTCTGAATCAGGTGAAATTCTAATGAATGCTGAATGGGATTACACTAAATTTTTGAATTGTGATGATCTGATTCAGTGCATGAACTATAACGATACGATTCAGCGGATTAGAAAATTTAAAGACCCTTCTTACGAAGTGTTTTTACCTAATCAGGGTAATATTCGAGTAGATTGTCGTTCGAAATATTTTTTAAGATCCCATTCAAATTCCAATTTTATATATGATATGAATGGTACGTTCCTAAACGAATTTGATCCAAGAGCTCCTAGGCAAGATATAACTAAGTCTCCATATGAAATAAAAGAATTTGGTCAAGAAAAATCTATGATGGACGCTAGTGGTAAGGAGGTGCTATCGACTCGATATTTAGATATAAAAGCACTTCCTATTCTGAAAAAAGATGGAATCTATGAGCACATTTATTTTTGTCAAACTACAGAGGAAAAGAATTTTCCGAACTGTGAAGTGTTGAATAACAACTTGGAACCATTCATTCCGAAAGGATATACCTTTCCTAATAGATGGGTGCATCAGATGTATAAAAACCCAGGACTGCTTTGTGTAGTCAATGAAAAGGATGTCATAAAAAACAAGTATGACTTTAAAGTAGGTGTGATTAATACAGATGGTCAATGGGTGATCAAGCCATTTCATGGGCAATTTGTATTTCTCTCAAAAAACTTGCTGGTCTTCGTAGATAGAGATTCTAAAAAAAACATACTATATAATGCAAAGGGAGAAATCATAGGGAAGTATGATTTGTTTCAAAATAATAACAGGAATAGCTACGCTCAAAACAGAATTTTTGTGGGCAATTTTGTTTCTAATATGGATAAGGAAACATTTTATGAAATCTTACAAGGAGAGGAAATCACTAAGGAGTATGAGAGGGCGAACAAAATTGAAGGAATACAAGGAACTAAAGAATTGACGAAGATTTTAAAAAAGCGAAATAAAAAATTAGATGAATTAGGGCAGCGCATTGAGTTCATTTTCGGATATATTGATATGCTTGGTAACATCAAGTTACCTCTTCAATTTACTAGGGTCAATGCTTTTGAAAGCCAAAAGGATTTTGCATTTGTAAGTAAACATAATTTAAATGGAGAGATACAGTCTTATCTGATTGATACTTCAGGAAATGTCAAATTTTCTGCCCCATTTGAACGTCTTGATTATACTGGAAACTATTATAAAGCAGAAAAAGATGGTAAATATTGTTTAGTGGATACATTGGGTAACCAACAAACAGAATTTGACTTTGACGAAATAAAATGTAACGAAAATCGATGTTTAGGAAAAAAGGACATCGAGCAGTATTTAATCACAAACGACTTTAAGATTAAGCTGCTTCAAGAGGCAGAAAAGGCGTATATACATAGAGCAAACAATGATTACTATTATGTAGAGACCTCAAAAAAAATTGGTGATAGTTATAAGTACCTCAAGACTTTTTATTTGTTCGATAACGAAAATAACTTAGTTAAAACCTTCGAAGAGATTGAGAAGATATCATCAAAATTTAAGGGAGTAAAGTTGCCATCTACTCATATTTGTATTGAAAAGAAAGGAGGAATTTTTCAAGTTTACAATACTAAATCCGACACTTTTGTTGGTGGATAATAATTTTAGTTTGGAGGCTGTATAACATCCCATAGGTTACCAAAGATGTCTCTGAAGACAAAGACCTTTCCGTACTCATGTTCAGAGATTGGACGAACAATTTCTACATGATGACTTTTTAAGTGAAGGAAATCTCTAACTAAATCATCTGTATGCATAAACAGAAATACTCGACCTCCAGTTTGATTTCCAATGGCTTGAGCTTCTTGTTCATTTTTGGCTTTCGCCAAAAGTAAAGATGCCCCATTCGAACCTTTGGGCCTGACCCTAACCCATCTTTTAACTGGACTAAGAACAGTATCTTCTAGCAAATCAAAATGTAGAACCTCTGTATAAAACTTAATCGCCTTATCATAGTCATCTACAACAAGTGCTATTTGAAATAAATCGTATACCATCAAACTAGGCTTTTAATGCAGCTTCCTTCCTTTTTCTAACAATGATCTTTCCAATCCAATTTGGAATGATGATCGCTCCTGCAATAAGATAAGGGTAGTAAGTAATTAACCTCCAAACTAAAGCAACGACGATTGCGATTCCCACAGGAATATAATCGCTAAAGAAACCTCCAAATAAATATTCACTGACACCAGACCCTCCTGGTGTAGGACTAAATTGCGTAATGGTATGCATCGCTTTACTACGTCCATATAACAAGCCTTGAGTCCATAAATCTCGACCTACAGAGTTAATAATGGCTATGATAATAAAGTTAACTGCTAAGAATCTTGTAAACCAAGCTCCTGTTGTTGCCAACAGCACTCGCCAATGCCAACCCCATGATTTTTTTCTTAGTTCTACAGAGGTGGTGACAACATCATTTGCTGTCTTTTTTAAGGTTTCCGAGAATCGCTCTAGAATTTTTCTGTTAGAAAGCCAAGTAAAGAATCTTCTAAAATGATCTGGACGTATAAATAATCCATAAAAGAATATTCCACCGTATACAATCATAAATGCAATCACACTGAAATATGTAACACCATACGCACCTAAGTCACTAAAACTTTGAGCACCTGGTCTTAAAACCACAGGTCCGAAAATCAGGTAAATCAAAGGAAGACTGATTAAGAAAAATAGGGTATCAATGACCATGGTATAAAAGACAATAGACACCGTTTTGGCCGTACTTAGTTTTTCTTGAGCCAACAAAAAGAGGGCAACTGCCGCTCCTCCAATACTCGTTGGGGAGACAGCCGATGAAAATTCCCAAATAAAAATCAATTCAATACTCTTGTACCAACTGAATAGCTTATCTGTCAATATTCTTAATCTCCACGCATAAAATAAATGCCTCACAACGTAAGTAAGAATGGCCATACCAATCCAAAAGAAAGCGGTTGCATTCCATGGGATCTCTTTAAATAACTCACGATCGAGCTGGATATACATCAAATAAAAAACGACCCCTAAGCCTATTAGAATAGGAAGGACTATCCGCTCAGTTCGGATGGAATCGAGAATCTTGTCGTTATTTTCTTGTGTCGAAGTTTCCAATAGTTTGTTTCTCTTTAAACTTTGCTCAAAATATAATTAGTCTAGCTATTTCTTGGTACGTAAATGAATTGAGCTCCTAATTCGCTTAATACAAAAAGGCATATTTGGTCCTTAGGGTCTTTATAATCACGTTTAAATTTTTCTATATTTTTTGGCTCGATGATTTGTTTTGAAACAAATTCTTCCAAAGATGAAGCGTGAATACTCCAGTTTCCTTTCACCTTACCCTGTTCGGCTATGGGTATTCCCAATTCAAGCTGTTGTTGGTGCATCACAAAAATCGGAAAGTCAGTGACATCTTTATCTCTAATGATGTCTGAAGCTTCTGCCATTATTTTTTTATATCCTTGAATTTCTTTTTCAAGGGATATGAACATCTCAGTTTTCTTCATCAGTCCTTAATTTTAAAACAGCAATGTTTTCAATATGACTTGTATGTGGAAACATATCAACTGGTTGCATTCCTTCGACAGTATAAATCTCAGATAATAATTTAAGATCTCTTGCCTGAGTCGCAGGATTACAACTAATGTAAACGATTTTTTTCGCTTTAAGTTCTATCAAAGTTTCTACGACATCTTTGTGCATCCCTGCTCTAGGTGGATCAGTGATGACCACATCTGGTTTGCCATAAGAATCAACAAACTCCTCCGTTAAAACGTCTTTGACATCACCAACTAAAAAAGCCGCATTACCAATCTCATTGATTTGCCTGTTCACTTCTGCATCTTTCACGGCCGCCTCAATGGTCTCAATACCTACGACCATTTTACAAGAATCTGCTAAATATAGTCCGATACTTCCTATTCCAGAATATAAATCAAAAACCAGCTCATCACCGTTTAGATCTGCCATTTTCTTAGCATGATCGTACAGAATTTTGGCTTGTTTTGAATTGGTCTGAAAGAAGGACTTTGGTCCTATTTGAAACTGGATGTCCCCTAATTTTTCTTCTATACAACCAGGACCGTGATAGGGTATAACATCTAAATCAACGATCGTGTCGTTTAATTTTTTGTTGATAACATAAGCCAATGTTGTGATCTGTGGAAATGAAGTTAAAAGATGATCACAGAGTTTTTCAATTTTGTCTAAATCCGATGTCCCAAAACTGATGGTGACCATCCACTGTCCAAGTGTAGTGTTACGCACAATAATATTTCTCAAGTCACCCTTATGTTCCCTGAAATCGTAATAGCTGTATTCGTTCGCTTTCGCGAAAGCGCCAATTTCATTTCTAATTTTATTACTTAAGTCATCTTGTAAATGACAAGTATCTATTTCTACTATTTTATCATAGGTCCCCGGAGCATGAAAACCAAGAGCTGGAGACTGTTCAACTTTTTCGTCACTTTGAATTTCAGCATCACTTAACCAACGTTTGGTAGAAAAGCTGTATTCTAACTTATTCCGATAGGTATAAATCTCTTTGGAGGCTAAAATTGGTTCGACAAGCGTATCATCCAAACCACCGATACGACGCATCGCATCTTTTACGTTTTGCTCTTTACGACTAAGCTGTTGTTGATAATCAAAATTCTGCCACTTACATCCTCCACAAACTCCAAAATGATCACATTTCGGCTCAATCGCATATGGTGATTCTTGTTTAAGGTTTTTTACTATTCCTTGATCGACACCCTTCTTTTTTCTAAGAACAAGTACATCCACTATTTGACCAGGTATAGCACCGGTAACGAAGTATACTTTTCCGTTAGCATCTCTACCGACAGATTTACCCTTATCCGCTATACCGGATATTTTGATATTTTCAACAATTTTTTTTCTGCGTCGTCCCATGTTATAGGCGGCAAAGATAAGTTTTGAACTAGAAAATGTA
>JAHDBI010000015.1:35260-47372 GCA_020630475.1 Saprospiraceae bacterium
GACTTGGCGTCCAAAACTGCTGTTCCAGATTTAAAAACAATGTTTTTTAAAATGACTGGTTCTGGTTTTGATACAGCCACTTCGATCTCTTCTAACTCTATAATAGGACTCAATAAGGCATCTAGTATATACGGTTTATAAATGGACTGAACGCTATCTAGTCGAAAACTCTCAGAATAGAAGTTATATCCTTCTTTATTTATGTTCAAAGAATAAGAAGATCCAACGGGCAGACTGACATAAAATGAACCCACTTCTTTATCCGATAAATCATGAAGTACCACCTGTGTTTCATTGTTTATGATTTTGAAGCTAGCTTTTACACCTTCCTTCGTTTTTGCATTTTTAAATTTTGCTTTCACGTAGGTCACGGGTGTTGGTCTAAGATTGGTTGGCAGTTCGAATGAAAATATATCTAGATTGGCTTGTTCATAAAGAGATTCCCATTCTAAATCACTAGCGAAATAAGCAGTTTTTCCATCAGGACTTACACATAATGCACCTTCACTTCCTTCACTATTGATAGGGTAGCCAAGATTTACAGGTTCGCTCCATTCTAGAGTTTTTTGATCTAACTTCGCCATATAAATATCAAAACCTCCCATTCCAGGTCTTCCAGAACTCCTAAAGTATAATGTTTGATCATCAGGATGTATAAAAGGTGACTCATCATCATACTTTGTGTTGATCGTAGGGCCTAAATTTTGAGGAATTGTCCATTGACCTTTTTTATTTCTATAACTCACATATAAGTCACTACCGCCATAACCCCCTTTCCTTTTACTACTAAAGTATAGTTTGTTACCATCTACAGATAGAGAAGGCTGAGAATCCCAAGTAGGGCTGTTGATTGTTTTACCAAGAGAATGGGTCCGGCCAAATTCTCCGTCTTTCCCTTTAAAGGCATATGCTAAGTCAAAGGAGCCCATGCTTTTAACTCTGTCAGTAGTAGCAAAAATGATGATTCTACCATCTATGGATATCGTACTTGCACCCTCATCGTAATCCGTATTGATGGCATCTAGTGGATAACTTTCTTGTATTTCACCATTTTCAATATTACAATAGAAAATATCCTCTTGGATTCCATCTCGTGTGGTAAAAATGATTGATTCTTGATCCAGTGGAATGAAAGGTAAATATTCAGAAGCGCCGGTATTTATGCTTGGAGGTAATCTTGTGGGTTCAAACGGAACTGGACTTTTTATCGCATTTGCTGCAAAAGCGCAATTATCTCTTAGCCTTTGCGCCTGGATTTTTTTCTCTTTCTTTTGTGTTCTTTCTATGTATTTGTCAAGCGCATCTCTGGCTTCACCATATTTTTTTAATTTATGCTTGGTTAAGCCTTGAGAATAGTACATTCGGTAATCGAATTCTGGATCTAGAGCAACTGCTTGATCAAAGTATGTATTGGCCTCGGAGTATTTTTCTTGATTAAAGTAGATGGAAGCAATTCTTAGATGAAGATCAACAATATTAGGATCTTTCTTGAGTAATTTAATAGACTCTTCTAGTGCTTTTTTGCTTTCTCCTTTTCGAGAATACTCGTTTATTTTTTTAAATTTCTTTTGAATTTTTTCACTAGCCTCCTTAATCGAAATGCCCTCTTGCCCATTCGCCGAAAGGCAAAATAGAAAGCAACATGGTAGAATTAGAAACAGAAATCGTGTCATATTCATTAAACGAGATTATTTAGTGTTTGAATATGTAGACGTAAAAGCTTCTAGCAGATAACAAATGAAATCTTAAAAATTAAGCGAACTCTTTGAGAAGATTTTTAGCTTCTTTATTTCCCATCTCAGCAGCTTCTTTGAAATCATTAATGAATTCTTTCACACCCGCTTTTTGTTTGGCGATTCCCTTCCAACAGATAATCTGATCATCAGTGATTTTTTCAGGACTTTGAGCCGTTTCACTAGCTTTTTCTAACCAACTTATCGCATCCTTATATTCTTCTAGTTCGATCAATGTTTTAGCATAATTGAAAAAGGACCAACGCTTCCAAACAAAATTTGGGTTATCTTCTTTAAAAGATCGATTAGAAAATAGCTTTAAATCAAAGGCCGCTTCTTTGTGTTGCTTAAGTGCCGTGTGTGCTTTTGATTTAAGACGTCTAGCTTTCCAATATAATGGCTGTAGAGCTACAGAATACTTTAAAGCTTTAGTTAAATATTCGATAGCTTCTGGATATTCATCATTGATTAGACATACTTTTCCACGTCCAAAAAAGGCATGAGGATTGGTATCATCAATAGAAATGCTTTTGTCATAGTCTCGAGCAGCATCATGATATTTTTTAAGAATAAAATTAACCTTGGCTCTTCGTTCGTATGCCTGGGCATGGTTATCATACTTGGCAATGGCTTTGTTCAATTCTAAAATAGCTTCTTCGTGTCGACCTTCCTCTTTCACAAGGTTTTTTCCTTTCAAATAATGTTGAACGGCAATTTTATCACTTTGAGGATCTATGTCAGCATAATGTCGAATACCTTTTTCGTCAATCAACCATGCCTTCACATATCCGTCCAAAGCAAATTGTGCGCAATAAGAAATTAGAGAGATGGTGTTTTTAAAAACCTTTTCAGAATTTTGACCGACGTACCTGGGAATGGTCATCAATAGGTTATCATCATCAAAGATTTCTCCTTCCTTCCAAATGGCGCTGGATTTATGATAATTTTCCAATCTATACATATACATTCGAAACGCCTTATCATAACTATTTTGGGTCCCAAAAGCTAATCTTCCTTGAATGATGGTTTTATAAAACATGGAGTTACGGTAGTTATAAGTATAACAATGAAAAAACTATTCCAAAAAGAGCTAAGTGACTAGTTACTCAGTCTTTAAATATTAAAACTTCTAATAAATCGAAAAAAATAAATGGTATTTAGCCAACAACCTCCAGTAAAGTTGTTCAAAAATCATTGAAAATCAAAGGATTAGGTCAAATTAGTGAAGAATTAGTGTAAAATGACCCCTAAGCCCATACTTTACAACCTTCTGTACAATTTGTGCATATGTCAATTTGATCCCGTCCCTTAAGTAGTGAATTTCTAAAGTTTTGATAAGATTCATTATGCCAGATTTCCTTAAAATCCGAATTTTTAAGGTCGCCGAGTTGATGCTCAGCATCTTTGTCAAAACAACAGGGGACGACTAATCCATCCCAGGTTATCACGCAAGAGTGCCATAACTTCCAACAATGATTCAGGAGTTCGTTTTTTACTTCATATTGACCATCGGCATTTTTCTTATATCGTGCGTATTTATCAATCGTTGGAATAAGTTCATTGCCATCTTTATAGTCATACACTTGAGCCGTCTTAAGTTTGACCTCATCCACTCCAATTTCCTCAGCCAATTTATAGATTTCAGGAATTTGGTGTTCGTTAGGCTTAACTACGAGAAATTGAAAAATTAAATGCGGTGTAGAGCTTTTCAATTCTTTTTTCCATTTAACCATATTTCTGGCCCCTTGTAACACGGATTCAAGCTTACCTTCTTTTCGATAATTCTCATAGACTTCTTGAGTTGTCCCATCAACACTTATAATCATACGATCTAACCCTGACTCAATGGTTTTCTTTGCGTTTGCATCGTTCAAAAAATGACCATTAGTTGAGGTAATGGTGTAGATTCCTTTATCTGACGCATATTTTACCATGTCGAGGAAATTGGGATTTATGTAGGGCTCTCCTTGAAAATAAAATATGAGGTATAATAAATCTTTATGAAGTTGGTCGAGGGTTGATCTAAAGAAATCTGTTTTTAGATTTCCGGTTTCTCTGGAGAATGAGCGTAATCCACTTGGACATTCCGGGCAACGTAAGTTACAAGCCGTTGTAGGTTCAATAGAAATGGTCATTGGAACACCCCATTGAATGGCTCTTTTTGTCCATTTTGTGATGTAAAAAGAACAGAATAGTTTGGTGATATTAATAATGCGTCTAAAACTAAGTTTAGATAAAAAGTTGATGCTATCTTTTAAATACAAGGACACTAGAGGTATCGCTCTTTTAAAATATCCATGTGATGTAAGCTATGACCTACTAATATATAAGCGAGACTTCTTGTGGTTATCGGAGATCCATTGGCATTTCCCTCAAGGGTATAAGACGATGTAGGAATACTTTTCAGCAAAGACTCACTCGCTTTTCTGACATTAATGAAATCTTGGATCGCATCTTCCTTTGTCCTATGAGAAAAATCATGATCGAATATATATGCATTATGATCGTAGCCTTCGATTTTGGTTTTATCGTTTCTGGATATTCTGAATGCACGATATGACATTACGCGTTCGACATCACTTAAATGAATCAAGACTTCCTTAATACTCCATTTACCTTCTTCATATTTGTGGTCATATTTATGTTCAGGAATATTTTGAAAGAAGTCTACGACTTGATCTAAATTTGTTTGTAACGTGGGAATTAAATCATCCGTATCAACCTTATTAACATAAGCTTGATAATACTCAGGAAATTCAGAACTTAGAGGCTTTTGCATATTACATTGACGCGTTAATTAAAGAGAGTCACAATGTTAGGCTTTCTTTACTTAAAGCACAAGCGACTAAATCATGATTATTTGAATATGTCATTAATTAAAAAAATATTATCCTTCTTTAACAAGAAGAAAAACATTGAACCAGACCCTATGAAGTATTTGATTGTAGGTTTAGGAAACTTACATCCGGATTATGATGAAACGAGACACAATGTCGGATTTGAGGTTGTGGATGCTATTGCAAATGAATTTGGAGCTAAGTGGGAACATAAACAACTTGCGGAAATAACAGAAGTTAAGTTTAAGGGAAGAACCTTGGTTTTAGCTAAACCGTCTACCTATATGAATCGGAGTGGAAAACCAGTGCGATATTGGATGCAGCAATATAAAATTCTCAAACCAAATTTGTTGATTGTATTAGACGATTTAAATATTGACTTCGGAAAATTACGACTTCGACAAAAAGGTAAGGATGGAGGACATAATGGACTAAAAGATATTAATCAATTCATTGGGTCTGATTATGCGCGTTTAAGAGTAGGCATAGGAAATAATTTTTCAAAAGGAAAGCAAGTGGATTTTGTTTTAGGAAAATGGTCGAATAAGGAAATGGAAGACCTTACAACTATTCTTAAGAAAGCAGTGCGAGGAGTAAAAAATTACTGTACCATTGGCCCACAATTCACACAAAATGGATTGAACAATCCGCTAAAAGATGCCTAGATAATTCAATGATTCTTTTAAGTTTTTTTGTTGAATTGTTTGAAATAAAGGATGAGAATGTAAGTGTTTGGCTAAATAAATCTGTTCTGTCTGTCCTGGTGTTGGGATAAGGATGGCTTTTTGATTCATACTCACTAAATCCATGATGGAGCTATATCCCGATCTACAGATTACTAGTTTTGTCCGATTCATTTTATCTTCTATCATTTTAGAGGAGCATAGATCATGTACGTTTATATGCCTATTTGTATTTCTTTTGCTTCCTTTTTTTTCGGTTCCCCGAATGAATTCGATGTTCAGAGTAGAAGATTCTAATAATTCTAGGAGTTTATTTTCGAATATTTCTCTTTGTGGTTCCGGCCCGGAAAGGATAACAAGGACATCAATGTCCTTTTTCTCGTTGGACTCCTTCAATCTTGACAAGGCTCCAAGAAATTTATACTTTTTTAGTCCTTTAGGATGACTGATGTTACCGGCTAAAGAATGTTGATGGTCATCAGGAATCCAGCATTCGTCAAATTTGTTAATGAATCTTGTATGAACTAGTCGAAGTGCTTTGTTGATCGCTTTTGAATTCGTTTGTATTCCTATTTGGTGACAAATAAAATAGTTTTGACAATTAGGACTTATGCTGCCGTATCTATTATCCGAAATAATAAATTTAATACTGTGTTTTTTAACGATTGCCTTAGTCTCGGCTTTTTCTTTAGAGATGCGAGACAAAATTTTTGGTGATTGCCTAAACATATTAAGCACCATAGATCGATGTGCATAGTGAATATCATAACTCGGTAAAGTGAAGGAAGTGATTTCTGGAAACTCTCGTTTGAGTAGTTCAAGAGCTTCTCCATCACTAGCTAAATAGACATTACAGCCCATTTTATTTAAGTACGAGATAAGCGGAATGGAACGACTTGCGTGACCCAAACCCCAATTGAGAACCGTGAAGAGAATAGAATCTCCCGATTTGAATTTAGAGCTTAATACTGACTCGTACGCTTTTGCCAAAACAAAGGATTAAATAAGATTTAATTTAACCTTATTTCGTCGTTTTGACTATCATAAAATTTGAATTCATTTAATGAGAAGTCAGCATTATTGTTAATTTTAATCCACTTGTTATGTTTTAGGAACCATCTCTTCTGAAAATTCATAAATCCCTTTTTCAGGAATGCTTCAACATACGGATGAGTGGTTAACACCAATTTGCTCTTTGGTCTCGAGTTTAAAATGTATCGCATATCTCGTTCGATGTCATCAGTGATGAGCGAAGTAGGATTAACTTTTCCTGAACCATTACAAGTATGACAAACTTCTGAAGTATCTATTTTAACCTCAGGTCTAGCACGCTGTCGCGTAATTTGCATCAATCCAAACTTACTTAAGGGTAAGATGGTGTGTTGAGCACGATCATTTTTCATGTACTCTTTCATAGAATTGAAAAGCATTTGTCTATGTGGTGCTTTACGCATATCTATGAAATCGATTAGGATTATTCCTCCCAAGTCACGAAGTCTTAATTGACGTGCAATCTCTTTTGCAGATTCTAAGTTGACTGTTAGTGAAGCCTCTTCTTGGTTCTTTCGTTGCATTTTTGGGCCACTATTCACATCAATGACATGCATAGCTTCAGTGTGTTCTAATACGAGGTAGGCACCACTTGACATGGTTGCTGTTTTTCCAAAAGAAGCCTTTATTTGTCTTGTTATACCATAAGCCTCAAATATTGGTTTTTTGGATTTATGCAGGCTAACAATTTTTACTTTCTGAGGAGCAACACTTCCAAGATAATTTTTAACTCCTTTGTAAACTTCTGGATCGTTAACAACAACCTTATTAAAGCTGTCATTCAGTATGTCCCGAAGAATACTCGTTGTTTTATCTATTTCACTTAATAGCTTTGCTGGGGGTTGGGCAGTTTGTAGTTCTTTATAGATGGTTGCCCACTTATTCTCTAAAGATCTCAGTTCTTCGTGAAGATCTGCTACTTTTTTGCCTTCAGCAGCGGTTCTGACAATAATTCCAAATTTTCTAGGCTTGATAGACTCTATGAGGAGTTTAAGCCTTTTTCTTTCATCTGGATTCGAAAGTTTTTTAGAGATATTTATTCCACTTTGGAAGGGCGTTAGAACAAGGTATCTACCTGGAATGGTTAGTTCACAACTCAATCTTGGCCCTTTTGTAGAGATTGGCTCTTTTAAAACCTGAATAAGGATAGGTTGCTTTTTGTCTAGCACCTGGTCAATTTTACCAGTTTTGACGATATCCTTCTCTAAATCAAAATTATCTAAACGATGGGTGTTGAGTTTACCACTCATTGATTCTTTGGTAAACTTCAGCAAAGATTTAAGTTGAGGCCCTAAATCAGTGTAATGTAAAAAAGCATCTTTTCGATGACCTATGTCAACGAATGCTGCATTTAATCCTGGCATTAATTTCTTGACTGTTCCAAGAAAGATATCTCCCACAGTAAAATTACTGTTAGTTTTTTGGCGATGGATTTCAACTAGTCTGTTGTCTTCCAAAAGCGCTATTTCTACTTCTGTGGGAGACGAATTAATAATCAATTCTTTATCCACAGTTTTTTCTTTTGTAGAGATTAGCTAAAAATAGAATGTGATGGGAGGGACTATAATTGCACATCCATGACCTTAGGTCAAGATATGACAAAACAGAATAAGTATTTTTTCATACTTATTCTGTTTTTTTTAGAAGTAGCACATTCTACGTAAGCAAGGTTTACTTACTATAGCAAGCTCTAATTTTATCTATTCTTTTTCTTGTGTCTATTTTTTCTTAGACGCTTTTTTCTCTTATGAGTAGAGATCTTATGTCGTTTTCTTTTTTTACCGCAAGGCATATAGTATATCTTTAAATATTATTTAATTCATTACATTTTTTACCCATTTCAGCTGCTAATTTAGCTTGTCCTAATTGGGTATATACTTCAGCAAGCATACAAACACTCGCTCTATTTTCTGGTTCGATTTGAATAGCCTTTTCTAATCTGTTTTTGGCTTTTTCAAATTGATTGGTTCTCATTCCTAATCTTGCAAGTTGATTAATCACGGAAACATTCTCAGGGTTATCTCTATTTAATCCAAGCAACATTTGGATGCCTTTCATAGGATTGTCCTGAGGTGGTAGATCTACGTAACATATCGCCAAATTGATTTTATGATCCACATTTTCTGGATCTAACCATATAGCTTTATCAAAACTCTTAACAGCTCTACCTTGGCAATATTGTTTAAGTTTTGTGTCGTCTGTAGACTTTATTCCTAACGCATAAGTTGTACCGGAAATTGACCAGCTTTCAGGAGTCTCATTCAGTTTTGCAATTTCTTCTGCATAATGACCACTTAAAGCGTGATTACCTAATGAATACCAATGTGAAGCAATTTTCTTGAGTACCCCAATACTTCCTTCGTCTGTAGATTGATTATTCAATTCAACGTTATACGCATCTAATAAATCACGATCTGCCTTATTTAGTTCCGGCTTCGCTTTATTTATTAATGTTTGAAAACCTGTTGTTTCAATTTTGTCAGCTCTGGACTTTTCCGCGAGCTCCAAATCTTTGGCTTTTGTATCACAGCCAAAATATAAAATGGCAAAAAGAACAGTAACACTAAGGATACTTAACCACTGTCTTTTTGATAAATCAATCATTAATTAGTTGATTCCTCATTAGGAAGCTCATTCACATTTTCTTTAACCTGTTCTACAAAAATTTTCGCAGGTTTAAAAGCAGGAATGAAGTGTTCCGGAATTTCAATAGCAACATTCTTTTTAATGTGGCGACCAATCTTCTTAGCTCTTTTTTTGATTACAAAAGAACCAAAACCTCTGATATACACATTCTCTCCTTCAGACAAAGATCCCTTCACTTCTTTAAACAACATTTCTAAAGTAACTAGTACGTCTACTTTAGGAACTCCTGTTTTCTCAGAGATGGATGCAACTAAATCGGCTTTTCTCATCGTTATAATTTGATTTATAGTTAGTTATGGCTTTTCGTACCACAAAAAAGAGTCGCAAATTTCGCAATTTTATTGAGTTTGAAAAACATTTTACCACTTTTTGTTAAAAATGTTTGACTGTAAACCACTCACATTCAATAAGATAAGAAAACTTAATCTGAGAAATTTCATTTTATCTGAGGTCTTTAAGGCATTCCGTATCTTTATCGAAAATATAAAGCGGATATATGTTACTATCAATGACGGGTTTTGGACACGCAAGTGGGAGCTTTGACAATAAGAAATTAACTCTTGAAATTAAATCGTTAAACGGTAAAACGAGTGACTTAAGACTCAAACTTCCTACGTATTATAAGGAGAAAGAAATTGAGTTAAGAAACCTCATTTTAAAAAATGCACATCGTGGTAAATTAGAGGCTACCTTAAGTATTGACTCAGAATCAGGTCATGATGAATTTGGCTTAAACAAGCCCCTGTTCAAGAAATATTACCGCGAGTTAAAAGAAATGCAATCCGAATTGGGTTCAAATCAAGGAGATCTAGTTCAGGGAATTCTTAGGATTCAAAATGTAGTAAAACCAATTGACACTGAATTAGCGGAAGAAGAGTGGAATGTAGTCATGCAATTAGCTACCGATGCAGTGAATAAACTAAACACCTTCAGAATTCGAGAAGCACAGGCTATGGAAATGGACCTGAGAAACAATATTTTAAGCATTTCTGAAAAATTAGATGCTGTTGAGCCATTTGAGAAGCAAAGAATAGAAAACTTAAAGGCTAGAATGAAAAGGCATCTAGACGAATTTGTAGGTGCTCAAAATGTCGATTTGAATAGATTCGAACAAGAGGTGCTTTACTACATGGAAAAATTGGATATCAATGAGGAGAAAGTGAGGTTATCACAGCACTGCAAGTTTTTTATTGAGGTAATAGGGAATGCTGATGCATTGAAAGGTAAAAAACTCGGCTTTATCGCTCAGGAAATGGGAAGAGAAATCAATACACTTGGGGCGAAGGCTCAAGATTCAAATATTCAGCAATTTGTTGTTGGTATGAAAGATGAATTAGAGAAAATTAAAGAACAACTTGCAAATATTGTCTAATGGAAACTGTGGATTTCAGTGGTAAGATGTTTGTTTTTACTGCGCCATCTGGTGCCGGAAAAACAACGATCGTCCGCCATCTTTTAAAAACCTTTGATTTTTTAGATTTTTCTGTTTCAGCCACTACTAGAGAGAAAAGAAAGAATGAGCAACATGGAAGGGACTATTACTTTTATTCGAAAGAAGAATTTGACGAATTAAAAAGGAAAAGAAAGTTTGTTGAATGGGAAGAGGTGTATGATGAACAATATTACGGCACCTTAAAATCAGAGATTGAAAGATTGTGGAACTTAAAAAAGCATATTGTCTTTGATATTGATGTAAGGGGTGCCAAGGACATTAAAAGAAAGTATGGGAAACAATGTCTCGCCGTGTTTGTGAAACCTCCGAATTTTGAAGTACATGTGGCCAGATTGAAAAACCGAAATACAGAATCAGAGGCAAGTTTAAAGAAGCGTATTTCACGAATCAAGCGTGAAATGCGTTATGAAAATAAGTTTGACGAGGTTTTAATCAACGACGATTTAGAAACGGCCCTGAAAGGAGCAGAAAGACTCATATTAGATTTTATAAAAAAATAATGCCCACTCAAATAACACATAGAATACGAGTTACAGTCATCTCAAATTACGAGGCGGAGATTTCTTTGCCTAACAAAGATAAATATGTTCACTCCTATCATGTAACCATTGAAAATCAAGGCTTCCATAAAGTTCAATTACTAAGAAGGCATTGGATTATTACTGATGCGAATAATGTAGTACGTGAAGTTAAAGGAGAAGGAGTTATTGGGCTACAGCCAATTCTTAACCCAGAGGAAATTCATCAATACCAATCTTGGTCTCCTGTACCTACACCAATCGGCAAAATGAAAGGATCTTACTTAATGAAAAATTTAGAAGATGATTCTTTATTTGAAGTGGAGGTTCCCGAGTTTTCCCTGGTAGCAGATTTTAAATTAAACTAGAATAAGCTATTTTGATATGCGTACTCTTTAGGGTTTTCCAAGGAGAGTAACTTCCGTTTCATTTCAATTCCAGACGCATACCCCGTCAAGGATTTATCACTACCGATGACTCTATGACAAGGAATGATAATGGGTATTGGATTTTTTCCATTGGCGTTGCCAACAGCCCTAACAGCATTTTCATCACCCAATGCTATGGCGATCTCTTTATAACTTCTAGTTTCACCAAACGGGATTTGGTTTAATATGCGCCAAACTCTTTTTTGAAAACTTCCTGCATCTCCAAAATCTAATGGCACAGTAAATTGTCTTAATGACCCTTCAAAATAAGCGCTGAGTTCGAATCTTGCAGTATGTGTGACTACATTCGGTTTTTGCACCCTTTCAAAAGCTCCAAACTTCACAGAATAAACACCTTCATCATTAGCATAAACCGTTATAGGGCCTAATTGCGTGTCTATCTGTTCTACGTACATCTTGCTTGGTCATTCACTTTCGGGGAATATATAACAAAAGACCCAGTGAAATTTCACCGGGCCTTTGTGGTACCTCCAGGAATTGAACCAGGGACACATGGATTTTCAGTCCATTGCTCTACCAACTGAGCTAAGGTACCTTTTTAAAGAGTCGCAAATTTAAGGGCTTTTTCTAATACGCCAAACAATAAATAATAATTTTACACACTTAAATTGTAAGATGAGGATTTATTCGATTTCAAAAATAGCTGCGATTCCATTTGCGATTCTATTGGTTGGCCTAATGTACGTAGTGTTTAACAACACTTCAAGCAATCTTGCTTACTTACTAATATTCCCAGTAGTGGT
>JAHDBI010000119.1 GCA_020630475.1 Saprospiraceae bacterium
TCGGAATTTCTACACAATCATTTCCTCCGATGTCAAGATCCAAATCAAACGTTCCCTGATACGTTGTCGTAGCCAGTTCAGGTACTGCATCGTATAGACTCACTGGGATTGTCCCATTAAACGACTTGGCACTTTCATTACAAATATTAAGAAACAAAGTTTGACAATCTGGCAAAACCACAAAGGTATTCGGTATGTAAAAATCTACTAGATTATCCTCGCATCCTGACACGCCACAACAATCATCGTCATCACAATCTATTAAGCCATCGCCGTCATCATCAATGCCATTATCACAAATTTCATTTACAGTACAATCAGAAACATTAAACTCAAAAAGATTATCCAAATAGTCATCCTCTGCAAATCCCGTATTTGGAAAGTCATTCTCAAAATCAAACGGGGTCGGACTCCAGGCATTATCATTAATAAAACCATAAACCAAATCATCCACAACAGAAATATTGGACACCGGAATGAAAATATCATGACACTCATTTACATCAAAATCATTAAATATTTCATATTCATAATTTGTTATTAGTGAAGCCGGACTGGTTACAGGATTATTGTCATAAAGACCGACATAAAAGAATTGATCTGTATAAGCTACATTTCCATTATTACATACAGAAAAAATCAATATTTGGCAGTCAGGACTAAATCGCACCATATCGACATACAAGTTGGCACCCATAATATTTTCTGTATTTGCCTTTCGGCGAATATCAGATTCCGCATTTGTCGTATTATATATGTCAGAATTGGCCGAATTTATATTTACCGAGTAGCAAAGCACAATAAATAATACCAAAATACCTCTTCCCCTTACTCGATTGAGTTTGTTCTCTATGTTCATGATAGATTCTTAACGCGTCTTTTAATATCTCTAATATTATAATACCACCAATTGATAATGTGCTGCAAGTGAAACGAGATATTAGTATTTTAACACTATAAAAATCATGTACTAGAGAAACCTTATGAAAAACCGTAGATTTCCAAAATCAAAACATCCCCTATTTCATTGTCTATTTGTACTTATACTGTTCTTATTTTCTTGTCAAAATCAGAATTCCCATTCGATCAAAAAAATTGCTCTTGCAAAAGAAAATTCATTTGACACTAAAGATCAATTATTCTACATTGAAGGTCAACTTTGTCAACATCTCCGAACCATCTTTCAAGATTCGAAGGATCAACTTTGGTTTGGCACCAATGTATATGATCTCATGCTCTATAATGGTGATAGTTTAGTGTATATATCAGAAGAGGATGGGCTTGCTAGCGGACGAATCACAAAAATCCTTGAAAACAAGGATGGTCACATTTGGATCAGTTCTTATAGTGGAATGAGTAAATTTGATGGCAAATCATTTACTAATTTCAAAGAAAACAATAAGGATTTCTCAAACGATATCTGGGATTTCTTTATTGATCGAGAAGGTTTGTTCTGGCTAGCCACAACAGAGGGTGTTCGATTATTTGATGGTCAAGAATTCAAGCCTTTTGACATCCCCAAGGCGATTGTTAAAGACAGCTCCAGTATTTACGCCTACGATAGAATCAGTAGTATTCTGCAAGATAAAAATGGCACAATTTGGTTTGGAACTGATGGCTTTGGCATTTGTAGATATAATGGAACCAATTTCGACTTTATCACAACAGAAAATGGACTTCCAAGCAATTGTATTGGTTCTCTAATGGAAGACTCCAAAGGAAACATATGGATCGCAACTATGTTTGGCGGCATCTCAAAATATGACGGAAAAAAATTCAATAATTATACAGCGATGGGAATGGTTCAAGGCGCAGAAGTGGGCGCTTTGTACGAAGATCACAATGGTAATATTTGGTTCGCGGCAGAAAACCATGGAGTGTATTCCTACGACGGAAAATCTTTTAAAAATTACGGTCAAGAACATGGTTTAAATACAAACGGGATACTCTCGATCTTTCGTGATCGACAAGATAGATTTTGGTTTGGTGGTTGGGGTGGATTATTTCGATTTGACGGTCAAAAATTTGTAAGTATTACCAGACAAGGTCCTTGGAAATAGCGTATCTTATTGTAAAAACGTATTTCAAAATCATACTTGATCAATTAAAATATTCGTTAAGCAATTAACAGACAGAACCATCATGAAATTAAGCCAACTCAAGAGCAGCGTCTTTTTTAAAATATTTGTCATTGCCATTTTGATTATTATGTTGCTCATCCCAACCACCATGGTGAAGCAATTGATTTTTGAACGAGAACGAATTCAGAAAAATGCGATCAATGAAGTCAGTTCCAAATGGGGAAATGGACAAACACTGACTGGACCTTTTTTAAGCATCCCATACGACAAATTCATTAAGCAGTATAACGCCAAGGACTCGACAGAAAAAGTCGTTAAACTGAAAGAATGGATAAATTTCCTACCCGAAGATTTAACTATTAATGGAAACATAAGCCCAGAAAAAAGATACCGTGGCATCCATGAAGTGGTGGTTTATGAATCCGATCTTAATATTAAGGGAAAGTTCAACGCTTTGGATATTTCCAAATATGACATTCCAGTCAAAAACATACATTTTGATCAGGCACAATTGAATCTTGGAATTACTGATCTCAAGGGCATAGAAAAACAAATATCGTTACAATGGAATTCTGAGAATATTTCTTTCGATTCAGGGACCAGCAATCGTGATGTTATCGCCTCAGGAATTAATGCCAAAACGCCAACATCGTATCAAGATTCGAGCAGTTATACGTTTGATTTAACCTTAAATTTAAAAGGAAGTCAACACTTATATTTTATTCCTATGGGAAAAACTACCGACGTCAATTTAAGTTCAAATTGGACAACACCCAGCTTCACTGGAACGTTTTTACCCGATGATCGTTCGGTTGATAACAAGGGCTTTAATGCCCATTGGAATATATTGCATTTGAATCGCAACTATCCACAAACTTGGCTCAATGGTCAACATCAGGTGCACAAGAGTGCCTTTGGTACCGACCTTTTATTACCTGTGGACAACTACAAAAAGTCTTACCGTGTCGCCCGCTATGCCATTCTATTTATCGTATTGACGTTCTTGGTTTTCTTCTTTGTAGAAATTCTAAATGGTGTTTTTATTCACCCTATTCAGTACTTATTAGTAGGTATTGCCTTAGTCGTATTTTACAGCTTGCTGCTTAGTTTTAGTGAGCATATAAAATTTAACTATGCCTACTTTGTCTCCGCCATATTAACCTTAGGCTTGGTTACTGCATATATCTTTGCAATTCTTAAATCAAGACAGATTGCTGGAATGATGTTTGGGATTCTTTTTATTCTTTACAGTTTTATTTTTACGATTATTCAACTTGAAGATTATGCATTATTAATTGGTAGTATTGGAATTTTCTTAATTCTATGTATTGTCATGTACTTTTCAAGAAAAATTGACTGGTACAACATTAGACTGGGTAGAGAAGAAGAATAAATATTTTTTTGCGGATCAAGTCCGAATATAAACTTGCTTTACTAGGAATAGCGAACAATCGGTAATTAAAGCTACCTTTGCCCGTTCAACTATAAATCGATTTTTTTGACAGCATTTAAAGATTTAGGACTTTCATCTCCAATTTTAAAAGTTCTTGAACAATTAGGGTTTGAAAAACCAACAGATATCCAAGCGGAAGCGATTCCTCAACTTCTAGAGGGAGAACGAGACTTTATCGGATTGGCGCAAACTGGGACAGGCAAAACTGCGGCCTTTGGACTACCCTTATTAGAGCGCATCGATCCTAATGAAAAATATACGCAAGCTTTGGTCTTAGCTCCGACCAGAGAATTAGGACAGCAAATCGCACAGCAACTCAATATGTTCAGCAAATACCTGGACAGAGTTAATGTACTGGCAGTATATGGTGGTGCCAACATAATGACTCAGATCAAGGCACTGAAAAAAACGCAGCATGTGATTATCGCTACTCCTGGTCGATTAATTGATTTGATCAAACGAAAAGCTGTCAAACTAAATCAACTTCAACTCCTTGTATTGGATGAAGCAGATGAGATGTTGAATATGGGTTTCAAAGAGGATATAGATGAAATTTTGAGCTATGCCCCCGAAGATACCATGACCTGGTTATTTTCAGCGACTATGCCAAGTGCGATAAAGAAGATTGTCAAGAAGTACATGGACAATCCTGCTGAAGTAAAAGTCAACACCCAAAATGAGGTAAATGCAAACATAAAACATCGATATGTCATTGTAAAACAGTCCAATAAAACCGAAGCATTGACTAGAATGTTGGATATCAATCCAGAAATGCGTGGTGTCGTATTTTGTCGAACTAAACGGGACACTCAAAATCTGGCCGAAGAACTTCTCAGTAAAAATTACAAAGCGGATGCCTTACATGGGGATCTATCTCAAGCACAAAGGGATCGTGTTATGAATAGATTCAAGGCCCATGATTTACATGTTCTCATTGCTACAGATGTTGCAGCCAGAGGAATAGATGTCAATGATTTGACACACGTTATTCACCACTCCTTACCTGATCAAAATGCCTATTACACTCACCGAAGTGGAAGAACGGCTAGAGCCGGAAAAAAAGGAACTTCACTGGCATTCATTACTGGTCGTGAAGTATATAAAATACGAATGCTGGAAAAACAACTTGGCATCGTTTTTAAAAAAAGACTGATTCCGAGTACGGCAGATATAAAAGATATTCGAATCGAAAATTGGTGTATAAAGTTATTAGAACAAAAAACAAAAGGAAAAATAGACGAGGCTCTAATGGCCAAAGTAAATATGCTTTTTAGCAACTTGACGAAAGATGAAATCATCGCCAAAGTGCTAGCCCAAGAGCTAAAGTCACTAAATCTAGGAAGCAATAAAGACCTCAATGAGGAAGAACAAAAAGGTCGTAGTGGCGGAGAACGTCGCGGAGATCGAAGAGGCGGTCGAGATAGAAGAAGAGGTGGAAATGATCGAAGAAGACGAGAAAGACCACGAGGAGATCGGAGACGTGATGACGAACAAAGAGATCGTTCAAAAGACAGAGCCAAAAAAGATCGAAAAAAGAGCGGAGATGCCACAGACAAAGATCGTAGATCCAATGTTGAAAGAAAACCACGTAGAAGTCAAGTAGAAAAAAAGGACCGAAGAAAAGGTGATTTTGGCAAATCCCGTAGAAAGAAAAAGAAATAATAACTACTAGGTTTTTAGTTTAGAGTATGAAAAAAATTCCTGTATTTCATTGGGTTTCTATATTCTTACTAGCTACTTTGGCGATCTATTTTGCCTTCACTTCAAAGGCGATCGGATTTTCTATTTTCAAAGCTGCTACCACAATCCTGATTTTATCGATACCTTTTTTATATGGAGATCGACCTATGGATCGCTATTCTAAATTGATTTCGGCTGGTTTATTTTTTTGTTTGGGTGGAGATCTCCTGCTATTGAATGAAGGATTGTTTGTTTTTGGTCTTCTCTCCTTTCTTATAGCGCATGTCCTGTTCATGCTCGCTTTTTATTTCAAATCAAACCACCATCATTCGATTGGAGTTTTGGGTGTTCTTTCTTTCATAGGAGCTTCATATTATTATTTTCTTTTAGACGATTTAGGTGATTTGAGTATTCCTGTTTTTATTTACATTGCTGTGATCGTTCTAATGGCTTGGAGAGGAATAAATCTAGCACGAAGTCATTCTCAACAAGTATACAAATTGATTGGATTGGCGGTTCTACTTTTTATGATCTCTGATGCTCTCATTGCTATTAATAAATTTAAAATGAGCTTTGAGTTGTCAAGTATCTTGATTCTATCGACTTATTGGTTATCCATTTATTTAATCGCAGTAAGCACCTCTAAGCCATCATAGACATTTCATCCAGAGACTATCAAAAAAAACTCAGCTGTCCAGTTTGTATTCGGAAAAACTATTTTACTTATTAAAGTGATAGATTTTACTAATTTCGCTTATGCTTTTCAATAAAGAAAACTTGCTTTATAGTTTGGCATTCTTGGTGTCATTATTGGCTTTTATTGCCATCAAATGGAGCCACTTGAATGTCTCTTATTTTTGGGATGAATCATGGGTATATGCGCCTGCCATTCAACATATGGCGGACGCAGGATCTAGTATTTTACCAGGGAAAGTAGATTTATATCTTACTCGTGGGCACCCCTTGCTCTTTCATTTTCTAGGTGGTGTGTGGCTAAGTATTTTTGGGAAATCTTTTGTCGCTGCTCATAGTTTTGCCTTATTTCTCTCTATACTTTTCTCGGTGGGACTTTATTACATGTTATTAAAAGTATGGGATGCAAAAATTGCATTTTACACTTCTGCCATATTTCTATTTCAACTGGTATTCATAGCGCAATCTTCTATGGTACTACCTGAGGTTTTGGTTGCCGCTCTATCCATTTTAACGATTTATGCTTTTATCATGCGTCAATGGAGCTGGTACATTTTGTGGGGCTGTTTACTATTACTTACTAAAGAAACCGGGATCATCGGAATATTAGCATGCAATAGCTATGTCGTACTCAGTCTTGTCTTCGGAAAATCCACATGGAAGGAGTTAATATATTCCTGCATTCCATATATAAGCTTTATTCTTTTCCTTGTATTTCAAAAAATCGAATATGGGTGGTTTCTATATCCCGACCATGTGTCTATGATGGAATTCAAGCCGGAGGTCATCTTCGAAAAAATAAAATCAATTTTTACATTTTTATTCATTGGGCAAGCTCGCGCTATCTTTTTTGCTATAGCGATCGTACTTTCATTGCTGTCCTATGACCATATTAAATATTCGCAACTCAGTAGAATTCAAAAGCGTTTTTCTATTTGCTTTGGAATTTTCATTATTGGTTATATCGTCTTTTCAGCGCTTAACTTTTTAACGCTGAGATATTTGTTGGTACTCCTCCCATTGTTCATTCTCGGTGCTGTCGTATTAATATCTTGTAGTACCGAGGGACTAAAAAAATTAGATCACTTTGTATTAGGAATAGCGATAGTATTTTTCGCTGTACAGCATGAACAAAGATCACCTGCTTTAGATATCAATCTTTCCTATTTGGACTATTGTCCTCTGCATCAAGAATTAGTTCAATATTTAGAAGAAGAAAACATCTATGATCAATTCATTTATACAGATTTCTTAAATGAAACTGCACTCAAAGAACCCTACGCGGGCTATAGAACCAATGATCAAAAATTTACACGCGTCAACCAATGGGATAAACAACCGACTGAGAAAATTATAGTAATCAATTCTATTGAATCCGCACATAAGAAACTCAAACTTCAAAAGGACCAGAAAGCAACATTTTTAAAACGATTCGAAAATGGAGAAATCTGGTTTGAAGTATATAAATGGGTCCAATAAACGACATCCTTTATTCACCGACTTTCGTCGAATGTTAGATTAAAATAGTGGACAAATTTTTCTTAATTTTTAATCTTTTACCACCTTCTGAATAGCCCTAAGGCCTTCAAATTCCTCGCACTTTTACAAGCGAATAGTTTTTAATTAAGAATTTAAAGTCCAACGAAGAATAAAAATCCTTACCACTTCTTCCTTAATTTCAACCGTTAATCCAAAATTATAGGCTCCTAAAATTAGAAACTGTATCTTAAGTCTATAGAACTGATTGATGAAAAAAGTCTGCTTGAAATTAATTTTGATCGTTTCCATATTCCTGGTTATATCCCAAGATGTATCGAGTCAAGAAATTGTTGATATCCGAATTCTTGATAACGACAACGGATTAAAAGAAAGAATAATAAATCATGTCATTAGGGACAAAGAAGGATTCTTCTACTTGTTTCAAGAAAATACTATTCAACGATTTGACGGGAGTAACTTTATTGACATCAGTACAAGTGTTCTAACTGAGGATCAAATCAATCTTTCGGACCTCTCTAGAGTGAAATTATGTCCTCAAGGTCAAATTTATTTAGAATTTAATCGGCAAAAATTTCTATACCAACTAAATACCAAAACTCGATTTATTGAGCGCATTCTTTCTGGATCTTTTGAACAGGTTATCCTTTCTGATTCACTAATTTTTAAGAATTTTCAAAAAGATAGTTTACAGAGCTTTATTGTTTCTGAATATCAAAAACCAAATGTCGAAAACCAAGCTTTTACCATTCCCGAAAATCTAGACAATATCTTTAAAATTGAAAAAGATTTTATTGTTCAGAAAAATCAAATTGTCTCTAAAATCTCGAAAAATAAAAAACACCAACTAAAGCAAGAAGGATCATTATTCAAATCTTCGCACGGTCTTTATCTATTCAATCATAAGGGTATATATATTTGGCAAAACTCAAAATTTGAAATATTACACACTCTAGATTTAGAAGAAAAAAGCAGCTGTAAATTAATTCGACAAGATGATCAAGGAAACATTATTGCTTGTTTTTCTGATAGACCAAGATACTTTCACAAAGTCTTGGTTTTAGGTAAAAATCGAGAATTATTAGACTTCTCCAAAGTTCTAAGTATCAATGATAAATTTAAGGATGTTTTTTCCAATGATGTATTCGACAAATGGTTCACAGTAGGTTACAATGGTGTTAAAGTCATATCCTGGTTGAAACCTGGATTAGAATTTTACAACAAGGATAATAGAGTCCAAAAAAGTGAGTTTGGAAACCTGGTTACTGATGTCTCAGTCGACAAGAACAATAAAATGCGTTTTGTCCGTGAAGCCATTGGAATATATCATATTGACCCCCTATCTGAGAACGTAGAAGAAATCCAATTTAAAAATTTCAAACACAGAGCTAATTCTAAGTTTGTGTATCACAAAGACTCCGATTTCTATTTTCTATTTGGTTTCAGAAACGACGGTAAAAGCAGTCTACATAGAATCAGTTTTGATAAGAACACTTCCGAAAATCATATAGTCCCTATCAAAATTAATGATATTCATCCTGTATCAAAGAATGAAGTTCTCTGCGTTGGCTATTCTAAAAAAAATGGCATTCTGGGTAATTTCAATATTCAAACTCTTGAATTCGATACATTATTAAAGTTTGATTCTAAATTGAGAAGTATTTCTCATTTTCCGGATTTACAGCAATATTGGGTTGGAGCCTATCAAGGTCTATTTGTCTATGATGAAAAATTTAATCTCATCGATCAATTTGATCACAAATCTGAATTTCCTGAAAAGCTGTTATTAAAAGATCATGTCGTTACTACTCACAGATACAAGAACAAAATGATACTTGGCTTGTATGGAGGAGGAATAAGCATTATTGATTTAGAGACATTTGAAATTGAAAAAAAAATTTCGGACAATAATGGTTTGACCGACAATAACGCCATTGGACTACTAACAGACAACTTAGGGAATCTCTGGGTTAGTACATTTAATGGAATCAATGTATTAGATA
>JAHDBI010000016.1:0-2585 GCA_020630475.1 Saprospiraceae bacterium
TGAAAACCTAAAGGACCAACATTGAATCGAGCAACCTTTGATTTATCTTCATTATATCCCTTATACGATCTGATATTAGGGTATTTCTGTGCCAATCCTTCTTCCATTACTTCAGAATGATAAAACTTGAAGGTTTCCAATTCGCCGGAAGGCATAGGAATAGAAATCGCTATATCTTTTGATTTACGATGGTCAATAAACTCTTCAGGTGCAGATTTTAAATCTTCTAATAGTTGAGCCATATTCAGCCGAAAAGTGGCATACTCACTAGGAATGATTTGTCTTTCTTGATCTGGGCGTAATTCGATTTGACTTTCGTCGAATGTTTCCCATGACTGACCCATGGAGCTAAAGCCAATGATCATAAAAAGCATCAAAAGTTGAACGGACTTCATAGTGTTGGATTTAATGTGTAACAAATTTAAACGAATAACAGGATTTAGCCAGTTTTGTTATGTTTTATATGGTCTTGGAGGCGATAATGCGGATTAAAAACTGGCCTTTACTTGAGCACGACCAATATGGACCACCCTGGATGTACCCGTTTTCCGACCTTCATAATTCACAATCAGATCAACACTGTTATTTAATCTTCGCGTGTAGGCCATTGTCCAGATGTAATTTTGTCCTTGCTGTAAGCCCTCCAGCATATCGAAGCTTACGGGAGTATTCGTGTCTCCTTGAAAATCTAATTGCACAAAACTTAAACCCAAGTTGAGGCTTGAAGAATTGGCTTGACGATAACTGGTTTCAAAGCTCAAATTATGACTGACAAGAGATTCATTCTCATTGATCTGTTGGTCTTTTTCAATGTAAGTATAGCGGGTTTTGAAACGAAGATTTGTTTTTGGACGATAACTGATTTCTGGACTTAATTGTAACGAACGGATTGAAAAATCTCGATTGTCAAAAATTTCAGAATCAGAAAGTTTAATTCCCGTTTTTGCTTCAAAAATAATATCCATATAACTGACTGGACTCAACCTCCAACGAGTAAAATACTCTTCTAAAGCCCGAGCATCAAAACCTGTGATTTGAACGATTTTGTTTTGATTTAAAATATTTCCTACTTGTAAGTCGTATTTAGGGTTTGACCGGTTAAAATACAGGGTGTTATTAATGAATGAACCAAACGACACGAGTGTTGTATCCTCCACATCAAAATCAACGAGCCTGAACCCATCATTACTGTTCTCAGCGTTGGTTTTTTGATTGATTCTCAAGGTGTGAAGACTCGAAAATTTACTCAAGGTATTCAGGAAAAAAGAGGATGATTGATTCGATATGAACGGTTTGGCATCAAGCCGCAAACTTTGATTTATACCGTTGGAATTGGTTCTAATAAATTCATTGTTAAAGACTGTGATTTTCAAATAATCTGCAGTGTCAATCGGACTGAATTCAAATTCGTTTTGTTGTCTTAAGCTATCCGCGTTATAATCAACCCAAACAAAATTACCTTGACCTTGTTCGACCTGAATATATTCAAATTCTTGTTTTAATTCTTGCCCCGATTGGATTTGATAACTGGTTAACGATCTTACTCCTCCATCAAAAGCACTAAAATTGAAATCAAGACGTCCCAGATAGGTTTTACGAGGTACTTCCGTACTCAAAATGGGATCCTGAACTTTTAAATTTCTGTATGAAAAGTCAAAGTTTAGTGACGACGAAGGATTAATGTTCCATTTACTGGTGCTAATGAATTCATCAGCAATGGTCACTTCTTTCAATTCATTTTGATCCGGTAATTGGTCATACCTTCTATTTAAACTGAATTTATAATGCAGTCTTGAGTCCAATTCATTTTGAATAAAAAAGTTAATCCGGTCAAATTGAAAGCTTGTCGCTCGAAGTTCATTGTTGTCTGCACTTATTCTTTCGTTTCTTTCACCTTGATAAAAAGCACCTAAAGTGAGTTGGTTTAAGGCATTAAATTTTCTAGATACTTCGACTGTTGGTCTTAAAAAATCCGTGTTCTCAATATTTGAGCTACTCTTTAAATAGTTAACATTTGCATCAATTACATAACTACTATCTCGGTATTGAAAGCTAGCAAAATGCCGAAGACCATCAAAATCTTCTCGATTGTAAGATTTTAATTGATAGGCAATATTTCCTTTGTTTTTATACGATAGGGTACTCCCTAAACCAGCAATGGACTCGCGCGAATCGAGGTTGGATTCTACATTCCAATCTCTATTGAATTCCTGAGCTCGATAGGGATTTAATGCCCTAAATTCTTTTTGTGTCAGTTCGATATTAGCAAAATTTTTGAGGGACCAGTTTTCGTTGAGCGTATGGTTATGCCCTAATTCTAGAAAACCAGCAACACCGATATTGTCTTCATTATCTAAGTTGGAAAACCTGTTTAAATCATTGTTGCTTAAAGAGAACTCAGATTTTACAAGCAATGATTCTCCGATATTGTAGTCTGCAGCGAGCGAAAGCATTTGGTTTTGTTGAGGAGCGATTAATTGGACAATAGGTAGGTAGTTTCCTTGGTTTTCACCAATGTATTTGTAAACTCTTCCATTTGCAAAGACCTCATTATCAATGACATATGACCCATTTCCTTGCCCTAC
>JAHDBI010000016.1:2685-34911 GCA_020630475.1 Saprospiraceae bacterium
TGAGTTCTAGCAAATTTTCCTTTTGAAACGGCAAAACTTGCTCTTGTGTCAATCAAATGGTCCTGATCGATTTGGGTAGAATTATGAAAGCCAAGACCCTGAAGCTTTTTGAAGTAATTGATGAAATAGCTTTTTGGTCTTCTCAATTCGTAATCTCCTGCTATAATGGTATTTGCACGTCTTTTTACCTCAATAAAAACCTTGTCAAATTCTTGTAGCAATTGAGTATTTCCTTCAGCCTGAATAGGGATATTATCATCAGAAATCGCCGCTTTTATGCTAATATCATTACCCAAATCACCGGCTAATTGTAGATTAAAATTGGAGTTTAATAATAGGCTTTGAGCATTTCCAACCGAAAGACCGCGTGAAAAACTGCCATCATAATTGAGCTTGTTAGAATTGATGATTCTGTCCGCATTCAAGTCCCTATTTGGGGAGTAATCATAGCCAATGTAAATGGCTTTATCCTTTTTAGTTAGTAGGGTAGAGTCAAGTGTTGTATACGGCTTTTCAACATCAATATTTAAAACTCGATAATGAATATCGATCGAATCATATGCAGGGAAACGGTGTATAATAATTCCGTTGTTCTGGAATTCAATGTCATAATCATCCTTCTCTACATTCCGAATCTCAAGATAGGAAGGATCTAGGGTGAGTGAATCCAAAGTAATTTTTTGATCAAGAACAATGGCTACTTTTTTCGATCGATGATTCGAATATTGATCAAATTGTGCTTGAATTGGAATGACAAATACTGTTAAAAATGTTAAAGTCAAACATTTTTTTAGTGATTCTATTTTGTATTTATCGAATGAATTCAAACTCCTAAATAATCTAACGTACGATTATGATGAAAATTGGGAAGAAGGATATCTCCCACTTAAAATTCTCCATAATTCCAATAATTAAGTGCAAAGTGTTAAAATTTATGCATTAAAATTAGTCATAATATGTCGTATAACTAATTGATTAATAAGTATTAATAATTTAAGTAATTATGCAATGTGTTTTATAGTTGGCACGATATTTACTATATAGTAGGTAAGCCCTTTAGAGAATACGAATATGGGAAATTTTATATATGTGTTTTGTACGTATTTATTTTTCTGAGGGTCAAAGCTTTAAACAACGTATTACTCACAGGATTGATACGTTTTTTACCTAAAACTAGCTGGATTTATCTAGCATTTTTTGGGATGTATTTATCTATATTTGTGCTTGGTTTTTGATAGAACCGAGCGAACCCTGAACATAAATGAATTTGATATGCAGCGCGTATTGATATGTGTATTTTTATTTAGCTTAAGTATTCTGACCTACGGTCAAGAATTTCGCTCGTTTGATGGATCATTAAATCATCCAGAAGGACTGGGTGCTAAAGGTTCGATTCTCAAGGCATGTCCTACATCTGGTTTTGATGATGGCTTTTCTGAGCCCGGTGGCATCGACAGAGCAAATCCACGAGTTATAAGTAATTCCTTGTTTGATCAAGAGTTTTCCTTACAAGATGAGGGTAACCGAAGTGATTTCTTGTGGGTATTTGGACAATTTCTAGATCACGACATATCGCTAGTCCATGATGATAACGCTGATGTGATGATGATTATGGTTCCTGGTGATGATGAAATTTTTGCTCCTGGTTCGGCGATACCAATGTTCCGATCAGAACCAATCACTGGAACGGGTACAGATATCTCAAATCCTAGAAGATATGCCAATAATGTAACGGCATTCATAGATGGTTCGGCCATATATGGTTCAGACGAAGCAACAGCAGATTGGCTTAGAGCGAATGACGGTACAGGAAAACTTAAGACCTCCAATGGAAATTTGCTCCCATGGAATACCGTTGACGGTAATTTTAATGGCGATATTGACTTATCCGCGCCACCAATGGACAGCAATGGTGGTATGATGAACAAATTTTTTGTTGCCGGTGATTTAAGGGCGAATGAAAACCCTTTGTTGATCACGATGCATACTGTTTTCGTAAGAGAACACAATCGACTTTGCGAAGAATTATTAGAAGAAAACCCGGAGTGGTTTGGTAATGATGATTTGATTTTCTTTACAGCTCGTAAGCATCTTACGGCTTATTTACAATCTATTGTTTACTACGAATGGTTGCCTTCACAAGGTGTTTATTTACCGGAATACACTGGTTACCAAGAAGATATGGATCCGAGTATATTAAACGTATTTTCTGCTGCAGCGTTTAGAATGGGTCACACGCTGATCAATAGCAATATCATTAGAATGAGCAATGTTGGAACGGAAATTAGCCAGGGACATATGACCCTTAGAGATGCATTTTTCAATCCTATAGCGATCAATCTTGCAGGTGGTATTGAACCTTATGTCAAAGGAATGGCTACACAAGTACAGCAAAAAATGGATTGTAAGATTATAGATGATGTTAGAAATTTCCTATTTGGAGCTCCAGGTGAGGGAGGTCTTGATCTTGCTGCCATAAATATTAACAGAGGAAGAGAAAGAGGTTTGTCCGATTATAATACTATTAGAGAAGACTTTGGTAAGCCAAGAGTATCTAGTTTTACAGCCTTGACTGGTGATCCTGAAGTTGCGGAGAGAATGGAAGAGCTTTATGATGACATTGATGATGTTGACCCATGGGTAGGAATGCTGGCGGAGAAGCATTTACCGAATCAAGCATTGTTTGGTGATTTGATGATGACGATCATGGAAGAGCAGTTTCAATTCCTTAGAGAAGGTGATCGATTTTACTTTGAAAATGACGATTTCACGCACGATGAAATTCATGAAATAAAAAATACGCGTCTATATGATGTCATCATGAGAAACGCTGAAATTGATATCATGCAAGGAAATGTTTTCCAAGCAATGAGTCATTCTGATATTCCTAACGGACCAGATTTAACAGATCTTCAGTTAGAAGCGGTGGCGTATCCTAACCCGACTCTTGGGCAGGTACACATTAAATTGTACGCAGAATCTGATAATAAATTACACTTAGACCTTTTTGATCCACTAGGAAGACTTATCCGTTCCGAATATTGGGACGTTGTTCAAGGTGATAACTTCATGACCATGAATTTAGATGAGTCATTACCAAGAGGTATGTATAATTTGATGATTGAATCTTCAAACAGTTTCAATATCCTGAAGATTATCAAGGAGAAATAACCACAACTTATCGTTAGTCTTTATTGTACAAGTCCACCTTGTACCTAATTTTTAATGCGATAAGATATGCGAAATAGAAGACATTTTTTAAGCCAGTTCGTACTGGGTTCTGTAGGAATCGGTCTTACTCCTCTTACTTGTTCCAAAGAAAAATCTGTTTCTAATGAACCATTAGTTGTTACTACATGGAATCATAAAGAAACCAATAAAATCACCTTAGACGCCTTAAACAAAGGTGAAAACGCATTAGATGCGATCATTTTAGGTATTCGAAAGGTAGAAGCTGATCCAAATGATATGTCAGTTGGATACGGTGGAAGACCGGATAGAGATGGTCATGTTACCCTTGATGCATGTGTGATGAATCATAAAGGAGAGGCCGGATCTGCATGTTTTGTTCGTGATATAAAGCATCCAATTTCATTGGCGAAAGCCATAATGGAGAAAACGCCCCATGTCATTTTATCTGGAAAAGGGGCTAGAAAATTTGCTTTGGAAAACGGATTTAATGAAACAGACCTACTAACACCTCAAGCTAAAAAGGCTTACGAAGATTGGTTAAAGGAAGGGAAGTACAAGCCCATTATTAATATAGAAAACCATGATACCGTAGGTATGATTTCGATGGATAAAAATCAAAATATTTCCGGAGGGTGTAGTACAAGTGGAATGGCCTATAAAATTCATGGTCGAGTGGGGGATAGTCCGATTATTGGTGCAGGCTTATTCGTAGATAATGATGTCGGAGCCGCGACGGCTACAGGTGTGGGAGAAATGGTTTTGAAAACTTTAGGCTCTTTTTTAGTGGTTGAATTGATGAGAAATGGTAAAACTCCTACGGAAGCCTGTGAAGAAGCAGTCAATAGAATCGTCAAAAAGTACGATTGTAAAGATATCCAAGTCGGGTATGTCGCTCTGAGTAAGTCTGGTGAATACGGTGCCTACGCTGTACAGCCAGGTTTTATCTATACCGTTACTAAAAACGGTCGAAATGAGGTCCTGCAATCCAAATCATATTATTAAAAGGCTTGTATATCAACAGTTTAGCAAAATTGTCAAAAGTTGGCATTCAATTTGCTTAAATACACATGGATAGTAGTATCAAGTTGTTTAGACTATGAAGATTAAAAGATAAATGATAGGTATAAAAACGATAATTGCGGATAGCCAGAAGATGTTTGTTGAGGGAATATCGACCTATTTAAAGAGTAGAAACAACGCTGCAATAAAGATTGTAGACAAAGTGCCGAGTGGTGAAGAGTTAGTAGAAGTATTGAATACCTCGGATGCTGATATCATTTTAATGGAATTGAATTTACCGGATCAGGATGGTTTAAAATTAATCCCTGAGTTGAAGGAAAAATTTCCAAATGTTCGAATATGTGTTTTGACGGCCTATGGTGACTATCGTTTTGTCAAAGAGGCTTTTCAAGGAGGAGCAGATGGATTTCTATTAAAATCAAACCCTATTGAAGAGTTGCTTGTAGGAATTAATGAAGTCATGGATGGAAATACTTTTCTGTCGGATGGTTTAAGAATAACTCCAGCCAGTAACAGTAATGGGTCAGCAAGAACCGATAAATCTAAATCTCTATACGAGGATAGATTTTTGATTAGACAAAAGTTAACTCGTAGAGAACAAGAAGTATTAGAGTTGATTGCTCAGGCCAAAAACAATAAAGAAATCGCCGACGAATTGTTCATAAGTGATCAAACAGTCGGAGTACACCGAAAAAATATTATGCGAAAGCTAGGCGTACGAAACACGGTTAATTTGATAAAGTTTGCTTTAGAAAACGAAATCGTATAAGAACAGAATTTTTGCTCCACCCCCACCTTTTTTGGAGCTATTACATATAAGCTAGTCCTCTCCTTTTTCTAACTGATCACTACAGTTAAGATTTAAATTATTAGACATAACCATAAATTGATTTTATCTCATGAAAATGGAGAACTTTACTTTAAACGCGAAAATTCTAATGGCTAAACTGGCCAAGATGAGTTTAATGCTTGTAAGCTTAATGTTTTTTACATTAAGTGCCCAAGCACAAACATGTCCACTTGGATGTAATAACAATGTCCAGGTTTCTTTGGATGCGACATGTGAAGCAACAGTAACACCGGATATGATTCTTGAAGGTCAAGGAACAGATCCTTTGTGTGTTTATACTGTTACTATTTTGGATCAGAATGATGTTCCAATTGCTACTTCACCAACGGTGAATTCATCACACATCGGAATGACACTTAAGGCTCGAGTGACCTTAGGTGCAAACTCTTGTTGGGGATGGATTACAGTGGAAGACAAATTGGCCCCTGTGTTGACTTGTCTTGATGATGTTGAAATGAACTGTAACGATGACATAGCCTCAAATATAATGACGGCCTACAGCAGTAGTTCATATTCTAATAACACTTCTGTAGCAATTCCTGATGGTGGTTTTGTAGATGTTCCTTTTGCCGTTTCTGGTGCAAACCAAGTAGCTGTAGTGGAAAGTTTTACAGGATCTCTTAACTGGACACACACTGTATCTACAGCTCAAGTTGATGTAACTTTCATTAGTCCTGCTGGTGATGTTTACGCTTCTATGGCGGATGCTCGTGGTGCTCAGAACTTGAATGGAAATTGGATCGTTAGATTTACTGATAATACGGCTGACGGAAACGGCGGTACGTATAACTCGGGTACTATTTCTATTGGTGCTAGAGGATTCTTAGCGAGTACTTACGTGTACGATGAAAACTGTGGAAATGCTACAGTAACGAAGACTTCTGATACTACCGATGACATCAATTGTAATGATGCCACATATCCTAATTACAGTGCTAGAAGAACAGTTTGTTACCAAGCTACGGATGCAAGTGGAAATGTTTCAGCTGAATGTTGTTTTTCTTTGAACTATGTAAGAAGAGCGCTAACGGATGTTGTTTTCCCAGGAGATGTGAACCTTTCTTGTGAAAGTTCGTATGATTCAAATGGCAATGATTATCCAGATCCAGATGAAGGTAGTGGTGCTGAAGAAATTGGTAGCCCATCAATTGACGGTATATCTATTTATCCTAATGGTGGATTTTGCGAGATAAACGTTACTTATTCTGATACTAGAATCGATGTTTGTGAAAACACCTTCAAAGTACTTAGAAACTGGGTTGCTTTAGATTGGTGTACTGGAGCGATCCTTACATCTACTCAGATTATTAAGATTTTAGATGAAAAAGGTCCTATCGTGAACTGTCCAAATGACTTTTTCATGGAGGATGCAAATCCTTATACATGTACTGCGGATCACGTTGTACAACCACCAAATGTAATTTTTGATTGTGGATCTTATACATATACAGTGAACTACTTAATCGGTGGTGAAGCAGCATGTAATGTGACTCCTCCTAGTGGTCCTTTTGTGAACACAAATGTAGTTGGTCCTGCAGGTGGTCCTTATACGATCACTGATCTTCCTTTGGGTTGTACTTGGATCCAGTATTTAGTTGAAGATGACTGTGGTAACGTAACTGAGTGTAGAAGAGAAGTTCAAGTTGTTGACAATACTCCTCCTACTCCAGTATGTGATGAAACGACTGTTGTTACATTATCTGATAATGGATGGGCGCACATTTTCGCTCAATCTTTTGACGATGGTTCTCACGATAACTGTAGCTCTGAAGTGACTTTCTTAGTGGATAGAATGACTCCAGGATGTAGTACAGGAAGTGGTTGGAAAGAATACGAACAATTCTGTTGTTCAGATATTGGACAAGATGTTATGGTAGCTTTATTAGTTACGGATTCTAACGGAAATAGTAACTCTTGTATGGTAACTGTACATGTTCAAGATAAAATTGATCCAATTATTACTTGTCCTCCAAACGTAACTGTTGATTGTGCAGCACAAACTGGTATAGCTTATACAGGAAGTGCAACGGCAACAGATAACTGTGGAACAGTAACAGTAACGAGTTCTGATGCTGGTAGTTTAAATAATTGTGGTGAAGGAACAATCTTTAGAACATGGAGAGCAGAGGATGCAGGTGGTAGAACAGTAACTTGTACACAAACAATTACAGTTGATGACTTATCTCCATTTAGTGGTGCATCAATCATTTGGCCTTCAGACCGTGATTTGACAGGATGTATGGGTGTAGATACTGATCCTTCTAATCCTTTATTGGGTTACCCACAATACAATGACGATGCTTGTAGCCTTGTGGCTCATACTTACGACGATCAAACGTTTACGTTTGTTGACGGAGCATGTTTCAAGATATTAAGAACTTGGACTGTTATTGACTGGTGTCAATATGATGAAAATAACCCATTAGCTGGGGGAATCTGGCAAGATGTTCAGGTGATTAAAGTGAACAATAGTACTGGACCTACATTCTCTAATTGTAGTACATTGAACTACTGTATCTATGGTGATAACTGTCAAGGATCTATTGAATTATTTGGTTCTGCTACAGATGAATGTACTCCTGCTAATGAATTAGTTTGGTCTTACCAAATTAAGTTGGAAGGACAATCTTCTTATGGTCCTATTCAAGCTGGAAACGATGCTGGAGGAGTTTACTCTGAAGGAAGTCACATGGTTAGATGGTTTGTTGAAGATCAGTGTGGTAACGTTTCAGAATGTATTCAAACATTTAACGTTAACGACTGTAAGAATCCAACACCATACTGTGTGAGTGGTATTACAACTGTGATAATGCCAGTATCTGGTGAGATCGCAATCTGGGCAAGTGATTTTGATCTAGGTAGTTTTGATAACTGTGCTGGAACATTACAATTCTCTTTCTCGAGCAATACGTCACACACTAGTGAAACATTTGATTGTGATCAATTAGGAATCAATACTGTAGAGGTATGGGTAACTGATGCTCATGGAAATCAAGATTACTGTGAAACGTTAGTCGATATCCAAGCTAACAATGGAGCTTGTGGTAACATAAGTGGTGGTGTGATGGTTTCAGGATTGATAACAACTGAAGAAGCTCAGTCTGTTGATAATGTGGAAGTAATGTTAGAAGAGATGCTGGACGGTCAGCAAAACTATTTTATGACTCAAACTGATGGTAACTTCGAGTTCAACGCAGTAGATACTGGATTTGACTATGAAATTAGCGCATCGAAAGATGACGATTATATGAACGGTGTATCAACACTAGATTTAGTATTGATTCAAAAGCACATTTTACAGGCAGTTAATTTAAATAGTCCTTACAAAGTGATTGCTGCAGATGTTAATAATAGTGGAACTGTTTCTGCAATTGACTTAATCGAATTAAGAAAACTTATCCTTGGGATCTACTCTGAATTACCAGATAATGATTCATGGAGATTTGTTGATGCTGCTCAAACATTTGCAGACATTGATAATCCATTCCCATTCACTGAGGTATTAAGTATCCCAGCGATTGCGGCTGATGAGATGACAAATAACTACATCGCTGTTAAAATCGGTGATGTGAATGCGACTGCTTCTCCAAATTTAGTGTCCAATGATGCAGAGTTTAGAAATACAAGTTCATTAGATTTATTCTATGACAATGTTGAGTTTGTTGCTGGACAAAACGTTGACTTAACGTTGACTGCTGAAGAATTCAACGCTATAGTTGGTATGCAGTATACACTAACATTTAACAATGACGTATTAGCGTACAACGGATTTACAAGTGGAGCGATTAGTTTAAATGAGTCTAACTTTGGTACAACTAAATTAGATGAAGGAACAATCACAATGAGTTGGAATAATGTAAATGGTGTAACGGCATCAGATGAATTATACACACTTCATTTTACCGCTTTCGCGAATGGAAACCTTAGCGATATCGTGAGCTTAACTTCAGATGTAACGAATGCTGAAGCATATAACGATGATTTACAAATCTTCGATGTTACAATTAACACGAGAGGAATTGAATTGAGCAAGAACGGATTTGAATTAGGCCAAAACAAACCAAACCCATTTGCAACAACTACAAACATTGAAGTGTCATTGCCTAAAGCAATGAATGCGACAATGACGATTTACGATATCACTGGTAAAGTAGTAAAACAGTTTACCGATACATATCAGAAAGGTGTGAATACGATCACACTTGATGTACAAGAATTATCTACTACAGGTGTATTATACTATAGATTAGATGCAGAAGAATTTTCTGGAACTAAGAAAATGATAATACTTACCAAATAGTGTAGGAGATAGAATCAATTATTGCCTTTACCGATGCAAGTCGGTAAAGGCATTTTTGTATCGAGAAAGATTTTTTGGCAAAATAGTTGCCCTAAATATTTAGGATCTCATACAACGTTTTAGGTGTTTTAATCGTCTTAATGTAGACGCTTGTTATTTCCCCTAAATGAGATTATTCAGATCGAGTTGATGAGTACTTTAGATATTTTCATATTATAAGTATTAATGATACTTATCGAGATTATATTAGTAATTTTGCAACTCAATATTTTTTAATCCGCGTCCCAATTTCAGTAATATGCGAAGATTAATTTTCAAGCTTACAATGGCTTTTGTATTAATGGCCAATGTAGCTTCTGCTCAAATGCAAGTGATTTTCTCAGGAGACCCTGACGCTCCTGTAGGAAGTACAGTTGATGTTGATGTTTCAGTAGCTGATTTCAATCAAATCGTTTTATACCAATACTCTATTAATTGGGATTCTACGGTTATGAAATTTGTTTCTGTTTCTAATGTAACATCGGTATTACCTCAGTTTACAGAACTTGGTAATATAGGTAACCCCTCTGCTCCAGCATTGGAAGAAGGAGAAATGACTGTATCTTGGTCCCTTCAAAGTACTGAGCCTGTAACCATTCCTGATAATACTATATTGTTTACAGCCACATTCGAAATGGTTGGTGAACCTTGTGAAGCTACTACCTTAGAAGCGACGGGTGACCCTCTAGATATAGAAGTTATTGACGAAAATTTTAACGAAATAGGTATTATCTCTTCGCCCATTCAAATAGAAGTTGAATGCGACGGTGGTACAAATCCTACACCTTGTGCTGCGCAAGGTGATATGAGTGGTGTAGGTATCATTGCACCTGAAACAGTAGAACAATCAGGGACTAGTGTTTGTGTTCCTATTACAGTTGATAATTTTGTAGACATTCAAAGTGCACAAGGAGGTTTCGAATGGGATCCTGCGGTGTTATCTTATACGGGGACTCAGAATATTGTACTTCCTGGAGCAGTGTTAAACGAGATGAATACTGGAGCAGGTAATATCGTATATACCTGGTTTGATGGTACGGGTGTGACTCCAGTAACATTAAATGATGGAGATGTTCTAATGGAACTATGTTTTGATGTTATCGGATCAAATGGATCTTTCTCATTCATTTTTACTGAAAACTCTTCGGTAAATAATGAGTTTGGAGATTCTAATGGTAATCCTCTTCCTGATTATACGGATTGTGGATCTATTACTATAGGTGACCCGGTCATGCCTGGAGCCAATTTTACACTAATCGCATCTGATGAAACTGTAGGGCCAGCAGGTCAAGCTTGTGTAACTATAAGTGCTGCTAACTTTATCGATATTGCCTCTATGCAGTTTACATTGAATTGGAACTCAAGTGTTTTAGAATATACTTCTTGTAATGTGACGAACTTCAATTCCACCTTAGGAATTGGCTGTGGGAACTTTAATTTTTTCCCAACAGATAAATTAAGATTAACCTGGAATTCTATTAATGGAGACGGATTTACATTTGTAGACCCGGTTACCATGATTCCGGACACTGTTGCACTTTTTGACGTGTGTTATGACGTCGTAGGAAATTGCGATGATTCGACACCGATCAACTTCATTGATGATGTTGGCGTGCCTATTGAAATAGGGGATGGTGATGCAAATGAAGTAACACCAGTCGATCTTATTCCCGGTTCAGTTTCAATTGTTTGTCAATTGAATATTTCTGGTGATGTAACAGATCCAGAATGTAATGGTGGCTTAGGACAAATCGATATCACTTTATCTGGCCAACAAGGAACAACAACTTGTGTATGGAAAGATGAAAATGGAAATGTTATTAGTTCAGGTAGTTGTAATCTTACAGCTGCGGCGGGTTGTTATACACTATGCGTTACGGACGACCTTGGAACCAATACATTTGAAGCTTGTATTGAAGAACCTGATCCAATTATGGTAAGTACAATGAAACAAGATGTGACTTGTACGGAATTAGGTCAAATTGTTGTCACAGCTTCAGGTGGTGATGGTTCTCCTTTGACGTGTTCAATTGCCCCTTTCGGGAATGAATCACCGGAGTGTACATTTATTGATTTGCCTGCTGGAAATTATACGATCACTGTTACAGATGGTACATGTAGTGAAACCGCTCAAGTGACCATTTTAAACACCGGATCAATTAATGTTGATGAAGATATATCCAATGTAAGTTGTGATAATTTAGGTTCGATAGAATTGACCGTTACCGGAAACGGTGGTGTTACCCCAACGTATAACTGGAGTCCTTCATCCCTTTCTGGATGTTGTAACTCAGGTCTTGAAGCAGGTACTTATGAAGTGACGGTTTCAGTGGGTAATTGTGAGGTTTTAGAAGAGTACATTATAACCAGTAGTGTAACTGAAATGTCGGTTCAAGCTACAGTAGAAAATATATCCTGTGAAGGAGCCTGTGATGGTGCTATTCAATTCGCAGTATCTGGTGGATGTGCTCCTTATACATTTTCTCCACCTTTAAGTTCATTAATGGACCTATGTCCTGGATCATATACTGTAAACATTTCGGACAGTTCACCAGATCCTCAGACCTTCAGTGATATATTTAATATTACAGAGCCTGATGAATTGGTCGCCACTGTAGACATGATCGTAGGATCATGCGGAGATACCGGAGAGATTTTATTATCGGTTTCTGGTGGTACTGAGCCTTATAATTACGTGTGGGATTGCCCTGTAGCTCCAGATTGTCCCGGTAATGTTCAAGATCCAACAGGATTGGCAGTTGGTATTCACTCTGTAACGATTACTGATGACAATATGTGTGAAGTGGTTATCATGGATATTGATGTACCTAATGCTTGTCCAGATATGTTTGTCGTTTCTGGAGTTAATGTAAGTTCAGAAGATTTATTTAATGGGTTTGGAGTATCATGTGCTGGATCTTGTGATGGAGAAGTTGATGGTCAAATTACGGACCCTCAAGGACCTGTTAGTATTGTAGTCACGGATCAAGATGGAAATTCATCTAGTACAGATGCGCTTCCTATAACTGGATTGTGTGCAGGAAATTATGACATTACTTTTTCTGATGGTACGACAGATACGACGTTCTCAAACATTGTGATTAGCGAGCCTAGTATGGTAGCCATATCCTTAGTGGATACCACATGTACTATCCAAGGAGAAATGCTTGGGGCAGTGGATATCGAAGTAGCAGGTGGTGTTGGTGGATATATGTATGATTGGAATTTTGGTCAAATGACTGAAGATATTGACAGTGTTGCCGTAGGAACATATTTCGTTACCGTGACTGACGCCAATGGTTGTGAAGATACTGCCATGTACATTGTGGCCTCATGTGGTCCTCCTGTAGTAGGAGAAGATTGTTATCAAGGCATTTCAGTAATCACGCCAAATGGTGATGGATTCAACGATTTGTTTTTGATTAATTGTGCGACGGATAATCCGAATTCATTAATGGTTTTTGATCGATGGGGTAGAGATGTTTATACGCAAGAAAATTATGACAACTCCTGGAATGGTACGGATGACAACGGAAACGAATTAATTGAAGGAGCATATTATTGGGTAATGCAAGTTGATTTCGCGAATGGAGATTCACGAATATTTAAAGGAGCATTTACAGTATTAAGAGGCCAATAAGCCTTTTCTAAAGCAAAATTATAATACAATGAATAAAGTATTAGCCATATTCGGACTTGTTTTGTTTTTTGCGTCAAGCGCAATGGCTCAGCAACGATATTTTGATGAAAGATATATTTATACCCATCATTTCATTAATCCAGCTTTAATCAACCCGGCATACACGGGAGTCGCTGACGACAAATTCATTTATTTCAACTATAGAAATAAGTGGGCTAGTTTTCCAGAATCTCCTAAGACAATGACTTTTGGTTATAGCGGTAACCTAGCTGATCGTTTAGGTATTGGAGGCATGATTATCAATGATTCGAATGCAGGATTGCAAACGACTAAAGGGCAATTGTCCTTATCCTATACGATAGATTCTCCTACGAATAAAGTAGGTTTTGGAATTTCTACCGAATTTATCCAACACAAGGTTTCTGGTGAAGTTCTGAATAATCCACTGCTTAATTTAAATGATGAATTTATCTTGAGCAGACTAGATGGTAATAATTTCTTTGATGTATCCTTTGGTGTCTATGGTGTATATGATAATAGGTTTACTTATGGTTTGGCTATCCCTTCGCTAGTAAGTTCTCAATTAACAGATGAAAATGCGGATTCAGGAGAGCGAGAATTAGGCTATATCCTAAACTTGGGATATATACATGCCTTTGAAGAACATGATATTATAGCAGAACCATCTATCATTTATAAAAATTTGATGTTTGTGCCTACCGTAGTTGATGTAAACCTAAAGTTGCAATTTTTACAAAAGAAATTTACTGGTGGCTTGACTTATGGAATAGGTGCGGATGAAAGGTTTGGAGTACTATTGGGTATGCGAGTGAATAACTTGAATTTCTTTTACTCGTACAATGTATCTCGACATGAATTCCAGTCATACAATAATGGTTCTCATGAGATTTCAATTATGGTCAACCTTGGAACCAATAATTCATCGAAAGCAGAAATGGAAAAAGAATTGATGATGAAGGAGATGAATTAATATTCTATCTTAATACTAAGAAATATAGAGCTCCCTGATTCAGGGGGCTTTTTTTATGCGATTATTGGTATGCTTATGGTGGCTTCCGCCCAATAGATATGGTTGTTGTTGCACTAAACAAGGATTTAGGTTAAAATGTAACAGATGATTGATCTTTTTTAATTCCTCAAGGTTTAATAGCGGACTGAATGTCAATTTTTAACACATATTAAAATAATTCATATAGTTTTTTTCTGTGTATAATAAAAGAATAGTGTACCTTAGCTCGGCATAAGGTAGCCATTTGAGCCATTTTAAGTATAGTGTTTTACAGTCATGTAAAAAATACCACATTCGGGGTATATTACGAGAAATGTGAAAATGTATCTTTGTGCAGATGTAGTTTGATCGTAGTACTGTTGACGAACAGGCATGACGAAAAAACCAAAGACGAAACGCTTTTACATTAGTATCTTCTACTAAGACGAAATCACCTTTTAAGAAGATGCTCTAATAAAGTATGGTTTTATAGTGATCATGGATCACCCTAAAGAGGGTTGATACTGCATTTGTTGTTTATGGAAACATATTCTGAAGTAATAAAATTTAATAACCAAAACTCAATCTCATGGAAAAGACGAAATTTTCTTTTGGGAAAGCTATGGTTAATCTCAAGAGCCTGAAATTCTTGACTTTATCTGTAGTTTTTACTTTACTCTTTATGGGTGTTGGACTCGAGTCTAATGCTCAGGCGATTACGCCAAGTCCGAACGCGACTGCGTTCACTCCTTCAACTTTCAAAGGGATGGATTTTGTTGCTGATAAGCAAACTGCTTTGAACTTGATTCAAGCTGAAGTAGCTGCTTTACAGTCTCAAAATGCTAATGTGGGCGGTATGACCGAGATCGAACACACCCTTAGATTATTCTATTACAAAACGGTTGGCCAGAAAATTCAAGGCGATTTATCTATCCCAGTAGCGCTTGCGAGCGGTTATACTGAGTTGGTTACATATGCTGATGATTTTCACAATGGTAGCGCGCCAGTTACTGGTATCGTGAATGACCTTGTTGGAATCCTTGACTTATAGTCAAGTGAATAATCTTTATTTATTCGATCAAAATATTATAACCTAAACTCAATCTTATGAAAAGTATTTTTAACTTATTTAAGTATACTGCGTGTACCATCGTGATGATGTGTATGGTACAGACAGTATCTGCTCAGACTCAATTGAGCTTGACGGTAAATTATACCTCAAGTACATTTGATAATGAGAATGGGTGGGAATTGCAAGCTAACGGTGCTCAGGTAGCGACATACGCTACGGGTGATACTGGACCTGCTTCAATTACTGCCTGTGTTCTTCCTGGTGACGCTCTAGACTTGTATACCTATGAATCATTCGGTGACGGATGGGGAGGTAGTAGTGTAGACGTTGTTTGGGGCGGAACTTCTTTAACTGGTGGTCCTATTTTTCCACCATCATCAGGAAACGGAAACTGTTGTGCAGCTGCCGGTACGGGTGATTTGGTATGGTCAGGAGCTGCTCCTGTTCCTGCATGTGTAATGACATGTCCTGCTGATCAGGCGGTAAGTACTGCTCCTGGAACTTGTGTTCCTGGATTTTCTACAATTACGCCTCCTACAGTGGATGCGAATTGTTTAAACTTACCTGGTGACTGTATGACAATTGATGGTGCTGAGGCAACGTTGTTGATGGACGGAACTGGTTTGATTACTACTCCGTTTGATATTGCTGGTGCTGTTCCAGTTCCTGCGGCTGCTTTGGCTTGTGTTACTGAAGTATGTATCACAGTGACTATGGTTGCAGATATTGGTGGTGCTGGTTTTGAGCAGACTGATATCCTTGGTGAGACTGGTCTAGTTATCGGTCAGAATGGAACTTCTGCTGGTGATTGTAATGCTGCCGGTGGTGTTTCTGTGATTTGTGTTCCTGTTGCTGACTGGAATGCATGGGCTGCTGATGGTACTGTTTCTTTATCAATCGTAACTGATCCAGATATTGATAACATTTGTGCATCTCAGACTATTCAAGCAAGTGCTGAAGTTTGTACTTCTTGCCAACCATTTATCAATGACTTTAATGGTACTGCTGATGCATCTGATGTTTATCCTTTAGGTACAACAACGGTTACGTTTACTTCTATTGACTTGGCAACAGGTGGTGAGGTTAAATGTAGCTTCGATGTAACTGTTTCTGATTTAGAGCCTCCAGTTCTTGCATGTCCTGGAGATGCAACTATTAACTTAGATCCAGGTGCTTGTGGTCAAGTAACTTCTTTTGAAGTAACGGCTACGGATAACTGTCCTCAAACTGCTTACGAAGTAGTTGGTCCTTACTGTAATCCTTGTAATGATCCTACTGGTGGTTCTGCATTAGCGTGTGGAGCTGGTCCAAACGGAATTATCCAAGCGATTGATGTAACGGCTTCTGAAGGAGATTCTTTAACTGGAGTTTGTTTCAATCAAGAGACATTTGGTACAACAACTACTGTTACAATAAATGTTTATTGTGATCCAGGTGGTGGTGCTATTCCTTTTGACGATGGTGCGGGTACATTTACTCCACTTTATACTGAAGATGTAACGTTAAGTGCTGCTGATAACGGAGCTTGTGTATGTGTTGATTTTGCAGCTTATACTGAGATTCCTGCTGGATGTGGAACTTTATACGTTGAGTTCTTTAATGCAACGGGTAGATCTGTACAGACTCCTCCTGCTTGTGATGGAGCTACTGCTGACGGAACTTTATCATGGATTGTTGCTCCAGCTTGTGGTGCTACAACTCCTACTACATTCCAAGGAATTGGTTTTGCTTTAGATGCATCTTATGCATTAACAGTATTACCTGCAGCTTTAGAAGCTGTTCCAGATCCTGCTGCTCCTGCTGGTTACAATGCATTTGAGTCAGGTGATGAATTACCTATCGGAACTCACTGCTTCCAGTGGATTGCTACTGACGGTGAAGGAAACACAAGTACTTGTGACTGGTGTATCACTGTGGAAGGATTCCCTACGGATTTAGTAACTTCTACTTTAGCGTGTAACGATGACGTAAATATTTCTGTTGATGAGAACTGTGAGGTGACTTTAACAGCTGATATGTTCTTAGAAGGAGGACCTTACGCTTGTTACCAAAACTATATTTTAAATGTAACTCCTCTTCCAGGCGCTATGACTGGAAATGGAACAAGTGCTGTAACGATTAACGCTGGTGCTATCGCAGGATGGAACGGTATGGCTGGACCATACGAAGTAAGCGTTGTAGATACTGCAAATAATAATAATTCATGTTGGGGTAACTTCATGTTAGAAGATAAATTACCTCCAGTAGTGACTTGTGAAGATGCAACAATTACTTGTTTAACATCTTTGGCTCCTGGAAATTCTGTTTCAGGTACTGTTTTAGCTTCTTCTACAGATGCGAATGGACAGTCTTGGGATGATGGTACGACAGGTGAAGGCTTAGCAACTGCTTCAGCTACTTCTGCTGGTGCTCCTGCTGGTGCGCAAGTTACAGATGTAAATGTATATGTTGAATTAGATCACTCATGGATGGGTGATGTTACAATTACTTTAACAGGACCTAATGGTGCGTCTGTTGTTCTTGTTGATGGTGATTGTGGTGCTAACGATAACTTAGCAGCTACTTTTGATGATGAAGCTCCTACAGGTCCTTCATGTGCTGCATGTGCAGGAAGTGGTGCACAAGAAGATTGTGAAACAACTGCTCAGCCATGTGCGACTTTAAGTACACAATATCAGCCAAGTGCTGGATCTTTAGCTGCTTTCGTTGGAGCTAATCCAAACGGAAACTGGACAATTTCTCTTGATGATGCTGTTGGTGGTGATGGTGGATGTTTAAAAGCATTCAATGTTGCTGTGGGTTGGGCTATTAATAGAGCTTCTGCTCCTACTGTAACTGAAAACTGCTCGGGTTCTCCAGCTCCTGACTTTTCTGATGCTGTTATCTTCTCTGATGACTGTATCGCTGATACTATTGCAAGAACTTGGATTGCTACGGATGCTAAGGGTAACACTGGATCATGTGTACAAACTATTGTTGTGGAGAATGTTGGACTAGAATTAGTTGAACTTCCACCTGCAGTTGTAAATTTAGACTGTGGTGAAGGAACTGATCCTGCGTCTATAGCTGCTTCTCAAGGCGTTGCTGCTGCATATCCTTTAGTTGCTGGTTCTCCAATTGTGAACGGTTCTACTTGTAGCTTGTTCTACACGTATACTGATCAAGAAATCCCTGCATGTGCTCCGGGTTGTAATGGTAACTTAAAAGTGATCAGAACTTGGACATTAATTGACTGGTGTAATGCTGGAGATCCTCCTGCTACTCACACACAAGTGATTAAAGCTGTTGATAACGATGGTCCTACGGTAGTTGAGTTAACAGGTTCTACAGACTTATCTGTTGATCCTTGGTCTTGTTCTTACAGTGGTGATTTACCTGCTCCTTTATTACACGATGAATGTACTGAGTCAATTACTTATACAGTAAGTGGCCCTCCAGGAGTAGATTTCTTCCCATTCCCAGGTCACCCTGATTATCCATTGGCTTCTGGTGAGTCTTATGAGATTATTGGTGCTCCTAAAGGACAACATGACATTATTTACACTGCTGTTGATTGTTGTGGAAACCCTGGTGTTACTACAATTACTATTAACGTATATGACGGTACTGCTCCAGTTGCTATTGGAACTCAAAACATTGTATTGAGTTTAACTAGTGATGGTGGAACAGGTAGTGATAATGGTACTGCTAAAATTTACACGAACAGTGTAAACAATGGTTCGTACGATGGTTGTACTGATGTACACATTGAAATAAGAAGAGCTGCTGATGCTTGTAGTGTTTCTGGTAACACAACTTATGATAACACAGGACACCCTAATGATTCAAATAATGATTTTGATGGTGGACAATTTGTTAAATTCTGTTGTGGTGATATCTATGATGCATCAGGTGCTGCTGCTAACACAGATACTTATGCTGATGGCACATCTGTAGATTGGAACATTGTTCCTGTATGGATGAGAGTTTGGGATGATGGTGATATGGACGGAGTATTCGGTTCAGCTGGTGATAACTACAATGAAACTTGGGTTAACGTAAGAGTGGAGAACAAATTTGTTCCTCAAATCAATTGTGTTCCTGATGTAGCATTATCATGTAACATGGATTATGAAGATTTAAGCATGACTGGAGAAGCGACGGCTGTTGGTCTTTGTGGTGATCTTTGTACTGGATACACTGACGTTGCAGACGTTGACGGATGTGGAGTTGGTTCTGTATTCAGATTCTGGTGGATTGACTTTAACTGTAATGGTGTAAGAGATGCTGAAGATTTCCAATACTTCTGTGCTCTACCACAAACAATTACAATGACTGCTCTTACACCATTTGATGGAAGCATCAACTGGCCTAGAGATTATACTGGTGAGCCTGGTCAATTTCCAGCGTTAACTCCTGCACAAGGATGTGATGCTATGACTGGTGAGCCTGATTGGAATGATAATGTTTGTAGCTTAATTGCTGCTGATGTTGATATTGATACTTTCGAATTTGAAGAAGGTGCTTGTTACAAAGTATTAAAGCACTGGACTGTTATTGATTGGTGTGAGTTTGATGCAAACGATCCTGATTTAAATACAGTTGCTGATCCTTTAGATGATGGTGTTATCCCAGGTTACTGGATACACACTCAGGTAATTAAGTATATTGATACTGAGAAGCCAGAATTTGAAGCATGTGCTGATGATATGTTTGAAGTTGACGGTGCTTGTCAAAATAACAGTGTAATGTTATTTAGAACAGCTACTGATGATGGAGGATGTTCTGCTGATTCTAGTACTTGGTTGAAGTGGTATGTTACTGTTGACCTTTGGGGAGATGGTACTGTTGATTACGAATTCACAACTTTCGGAAACGAAAACGGAAACATCAACTCTGATGGTGACGGAAACGGAATCCCAGGAAGAGGTGGTCTTTCAGCTACTGCTTCAGGTGGAGAGTTTAAAGTTGATTTAACAGGTGTTTCTATCGAAGGAAGTATGTTTAATCACGTTGTTCAGTGGAAAGTTACTGACGGATGTGGAAACAACAGATCTTGCTCATCTACTTTCATGGTAGTTGATAAGAAAGCTCCAACTCCTTACTGTGTAGACTTAAGTACTGCATTGATGGAGAATGGTATGGTTGAATTCTGGGCTTGTGATTTCGATCTAGGTGCCTTTGATAACTGTACTGCTTCTGAGAACTTGTTATTCACGTTTGATGATTACACTCCAGATGTTAACTACTTAAATGTACCTCACTATTATAACTCAAATAGTACGGCTATTGGATTCCCACCTAATGTACCTGCTTCTTACTTAGCTGGAACGACTAGATACTGGGATGGTATTAACTGTGCAGGTAGAGCATTTACAACATGTGGTGAAAACCCAGTACAAATCTATGTATGGGATGAGAAGTTAAATGTTGACTTCTGCGACGTAACTCTACTAGTAGGTGGAGAAGAGTGTGTAGATGGAACAAGATTGATTGGTGGTGATGTAGTAACAGAAGCTGGTGTTGGTGTTGAAAACATCGAGATGAGCAACTTGTCTGATATCATTTTACCAAATGAAATGACTGATGACGCTGGTCACTATGCATTTACGGCATTTGAAGCTTTTGATTACACAATCACAGGTGAGAAAATGGACGATTACATGAATGGTGTATCTACATTGGATTTAGTATTAATTCAAAAGCACATTTTAGGATTACAAGATCTTGATAGTCCTTACAAAGTGATTGCTGCTGATGTTAACAATAACTCTGATGTTTCTGCACTTGACCTTGTAGAGTTAAGAAAATTAATCTTAGGTGTATATGCTGAGCTACCAAGCAACGCTAGCTGGAGATTAGTTGACGCTAACCAAACTTTTGCTGATAACTTAGATCCATTCCCATTCAATGAGGAGTTAGACGTTGTTAATCTTTCACAAGATGAAATGGCTGAAAACTTTATCGCGGTTAAGATTGGTGATGTTACAGAAAGTGCAACTCCAAACGTACAGTCTGTATCTAGCGAAGTTAGAAGTAACAAGTCTTTACAATTAGAAATTAATGAAGCTACAGTTAATGCTGGTGAAGAAGTAAGCATCGATGTAATGAGTAGCAATTTTGCTGAAGTATTTGGATACCAGTTCACAATGAACTTATCTGGAGCTACTTTAGATAGAATTGAAGCTGGTGCATTGAATATCACGAATAGCAATGTTGGAGTATTGAACAACAATACTGTTACAATGTCTTGGAGTGATGCTAACGGAGTAAGCGCTAAAGCGAACGACGTATTATTCACAATTGTATTACAAGCTACAGAAACTACTAATACTTCAGAATTGATTTCTGTAAACAGTAACGTAACTAGAGCGGAAGCGTATCTAGGAGCTACAACTGAGATTGTAAATGTTGAATTAGGTGTTAGAACTGATGATGGAACTGAGATTGTATCTGCATTCGAATTATTCCAGAATGAGCCTAACCCATTTGACGGAAACACTCAGATTGGCTTCAACTTACCAGAAGCTGGTAACGCGACGTTGACAATCTATGATGTTGCTGGAAAAGTAGTGAAAATCGTAAGAAATGATTACGAGAGAGGATATAACACGATAGAAATAAACAAAGCAGACTTAGGTGTTGCTGGTGTATTATACTATCAGTTAGAGAGTGGTGATTTCACTGCGACTAAGAAGATGATTGTAATTAAATAATCTGATTAGTAAAAATTTATCAGGAGATCTTAGGATCTCCTGATTTATACTAAAATCGGTTTTTGGGATGGCCTCTCTTCATTTATGGAGGGGGGCTTTTTCCATTTATTTACACTGGTAATTCATTATCTTTACACCTCCAAATAGACAAAAATGAACCGGTTACTATCTCATGCAATTTTCTCGCTTTGTTTAATATTAATTCTATCATGTCAAAGTGATGAGTCAAGCAATAATATTCAAAATGATTTACCATTTTTTAGTGAACTCAAAACAAATAAAACAGGGATTGACTTTGTTAATGCATTAAGGGATGATCCAAATACGGAGGACAATGTCTTGTCTTTTCAACATTACTTTAATGGAGCCGGGGTAGGAATAGGTGATTTTAATAAGGATGGATTACCAGACGTATTTTTAGCAGGAAACGAGGTAAAGAATAAACTTTTTATTAATCAAGGTGAATTGAAATTTGAAGACATTACAGAGAATGCCGGTATTAATGTTGGAAAGTTTTGGTCTTCTGGCGTTTCAATAGTCGATATTAATAACGATGGATGGGATGATATTTATGTATGCCAGTCCAGCATGGAAAAAGATAAAGATAAAAGGGCTAATACCCTTTATATTAATAATAAAGATCTGACATTCACAGAGAGTGCTAAGAATTTTGGATTAGATGATCTAAATGCGTCAACACAAGCAGTTTTTTTTGATTATGATAGAGACGGGGATTTAGACTGTTATATACTCAATGAGTCTAAGTATGTTTTGGTTGTACATGCTACAATTAACGAGGAATTAAAGAATAAACAAAACTTAATTGAGAGTAGCGGCAAGTTCTTAAGAAACGATAATGGTCGCTTTGTCAACATAACAGAGGAAGTGGGTATGTTGAAACATGGTTACGGTCTAGGTGTAGTAGTGAGTGATTTTAATGGTGATAATTGGCCAGATGTTTATGTGGCGAATGATTATTCAGTTCCTGACTTTATGTATATCAATCAGAAAGATGGAACCTTTAAGGATGGAATTAAAGAGCACACAAGCCAAATCAGTTTTTACGGTATGGGCTGTGATGCGGCAGATATAAATAATGATGGTTTAGTGGATATTAGTGTAGTGGATATGGCGGCGGATGATCATATAAGATCTAAGACTCTAATGGCCTCTATGGATAGTGAATTATTCAAATATTATGTAAATGATTTGAACCACCAGTATCAGTATATGTTCAATAGTTTGCAATTGAATAACGGAAATGGTACGTATAGTAATATTGTCAATCATGCAGGAGTAGCTAAAACCGACTGGAGTTGGGCCAATTTGCTAGTAGACTTAAATATGGATGGTTTAAAAGACTACTACGTAACGAATGGTTTTAGAAGATATTCAAGGGATAATGATTTTAGAATAGAAATGGAAAGGCTCAGACAAGAGAATGGTGGTACTGTCCCAATGAAATTAAGGGAAGAGATGTATTACAAGATTCCAGAAATGAATCTTCCAAATCTAATTTATATCAATGATGGTAAGCTAGGATTCAAAAAGGACAAGAGGTATAACCATCCTAACATCAATACATATTCTTACGGCGCAGCCTATGCGGATTTTGACTTGGATGGTGATTTGGATTTAGTAGTCAATAATATTGATCAACAAGCTTCCTTTCTTAAAAATAACACCGTGGAAAGGGAAGGTCATAATTTTGTGAAAATAAAATTGAATAGCGATAAGGATCTTAATCCCTATGGTGCTAAAGTAAGTGTTCATTATGCAAATGAACTGCAGTTTCAAGAATATAATTTTGTTAGAGGCTATCAATCTTCAATGGAGCAAGTGCTCACTTTCGGATTGGGCCATCAATCAGAAATAGATCGAGTAGAAATCCTTTGGCCGAATGATAAATTACAGATTGTTCGAAATGTTCCTATTAATGAGTTGAACGAAATTAATTATGACGCTAATTCAAAAGTTAAACAACCTAATTTAGTTAGGAGATCAGCCAATCTTTTAACTGAAATAGACCCTTCTTCACTTGGATTAACATTTATACATAAAGAGAATGAATTTGAGGATTTTGAAAAAGAGGTTTTACTCCCTCATAAACAGAGCACTTTAGGTCCTGCATTAAGTGCTGGAGATGTGAATAATGATGGTTTAGATGATCTTTTTATTGGCGGTGCTAAATCTCAACGAGGTACACTTTATTTACAAAGCAAGGATGGTTCATTTTCAGAAGGACCGTCTCAACCTTGGGAAGCAGATGTATATAGCGAAGATCTTTCGGCGCAATTTATCGATGCTAATAGTGATGGTAATTTAGATTTAGTTGTTACTAGTGGTGGTGGTGGTGAATACGAAAAGGATAATCCCGAATTATTGAAAGATAGATTTTATGCCAACCTAGGAGGTGGTAACTTTGCAAAGGTGGTGAACGTAATGCCAAATAATATGAATTCGTCATACGGTATATTTTCAAATGATTTGAACAAGGATGGAGATATCGATTTAATAGTTTCCTCGGCGGCCAAACCGGGTTTTTATCCCACCAATGAAGGAATATTTCTATATGATTTTGATAAAACCTTCATAGATAAATCTGAGGATATTTATGCTGATGCGAAGAGTAGTGGATTAATAAAAGATATGGTGTTTACAGATTTAGATAAAAATGGATTTGATGACATCATCATGCTTGGTGAATGGACAGGTATTAAGATTTTAATGAACGAAAACGGGGAGTTTACGGATAAAACAGATGACTATATTCCGGAAAATAAAAATGGATGGTGGTATTCTATTTCGATGGCCGATTTGGATAATGATGGTGATAATGATTTTGTGTTGGGCAATATGGGAACCAATTACAAGCAAAAAGCCAAAAAGGAAAAACCACTTTATCTTTTTGCTAATGATTTTGATGATTCAGGAACAATTGATGTAGTCTTAGGTAAAAAATATAAGGACAAAATAGTACCTACAAGAGGAAAGGAGTGTTCTTCGGAACAAATGCCTTATATCAACGAGAACTTCCCGACTTATAAAGAATTTGCTCATGCGAGTATAGAGGATATTCTTGGAGAAGATAAAATCAAAGAAGGACAGAAGTATGAAACGAATGATTTTAGTTCGTATTTATTATGGAATAATGATGGTGAATTGACCTTTGAGAAATTACCAGAACAAGCTCAATTGTTTCCAATAATGACCTCTCAAACCATAGACATTAATCATGATGGTGATCTTGATATAGTGTTAGCGGGAAACATATTTAATACTGAATATGAAACACCTAGAATGGACTCCGGCTATGGACTCGTTCTAATAAACAATGGAAAAAAAGAATTTAGTCCACTATCCATATCTGAAAGTGGTTTGTTTGCTCCTGGCAACGTAAAAAGATCAGTTGTATTGAAAAGGCAAAATGATTCAGTATTAGTTGTAGCAAACAACAATGGACCAATACAAGTCTTCTCATATTAATTACATATAATATTTAACTATATGTGTTTGAACTCCTTTGTTTTTCTCTGTTAAGACCTCTATTTGTTGTGATTTTTGATCTAAGTCAAATCTTTTTGACCACTATATCTTATTGCTAATCAGTGTTTTATAAAATTCTATTAAAATAATATTAAAATAGTTCTAAAAAATCTACCAAGACATATTAAAGTTATTATATATTTGTTCTGTCGTATAGCATTTTTTGTAATGTATAAATATAACCTAGAATCTTCCCAAAGATCGAAAACCGTGCGACAACAACCAACCTAGTTAAGTCTAACCTGACTTAGTTTTTACTGATAGTAGACCAAAGATTAATGGGTCCGAAAGGTCCCATGTATTTTTTATTAACTAATAATTCATTGGGGAATTATTGTGCAATACCATGTACGTTACTTCTCCCAATACAGTAAAATTTAAATAACTAAAAATTGGATCTCATGAAGAAAACGAATACGTTTTTGAATTGGCAAACGGGAAGATGGAAGATTATGTTCTTGTTTGTTTTTGCACTAGGTTCCCTAAGTGTATCTACCCAAGCCCAGACTTGTTCTTTGGCTTGTAATGGTACCACTAACATTTCACTTGATAATTTAGCTTGTGAAGCATTAGTGACACCAGAGATGATTTTAAACGATCAAGCGACATCTTGTCCAGCTAGTACTGGTTACACAGTTTCTATTACTGATCAGTTTGGAAATCCTATTTCAACTTTAACTGCTCCTTCACCTACAAATCCTGCAAATACAGGACAGTATGTGGACGCTGATTACGTTGGTTGGACATTACACGTTGTAGTGACTGACAATGATTCAGGTAATTCATGTTGGGGCTTTATTACGGTTGAAGACAAATTAGCTCCTGTTATAACTTGTCCTACTGATACGGTTGACATGTATTGTTATAACCTTCAGGATTATTTCCCAGTTATCATGGATAACTGTGATACAGCACCAGATACAATCTTATTAAGCGAAACGGTTAACGCTAATGATTGTGATGGTTCTATGCCTGATAGTGTGCTTAAGGTAATTACAAGAGAATATGTTGCTATGGATGACTATGGTAATGTTTCTAATACCTGTGAAGTACACATTAGAGTAAATAGATTAGATAGTTTGGAAATGCCATTAATTGTTTGTCCATCAAGTTTATTCTTGTCAAACAATACACATCTTGAATGTGATGGTAATTATCCTAGAATTACGGAAGGTCCTTATACTGGTCATCCTGACCCAGTATTTACAGGTGTTCCATATATTGATCCGGATGCAACTCCAGGTTCTGGTGATGAAATTTTATTATATCCAGACCCAGATTTATACTGTAATATTTTGGTTTCTTTTACCGATGTTGAGTTAGCACAAATTGGTTGTGTAACTAAAATCATGAGAACATGGAATATTATTGAATGGTCTTGTTCTAGCCCACAAAGATCTAGAGTATGTGTTCAAATGATTGAAATTGTTGATGATGAAGGACCAACATTCACTTGTCCTGCAGATATGACAGTTACAACAAACACTTCTGGAAATTATAATGATCCTATTCACGGGATGATTACATGTGCTGCTAACATTACTTTACCCGCTTTATCTTTAACAGATAACTGTGATAATGCTCCTTATACAGTAAGTGTAACTTACCCAGGAGGTTCTTTATCAACAAATGGTGGCCCTGTTAATTTACCTATGGGACCAAATGTTATAACATATACAGCATATGATGGTTGTTACAATTCTTCAACTTGTCAAATGACTGTTACTGTTGTTGATAACACAGCTCCTGTTGCAGTATGTGATCAATTTACAGTGGTTAGTTTAACAAATAGTACACCAACGGGTGTTGGTCAAACTCATGTATATGCTTCTACTTTTGATGATGGAAGTTATGACGATTGTGCAGTTAGCTGTATGGTTGCTCAAAGAATGTTTGATGATCCATGTGAATGTGAAGTACCTTCCTATTCAGGAATGGATTATTTAGGTGAGTACGATGGACACCACTACTACTTGTCTCATTTAGCTTTTCCTGGAGATGTTGCTCGTAAAAAAGCAGCTGCTCTTGGTGGTTACTTAGCGGTAACTAGAACTGGTGCAGAATTTAACTGGGTGCACCAACAAGTTCAAGATGTATTCTCAACTGATGCATACTACATAGGTATGGAAAGAGTTGGAACAGGAAATACAAATGCTAATTTCAGATGGATAAATGGTCAAACACTTACGTATAGTAACTGGGGCGCTGGTGATCCAAATAATATTGGTGGTATAGAAAACTGTGTTGAGGTATGGCCGAATGGCGAATGGAACGACGTTCCTTGTGGTGAGACCATGAGATTTGTTATGGAACTTGATGATCCATGTGATGGATTTAGTGATTACGTTCCTTTCTGTTGTGGTGATGTTGGAAACGAAGACTTAATGGTAACGTTTAGAGTTATTGATATCTATGGTAACTACAACGACTGTATGGTTAATGTAGAAGTACAAGATAAATTAGCTCCTGTGATTACATGTCCTGCTAGTATGAATGTAGAGTGTGACATGAACTATGACGAGAACAATTTAGCAGCTTCTTTTGGTGAGGCGACGGCTACTGATAACTGTAGTGTAACCATCACTGAAACTGCTGACTTTAATTTAAATCAATGTAATATTGGTACAATAACAAGAACGTTTACTGCTACAGATGCAGGAGGAAGAACTGATGTTTGTACTCAGATAATTACATTTGGAAATTCTGATCCATTTAATAATTCACCATTTAATGATATTACTTGGCCATCAGATGAAACAATCGAAGGATGTGCTGATCCAGAAAGTGCTGATTTCCACCCAGACAATACAGGTTACCCATTATTTAATGAAGATGAGTGTGATCTAGTAGGTTCTAACTGGGACGATCAGTATTTCCCTTTCAACAATGCAAATGGAGATGCATGTTTCAAAATATTAAGAACTTGGTCGGTAATTGACTGGTGTCAACCAGGATTACCTCAATGGACCCACTTACAAGTAATCAAAGTAAACAACACTGTTGATCCTGTGATCACTAGTGATTGTTCAGAGAAAACTACATGTACTTTTGATGCTCAATGTCAAGATGGTTTCATTGAATTAACAGCTTCTGCAACAGACGATTGTACAGAAGATATGAAATGGACTGCACAAATAGATATAGATAACGATGGCTCTTTCGACGGCGCTTACTCTCAAACTGGAACTGGTAATGCCGCTGACGTAAGTGGTGATTACCCAATTGGTGAACACAGTGTATTATGGACATTTGAAGATCTTTGTGGAAACAAAGCATCTTGTACTCAAAACTTTAATATTGTTAACTGTAAGGCACCAACACCTTATTGTATCAATGGATTAGCTATTGATTTAATGCCTCAGGATACTGATGGCGATGGAGAAATCGATTGGGGAATGGTTGTTATCTGGGCTTCAGATTTTGACGCAGGAAGTAACCACCCATGTGGATACCCAGTAACAATGGCGTTCTCAGAAGACATTACGGATACCAATATAGAATTCAATTGTAACATGATGGGTAACCAGTCAGTTGATGTTTATGCTATCGCAACATTACCTGACGGCTCTGAAGTGAGTGCATACTGTACTACATTTGTAAATGTTCAAGATAACATGGGAGCTTGCCCTACTGGTGGTCTTGTAGCCAATGTTTCTGGTAGAATTGCTACCGAAAATGCTGAAGATATCGAAGATGTAGCGGTTACATTAGATGGTGGTCAAATGCCTGCTGAAATGACAGATGTTTCTGGTGAGTACGCATTCCCTGAGATGCCTTATGGCGGTGCATATGTTGTTGATCCTGCTAAGAACACTGATCCAATGAATGGTGTATCTACACTTGATTTAGTATTAATTCAAAAGCACATTTTACAATTGGAAGCATTAAACTCTCCATACAAATTGGTAGCTGCTGATATTAACGCTGACCAGGAAATTTCTGCAATTGATTTAGTTGAATTGAGAAAATTAATTCTTGGAATCTATGCTGATTTCCCTGCAAATGAATCTTGGAGATTCATCGATGCAGCATTCGATATCACAAGTGTTGATCCTTTATCTGTGACTTTACCTGAAGTTTATGAGATAGAGTCTCTTAACTCGGATATGATCATTGATTTTGTTGGGGTGAAAACTGGTGACGTTAACAACTCTGTGACGGTTAACTTAACGAGTACTTCTTCTGAAGCTAGAAATGTAAATGCTCTAGAATTGAATACTGAGGATATCGCTTTCGCGAAAGGTGACATTATTGATGTTCCATTCAATGTATCTGACGATATGAATTTATTAGGATACCAATTTACTATTGACTTTGATGAGTCAGTATTAGAATTAGTATCAACAAATTCTGCTGCGGCAACTGTTGAAGAAACTAACTTTGGATTCAATAGAATCAATGAAGGTTTAGTGACTACTAGTTGGCATGATTCTAAAGTCTTGAATGTAAATTCAAATGAGGCTTTATTCTCTATCCAATTCAAAGCAATTGGCACTAGTTCTATCAGTCAATCAATTGAAGTGAATTCTTCAATCACAAATGCAGAAGCATACAATGATAATGTTGAAGTAATGCATGTGAATCTAAGATTCGGAAACGATATCTCAGGATTTGCACTTTACCAAAATACTCCTAACCCGTTTACAAATTCAACGGATATTAGCTTCACTTTACCTCAAGCAGGTAATGCAACGCTTACATTCTTTGACGTAACTGGTAAGAGGCTAAGTACAATTAATAATTACTATGAGGCTGGATTCAATACAGTGAGCATAAGTAAAGATCAATTGTCTTCAGCTGGAGTAATTTACTATACACTAGAAACTTCTAACAATTCTTCTACAATGAAGATGGTTGTTCTGAAGTAATAAGATATATAAGAATTACTGTTTTTGGGATGGGACCCCTCTCCATGAAGTTGGAGGGGGTCTTTTTTTATTTAAAAACTTCAATACCTTTGCGGCTTTATGGCAAGAATCTTAGGTATTGATTACGGTCTTAAACGCACTGGTTTAAGTGTCACAGATCCTTTGCAAATTATTGTAACAGGACTTGACTATGTAGGGACTGATGACCTTATGGATTACCTCAAAGAATACATGAGTAAAGAAAATGTTGAAAAGATCGTAATGGGTTGGCCCACTCACGCAGATGGTAATCCAACATATCTAGCTAAGCACATTGAAAAGTTTGAAGCGCAATTAAGAAAATTATATCCATCGCTTACTTTAGATCGAATGGACGAATCTTTCAGTTCGGCGGAAGCCAAAACAATACTCATAAAATCAGGAGTTCCTCGAAAAAAAAGAGCTATAAAAGGAAACGTTGATAAGTTAAGCGCAGTTATAATCTTACAGAAATACTTAAAGCATATCTAATAAATGTTATTACCAATATTTGCATATGGTCAACCAGTCCTTAAAAAAGTAGCTAAGGACATCGATAAAGACTATCCAGACTTACTTACCTTAATTGAAAATATGTGGGATACCATGTATAATGCAAAAGGTGTGGGTCTAGCAGCACCTCAAATCGGTTTATCTATTCGACTTTTCTTAATCGATACCATTCAAATGATGGAGGAAGGAAAAGAAGAGGAGGGTGTTAAAAAAGCATTTATCAATGCACAAATTCTTGAAGAAGAAGGGGATGAGTGGAACTATGAAGAAGGTTGTTTAAGCATACCAAAGTTGACTGGAGATGTCTCTCGAAAAGAGCAGGTCACAATCAAGTATTTTGATGAAAATTTTAATGAACATACAGAAACATTCGATGGAATTCACGCTCGAGTAATTCAACACGAATACGATCATATTGAGGGAGTGCTGTTCACAGAGAAATTAAAACCGATCAAAAAACGTATGATCAAAAGAAAATTAGAGGCCATCAAAAAAGGTAACGTTGATGCCGAATATAGATTGAAATTTGTACTCTAATTAAGTGATTTATACTTGATTCTAAAACGTTCTATTTGCCTTCTATGTCGTAGAATATGTACAATGGCATGTTCCATGAGTTGTTCATAATCAAATACTTGCCCGGATTGAAAGAAAACTAAGTCTGATTTCTCTTGACTGTCCAGAGTAAGGTTTGGATATGCTTCAAATAGAGCTACATTGTAGGTAAACATTTCTTTTAAGGCAATGATATAATCATCAATGTTGTCGCAAACAATGGATTCATTGGCTTCCACCTTATCCCCTTTGTTTTTACGAATGGCCTGCGTATAAAAATACCCTGCACGAATAACATGGGTCAAAATGGTTTGAATCGAACGACAGTCTTCATCCTTAGTTTCAGTGTCAATGATACAGGTTAATTCATCTGGATGAATTGACCGAATGACATCAAATAATTCATCCATTGCTTTTTCATATTCATCTAAAAGTGCTCCAATTGCACCTTGATCTCTATACGCTTTCATAAAGTTTATTTACGTCCAAAGTCAGCAGGGATTTCGCCCCAGTTTTTAGTGTCCCATTTGAGTATTGGGTTCGTATATTTATTTTCTTTAAGCCATTTTTCGGCTTTCGCCAATGTATTCTGTAACGGATTTGAACCATACTTTTCAAAAAGTTTGGTATTCACTTTTTTCTTACGTACCCAAGCCATGGCCGTTCTTGAGTCAGTATAAATGGCAGTGTCATGGCGATTATTTCGTTGCAGCAAAGCTATGGCGTAGACAATGCCTAAAAATTCGCCGATGTTATTTGTACCTAATGGATAAGGTCCTTTTTTGAATATTTCTTCGGCATTATGTGTGTAGACTCCGCGATATTCCATTTCACCCGGATTTCCACTACAAGCTGCATCAACGCAAATGCTATTTTGTACAATATTTTTATTGTTGGTTTTCGACCTGC
>JAHDBI010000016.1:35011-42354 GCA_020630475.1 Saprospiraceae bacterium
GCATCAACGCAAATGCTATTTTGTACAATATTTTTATTGTTGGTTTTCGACCTGCCGGCTGCGGCCAATGTTTTGGTCGCTTGATTTTCAGATTTTTTGAAAGCACTATAACCCATTAAATAGGCTTTTTCAGCTTCAGCTTCACTCTTAAAGGACTTGTATCTGGCACCGGGATAATTCTCTATTTGCAGTTTACATTCAGACCATTGCTCATAGATGCCGGGCCTTTTACCTTCCCAAACCACATAAAATTTAGAGCCTTTTGCCACCGAATTATTTTTTATTCATTTACAAAGCCAGTAATTGATTGCTTACCTTCGCGATCAATAATAGTCAAAGTTAAGAATGTATATTGATACACATGCACATCTGTATTTAGAAGAGTTTGATGAGGATCTAGAGGCAATGGAAGAGCGACTTCATTCCTCTAAGGTGGAAAGAGTTTACTTGCCTAATATTGATGTTTCTAGTATTGCTCAGGTGAAGCAACTTTCGGAAAGAAATCCAGAGTTATTCAAACCCATGATGGGCTTACATCCGTGCTATGTCAAAGAAGATTATAAAGAACAACTGAAGCACATTGAACAAACCCTGAAGGATGGATCTTTTGATGGTGTTGGAGAAATAGGTGTTGATTTATATTGGGATTTGACTTTTCAAGAAGAACAAATAGAAGTTTTTAAAACTCAATTGTTGTGGGCGAGAGATTTAAAATTACCGGTAACAATTCATTCACGTAAGTGCCTTGAAATGACCATTGAAATCGTCAGTGAATTACAAGATGGAAATTTATCTGGTGTCTTTCATTGCTTTAACGGCACAAAAGAACAAGCTGAAAAAATAAGTAGTCAAGGTTTCTATATGGGCATTGGAGGAGTGGTGACTTATAAAAATGCAGGTGTTGATCAGGTGGTAAAAGAAATTCCTTTAAACCATATTGTTCTAGAGACAGATGCTCCATACTTGAGTCCGGTACCTTTTCGCGGAAAGCGAAATGAATCTAGCTATATAAACTTCATTGCAGAAAAGATTGCGGTTGATAAGGGAACAAGCGTAGATGAGGTCGCAAGAATTACCACAAAAAATGCGAAAAAAGTCTTTGGTTAGCACCAAGAATGGATAAAATGGAATCCTTAAGATTAGAATGTTCTAATATTTTTTGAATTACGGACTGATTTTTGAATTTTTACACGCGACAGGAGAGTTGTCCGAGTGGCTTAAGGAGCACGCTTGGAAAGCGTGTATACCTCTAAAGGGTATCGAGGGTTCGAATCCCTCACTCTCCGCAAAAAAAAATGGGGTGGTTTACGGCTACTTTAGGATAAATTTCTAAATTTAAGGCTTATTCGAAATTTTATTCTTAAGCTTATTGCAAACGAAAATTAAATATATCATGCGAAAAACTCTTGTTGTTATTGGTGTCTTCTTCTTCGCGGCTTACTTCGGTGCTTTCGAAGTGATGGCTCAGGACGGTGGAGAAACAGGTGGAAGTATCCTTCAAACTCTTAAAGAAAAGTTTATCGAGGGAGACTGGAAATTTATGAGTTTAGTACTCATTTGCCTTATCCTCGGATTGGCTTTCTGTATTGAGAGAATTGTAACTCTAAATATTGCAACGGTCAATACGGACAAATTATTAAACAGAATTGATGAAGCTTTAGCTGATGGTGACCTAGAAGGTGCTAAGGAGGTATGTAAATCTACTCCTGGACCAACAGCTAGCGTATTATATGAAGGTCTTAGAAATACATCAGGAGGACCTGATGCTGTTGAAAAGGCAATTGTTTCTTATGGATCAGTTCAAATGGGTCTTTTAGAAAAAGGTCTTGTTTGGATTTCATTATTTATTGCGATTGCACCGATGCTTGGATTTATGGGTACGGTAATCGGTATGATCCAGGCCTTCGATAGAATTGAAGCAGTTGGAGATTTATCTCCTTCAGTGGTTGCGGGTGGTATTAAAGTAGCCCTTTTAACTACTGTATTTGGTTTGATCGTGGCAATTATTTTACAGATTTTATACAACTACATTGTATCTAAAGTAGATGGCATCGTTAACAGAATGGAAGATGCTTCTGTAGGTTTAGTAGATGTTATGGCTAGACATAACGTGTTTAAATAATTTTTTTTCATTATTTAAAATCATACGATGTATAAATTATTAGTAAAACACGGACAAACGATGGCGCTCGGTCTTGGAGTGTTGGTGATTGCGATCTTTCTGATCACCGTATCTACTGGATTGTCGAATGCCGGTTACGATATGTCTACTGATTTGAATGAATTAACTGATGCCGAAAAGGCGGACATTAATTTCTTCAATCCAACATTATATATTACGATCTTTTTAGCTGCTGCTTGTGGAATTTTAGCTTTTGTGGTTTTCGGAGTTGGAAATATTTTGAAATTCCCAAAAGAGTCTATGAAATTTGTTGGTGGCTTTGTTGGCTTATTGGCCGTATTCGGTGTTGTTTACGCTATGGCGAATACTGATGTTTCAGGAAAACTAGCCTCATTAGTTCAACGAGAAGATATCACAGACGGAACGTTAAAATTCATTAGTGGTGGTATAACAGTAACGCTTGTTTTATGTGCAGCTGCTGCTGTGATTATGGTGGTTTCTGAAGTACGTAATGCTTTAAAATAGGGTTATGGCTAAGACAAGTTCAAGAGACAGGATGAAAAATGAGATCAATGCAGGGTCCATGGCGGATATTGCATTCCTCTTGTTGATTTTCTTCCTAGTGACGACGACCATTGTGGAAGATAAAGGGGTGCTTGTAAAGTTACCGCCTTGGTCTGAAGAGCCACCTGACATTACAAAACTAAAAACACGTAATGTATACTCAGTTCTTGTGAATGCAGACAATCAACTTCTAGTAAGAGGAGAGGAGATGAAAGTGAAGGACCTTAAGGACAACGCAAAAATATTCATCAAAAATCCTCAGAGATTAGAGAATATGGCGGAAAATCCAAAGAAGGCGATTATTTCAATGAAAAACGATAGAGGTACTAAGTACAAGACTTATCTAGAAGTTTATAACGAATTGAAAGCTGCTTACAACGAACTAAGAGACGAAGAAGCCTTGGCTAGATTTGGTAAGGAATATGAATTCTGTTCCAAAGATCAAAGAAAGGAGATTAGAACGGATATTCCATTAGTCATCTCCGAAGCGGAACCAACCGCCTTTGGAGAAGAAAATTAAATTTTAAAGATGGGTAAATTTCAAAAGAAAAGAGGTAAAGCATCACCGGAGGTATCTACGGCATCATTGCCAGATATTATTTTCATGCTTCTATTCTTCTTTATGGTAGTAACCGTATTGAGAGATTCAGAAAAGAAAGTCGATGTTGTTACACCTCAGGTTACGGAATTAACAAAATTGGAAAAGAAATCTTTGGTGAACCATATTTTTATTGGACGTCCGGTTGAAAAATACAAGGCGGTATATGGTACAAAGCCTAGAATCCAATTGGGAGATAAATTTGCAAGCTTAGATGAGATTCCATTATTCTTGGAAAAGCACAAAAGCAAAGTCTCTGAAAACATGAGAGGAGGGATTAAAACATCCTTGAAAATAGACAACTCAGTAACAATGGGAATTGTGGCTGACGTTAAACTAGCATTGCGTAAAGCAGGACAATTACTCGTTAACTATTCTGCCAAACCGCGAGCGGACTAAATCAAACTTAATCGAAAAAGCACGAGGGTCATCCATATGGATGACCTTTTTTTTTGCTTTAATTTTAGAATTAGCGGAGTCGATCCATTGACTTTACCAGATTGTCATCCTTTTTAATAAACCTCGAGGCTAAAACGGCAAATATCAAAGAAGCTATCGGAACATAAATTCCTATCCCGTCTTCAATCGCTCCAGTATTCATCATTTCTTTAGCTTCTCCATAAAATAAGCCCATGGCGCATAATGGAACAAGGATGCTTAAAATGATTAGAAAATAACTCATCCGCAATTGTAATGCACGGTTTTTGAAAAGGAAAATGCTCCCGATACTCAACAAAATACCTAGACCCGTTAAGATAAGCAGTAAGATATGATCTTGAACATTAAATATTTTATCCGCCAAAAACTGAGATGTCGCATTTGCACTCGTTGCAAAAGGTAATCCAAATAAGGCACCAAATCCACCTCCACAGAGAAGTAAGAATATCGTCTGAATTCGTTGTATCACTTTTTTGATTTTAGTTAGATTGATAATTTAACCCTCCTCACAAAAATGAGTAATTTACTCGAATAATTAATTTAGGATGTCGAGTAATTTTAGTTTTTGGGAAAAGCAGTACATGCAAGCTTTAGATGATATTGTAATTATTGGTGCTGGAATTGTGGGCCTCACGACAGGAATTTACCTCAAAAAGCAATTTCCTGAAAGGCATGTTGTGATTCTTGAAAAAGGCATGATCACCGATGGTGCCAGTAGTAAAAATGCTGGCTTTAGTTGTTTTGGCAGTGTCACTGAAATACTAGATGATTTAGAAACGATGTCAGAAAAAGCAGTTATTGATCTCATTAGGTTGCGTGGGAAAGGGCTGGAAGAATTAATGAAACTGACGTCTCAAGACGACATACAATTTCAAAAATGTGGTTCATTTGAGTTGTTTGATGATTTGCTGGATGAGGAAGCTAAAGAAGAAGCATTTCAAAAAATTGATATGGTCAATGGATTGGTCGCCGAGGCATTGGATTTTAAAAATACCTTTGAAAAAAGAAAAGAAAATTTTGGATTTAAATTATCTCCTACGGCCATTTTTAATCAGTACGAAGGACAATTGAACCCCGTACTTCTAGTCAACGCGCTCAGGAAGCATTTTAAGGAGTGTGGAGGCCTTATCTTTAATGGCGCCCATATAATTGATGTCGATACAGAAAAAGGAGATATTAGTTTAGAAAACCAGGTCATTCTGGCTCCAAGGAGGATCGTTTTGTGCACCAACGCGTTTACTAAAAATTTACTAGTGGATTTGGATATCATTCCTTATAGAAACCAGGTGTTAATGACAAAACCGATTAAAAATCTAAAATGGAATGCCTGTTTTCATATGGATCGAGGATATATTTATTTTCGAAATTATAGAAATAGATTACTTATAGGAGGGGCAAGAAATATTGATTTACTCAATGAGCAAACGGATGAATATGGTTCTAATTCGACTATTCATAAGCATTTGATTAACATAATCCATCATCGTTTATTCTCTGATGAAAGTATCGAAATTGATCATAGTTGGAGTGGAATTATTGCTACAGGAAAGAGCAAACAACCGATCATTACAAAAATGAGTGATTCTGTTTACCTTGGTGCTCGATTAGGTGGAATGGGAGTGGCGATAGGAAGTGCTGTAGGAAAATCTTTAGCTGAATTAATAAGCCAAGATATTTCGTAACAGTAAAGCCAAACCTACCGTTATACTTATCGAATTGATACTATGAGATATTATCTTTTTACAATCCTATTGTTTTTTTCCATTCAGCTGTTAGGTCAACAGGATGGGGAATTGATTTATATAGAACATGCCGATCTTACTCGACTTGAAAAGAACGGTGAGGACGAACTCAGGATTCTAAAGGGAGATGTCAGAATGTATCAAGACAGCACTTTTATGTTTTGTGATTCCGCAAGACTATCAGGTAACAACCTAGTAGCCGTAGGCAATGTAGTCATCGTTCAATCTGATACGATTAGTGTTTTTGGTGATTCTCTGGTGTATAATAGCGTATCAAGAAAAGCCAAGTTGTTTAATAACGTCACACTCGAGAATGGTGATGATAATCTATATACACATCGATTGGATTATAATGTTGGAACGCGAGTCGCGAGTTATAGGGACACAGCGCTTTTGGTGAGTCATACTACCAAGCTACAGAGTTTGAAAGGCGTATATGATGTCAATCAAAAATTAGCCACCTTTAAGGAATATGTGGTCGTGCGTGATAGTTCTTTTGATCTCCGAGCTGATTCGCTAAAATACAATACCGATTTACTCAAGGCCATTTTTATTTCACCCACTGAGATAAAAAGTGATACGGCTAATATATATTGTCAAAACGGGTTTTATGACTTTAATTTAAAACGAGCACTATTTGCTGGTGACCCTCAATATCAAAGCCCCTCTACTCGTGCTGATGCAGATACGATGTACTATGACCAACGGACTGGTGATCTTCAATTATTAGGAAATGCGTATTACGAAGAATTAGAAAAATTGGCGAAAGCCGAAAAGATACTATACAACGAAAAGACAAAATCATCTCAACTTATTGGCGATGGTTATTTTAAGAATAAAGAGTCGATTGTAGAAGGTGAAGAAATATTTTATGATGATAAAACGGGAGCTTTAGATATTTCAGGAGAAGGTGTGATTGAGGATGGTAGTAATTTGATTCAAGCGGATAAAATAAATTATCTCGAAAGTGGTTTTGGTACACTAGATGGCAATGTAATATGGACGGATACTTCCTCGCAGACAAGTGTGTTTTGCGAACATGCCATTTATCGTAAGGACATCGATTATATCAAAGCCACTAGTGAGCAATCAAGACCATATATGCAGACGGTTTCGGAAGGGGATACCATGTATATGGCAGCAGATACATTGTATAGTTTTAATACTTACGAAACCGACAGTTTAGGGAATGTGGACACCTTAAAAATATTAAAGGCCTATAATGATGTAAGATTGTTTAAATCAAATCTTCGTGCGATTGGCGATTCACTATATTTTGATGATCGAGACTCCATTTTCACCTTGTTTGAGAATCCTTATGTTTGGTCTGATTCAACACAATTTTCGGCTGATACGATTGACTTATACATGAAAGATGGCAGTTTAAATCGGGCACATTTAAAATACAATGGGCTCATATTGAACTTAATAGAAACGGACTATTTCAATCAGATCAAAGGAAGGAATATTAATGTTTTCTTTGAAGCGGATACACTGGATAGAATGACGGTAGATGGAAATGCGGAATCGATTTATTATATGTTGGATAAAGTGGATGCTTTTGTAGGTGCGAATACAACGATTTGTAGCAAGATTTTCTTTAAATTTTCTGAAAATGATGTTATAGATATTAAGTTTTACGAGCAACCAGAATCAAAGATGATACCCATTCAAGAGGTCGATCCTATCGCACTACGATTGCCAAATTTTTTCTGGAATGAAAAGTCGAAACCCTTATCTTTAGAGGATATTTTGACTAAAAAAGTAACGGTAGTTCCGATAAAGTCTGAAGAGGCACTGGATACTACATCCACGATAAAATCTAATGATGAGAAAAGCGATCAGTAATTTGATTTTTATACTTTTTGTTTTTTGCCTT
>JAHDBI010000016.1:42454-43541 GCA_020630475.1 Saprospiraceae bacterium
CTTTCAACAAGCCAATGAGGCTTTTATGGCCAAAGATTACGATAAAGCCATCAGTCTGTATCATGGCATAATTGAAGGTGATTTAGAATCGGCTTCGCTTTTCGCTAATTTGTCGCAAGCCTATTTTAAGAAGGGTGATTTTGCCCAGGCACGATTGTATATCGAACGCGCATTGAAATTGAGCCCAAGGAATAAAGATTTTAATGCCAATAGAGATGTTATTGAGTATTCCATTGCAAGTGACGTTAGTACAATTGATGATTTTTTTCTAATGCGCTGGTGGCAAGCCTGGAGGATTTTATTTGGTTCGGCTTTGTGGGCATTGCTTGGTTTCGTCGGACTATTAATAAGTCTATTTAGTTTGTATAAAGTATTGTTAGCTAAGGAAGACCGAAAATCTTTTTATATAAGAATGGGAGTGATTGCTTTGGTTTGTTCGTTCCTCTTTATCATGACTGCTCATAGTAGATATCTATGGGATAAAAGTCAAAGTGAGGCTGTAGTCATGAATGCCTTGACATTGAAATCTGGACCTGATGATCGTTCGGATGATCTACGAAGCATAGTGCCCGGAGAAAAAGTTAAGGTCATTGATCAAATAGGGGAGTGGAATAAAGTGAGTTTAAAAAATAAATCACTGGGTTGGATACAAACAAAAAACCTGAGCATCATATAATGATACCCAGGTTTAATTTATTCTAGAAAAAGAAAGTAATTACTTTCCTCCGTCTAATTCATCTTGCCAAGCTTTTAACTTGTCCCATTCTCCTTCATGAGCCAATCGAGCTTGTTCTGGCCATGTTGTAGGATCAAACATTTTGTATCTACTATTAGCAGCTACGAGGATTTCTCTAATTTGATCTGCATTTGCTTTTGACACCAACTCGAATGTTCCTAATCCAGCTTCCGTTAATACTTCAGCCACTTTAGGTCCTACTCCTTCAATTTTTTTAAGATCATCACCTTTGTCTGAAGACTTTTTAGCAGCCGGAGCTTCTTTTGGTGCTTCAGCAACTAGTGCAGCAGCTGCTACTGGAGCTTCTTCAACTGGTGCTGGAGCCGCTTCTTTTTTAGGAGCTGCTTTTTT
>JAHDBI010000016.1:43641-47038 GCA_020630475.1 Saprospiraceae bacterium
CTTTTTTAGGAGCTGCTTTTTTCACCTTAGCTACAGTTTCTTTTACTTCTGCAAATTCAGGAACGATACTTACGAAAGTTCTGTTTAATTTTTTCTTCGAGAAGCTAACAAAACCGTTCACCTTAGCGTGAATAGTGTGATCTCTTCCTATGTAGCAGTTTTCACCAACATGAAACTTGGTTCCTCTCTGTCGGATAATAATATTACCTGCTTTAGCGTACTGACCGCCGAATAGTTTGACACCTAGTCTTTTACTATTACTGTCACGTCCGTTATCCGTACTACCTACTCCTTTTTTATGAGCCATTACTTTAGATTTTTAGGATTAAATTATCCGACGATTCCGTCGATTTTGATTTTAGTAAAACATTGTCTGTGTCCGTTCTTCACTTTATATCCTTTTCTTCTTTTCTTTTTAAACACAACAACTTTGTCTCCTTTCACGTGCTCAATAACAGTCGCATTGACTTTTGCACCTGAAATGTTTGGGGTGCCGATGTTCGTGGCATCTCCTTTCGCTGTCATTAAGACCTCGTCAAAAGATACACTGTCACCTGCATTTGCACCCAACTGGTGGACGAAGATCTCTTGACCTTCCTCGACTTTGAATTGCTGACCAGCAATAGATACTACGGCAAACATATTTTATAGTTTTTTTTAAAAATGGACTGCAAAGATAGTCTTTTTATTGTTTTTGACCAATAATTATTCCATAGTAGCCATAAATTCTTGAGAAGTGGAATTATTAGGTATTTCGTCAAACCAATCCCTAAGTTTGAATTCCACTTTAATCTCTTCCTCTTCACGCAACATGGTCATTTTGATGGTCTTACCTACTTTTCCTTGCAATTTGTTATTTATTCGATCAAGACTATACCGCTTACTATTCCACCAGCCTATTTTCTTAATGATATCACCAGCTCTTATTCCAGCTTCATAAGCAGGAGAATGCTCATAAACGTGTCTCACATAATATTGATTTAAATCTTCACCAAAAGCATAAATCGACATGCCACTGCGATCCGTTTTAAATTCTTTATCATACTCCTTTGTAGGTTTTAAGTATACAAATCCATGGACATAATCTAAGATTACCTCAAATCTAGATAAGAGGATATTACCTATTATTCCATTTCTATATATCCGCGAAAGATTAATAAGACTCGAATCTATGTCTTGATAAGAAGTGATGACCTGATTAAAGCCTAAGTCTCCAAAACTTATCTTTCTAATTCGACCCAAATAACCTTCGACATTTCCTCCTATACCCTTACCCAGTTCACCTTTGATGACTTTGCTCGGAAGATTGAGATATTCGCTGGTATTGGTATGCAACATGAGTCCAAGTGCGGCGCCAGTATCAAGAAGTACTTTTAATTTATTTTTTTCGCCTTCTTGTGATACGATGTCAACATTCAAATAGGGCTTAAATCGATGTACTTCGATAGGTAATTGATGATACTTCTCAATGCCTTTAATTTCCTTTTGACTATTGTATAGTGTTATCTTCTTACGCTTGTAATTGATTTTCACTTTTAGTCCTTTGAAAAAATTTGCCCCTAAAATACCATTGATTTCTCGACCAGTAATTTCATTTAATTGTAATGAATCTGACTGAAGAACGACTAAATCTCTATAAACCCGCTTTGATTTACCGGCCCTCATCGGCACTTGTCTCGCGATAAAGGCCTGTACCGATTGACTCAAATCAGATCCGTAAATGTTGATGACTTGGTCATAATTTAATTGAAGATATTTGGCCATGTCAGACTCGAATAAGATGGTATGTTCTGCGCCAGTATCAAAAATCATATTGAGTTCTAAGTACCCCTTAAATAAGACCTTTGCCACAATGAACCCCGAGTACATTTCAAAGGGAATGTCAATCTTGTCTTTATCTCCTAAAACGTCTTCTCCTATAAATTGTGCATTGGCATGGATGCTTGTAAAGCACATAGCAAGTACTAAAAGGAAGTGGACAATTAGTCTTTTGTGAATAGGATACATTATATTCAAGATACTTAATTTTCAAAAGCATGGCAACATTAAAGAAGGATTTGACAGTTACGGGACTAACCATGATTGCCATTGGTTCGTGTATAGGTTCAGGTATTTTTGTTACTCCCGCCAGTATTGCACAACAACTTCCTCACCATGGATTGATTCTTTTGGCATGGGTTTTAGGTGGTTTAGTTTCCTATGCCGGTGCATTAGTGTTTAGTGAATTAAGTGCTAGGTATCCTCAGGCAGGAGGAGTTTATGTATACTTAAAGGAGGCCTTTGGAGAGTTGGTTGGCTTCTTATATGGATGGGTAATTTTATTGATCATTAATACCGGAGCTCTGGCAGCATTGGCCATGGCACTTGCAGACTATATGACTTTTTTCATTGAATTTACGCAAGTGCAGAAAATGATTTTTTCTTGTACCGTAGTGGTCTTCTTAACTATTTTAAATGTATTTGGAGTCAACATATCTCAGATATTTGCCAAGCTTTTTACTAGTCTTAAACTTCTTGCACTAAGTGTATTAGTCATCATTGGATTAGCATATTTTGGGTCAACCGAACATTCCTTAGATATCGCAACGTCCTTCGTATCCTCAATGAATCCGTTACAAGCTTTTTTATTGGCTTTTGTAGGTGTTTTTTGGTCTTTTGGTGGCTGGCATCATACTACCTACCTTTCGGCGGAAGCCAAAAATGCACAAAGAACAGTTCCAAGGGCCATGCTATTTGGAACTATGATCGTCACATTAGTTTACTTACTGACCAATCTTGCCTATATGAGTCTATTGCCATTAGACGAAATCGCTAATTCTCAAAAGGTGGCTGGTGATGCCTTGAATGTATTATTACCACAAGGAGGAAAGATCATTACTGTTGTTATTGCCATATCGATATTTGGGACTATAGGGATTTATACGATGACAGCCCCCAGGATTTATTATGCGATGGCTAAAGACAAAGTATTTTTTCCTGCTTTGGCGAAAGTACATGATCGGTACAGAACACCTGTGTTTGCTATGTTGGCACAAATGATTTGGGCGGTGGCATTGATATTGTTTTGGGGTTCATTTTTAAAACTGATCACATTTGTGACCTTCATGGATATAGTATTTATGGCTCTGGCGGCGATGACCTTATTTGTCTTTCGACGAAAGTCGAATAAAGTATCTCACCAAGGATTTAAAACGCCATTATATCCATTGATTCCTTTGTTTTATTTATTGATTACCATTGCTTTTGTAATCAATACTTTGTCGACTCTATCTATGGAAGCTTGGATCGGTGTAGGTATTTTGATTTTAGGAATACCTGTTTTCTATTACTTTAAAAGAAGCCAATAAAACATTCATGATATAGGATATCACCAACAGCCATGAAAGTCTGGGTCTTC
>JAHDBI010000017.1:0-1641 GCA_020630475.1 Saprospiraceae bacterium
GATTAGTTGCAAAACTAATTAATTAGTTATAAGTTTGTTTTGTCAAATTAATAGAGATGAAAAAATTAGCTCAAAGAGAAGAACAAATTATGCTCGTTTTATGGGACAATGGTCCTTGTTTTGTAAAAGAGATCGTTGAGAAGTTGCCAGACCCTAAACCACATTACAACTCGGTTTCTACGATGGTTAGAATTTTAGAAACCAAAGGGTTCATCGATCATGAGTCATTTGGAAAGTCACACAGGTACTTTGCAAAAGTGAAAAAAGAAGATTACCAAGTGAAAGCTGTTAATGATGTATTGGATGGTTACTTCAATAATTCACTTTCAGACATGATTGCCTTTTTTGCTAAAAAGGAAAAAATCAATGAAAAGGAATTGAAGGATATTATTGGTCTTATTAAAAACAAGAAATCATGATACATTATCTTTTACATAGTGGTTTGCTTATAGCAGCAGCATATTTGTTTTATTGGTTGCTTTTAAGAAAAGAGACGTTTTACAAGCTTAATAGATCCTACTTGTGTCTAGTCTTGTTGGTTTGTGCCGTACTTCCATTGATTTCGATTCCTTCTTGGATGTCCATACAAGATGATCTTTGGGTGAGTAATGAACCAGTAAATATTGATCAAATTGCACCAATTAATTCGACAGAAGATGTCAAGCCAATAGAAAACATTACAACTGAAGTTGCCAACCAAGATAATTCAACAGTCGCGATGGATAGTAATTCTACTCCGTGGTACTCGAATTTGAATACGGGCAAGATCCTTTGGATTTTATATTTAATCGGCGTGGCGGTTTTCTTTATCACCTTCATTATTCAATTTGCAATGATTGTCATTAATAGAAACCGTCTCGAGTATATCCAGGATGATCATTTTAAAATATATGAAATGACTACGGATACCTCTCCGTTTTCATTCTTGCATTGGATTTTTATCAATCCAGCACTGTATGATTATGAAACCTATTCTCAAATATTAGAACATGAAAAAACGCATGTCCAACAGAAACACTATTTGGACAAATTACTTGCTGAATTCGCGGTCATGGTTTTTTGGTTTAATCCCTTTGTTTGGGGAATGAGAAAAGAGATTACCAACAATTTAGAATTTCTAACCGACGATACCATGCTCGTAAAAGGTACAGAGAAAGAATCTTATCAATTGAATCTCCTTAAAGTTTCTGTTCCTCAACACGCGCTAAGTTTGACAACTAACTATAACCAGTCTATGCTAAAAACAAGAATCATTATGATGAACGCTAAAAAATCTTCGGCAAGGTCGAGTTGGAAATATCTTTTCATATTACCACTTTTTGGTTTTTCTATGATCAGCTTAAATGCTGTTAATGAAGATGCTTCACCAAATCAGTTTACCGATCAAAATATCATGGATGAAGAAGGGAGTTTTCAAGAGTCAGGATCAGAGATAACTGAAGTTGAAATGGCTGATTTGGTACCAGAGGAAAGTGTCAAAATTGAAGATCAGAAAGTCGAAGTTTCCAACGTGGACAAGCCAGGAGAAATGCTTGTTGATGTAAAGGATATCGAAGAAAAAATACAAAAAAAGGTTAAAGAAAAAATTGAGAGTAAAGTAGGGAAGTTTAGCCCAACATCTCGATTTAAGAATCTTGATAG
>JAHDBI010000017.1:1741-5667 GCA_020630475.1 Saprospiraceae bacterium
GCAGATTTTGTCAAGATGATAAAAGAAATTTCACCTCAATCTGATCTGAGTATTCATGAAATCATTAAATGCAAAATTCATGGTGTGGATAAATCTCAGGTCAATGAACTTAAAAAATATGGTTTTACCGGTTTGAGCTTAAGCGAATTGGTCACTTTAAATATTCATAATGTCAATCTTAAGGATATGAAAGCATTGGAGGAAATGGGATACGATAAATTGACAATCGACGAAATGAAAACGCTTAGTATTCATGGAGTAAGTACATCGTTTGTTAAGAACTTACACGATCTTGGTTTTCAGGATATGGATCTAAGTGAGATTAAAAAGTTTGCAATACATAATGTCACAGAAAGCCATATCAAAGGCTTAAGGGAAATCGGATTCGATTTGAGTAGTTCTGAATTGGTGAAAACCAAAATACACGGTCTTAATGCCTCTAGAATAAAGAGCATCCAAGACTACGGATTTCCAAATATCAATTTTGACGAAATGATGGACTTTGCTATCCATGGCGTAGATAAATCATATATACAATCCATTCAAGAGGAAGGCTTTAACGACTTGACTCCAAAGGACATGGTGAATTTAAAAATTCATGGGATATCCAAATCGTATATCCGCGATCTTAAAGAACTGAATCTAAATGATCTAAGCATCAGTAATATTAAGAAGGCAAAAATCCATGGCGTATCTGCTCGTTCTATTCGAAAGAAAAAGGAACAAGGGTATTCAATGCCTAGTATCAAGGATTATATAAAATTGAAAATTCACGGAGGTATGTAAATACCAACTGACCCGATCCAGATTACATAAATAATTAAAAATCAAATCAATGTTTTTGACATGGCTAGCGATAGCTATGCCTTAAATGAACCATTGACCACACTATAGACATCTTATTAAATAATGCAAAAACTAAAAAATATGAATTCGACGAATCTAATAAAAACGATAGGCATCATTCTTTTCATAGCGATGTATGCTATTTCATTCGCGCAAGCCAAAAAAGATCATAAAAGCTCTAATCAACATCATTTTCAATTTTCAGAATTTCACTGGAACGGTTCTAGTTCGCCAGAAATGAATAAGGGATTTTGGACCGGGGTCAAAGATGGGAATACCATATGTCTAAACATGACGAGCAGCCCTAAAGTGAAAGATTTTAAATGGCAGTTTTCAGTTTGTCTTCCTACGAATGAATTTACTTCGAATTCTTCTGGTGTAAGCCTCCAGCGAGAAGCCGGAACTTTAGTGTTAAACGGGAAGATTTCTGATTGGGAAGGTATGGGGAAATTTGAGTTTATAAGGTCGAATGATTTTATGGCTTATTTGGACAAACAAGGAATTTCGGATGTGGACGATAGGATTATGTTGAAAATGTTTTTAGGAAATGTAACCAAAGCCTATGTTTCTGAGTTAGCCTCCTTAGGATATAATCCTACTGCTAAAGATTTAGGAAAATTAGCTTCAGTAGGAACAGACATTGATTATATCAAGAGTATCCGAGAAGTGGGATACAGAGATATGGAATTGAATATGATGGCCAAATTTTATATACATGGTGTTACGCCAGAATATATTAAAGGTTTGTCTCAAGCAGGATATTCTTCAGTAGAACCCAATATGGTGAAGAAATTTTTGATCCATGATGTGACGATTAAGTATATCAATGAATTAAACCGAATGGGATTAAAAAATTTAGATCCCAATGACATTAAGAAGTTTGCAGTACACGACGTCTCGACATCTTTTATAAAGTCTATTCTAAATCTAGGTATAGAAGATTATAGACCAAAGGATTTTGTCAAATGTAAAATACATGATATTGATGCAAACGATCTTAAAAAGGCCATTAAACAAAATGATGAAAACCTAAGTCTGAAAGATTATATCCGATACATAAAGCATAGCTAAACTGTTTAAGTGCAACTGAACCACTTTAAAATAATCGATTGTATGAGATTCTTATTTATTCTTTGGGCCTTAGCCGTATCAACTTGCGTTTCAGCAAAAGAATTACCCATTAAGTTAAATCTTATTGGACAGATAGTGGATGCTGAATTTGATCTGCCTTTAGAGTTTGCCACCATCTCTGCATATGACAAAGATGAGACATTAATCACAGGAGCAATCACGGATAGCACAGGTCATTTTTCTTTTGAGTTGGATAAAGGTTTATATCGACTCCAATTCGAATTTATTGGATACAATACTATAGATACCACATTGGATCTACAAGGAGATTATGACCTTGGGGTGATTAAAATGGCGAGTTCAGCAATCCAACTTGATGGAGCTACAATCACTTCTGAGCGAAGCAGGATGATTTTAAAATTAGACAAACAAATATTTGATGTCAAGGCGGATATTATCGCTCAAGGAGGAACGGCCAATGAAGTTCTTGACAATGTACCGATGGTTAATGTTTCTCCTGAAGGGGTTGTGAGTTTAAGAGGAAACTCTTCAGTCAAAGTTTTGATCAATGGTAAACCTTCGGCACTTGCGGATAATAATGCCCTTCAAGGAATACCAGCTTCTAATATTGATAAAGTTGAATTGATGACCAATCCGTCGGCCCGTTATGAAGCTTCGGGTGGCGCCGGAATTATCAATATCATCCTGAAGGATAAAACAGTAGAAAACTGGGGTGGTCAAGTAAGTGCTTCAGTAGGTATCCCAGATGATTATCGATTGAATGGAAGTTTTTCAAGAACTCAAGACAAATTGACTTATTTCGGAAATGGCGGTTTGAGGTATTCCAATTATTATAGTACGGGAGAGGCTGAGCGTATTAGCCAGTTGCCTTCTGGTTTACAAATATTGAATGAAGATCTAACTCAAGATCGTAATGACAAGGCAGGAAATTTATTTTTTGGTTTGGACTTTCGTCCGAATGAAAAAACGACATTAAGCGCTTCGTATTCTTTGTATCATCAAACCAACGATGATTTGTCCGCAGTAAATTATACGTATACTGATGGTGAAGGAAATCTTCAACAAGATTGGTTGCAGAGTTATGATTTTTTAGAGCCAGAAACCTATCATCAGATTGAGGCATCCTGGGCAAGAGATTTTTCCAAAGAGGGTAGTAAACTATTTGTTCTTTTTCAAAATGATTTCTGGACAAATAACGAACAAGAACTCACTATCGTTAGTGAGCGTTTTCCTTCCATGTCTGAGGCCTTTCAATTGCGCACAAATAATCTTGAATCTAGTAATGATTATCTCCTTCAAGGAGATTACGAACAAAAACTTGGGGCCCATGGAAAATTAGAATTGGGCCTGCGTGGAGAAATGCGGATCATTTCAAGTGATTACCTCGCTGAAGAAAAACGAGGAGAAAACTTTATGGTTTATCGCGACCTTCAAAACTTAGTGGATTATTACGAAAGGATTGGAGCTGCATACATACAATACGCCTTTGAAAAAGATAGATGGGGGATACAAGTTGGATTGCGAAGCGAGTATACTAATGTACGCGTGGAGTCGGAAGATGAAATTGATGATATTGTAAAATCATACAATTGGGTGTTTCCATCTGGAACAGTCAGCTATAAATTTTCAGAAAACTTTAATGCAAGTTTTGGATATAGTAAGCGAATTCAACGTCCAGGTTTTTGGCAATTGAATCCTTTTGGTGGGATTGAAAACCCAAATGAATTGCGATTTGGAAATCCAGATTTAGATCCAAGTTTTAGAGACCTTTTCGAATTGAAGATGCTTTACAATAATGAAAAATTGACGATATCACCGTTTTTTTCAGCGCATTATATAGATGGTTTTTATGATACGCAAGTGTTGCAAGATAGTAGCGGATTAGTTACGTATTTTCCAATTAACTTGGAACAAGAACGAATTCTGGTTGCAGGAGCAAACATGACTTACGAACCTGTCAATGGATGGCAATTAAACGGTGAAGCGAG
>JAHDBI010000017.1:5767-27975 GCA_020630475.1 Saprospiraceae bacterium
GAGCAAACATGACTTACGAACCTGTCAATGGATGGCAATTAAACGGTGAAGCGAGTTTTGCTGAGTTTAGACAAACTGGATTTTACGAGGGTGTTGATTTTGGAAACTCCTTTAGAACCTACAATGCAGAAATCGGTGTTAGAGGAAAGTTGCCCAAAGGTGTTCGATTACAAAGTACTTTTTATTATTACGGTGGACAGCGTTATTTACAATCTTACCGTGATCCATATTATGGGATTAACGCAGGCATCAGTAAGAAGTTTTTAAGTGATCGATTACAAGTGTCATTGAACGTAAGAAACCTTTTTGAATTATCCGTATATCGGGGAGGAGCAACCTTACCAACGTTTACAAATTTTTATGCGAGAAGATGGCAAGGACAAAGATTAGGTTTAACCGTAGCCTGGGACATTGGAGCTGATGTACGTGCAAGAAGAGCAAGAGGTAGTATTAGGTAGGGTAGTGCGTAAGTCATTATTAATCCGATCTGATAAATTTATTAGGAACGCTTTCCCAGCTTCTACATTTTTTATTCACTTGCTTTTTAAATGATTTAAAAACATTTCGAGAATTAAAATCTTGATACGGTAAGTGTTCTCTTATCGTAGCATCTAATACTTTGCGCATATCACTTTCGAGATGATTGATGACTTCTTCAATGTTTACTTTGGCCATATGTAGTTTAGTAGAATTTGTTATTATAAAAAAAAGGCAACAGTAATGTTGCCTTTTTTTATATTCTTTCAAGAAGACCATTTAATTTTTAAGAATCTTCATTCCCATATTTAGCAAGTCATCCATCATATTGCCATCTCCATCTCTGTCTAACAATTTTTCAAGTATGGTACTTCCTCCTCGATTTTGATTGCCTTGACCTTTTCCTCCTAAAAGAACCTTAGCTAATCCCCCTAAATCTAGTCCACCAGATTTTCGAGTTTGACCTACAACTCCCATAATGACCGGTGCGATCAGTTGCATTAAAACACCAGATTTAAAGATATTTAATTGACTCATCTGACTGATAATTTGCGCCGCCTCTAATTGATGTTTACCTAATAAATGGTTAACGATACCTTCACCATTCATAGTCTTAGGGTTAGATGCTTTGCTTTTACCACCCAAAATTGTGAGAAGGTTACCTAGAATACCACCATCGTGATCTTTTTCAATAGCACCAAAAAGGCTTCTTCCGGTTTGTTGGTTTTGCGCATTTCTAGAAATGGCGTCTAGGAGCAATTCTGTAATTCCTTGTGAAGCTTTTTTAACTCGATTAGGATCTTGAGCACCAATTTGTCATCATCAGTTAAATGTCTTCTTACTTCATTTATTAAATTCCTCATAGCGGTTATTTTATTTACCTCAATGTATGAAATTTAATAACTATAGAATTAAATGCTTCTTCATATTCTATACCTCATGTGATTATGTGGAATCCCAACTTCCTCAAACTCTTTACCATAAATTTCAAAACCAATCTTTTGATAGAAGGCATTTACAGTTTTTCTTGAATGACATACTACTTCCTTAATTCCTTCTTGCTTTGCAAAATTTAGAAGTTCATGAATTAAAAGTTTTCCAATTCCTTTTCCTTGATGTACAGTGGCTATCGCCATTTGCATTAACTGGGCTTTTTTAATTTTATTTTCAATCGGGCGTAAAACAACACAACCTATGAGTTCATTGTTTTCCATAGCTACGAAATGCCAAGATTCATTATCATGCATTTCCCAAGCGTGATCTGGAAGGCCAATTGGCCGTAACAAAACGATATTCCTTAGGATTCTTTCTTGTTGGTAAAGAGGATCTAATGTTGTTATTCGTTTTATTTCTATCATTTAAAACATTCTAAAATTTATTAAGGATTCTTTTCTAGATGATTCAAAGTCCTAGTTCCTTTTATTTTACTATCTGAGTTTTTGTATTTATGCTCATGGATACTTTTTGATTCATAGATATTCCTCGTATCTCCATGTTTACTTCTTGATCTATACTTGTACTTGAACTAGGAGAATAGTTTTGTTTTAAGTCCAGACTCATGGTTCCAGTTCCAGTCCCGTTTAATGGGAATTCATCTTCCATAATAGAGATCATGCCTGTTAGTTTTACCTGACTCGTTAAATCGGCTATATCATTATTGACATTAACCAGCGTATAATTAGTCTCAGTTTTTATGTAGGTCGATCCCATTCCTTCTATTGGTATCTCGGTCACTTTAGTGTCTAAAAATTCTTGTCCTATTTTCATAGGATTTGGAAAGTCAATTTGCATGTTGCTAAAAATGGGTTCTAGAAGATTTTGGAGCATAGTGTGAATGGCGGGGTCTCCTCCAACTATAGAGTCAATAGATTGAATGCCTTCCGTTAGTTTTCCATAAATTTTCATACCTACAAGTTCTGGAGTTTCTACTTGACCTGTTCCGGCTCCTGATACTTGCATATCCATTTCATCATATGTGATTAATACATCACATTGCTTATTAAGCATAGGTCCAGTTTTTAATGTTGTTTTCGTAGTAGTGGTGGCCGAGGTTTTTTGTTCTGGCATTTCAGGTATGGTCATCACTGTATTTGTAATCTGCAAAACTTCCGTTACATACTCAGAGTTTTCTTTGAACTCCATTTTTAATTCGTAACCATCTTTTTCCAAGGTTTTAGCAGGGACTTTAAGATGTTTAGAAGTATTGCATGAAAATGTAGTGAAAAGAATTAGTACTAGTAAAAGATTTTTCATTGTAAATAATTTCGTCTTGTAGATAATTGATCAGATTTAGCTTTTGCCTAGGCTTGTTTTAATTCATATTCCTTATTAAAGGAATAGAAAAGTAGCTTTATAGAATTTTTCATTTTGTGATTTACATCCAAAATATATATTGACGGTTTTAATTGAAATTCAATTGCCAAGAAACTCCATATTGATCAATCACCCAAGCAAATTTTTGGCTAAAACCATAATTGTTTAAGGGCATAGTAACCGTTCCATTTTTGGATAGTTTTGTATATAGTCCTTTAAGCTCCGTTTCATTTTTACACTCCACATAATTTGAAACAGCAGGTGAAAAATCCCAGTTGTGAATAGGAGGACTATCACTACATCTATAGGTTTTACCATTTAAAGCAAAACTTGCAAACATGATTTTTCCTTCCTCAACTGGACCTTCTTTTCCCCAGCGTTGGACATCAAGTATTTTGGAATTATCGAATAAGCTAACATAAAAGTTCATCGCCTTTTCGGCGTTACCATCTTGAAAGGTAAGGAAGGTAGAGATTTGATTTCTATTATGATTTTTTAGGGTGCTAAGTTCGTTTTTTAAACTATCAATAGAAGTTTGAAGTTTGTTCATTTCATTGAACTGAACTTGATCATTTTTGGTGACTGAACAAGCTAGAAAAAACGAGCCGGATAAAAATATGATGGGAATTATTCGTTTCATTATTGATCAGTTTAAATTTAGAAATAACCATATATCCTAAAATAGACTTTTTTATTGACTGATAAATTCTGTTGTACTCAATCATTCTTTTTTAATAGTCTCTGAAAATATTGAGAATACTCAATATACAATTCCTAAGCTATTTCTGATTTGCTTTTCTTTTGTTTAAAATAAATGGTTATACCTCATCGATTAAAAATATGAAGGTGTCCATCGGTCGTTTCCGTTCAAAGCTTAAAATATATAAATGATTCATTAAACAGATTAATGAAATTGCATATTATTTCTTCACCACTATTCTTTCTACAATTCTCTTACCTGAATGTACATCCTTTATTACCAGAAGATAAATGCCATCTAATAATGTTGCAGTTTTAAACTGAGCATCATTGATAACAGAACCCATAATTCTTCCATTTATGTCATATAAGGTTGCAACAAAATCAAGCTTGCCTGCTACTTCTAAATTGATGACGTTACTCGCTGGATTTGGGAAAATATTGATGGTTGCTTTCGAAATTTCATGGATCGAACTGACCAGATCCATTCCGTCGCAGTCTTCGTCTATTCCATTGTTTACAATTTCCATTGCATCAGGATTGATGTTTGGGTTTTCATCATCGCAGTCATCAATAAGGTCAAAACCATCTTGGTCCAAATCATCATCTAAAGTCAATGGGTCGCAATCATCATCTATACCGTTGTAAACTAATTCGGCTTGAGCCGAATTAATCATTGCATTGTTATCATCGCAATCGTCTACTAAATTAAAACCATCCTGATCTAAGTCATCGTCTAAGGTCAATGGGTCGCAATCATCATCTATACCATTATAAACTATTTCGGCTTGAGCCGAATTAATCATTGCATTAGTATCATCGCAGTCATCTGCTAAGTCAAAACCATCTTGGTCTAAATCATCGTCCAAAGTTTCAGTATTACAATCGTCGTCTTGACCATTGTAAGGTATTTCTGTTTGATCAGGATTTATGTTGGGATTATTATCGTCACAGTCGATTGTGTTATAAAATCCATCTCCATCTTCATCAACGATGTTAGTCGCATCGATTCCATCACAATCCTCATCTATGCCATTATCAGGAATGTCCGTTGCAGATGGGTTTATTGCCGCATTGTTATCATCACAGTCGTCTACTAAATTAAAACCATCTTGATCTAAATCATCATCTAAAGTTAATGGGTCACAATCATCATCTATGCCGTTATATACTATTTCGGCTTGAGCCGAATTAATCATTGCATTGTTATCATCACAATCGTCTACTAAATTAAAACCATCTTGGTCTAGGTCATCGTCAAGCGTCACTGGATCGCAATCATCGTCTATTCCATTATATGCTATTTCTATGGCATCAGGATTGACGTTAGGATTGTTATCATCACAATCATCTTCGGCGAAAAAACCATCGCCATCATTGTCTATTGGAACATTCAGACTGCAATCAGCCAATACCTGTTCTTCCATATAAGAGGAACTGCAGTTTTCACAGAATATACTTTTGAAAAAACAACTGGCTCTTGCTACCCGGAATTCCGTTCCTGCCTCATCTATATATATACCATGACCTCCTTGAGGGTCAACAGTAATTTCGGAGCAAATACCATTGTCCAAGTATAACTCATGAAGGGCTCTTGAACCAAAGGCTCCAAAAGATCCTTCGTCAATAGGCACTGTATTGTCCAATGCACCATGAAAAGCAATACTAGGAACCATTTCATCAGGCTGCATAGTATTGGCCCGATTACTTCCCCAGTTATTAAAAACGCCTTTTAAGCTAAAGGAATTGGTCAGATTATTTCCTGATGTTGTCAGTGGCCCAAGTTGTGGTTCTAACTGTGGAAAACCGATATTCCATTCTTGTTGATCAATATAAGTCACATTTAAAGCGGTTATGGCACCTGCACTTCCCCCACCTATAAACATGGCACTGGTATCAATTTTAAAGCTTGAAGCATTTGCAGATATATATCTCATTGCTGCATGTGCATCTTGATTAGCACGATAAACAGCTGACACTTGATCAATTGGAACTGAAGTATCCCATCCTAAACGATATTGCATTGTAGCAGCAACATATCCTCTATGTGCAAATTCTTCACACATTATTCTGATAGATTCTTTGGAACCAAACTGAAAAGCTCCTCCATGGATCAGTAAAATAAAAGGTCTTTTTTCCAATGGATCAATATCTATTGATGGGTAGAAAACATCCATTGCGAGATCTTGTAAGTTTCCTTGCCAGTCCATAACATTCGTGGCATAGACCACATCTAAATCAGCCTCTATTTCATCTTCAGCAAAATATTCAACTTCTGTGAATCGGTTGTCAGAGGTACAAAAGTCAAAGTCGTTGTTCTCTTCTTCGCATTCTTCAGCAACGAATAATCCCTGTTGCTCTACTAAAAACTCATGCGACAATTTGAACAAACCATTGCCATCCAAAGTCGCTCCCCAAGGACCATGACCTTCACCTTCTAAAGAGTTGAGTTCAAAATGAACACCTGTAGAGTCATAGAGATGAACCAATTCTTCTGCCTCGCTAAATAGTACTGTAGGATCTTCTGTCCCATGAGCTATAAATAGTGGTGGATCATTACTATCGAAGTGATGGTTGCCAAAAACACTTTCATGAAATTCTAGCGCCACATTGCTTCCCCAAAAGTCAACGATACTTTGTATCTCATAACTTTCATCTAAGTTGGTTGTTGACAAAGTTGGATCGTCCACTATACTAATCTCATCTCTAAAATCTTCTAAAGCCGAAACACCTAAAGTAACAGCTGATATGGCCCCTGCCGAACCTCCACCAACTGTGATATAATCTGTATTGATCTTATACGTATGTGCATTGGCTACTATCCATCTCATCGCGGCTTTGGCATCCCTTTGGGCAGCATATATTGCAAGAGCCCTAGGGATTTCTTCTGGAATTGGTGATTGGTTAGCCGCAGCTTCCCATTCAGGTGGCACTATGCCCGTATGAATTGTACCTATATTTTGAGAGGTCCGATAATTTATAGAAACAAAAACCCAACCCCGTGAAGCAAAATAATCGGCCATTGCTAAAATATGATTGGCTGTTTTCGAACCACCATTAAAACCACCTCCATGAATAAACATATAAACCGGTCTATTTTCTGAATCATTATCAGGGACATAAACATCTAGTTCTAAAGGAATGGCAAAGGTCGTAGGACTTGTTCCATCATGGGCTAATCCTTCTGCATAAGTGATGTCCGATTCTATGATCACTGCGTAAGTACTATCACATTTCACCTCAGGTTCACTTTGTACTATAACACAGTCATTCATGAATTCTTTGATATAATCTCTTTGGGTAGTATTGGTCGTATGTCCTGCCATACCATTAAGCAATACAACCTTATCGTCCAAATAAGAAAACTCAAATACTTCAGAATTATCTATTTGCACTCCTGTAGATATTTGAGTACCAGTATAGCCTTGACTTTTAGCTATTTCAAAAATGGATTCTTCTGCAGGAATAAAAGACGTGCCGACCGAAGTTCCTCCTTCATAAGGAATCACACCATCATTAATATTACATATAGATAGGTATTCTCTATTGTTGACTATAGAATTGACTACATCATATCCACAAAAATCTGATTGATTATTGGTTTCGCCACTAGGGCTGTGAAAATTTCCATCATGAAATTGTGGATCGGTCATTTGAGAAACCATAGCCACAAATTGACTAATGTTTGGCATATCGTTTTCTATGAACATCCTGTTTGTAAGCGCTGCTCCATTTGAAGAACCCAGAATTTTGATGTTGTCGGGGTCGACGTTTTTATATTTTAAAAGTTCATCGATTAGCAAATTGACAAATTCCACATCGGGTGCATCACTTTGCTCTCCGCAAATGTTCCAGCTGTTTGAGTAACCAGAAGGTGCCACAACTATATGACAGTCTAATAGGTTGCCGATGTTGTTTCGCATAAATTCTCCATTACCTCCGTTGCCATGCAAAGCAATACATACTGGGTATACATCTTGAGGTGTTGCCCCGTCCGGAATCTTAATAAAGGATTCGTAAGTCCAACCGTTGGGTTCTTGGTCCCAAGACAATTCTATATCAAGGTTGGTAGTGTCTTGTAGGCAGTCTTGTACAAAACAAAGTTTGTAATCAGGATCGTGAGCATCCATGATATCTTTAGCAACGGCATGTAAGTCAGTATTGAAACCTGTATCATAATCGAAGGTACTTAGATCAACACCGTAAATACTATTAAGCCAAAGGAGAGATCCTGCTTCTCTAATGATGTCTCCCTGATGCCCTTTAGTATCCGTAAATAATGAAGTTTCCTGCGGACCAAATCTTGTAATATCATCTAGTAATTCATTGTCTATATTCATCTGATCCAAAGTGACCGATGCTTGACCTGTAGGAATGGTGAAAATTTTGGTCGTAGGAAATTCAATGCGCAACTGATTTACCATTGTATCGTGGACAAGATCATTGACAAAGAAATCATAAAGCTCATGTATATTATCAAAACCATATTCCTCTGCTCGTTGGTCCCAGTCTGCTGGGAAATCAATTTGTGGAATCGCTATGAATATAGTAATGCCAGGATTGCTTTGTAAAGCATAATCTATCCATGCACGATGTCCTTCTATGGGATCTTCTGGATCATGACCAGCCGTCATTCCAAAGAAATCAACATTTCCTTGGTCAAGAGTTGATTTAATCTGATCGTGTTCGGGGCTTGATGAATCGTTCCAAAAATTGATTGGTCTTCCATTCTCTCCACCACGCGTAATTTGAGTACTGGTATGATTTTCGAATCCAGCATCAATAGCCAGTTCATCCAATTTTTCAGCATATGGTCTGAAAAAACTATTGCCTATCAAGAGCATGTTGTAGCCCTGTGTTTGATCTTGACAGTCTTCGATTTGTGCATATGAACTTGTGGATATTAAAAATGAAAGGATGGTAGCTTTAAGGATTAATTTCATTGTTGGTTTTATTGTAATTGATGATTTCAATTTGTGAGTAATTTGTCAACAGAGTAGTATCCAGATAATATTGCTCCTGGTACTCCCATTTGCTTGTATGGGTCATTGATTTCCCCAGCGAAATAAATTTTATTGTTGATCGGTTGATTTAGCATTTCTAGGTGTGATCCTTTTTCTTGCATTGCTTGGGTCCAGGTTCCCCGTGTAAATTTATGTTTTCCCCAATTTTCTAAAAGATACTCACTAGCATAACTCGCAGATGCTTTTCCGTCAAACATCATATCCAGCTCCTTAATTAAAGCATGTATAATTTTTTCTTCTGAGATTAAGGCATAATAATTTTGACTTACATTTCCGGTACATAAAAAGCCAAGGATATTGGATTTTGTATCTTTTCCGAAAGCTATATCGTAAAACACTTTTTCCCCGTCTTTTACTTTACAATTTATGGCGTCAGGATAGAATTTTTCTGAGAATTTTAAGGCGACTTTAAATCCTGGATGAAAGCTAATGTCTTTAATGGCCTTTTTCTTTTTAATATCCAATTCTGGTGTAAACTTGATAAGACCTGATTTTAGTACTCCTACTGAAACAGTAACTAATACCTTGTCCGCTTTATAGCTTTGTCCATGTTGAGTTTTAATCATAATCTTATCTCCTAAATGATCGATTTCAGAAACAGGTGAATTATACTTGATTTTATGTGTGACGGTCTGTGCAATATTCTTGTTGACGAAATCGTACCAAGTAGAATTTTTGAACTTGGATTCTGGCATAAAACTATACATAGCATTATTCTCCCATGTAGGATTTTCTGTATACTTTTTGCCATCCCAATTGGCGGTGCTTTTTAATTTATATGGTATGAGTTCCTCATCTATATAGTAACCCTTTTTTCCTTTTAAAATGTTTAGTACGACAGGAGCACTATGTATCCATTCTGCACCGATGTCTATCGGAAAGTCAGCTATGGTTGTGTCTTTTTTTAATCGACCACCGTATCTGTTTGTTGCTTCAAGAATAATATAATCGATGTTGTTCTGCTCTAAAACTTTGGCCGCAGCCAAACCAGATGCACCCGCACCAATGATAATGACTTTGCCAGGATAATTATAAGTTTTATCTAATGCGGTTTGTTTTGGAAGCTCATCTTCCGCTCTTGCCGCCCATTTAAGATCAATACAGCTTATGTAACATAAACTTGCCAGAAATAGTAGAATTAAAGTTTTATTCATCCTATTCGACTCTCAAATTCTGCCTCTCAACTAAAAAATCAAAAGTCAGCTCAGATAAACTTTTTCCATCGACTGTTGCATTCCAAGCACCATGTCCTTGATCTACAAGGGGCACAAATTCGTGGTAAATTCCTAATGAGTTGTATATGCTATCTAGTTCGGTTCCTTCTGAAAACAGTACAGTAGGATCTAATGTGCCATGGGCAATGAATAACTCAGGGTCATTACTATCGTATCGATCCACACTATATACTTGTTCATACAATTCCAGTTTCACATTACTTCCCCAGAAATCAACTAAACTTCGTACGGCATAAGTCTCGTTTTGATTGGTAGTGGAGAGCGTAGGATCGTCAATGTTCGGAATTTCATCTCTAAAGTCTTCTTGATTTGAAATACCTAGAGCAATAGTACTAACCGCTCCTGCTGATGCTCCTCCCACCGTAATGAATCCTTTGTTCATATTATAAGTATCAGAATTGGCTACCATCCAGCGAAGGGCTGCTTTGACATCTCTTTGTGCAGCATACATTGCGATACTTGTTCTAGCGTCATCTGGAGTTTCCGCACTCTGTAGAGTAAAATCTATCCACTCTTGTGGTGCAATCCCAGTAAAATCTGTTCCTTGTAAATCACTCGTCGTTCTATAATCGACGGACGCAAAAACCCAACCTCGAGAGGCAAAGTAATTGGCCATATCTATGATTTCTGGTTTTGCTTTAGTCCCTCCCTGAAAGCCTCCACCATGGATAAACATAATGACTGGCCGATCGGTAGTATTATTATCTGGATAGTAAAGGTCTAATTGTTGAGGCATCTCTATGGTAGTACCGGAGCCATCATGACTAAGACCTCTGGCATAGATGATGTCGTCGTCTACCATCACTGAATAAGTGGATTCGGCCTTAACGATTGGTGATTCATTAACAGGAAAATCGGGTTCGTCTTCTTCGCAAGCGGTAATGAATAAGACGAAAAAAATTATTATATAGTTTATTTTTTTCATACTTCAGTTTTATTCTTCTTTTGACTCTTTTTATTTCTTTCGGTTTAATGGCTATGTACAAATCAGATGTACTTAGCGATGCTTATATTTTATTCTACAATTTGTTGAACAAATTCTTCATAGTTTTTTTGTGTACTATGGATCAAGAGCTTTTTATCTACAGTATGCGTATCATATTCATTCATTTGATGATTGTACTCTCTAACGTACTTGTCGCTCCAAACAGCGATCTCCAGAATCAGCGGTGCTAAGTCTAATCCTTTTTGTGTCAATAGGTAGATGTTTTCTTTCTTGTTAGTGCTTAATTTTCTTTTTGTAATTATGTCAAGGGATTCTAATAATTTAAGTCTCGAAGACAAAAGGTTGGTTGCAACATTTTCATCACACGTGGCGAATTCTTTAAATGTTTTTTTCTTCATCATGAGCATATCTCTAATTAATAGCAATGACCATTTGTCACCTATTAAGTCTAGAGCCGAGGCAATCAAGCAAGAGGAGCGAAATTTCTTTTCCAAATTATTACTTTATTTATTAAAGCAAAATGTATTTTTACTTTATAATTTAAAGTTAAAAAAATTATGCTAGCTGGTCATTATGCAACGGCATTAGTTGCTTATCAAAAATATCCGAAGGGTACACTCATTTATTTCTTACTAGCTTCTCAGCTTCAAGATTTGTTGTGGTTTACATTTCATTATTTGGGTCTCGAAAGGACTACACCAAACGATGTTTTCGACACTACAGTGAGCAACATGGTCGTAAACATGCTTTATAGTCATGATTTAGTACCACTTATCGCATGGTTAGTTATCATCTTCTTGATTGGTAGATTTGTTTTTAAAGAGAATAAGATAGGATTGGTTGGCTCAGTTCTCGTGCTTGGGCATTTTGTTTTAGACTTTTTCTCGGGTCATCCACATCATGTTTTTGGATTAGATTCTGGGACTGTGGGTTTAGGTAATTATGCGACTAATGTATACCAAGCCATAGGTATAGAGGCTTTGGCGACAGTCGCAATTCTTTGGTATTTCTTCAATCAAGAAAGAAAGAAAGGAGTCCAGCGTAGTTTTAAAAATAGAGCTTCGATTATAGGATTATTTATTTTTGGAATTGTCTTCATGTTATCCATTGCCACTACGTCTTTTAGAGACTTATTCGGCATTCCAGAGTTTGATTTGGGATTTAATACAAGTGTTCCGACACTGATTATCACCTATTTAGGAATGATATTTTATCTAAATCACTTTGTCCCCAAATACAAAATGAAAAGCTAGCATATAGATTTTTGTAAGGGTTTATAGAAAATAGAACAATTAGTATAATGAATTATAAACTAAAAACTTTCTGACTACTTGCTCGCGTTTCGAAATTATAAAAACTCATCTCAACTGTTATATCATTTTTCTGAACAGAAGTAAAGCTAATGGTCTTTACGCGATCAGCTCGATTCATGACAAAATCAAAAGAGGGATCACCAAGCTTTCCATTCTGATGTATATGTTTTAATGCTTGTAAGGATTTATCAGATGATTCAAGTAATTGATTAAAAAGTTCATGTCTCTGCTGAATCATCACATCACTATATAAAGTACAAGATGACCAATTATAACATTTATCAGAATCTAATAACTCCACATGAATTTTAATGCCATCCCATCTGATCTCAGTAGTTATGTCGTTTTGAATGACAATAAATGTAAAAGGTTCAATATTCATAAAATCAAATCGCTCGAGAAAATCACTTAATGAAGAGTAAGAGAAAAAAGATTTAAGCATGATACCTCGCGACATGCGATAGGGTAAGATTCGTTGATGGTCCTTAAAAGCTCCATTTAATAAAACGGCACTGGTGCCGTCATTCGCGCAAGCGATCCAAGACCCCTGAGCTACATCTACCGGATACATAATTTGGAGTTCATTGGATGTATCCAAAACCAATTTTGTTGCAGATCTTTTCGGACTTTCATCTCGATTAGAGCAAAGCAGATATCCATCTTTTTGTGGAGTATAACTCACTAGGCACATTAAGTAAAATATTTTATAACCTGATCCGCACTTTTCCGACTTAGTTCTGGGACTACTGCATCATCCGTTGGATAACCTACAGGTAACAATAAAAACGGTCTCTCGTTTTGAGGTCTATTAAGAATCTTCTGTAGAAAATTCATCGGACTTGGGGTATGCGTTAAGGTGACCAGACCAGCATGATGAATCGCAGAGATTAAAAATCCGCAAGCAATACCAACAGACTCATTGACATAATAGTTTTTAGCCTTTTGACCATCTTTTAAGTCATATGCTTTCTTGAATACAATGATAAGCCAAGGAGCAATTTCTAAAAATTCTTTATGCCAGTCCGTATCAAAAGCCTTTAAATCTTCGAGCCAGTCATCTGACATTCTGCCGTTATAATTGGTGTATTCCTCTTCTTCAGCAGCCACTTTGATTTGTGCCTTTATTTCTTTATTGCTCACGGCACAAAAAGTCCAAGGTTGTTTATGTGCCCCTGAAGGAGCAGAAGACGCAGCCATAATAATATGCTCAATGACTTCTTGTTCGACCCATTTGTCTGAGAAAAATCTCAATGATCTTCTTTGGTCTATGAAATTATAATAAGCCTTCGCTCTTTTCGCCGTTTCTTCTTTAGAAAAGCGTTGTGCATCATAAGGTTTGAAACCATCCTTCATCATAAGTCACCTAGTTGTGGTCTAATCGTAATGTCCTCAATAACGGCACTATCACTTAAATCAATAGCTGTATAAACGACTTTTGCTATATCTTCTGCCTTCATCAATCTGGATTCGGGAAGTTCAACTCCAGCCCATGAATTTGACCATGTTGCACCGGGCAAAATAGACGTGACGCGTACTCCTTTTTCTTTCATTTCTTCTCGTAATACTTTAGAGAATCCTAATAAAGCAAACTTTGAAATGCTATAAGCTCCGCCGTTTGGATAGGCTATTTTACTGGCGATCGAACACATATTGATGACATGCCCAGATCCCCGTTCAGCCATTTGTGGGACAATGAGTCTCGACAAATGATAAGCACTATAAAGGTTGGTCTCCATCTGGAATTCTAGATTGCCATCGTCCTCTTTCAGAATCTCCCCAGGGATAAATACTCCTGCGTTATTGACTAAGATGTTTATTTGCTCAAAATCTTCTTTTGCCTTTTCGGCGAATGTTATTAAATCCTCCTTTTTACTGACGTCACAAGAATAGATCTCGATTTTGATATCGGGGTTTTGATTTAAAATCTCTTGTTTCAAAGATTCAAGAGCGTCGATCTTCCGAGCGCATAGAGCTAAGTTGATTTGTTGCTCTGCAAATTTCAAGGCTATTGCTTTACCTATTCCTTGACTTGCTCCAGTGATAATTGCGTTGGCCATTTCCTTCTTTAATTAATACTGTGAATTCATCTTATTTGAGTCACTAAAATAAGCTATTTTTGGACGGCAATTAAAGCGATAATAATACTAGATGATTGTATTTGATTGGTTAGAGCATTTTGGTAGATGGGTTGTCTGGCAGAAGCAAATTTTCAAGAAACCTGAAAATTTGGGGATGTACTACAAGGAAACAATCCGTCAGATGTATGATATCGGCATTGGTTCCCTTCCAATTGTCTTCCTAATTGCCATTTTTATTGGTGCAGTAACGGTGATTCAGTTCTATTATCAAATGGAGGGAACTTTAATCCCACCATACTATATAGGTTATATCGTGAGAGATATGATGATCATTGAGTTGGCTCCCACCTTTACAAATTTGGTTCTTGCTGGAAAAGTTGGTTCAAATATGGCAGCCGAATTGGGAGGAATGCGTCAAAAAGAACACATTGATGCGATGGAAGTCATGGGAGTCAATACCTCGGCTTATTTAGTTTTACCCAAAGTCATTGCAGCAGTTTCTATGATTCCGATATTAGTAAGTTTGGCTGCATTTGTTGGTGTGATTGGTGGATATTTAGCGAGTGTTCCCTCGGGTTTGTTTACAGCAGCCGAATACATTCAAGGATTAAGAGCATTTTTCATTCCTTGGAATGTAACGATCATGTTTGTGAAAGCGGTTTCTTTTGCTTTTATATTAACCTCTGTTTCTTGTTATCAAGGATATTTCGTAAAAGGAGGAAGTATAGAATTAGGTCAAGCGAGTACAAGAGCCGTCGTGTATAGTGATATATTGATTTTGTTAGCAGATTATTTCATAGCAGTAGTATTAACGGGATGATCAAAGCAAAGAACATATTCAAGCAATTTGGAGATCAGGAAGTCTTAAAAGGCATTGACTTTACTTTTGAGGCAGGAAAGAACAACCTCATCATCGGTCAGTCAGGTGCTGGAAAAACGGTTTTCTTAAAAATACTCGTTGGTTTACATCAACCAACGAAGGGCGAAGTTTGGTACGGTGAAAAGAATTTCTTTCAGTTAAAAAAAGAAGAATTGCGTCAAGTCAGAATGGACGTAGGAATGTTGTTTCAAGCCAACGCACTATTTGATTCATTAACCATTGAAGAGAATATACGCTTTCCAATGGATATGTTTTCTAAGATGACGCTGAAAGAAAAGAAGAATCGAGTTGATCTTTGTTTAGAAAGGGTCAACCTAGAAGGTATCAATAATAAATTCCCCAGTGAGATTAGTGGTGGTATGCAAAAGAGAGTAGGGATTGCTCGAGCGATAGTTCTAAATCCCAAGTACCTTTTCTGTGATGAACCCAATTCTGGACTAGATCCAAAAACCGCGATTACAATTGACGAATTGATCAGTAGCATCACTGTTGATAACAATATTACCACGGTCATCAATACCCACGATATGAATTCGGTAATGGAAATTGGTGACAATATATGTTTCCTCAATCAGGGCATCCTAGCTTGGAAAGGTACAAAGCACGAAGTCTTAGAAAGTAAGAATGATCTTCTAGAAGAATTTATTTTTGCTTCTCCGTTTCTTAAGAAGCTTAAAGCTAGAGCGCTTGGCAAGTAATATTTTGGCTTTCGCCAATTGGATATTGTTCTTTTTCATTGATAAAAAGAACCAAAAATCTAGTCTGAATGAAGGCAATTCTTCACTTCGTTCAGATCGCTATCTCATTCGCTACATGCTCTTTCAAGTCTTCGACTTGACGCACTTCCGCTAATCGATCACTATTGCTGACATTCAGACGAATTAGAAAATTGATAGAAAAAAAGCGCTTGCCCGTTAGTAGCGTGGGCTTGCCTGTTTGAAAATCAGGGTGCGGGTGTTAGTATTACAACTAAGCCTTTCTGCTGACAAGATTTTTTGTTTCGTTTTTATCGAATGAAAAAATGAAAAGAAAGTGTCATTGAAAAAGAAGGATTTTATCGTTCATTATTGTTGACAATTAGACGGTACTAAATTCAAAACATTGACCTTTTTCATTTTAGTGGATATTTATAGAAGAAGCGTTAAAAACAAGGCCATGTTTGAGCATGCTGAAAGCATGTGATTTTGGGATTGTTTAGCGGATGATATAAATAGGAGCGTAAAGAAATGAAATCAGTCTTGACTTTTTAGCTACCCATCCGAAAGATTTGCTTTCGGCTCCTTCCCTAAACGGACTCTCTCCGTTTTTCTTCGAAAGGGTCAGTTGTGTGTTAAGACAAAAAGGAACAATGCCATATTGACAATTTTGGTTCTTTTCATCAATGGAAAAGAACAATGAATAATCTTAATAAAAGGAGAATTGGAGAGTTAACAAAAAAAATAAGCCCGAGTTTGCAAGCAAACTCAGGCTCTTTCGACTAAGGTCTCAAAATAAGAAAACTACTTCTTTGTGGACTGAACCACGTATTTCTTTCGAACAGCGGCTATCTTTCTTTCAAGACGCTTACTGTTTTGGGATAAACAGCTCTAAATTAAATAATCTAGATAACTATACAACGAAATTAACACTGTTTAGTTTCCAAATATTTAAAATAAATTCATATAAAATTTTAAATTTTATAAGTTGCTCATTAGCAACTCTTTATAAATTTACATTTTTCGATGTAAAAATGCAAATTTTACTGTTTTTTTCTTTAAAAGTGCCCGGAGAGGGAGTCGAACCCTCACGCCCAAAAGGACACATGGCCCTCAACCATGCCTGTCTACCAATTCCAGCACCCGGGCTAAAACGAGATTGCAAAGCTAAATAAATAATTATTTCTTTATAATTCTTAAAAACATTTGAATAGAGAATTTAGTTAGGGCTTAGCCAATGTTTCATTTACAAAAATGATATATTTATTTTTTCTATTCTTCACCACCTTATTGGTACGTTTAAAGATTAATAATGCCTGAGTTTAGTCACCTTCATTGTCACACTCAATATTCCTTGCTCGATGGTGCTTCGGAAATATCTACGATGATGAAAAAAGCAGCAGCAGATGGTCAAAAGGCCGTGGCTTTAACGGATCATGGCAATATGTTTGGTGCTTTTAAATTTGTATCAGAAGCTAAGAAAAATGGAGTTAAACCTATCATAGGTTGTGAATTCTATATGGTTGAAGATAGACATGTACAAAGCTTTTCTAGATCTGCCGGCCAGAGAGATAAAAGATACCATCAATTGCTTCTCGCAAAAAACAGAGAGGGCTACGAAAACCTTTGTAAGCTCTGTTCACTGGGTTATATAGAAGGTCTTTATCAGAAGTTTCCAAGGGTTGACAAGGAACTTATTGAGAAATACCATAAGGGATTAATTGCAACAAGCTGTTGTATCGGTGCTGAAATACCTCAAACAATTCTAAAAGGAAACTTGGAAAAGGCTGAGGAGAAGTTGAAATGGTGGTTAAATTTATTTGGTGAGGATTTCTATATCGAGTTACAAAGACATCGAGGACTCGAACAAATAGATGATACCGGTATGAGCCAAGAAGATGTCAATCAAGTCTTACTTGGATTTGCTAAGAAATACGATGTAAAGGTTATTGCAACCAACGATTCTCACTATGTTGAAGAAGATGATTGGCAACCACATGATGTTTTGCTTTGCGTGAATACTAACTCTTTATTAGAGGATGAAAAGCGGTTTAAATTCTCTTCTAGTGACTATTACTTTAAGACGCAAAATGAAATGAATCGGATCTTTCAGGATGTTCCTGAAGCTATTGATAATACCATGGAAATTGTGTCCAAGGTTGAAGAACTAGATCTAGCAAGAGACGTTTTACTTCCAGCATTTCCGCTTCCAGCGCAATTCAACACACAAGAAGACTATCTCCGTCATTTAACTTTCGAAGGAGCAAAAAGAAGATATGGTGAGGTCAATGTGATTGTTCAAGAACGATTAGATTTTGAGCTATCGGTCATTAATCAGTCTGGTTATCCAGGATATTTTCTGATTGTCTACGATCTCTGTGCTGCGGCTCGTAAAATGGGCGTTTCCGTTGGACCTGGAAGGGGATCTGCAGCGGGTTCTGCCGTGGCCTATTGCTTAGGAATTACCAATATAGATCCGATAAAGTACGATTTACTTTTTGAGCGTTTCTTGAACCCTGAAAGAATATCCATGCCGGATATTGATATTGATTTTGATGATGTAGGTCGATCCAAAGTGATTGACTATGTCATAGATAAATACGGAAAAAATCAGGTGGCTCAGATCATTACCTATGGTACTATGGCTGCACGTTCGTCTTTGAGAGATGTAGGTAGAGTAATGAATATTCCAATAGGTGAAGTGAATGATGTCGCCAAGAAATTTCCAACACACTTGAAGGCTACTTTAAATGCTGTTTTGGAGGAGCGAGATGTTAACGCCAAGTTGAAGGCGGAAATGGCCAAAGAAGATCAAGAAAAGGCATATCAGTTTAGGGCTTTAGCCAATGGTCAGAATAAAGTAGGGGAAATGATCCGACTGGCTAAAAAATTAGAAGGGTCTGTTCGTAATACGGGTATTCACGCTTGTGGTGTGATCATTACGCCAGATGATATTACCAACTATGTTCCTGTTTCTACCGCTAAGGATTCGGATTTGTTGGTGAGTCAGTTTGATAATAGTGTAGCAGAGGATGCAGGCTTATTGAAAATGGATTTTCTTGGTTTAAAAACCTTGTCCATTATTCAAGATGCATGTAAATTGATTAAAGAGAATCACGGTGTAGATATAGATCCAGACGAAATAGATTTAGAGGACGTCAAGACCTATGAATTATTTCAACGGGGAGAAACTATAGGTATCTTTCAGTACGAGTCCGTAGGGATGAAGAAAAACTTGATTGAACTCAAGCCTAACCGTTTTGAAGATCTTATTGCAATGAACGCCTTATATCGCCCCGGTCCGATGGCATATATTCCAGATTTCATTGCAAGAAAGCACGGCAAACAAAAAATCACCTATGATCTTCCCGATATGGAAGAATACTTATCAGAGACTTTCGGTATCACAGTATACCAAGAACAGGTGATGTTACTTTCGCAAAAATTGGCTGGATTTTCTAAAGGTCAGGCAGATGGTCTGCGAAAGGCAATGGGGAAGAAAAAGAAAAAGTTGATTGACGAACTCTATCCAAAGTTTGAAGCAGGTTGTCTTGAAAGAAATCATCCTAAGGAGATTATCGAGAAAGTTTGGAAAGATTGGGAAGCCTTTGCATCATATGCTTTTAATAAATCGCATTCCACGTGTTATGCATTTGTAGCTTTTCAAACAGCTTATTTGAAAACACATTACCCGTCTGAATTTATGGCAGCAGTGTTGAATCATAACAAGAAGGATATATCTAAAATTAATTTCTTCTTGAGGGAATGTAAGAGAATGGGATTAGTTGTTCTTGGACCTAACATTAATGAAAGTGATATTCAGTTTACAGTAAACAGTAAAGGAAATATTCGTTTCGGTTTGTCTGCGTTAAAGGGAGTAGGAGAAGGACCGGTTCTAGCCATTAAAGAAGCCAGAAAAGAAGGTGGTCCATTTGTGAACATTTGGGATTTCACCAAGCGAGTAGACCTTAGATCAGTGAATAAAAAATGCTTGGAGAGTTTAGCATATGGAGGTGGCCTAGATATATTTGAAGACATAAGTAGAGCAACGTATTTCGCGCCAAGCGAAAAACATGATACACTCATAGAGCATGCCCTTAAGTTTGGAAACCTATATCAAGCACAAGCGGATTCATTGCAATCCTCTTTGTTTGGATCTGGAGGACAAGATGAAATTTTACCTGAACCAAAGATTCGAGTGGTTGCAGAATGGAATAAAGTAGAGAAGCTTCAAAAGGAGAAAGATGTTGCAGGAATTTACATTAGCGGACATCCATTAGATGATTTTAGGTTGGAAATTGAAACTTACGTGAATTGTCCATTGGACATGGTCGATCAAACTAGAGACTCCATCGTAAAAGTGGCAGGATTGGTCACTAGTGAAATTCATGGTATGTCCCAACGAGGAACGGAATATGGTCGATTCATTTTACAGGACTACACAGGTAGTTTAGAATTTCCTTTATACAACGAGGAGTATAAAAAATACAAAAACCTTTTGCGGAAAGGAGAGGTGTTGTACCTGGAAGGGATGAACCAAAAAGGGTATTCTGGAGATAGATATTATTTTAAGATAAAGACTATCCGCATGCTGGATACAGTGAGCAAGGTGATGACAAGATCGATAACTGTACAGCTTCCGCTGAATGTTATTTCGGAAGATTTTATTTCGAAATTTGACGATCTCTGTGGTCGTTTTGAAGGAAATCACGACCTTAAAATGGTGTTGTACGATGAAACTGAAAATATTAAAATTGATCTAATTGCTAAGTCTCAAAAAGTTAATGCCAACTATGAATTTGTAGCCTTATTAAAGGAGATTGGATTGAAATATAAATTGAACTAAAACATTTAGACAGGATTTACGTTTTCCTCTTATGCAGAAGTATTTCTTCATTTTGATTTCGCTATTTTTCTTTACTCAGGACTTGTTGGCTCAAGGCAAGGTCAAAGTATATGATGATTACGAAGCTTTCAAAGACTTATTGCAAACAGAGTCGGACTCCACTTATGTGATTAATTTTTGGGCAACATGGTGTAAACCTTGTGTTGCAGAATTGCCTTATTTTGAAGATTTACACGATCATTTTCAACATGAAAAAGTAAAAGTGATTTTAGTGAGTTTAGATTTTAAAAGAAAAATCGAAACCAAACTTAAACCATTCATCAAAAAGAATAGTCTAAAATCTGAAGTTGTAGTGATGGCTGATCCCAAAATGAATGACTGGATTGGTCAAGTAGATGACGATTGGTCAGGTACTATACCAGCAACCCTCGTTTTTAATAAGGCTTATTATAGTTTTACAGAAGGTGAGTTTGATTCTGCAGACCAACTTAAAGATCTTGTCAAACAATTTTTAAACTAATAATCTTTTACATTCGCGAAAGCGGTAAAAACCTAAAAAATGAAATTAATTATCTTTTTCCTATCCTTAAGTTTCTTATTCATTAATCCTCTACCAAATGATGGAGGTGGCTATAATGTAGGAGACAAAGTCGAGGATTTTAAATTAATGAATGTAGATGGTGAGTATGTTTCTTTAGCCAATTATAAAGATGCTAAAGGATTTGTAATCACATTTACTTGCAATCACTGTCCGTACTCAGTCATGTATGAAGACAGGTTAATTGAATTACATAAAAAATACGCTCCGCAAGGATATCCTGTAGTCGCCATCAATCCGAATGATCCTGAAGTGCAGCCGATGGATAGTTATGATGAAATGATCGTTAGAGCAAAAGAAAAAGCTTTTCCATTTGCTTATTTAATGGATGAAGGTCAGAAAGTAGGTACTGCATTTGGTGCTAAAAAGACGCCTCACATTTTTCTAGTAGATAGTGATATGGTGGTGCAATACATCGGTGCTATTGATGACAGCGCAAGAGATGCACGAGAGGTGAAAGAAAGATATCTTGAAAATGCCATTGTTGCATTGCAAGAAGGTAAATCTCCAGATCCTTCTTATACCAAAGCTATAGGTTGTAGCGTTAAATCTAAGAATTCGAAAGGTAGAGGAGCAGTGATGAAGAAGAAAAAAAGAGCACCTTCTGAAAAAAGTATAATAAAGTCCGATCATTAATGAAGACTTTGTAACCATCATGAAAGCCTGGTATCTAATTGATACCAGGCTTTCTTTATTATCTTTGTTCAAAATCTTATTCATGCGTTCGATCATACTTCTATTTTTTGTCATCACTTTCATCTCATGTGAGTCAAAACCCGTTAAGTCGTCATTAGATTTATTGCAATACGGATTGCCTATTTCTGTAAATGCTCCTGAAGGGGCAGTAGTCGAAAGTGAAGATTTAGGTTTTATGAAGGACCTTACCATAAAATCTGGCGATGATTACTTTGTACAAATATTTTCCAGTACTGCAACGAGTATTGACGCAAAAAATATCATATCTGGTTTAAAAGAAGAGGTAGAAAAGGAACAGTTTTTTTCAAAAATGATTCAAGAAGACGAACACGGATTTATCTATGAGAAATCATTAGGAGACGATAAGATTGACTACGACTTTAGATTTGTTAAAGTTCAAGGAGATAC
>JAHDBI010000017.1:28075-32800 GCA_020630475.1 Saprospiraceae bacterium
TAGGAGACGATAAGATTGACTACGACTTTAGATTTGTTAAAGTTCAAGGAGATACAGAATTTCAGTTTCAAACTGGATTGTTTGGAACATTTACTTTGGATCAGGTCAAGGATATGTACGAGTCTGTGCAAAAAAAATAGGACCTAGCGAAAAGCTAAGTCCTACTCAATTCTGGGATGAATTTTCTTTAAACTCTACTGAAGATTTTATTTCCGTTAAGAATGATCAACAATAGAGCTATTGAGAAAATGATCATAGGATATAGGATTTATTTCCGTTCAAGTTATACCGTTTTCTAATGTCAGTCAAGTATTTTGAAAGGAAGTGTCTATTCGCGACATTTGAGCAGTCTTATATATTTCTACCTTTTGTATAAAAGAAAAAAGCCCGCGGATCTAAATCCACAGGCTTCATATATCTGAAGTAACTTAATTCTTCTATTTCGCAGCATTGTATTTGGCCTCCACAACATTCCAATTGACAACATTGAAGAATCCTGCGATGTAGTCTGGTCGCCTATTTTGATAGTTTAAGTAATACGCATGTTCCCATACATCAATAGCCATTATCGGAGTTCCTCCACATCCAATTCCTGGCATTAAAGGATTGTCTTGATTTGCAGTTGAACAAACTTCTACTTTGCCTCCATCATGAACACATAACCAAGCCCATCCAGAACCAAATCTTGTCCCAGCTGCCTTAGTAAATGCCTCAACAAAAGCGTCTTTTGAACCAAATTTTTCATTGATTGCATCTAAAAGAGGTCCAGACAATCTACCACGATCATTAGGGTTTAAAATTTCCCAGAACAAACTATGGTTATAAAAACCTCCACCGTTATTTCTAACAGCAGTATTATTCATGTCAAGGTTCGTTAAAATATCTTCGATGCTTTTTCCGTCAAGATCTGTACCCTCGATTGCTGCATTTAATTTATTCGTGTAACCATTATGGTGTTTGCCATGATGTATTTCCATTGTTCTAGCGTCAATATGCGGCTCTAGAGCATCATGAGCAAAACCTAATTCAGGTAGTGTAAAAGCCATATTAGTTTTTATTTAGGTGATAGAATTATTTATTTAACAACTGCGAAGATAAGAAGTTCAAGCTATATTAAATATTAATAATTCAGTCCGCCCGTTTTGTGTAGAATGGTTAATTGAGGACCATAGCACTTTGCAATGTTCTCTTGAGTGAACGTACTTTGCGTATCACCGTAGGCAATAAGTCTTTGATTCAACAAAATAATCTTATCAAAATACTCTCCAACCGTCGATAAATCGTGATGTACCACCAATAATGTCTTTCCTTCTGAAGCCAGTTTTTTGAGAAGTCCAATAATTTTTTCCTCTGTTGTTATGTCAACACCTACAAATGGCTCATCCAAGAAAAAAATATCCGCTTGTTGGCATAGAGCCCTTGCCAGGAACACGCGTTGCTGCTGACCACCGGATAATTCGCCGATTTGACGATTCTTTAATTCAGGTATTCCCAAATCTTCCAAGGCACTCATTGCAATTTGGACATCTTCCTTGTTGATTCGTTGAAAAATACCTTTGTAAGGATATCTTCCCATTAAAATAATATCCATGACTGTTGCTGGGAAACTCCAGTCTACGTCATCCTTTTGAGGTACATAAGCCACTTTTTTTCGAACATCCTCAATGTCATTGTCCATAATCTTTATGGATCCCGCATTAATATCAATTAGACCCAGAATAGACTTAAATAAGGTAGATTTCCCAGCTCCGTTTGGTCCGATAACACCATAAACATGACCTTGATCAATACTCATATGAATATTGGTCAAAACCCGTTTTCTTTCATAAGAAACGGATAGTCCTTTGACTTCAATATTGTTCATCAAGTTTTATTTATCCTTGATGCCATAAATAGCAGTCCACCAATTAAAAGCAGGGCTAAGAGGCCATAAAGCAGCCAGTTTTGTGATTGATCGTCCGCATCTATTTTAGTCTCTTGAATTTCGCCTCTGGACAATGCGCCGACAATGACATCTGTATTATGCTTGAGCATATTGATGTATGTATCCGCATCTGAATCTTCTTCACCCAAGGAATCTGCAAATAATTCGCCCCCGATTTTAGCTCCTGAATCGTCAGAAATCTGCTTAATCAGTTTAGGGTTGATGGTACTTTCAATAAAAATCGCAGGGACTTTTCTTTCCTTGATGATTCTAGATACTCTAATGATATCAGAAGTTCGTGCATCCGACTCCGTAGAAATTCCCATCAAAGCTTCCAATTGAATGCCATACCTTTTGCCATAATAGGCAAATGCATCATGGGAAGTAATAAGAACTCTTTTTTGTTGATCGATCTTTTTGACTTCCGATAAAATGTATTGATCTAAGTCCTTAATTTGCTTTTGATAACGCTGATAATTTTGTTCAAATTCATTTTCGTACTTAGGGTATAATGCTACTAAGGCATCTTTTATATTTAAAATATACGTCTGCGCTAATTCCAAATCCATCCAAGCATGCGGATCAGCAGAATTTTGATATTTATCTGATCTGATCGGTTCAATGCCTTCCGTCACCGTAACAACAGGAGCTTTACTTGCGGCATTTTCGATTAAATCTCCAATCCATCCTTCAAAAGTCAATCCATTGATGAATACGATATCTCCGGAAGAGACTTTACGAGCATCCGAAGGCGTAGGTTCGTAGATATGTGGATCTCCTCCTACAGGTACGATCATGTCCACTGCTAAAATATCACCGCAGATGTTTTTACACATGTCAGCAATCATCGAACAAGAAGCGATGACCGTGGGTTTTTCTTGTGCATGGAGTTGTAATGAAAGGATACAGCAAATAATAAATGTATATACTCGATTCATTTAGATTATTTAAGTTTTACGAATAGGTTTTGACTCACTTGCTCGGTGAACATAGACATTTCTTTGCCATTAATCTGTACTTTGACAGATCGGTCAAATTGTATCCGCTCGATAATTTTTAATTCAGTTCCAAGGTTGATATTCAAACCATTTAGATAGGCTAAAAATGGAGTGGTGTGCTCTCTTACGCCAACTAAGATTCCTGTTTGATCAGTCAGTAATGTTCCAAGAGTTGTTTGATTTCTTAAGGTGAATTTACCCTCTCGATTGGGAATAGGATCACCGTGTGGATCAAATTTAGGATTGCCAAGAAATGTATCCAGTCGATTGATGAGATCAGTAGATTTTATATGTTCAAGTTCTTCTGCTAAATCGTGCACTTGGTCCCATCCAAACTGTAATTTATTCACTAAAAAAACTTCCCAAAGTCGATGGTTTCTTATTAATTGTGTGGCTACAGATTTGCCTTCCGGCGAAAGGGTAACTCCCTTATATCGTTCGTAATAAACGAATCCCTTTTCAGAAAGCTTTTTAATCATATCCGTGACAGAAGCCGCGGTTGTTGCAATGCTTTTGGCTATGGCATTGGTGTTGACGGGTTGGTCATCTTTTTCTGATAATTTAAAGATGGCCTTGATGTAATTCTCCTCCGTATAACTGAGGGGCATAGTTTTAATCATAAATCAAAACTACGTAATTTTAGACTTATCTAAAAATAATTTTATATCCCCCGTAAAATTATCGAATTACGACGAGCTTCTCCGTCTTTAAAACCTTATTATCCACTGTGATCTTGAGTAGATATTGACCACTTGACAATGTGCTTGTATTAAAACTAAATAAGCTTTCACCTCGTTTTTCTATATTCTGACTAAATAATTTGTCAACGAAAACACCATTCGCGTCAAGCAAATCAAATCGAATCACCTGACCTTGGTTGGGCATTTTAAACTTGACTTGAACTAAATCAGTACTTGGATTTGGAAAAGTAGTACTGACTACATCTAAGTTTATATTTTCAACACTACTTACGTAATCTGGTCTTGCCACATGACCAATCCAAGTAAAATTACTTTCATTGATACCGTATGAGGCGGATACCCATACCTCTCCTGGTTTGTCATATCTTCTTTGTGAACCAGAATAATCTCCCCAACGTTGCGTTGTCCCATTCAACATGTCAATGAATGTTTCACCTTCTTTTATAGTAACAGGGTTTGAATAGCCTTCACCAGGTCGATAATACATACAAGAGTTTCCAGGATTTCTATTTGGTCCAGCATGACTCATACTAATGATCACATCAAATTCAGAATCGTCATAACCCGTCCAAGAAATGCCAGGATAGCCATAATCATCGGTGTCTCCATGGATATGTTCGAGTGTCAGATCTTTAGATCCAGATACGTTGAAAATCGAACCATGATAGATGCCAGCAAAATTATTCGTCAGGTTTCTTGAGTTTCCTACAAACTGGATCTCATCATTGAGATAAATGGCTTCCAATACTCTTGCATCATTGGTTTGCAACGACTTAAATGGCTGTCGACCATCTGGAGGAACACCGTAATTGACATCTGATAAAACAACATCTATATTAACAGTGGCATTTGGATCATTGATGCCACCGGTTAATTCAACCATAAAGAAAGTATCATTTTCTACAGCGAAATTTCTATTGGATAAAAAGTATAGATTCGATTCTAAATCCTCATCGGCACTGGTTACAGGGCATAGATTTCTAATGTTAATCCCATCAACCTCAATATCCTTCCACAAAACACTTCCGAGATCTTCTCCGTTATATCCAGCCATCTTATCTACTTGCCAAATTACCGTTTCATCAAAGCCCAATTGCCAAGA
>JAHDBI010000017.1:32900-45859 GCA_020630475.1 Saprospiraceae bacterium
GAAACATTAGGTGCCTCAAGACTCACCATTTGTGGCATGTAAGCATCTTCAATGTCACCCACGTTTATGGTCCTTGATCTCTGAATATCACCAAAATTTATTTTCTCGTATTTTACGCTTTGCGCGAATGTTGAAGTACTTGTTAAAAAAACAACGAGCAAAAGAATTAGATTTTTCATGTATTTAGATTTTAAACTATGAAACCATCAGATTTAGGTCCTGTCTCAGAGGCCATTATGAAACGTCGTTCAATTTACCCCAAATTTTACACATCAAAAAAAATTGATAACGAAACCATTCAAACTGTCCTCTCTCACGCTAATAGGGCACCATCACATAGAAATACCGAGCCTTGGAGGTTTATTGTCTTCAAAAATAAGTCTCTGGTTTCCCTTTCTGACTATCTAGCTAACTACTACAAACAAAATACATCTCCAGATAAATTTTCAAAACTCAAATATGAAAAGACTAAAAACAAACCATTAAAATCAGGAGCTGTTATAGCCATCGTCATGGAGAGAAATGAGGACTTCGTTCCTGAGTGGGAGGAAATAGCTGCAGTAGCATGTGCGGTTCAGAATATTTATCTTGTTTGTCACGAACTTCAAATAGGTGGGTATTGGAGTACTCCTGTGTCCATGATGAATGCAAATGATTTTCTCAACCTTTCAACAAACCAAAGATGTCTTGGGCTCTTTTATATGGGTTATTTTGACGAAAGTCCCCCCACTGCAAAAAAGGGAGATGTCCATCAAAAAATACGATGGTTTTGAGCTTATTAAATCAATATTTATTGATATGCCTCGCGCTTTGTAGTTCTATATATTAGATGTACTTTTGCGGCGAATTGCAACAGCAATTTTATTAACTACTTACTTAATGAAAAATCAATAAAGATGGCTCAAAATTTAATTTATGTTATTCCCGCCTTGGGTGTTTTAGCCTTGTTATATACCTTCTGGAAATCATCATGGGTATCTAAGCAAGACGTCGGGACAGAAAGAATGGCGACAATCGCAAAAAATATTTCAGAAGGTGCGATGGCCTTTTTGAAAGCAGAATATAAGGTATTAGCAATATTCGTATTGGTAGTAGCAATTCTTTTAGGTGCAACTGCAAATGAAGCTTCTTCACCATTAGTAGCACTTTCGTTTATTTTAGGTGCGATTTGTTCAGGTTTAGCTGGTTTCATAGGAATGAAAGTGGCTACCAAAGCTAATGTTAGAACAACCAATGCAGCAAGAACGAGTTTAGGAAAAGCACTTGAAGTAGCTTTTGCTGGAGGTTCAGTAATGGGAATGGGTGTTGTAGGTCTTGGTGTTTTAGGACTTAGTTCGCTCTTTTTACTATACAGTGGAATGGATGGATGGAGTATCAATAAGGTGATCACTGTATTGACAGGATTTTCTTTCGGTGCATCATCAATTGCACTATTCGCAAGAGTGGGTGGTGGAATTTATACGAAAGCAGCTGATGTTGGAGCTGACTTGGTAGGTAAAGTAGAAGCTGGAATTCCTGAGGACCACCCTTTGAACCCTGCGACTATTGCGGATAATGTTGGTGATAACGTAGGAGATGTGGCAGGTATGGGTGCCGATTTATTTGAATCATATGTAGGTTCTATTATAGGTACAATGGTATTGGGTGCGGCCTTTATGGCATCAACTGGTTTTGAATCTACTAATGAATTTGGTGGCTTGAATGCAGTTCTATTACCATTAGTATTAGCTGCTGTTGGAATATTGACTTCAATCTTAGGAACGTTTTTAGTAAAGGTAAAAGATGGAGGTGACCCTCATAAAGCTTTAAACCTTGGAGAGTTTACTTCAGCGGGTATTATGTTGGTAGCAACGTACTTCATTATCAATTGGATGCTGCCTGCAGAATGGACTTTTGGTGATAAAGCTTATTCTTCATTAGGTGTGTTTATCGCCGTGATCATTGGATTGATTTCTGGATTGGCCATTGGTAAAATCACAGAATATTACACAGGTACAGGTACTAAGCCTGTAAAAGGAATAGTTGATCAATCTGTAACTGGTGCTGCGACAAACATTATCGCTGGATTAGGCGTGGGGATGTATTCTACTATGTTTCCTATTTTAATTTTAGCAGCTGCGATTATTGGTGCGCATCACTTTGCTGGGTTATATGGTATTGCAATTGCTGCAGTAGGTATGCTTTCTAATACGGGTATTCAATTGGCAGTAGATGCATACGGTCCTATTTCGGATAACGCAGGTGGTATTGCAGAGATGGCGGAGTTGCCTAAAGAAGTGAGGCAAAGGACAGATAAATTGGATGCAGTAGGTAATACCACTGCAGCGATCGGAAAAGGATTCGCTATCGGTTCTGCAGCATTAACAGCACTTGCATTGTTTGCAGCATTTATGACTACAGCAGGGATCAATACGATTGATATTGCTAAGCCAAGAGTGATGGCAGGTTTGTTGATTGGTGGTATGTTACCATTCGTATTCTCAGCAATGTCCATGGGAGCTGTGGGTAGAGCGGCAATGGATATGATTCAAGAAGTGAGAAGACAATTCAAATCTATTCCAGAATTGAGCGCAGCATTGGCAGTGATGAATAAAAATGAAGGAAAGGAAATGAGCGAGTGGAGTGATGCAGATAGAAAAACTTTTGAAGCAGCTGATGGAAAAGCAGAGTACAGTAAATGTGTTGATATTTCTACAAAAGCATCTATTAGAGAAATGATACTTCCTGGTTTAGTAGCGGTTATTTCTCCAGTGGTGATTGGTTTTGGTGGAGGTGCTGAGATGTTAGGTGGTTTGCTAGCAGGTGTTACTGTTTGTGGTGTATTGATGGCCATCTTCCAATCTAATGCTGGTGGTGCATGGGATAATGCAAAGAAAATGTTTGAAGAAGGTGTAGATATCAATGGTCAAATGTATTACAAAGGATCTGATGCCCACAAAGCAACAGTAGTAGGTGATACAGTAGGTGATCCGTTTAAAGATACTTCAGGCCCATCTTTAAATATCTTATTGAAATTAATGTCAGTTGTTGCATTGGTAATCGCTCCGTTTATCTAAGCAGAAACTCACTAGATATTTGAAGAGGCTATCTCATTAGAGGTGGCCTCTTTTTTATTTTATGGCTTTCGCCAATGAAAAAGTCTAAAAACATATTAAGATAATTTTTAATATGTTATACTATCCGTACTTTTACCCGTTATAGTTTCGTTAAAAATTCTACAAAAGCGTTGCTGACCAAAACATTTTTTGTCATAATGAAGTATCTTTAAAAGGAAATCTATACAGTATGAAGTATCGTAGTTCGATTATCGTTGCCTTAATTCTTGGAGTTCTCGCTATTGGCGCGTTCTATCCAAAAGTTGATATCAAAGAAAAAGAAGGTCTCATCTTATATGCGACCATGAGTTATTTGGATCAAGTGCATTTTAAAACGATGCGTATTGATGATACATTCTCAAAGAATGTATTTGATAACTATATCTCCTATATCGATCCAGGTAAAAGATACCTTACCCAGAAGGATCTTCTAGAGATGGAAGTCTATAAGACGGATTTAGATGATCAAGCAACTGAACGAACTTTTGAGTTTTTTGATCTTTCTATGATTGTCATCGAAAAGGCCGTTCGAAAAGCCAAAGGTATTTTTGTCAATGTTATTGATGATGAATTTGATTTCACTAAGGATGAGTTCATCGAAATGGATATTGAGAAAAGAACTTATGCTGCGGATGATGCGGAATTAAAAGATCATTGGAGAAAAATGATCAAGTACGATATATTGACGCGATTGAATCGAAAGATGGAGGATCAAGATGAAATGAAAAATGGTGTCTCTGAAAATGATGGAGAAGGAAGTGACATGAAGAAAGAAGAACCTAAAACTTACGATCAATTACTTAAAGAGTCTAGAGAAAAAACCAAAGAAACATTTGAAGAAATGTTTGATCGTCTTGAAAAACTAAGAAGATCAGATCGATTCGAAGCATACTTGAATGCCATCACCCACATCTATGATCCACACTCTGATTATTTCAATCCAAAAGAAAAGCAGGATTTTGATATTAGAATGGGAGGTAAGTTAGAAGGAATTGGCGCGAGATTATCTACGGATGGTGATTATACTAAAGTAGTTTCTATCGTTGCCGGTGGACCTGCTTGGAAGGGTAAAGATTTAGAGGTGAACGATTTGATTGTTGCGGTGACTCAAGAAGGGGAGGAAACAATGGATATCACTGGAATGAGATTGGATGATGTAGTCCAACAAATAAGAGGTAAGAAAGGGACCATTGTGGTACTTTCTGTAAAGAAGAAGGACGGTTCTATTGTTGATATTACCATCGAAAGAGACGTTGTTCAAATAGAAGAGACTTTTGCCAAATCCTTGATTTTAAATCACAAGGATGTGATCGAAAATGTTGGATACATTAAGTTACCTAAGTTCTATTCTTCTTTTGAAAAGGAGGACGGTAATAGTTGTTCTGTAGATGTTGCCAATGAAATAGAAAAACTAAAAGCTCAAAATGTTTCTGGGATCATTCTTGATTTGAGAAATAATGGTGGAGGTTCATTAAATGATGTGGTAGATATGTCAGGATTGTTTATTGAATCAGGCCCGATTGTTCAAGTGAAATCAAGATTAAAAGAACCAAGAATCTATGAAGATCCAGATCCAAGTGCTAAATACGATGGCCCATTAATCGTCATGGTCAATGCATTTAGTGCATCAGCTTCTGAGATTTTGGCGGCGGCTTTACAAGATTACGATCGAGCAATAATTGTTGGTGGTAACTCTACATTTGGAAAAGGAACGGTACAAAGGTTTTTTGATTTAGACCGAGCGATCAGAGGTAATGACCAACTTAAGCCTTTAGGTCAAGTGAAAATGACGATGCAAAAATTCTTCAGAATTGACGGAGGTTCTACTCAGTTAAAAGGAGTTGTTCCAGATATTATTTTACCGGATAACTTCCAATTCATTGAAACGGGTGAAAAAGAATATGATGATGCTATGGAATGGTCGGAAATTGAACCAGTGTCGTTTGACCAAGATGTATTCGTGGTAAACAAAAAGCAATCATTAGTTCAAAAGTCAAATAGACGAGTATTAGCGAATAAGTCATTTAATCTAGTATCAGAAAATGCGAAGAGACTAAAGGAAAATAGAGATATGACTCAAATCCCTCTAAATTTGAATGACTTTGATGCCATGTATGATAAAAGAGAGGAAGAAGCTGATAAATATGAAGATCTATTAGATGTCAAAATCGAAGGTTTAGTAGCATCCAATTTAAATGTAGATTTGAAAAAGATTCAAATAGATGATGCCTCCATCGAAACTAATGAAGATTGGTTGGAAAGCATTCAAAGCGATATTTATATTGATGAGACACTGAAAATCATGAGAGATTTAGTGAGTCAAGACTAATCTTACCAAGAATTATTTCATAAAAGCCCTTTGTCATTGCAAAGGGCTTTTTTATTTGTGATACATTTGGTTCATGCAATTGCTCTCTTTAGAAAATGTATCTAAATCCTTTGGGGAAAAGCTCCTATTCAAGGACATTAACCTTACAATAAGTAAGGGACAAAAAATTGGATTTGTAGCTAAAAACGGTAGTGGTAAAACCACCTTATTAAAGGTTATTGCTGGGGAAGAATCACCCGAAGGGGAGCTGTCAAAAATACATTTGGCAAAACACATCAAAATATTTTACTTAAAACAGGAGCCTTACTTTCCAGAAAATATTAATGCTTTCGATGCTGTTTTTGATTCTGATCTCCCTGAGATCAGAGCAGTTAAGGATTATGAAAAGGCTTTGTTATCCAATGATGCAGAAAAGATCCAAGAAGAGTTGACTAAAATGGATCAACTCAAAGCATGGGATGTTGAAGCGAGGATTAAAGAAGTATTAGGAAAGTTGAATATCAACGATTTGGACCAAAAGGTGTCCACCATGTCTGGAGGGCAAAGAAAGCGATTGGCTCTGGCAAAAATGATCATCGATCAAGCCGATTTTCTGATTCTTGATGAACCTACCAACCACTTGGATGTCGAAATGATAGAATGGTTGGAGAAAAACCTTCAACGGCAAAATCTCAGCATTTTTATGGTCACTCACGATCGATACTTCTTAGAACGGGTGTGTAATGAAATGATCGAACTGGATCAGGGAAAACTATATGCCTACCGAGGAAATTATTCTGACTTTTTAGAGAAAAAAGCGGCTCGATTTCAAAACGAAATGAGCAACCTCGATAAAACAAAAAAACTCTTTAAAAAAGAATTAGATTGGATTCGGCGACAGCCAAAAGCAAGAGGAACAAAAGCCAAGTCAAGAGTAGATAAGTTTTATGAAATAAAGGATAAAGCACATCAAAACATACAAGAAGATAATCTAAGCTTAACCATTGAATCTTCCCGTTTAGGATCTAAGATTTTAGAAGCACACGCCATCACCAAAAGCTTTGATGATTTAAAAATTGTCGAGGGTTTTAGTTACAAATTTAAAAAGGGAGAGAAGGTTGGAATTGCTGGACAAAATGGTGTCGGTAAAACCACATTTATTCAATTACTCACCAAAGAAATAAGACCGGATGGTGGAAAGGTTATCCTCGGTGACACCGTTGTGATAGGGCATTATAGTCAAGCCGGAATGAATATTCAAGAAGGAAAAAGGGTGATTGATGTGATAAGAGATATTGCTGAATATTTACCTCTACCTAAAGGTGGAAAATTAACTGCCGAGCAACTCTTAGAAAGGTTTTTATTTTCTAGACCACAACAACAAGTGATGGTCACTCAACTCTCTGGAGGGGAGAAGAGACGACTTTATCTTTTAACGGTTTTAATGAATAATCCGAATTTTTTAATTCTAGATGAACCTACAAACGATTTGGATATTTTAACCCTAAATGTTTTAGAGGATTATCTGATGAATTTTAAAGGATGCGTCATGATCGTATCACACGATAGGTATTTCATGGATAAAATTGTTGACCATCTTTTCATTATGGAAGGCAATGGAGTAGTGAAAGATTTTAATGGAAACTATTCGGAGTATCGAAGTCAAAGAACAAGCTCGACGAGTAAGAAAGAAAAACCACAAACTTCCAAAGAGACAAACAGTACCCCAACAGAAGAGCCAACTAAACGTAAGTTGAGTTATCTCGAAAAGAAAGAGATGCAAGACATGGAGAAAGAGATCGAGAAAATGGAAAAACGTAAAAAGGAAATCCATGAATTGTTTAATAATCCAGATATGTCTGGCGAGCAAATCACTGAATTGTCCGTCGAGTTAGGCGAAATCCAAAATAAGATTGATGAGAATGAAATGCGTTGGTTGGAATTATCCGAATTTCTATAGTTTTCCTTTCTAGCAATTGACTAACTTAATAGTCTGAAAAATGGACTATGAAACATACGACTTTAATACTACTTAGCTTTCTTATTTACTTTTCGGCCCTGCCGATTTCGGCGAAAGCCCAAACAAATACCATAATACATTGTGGCTCCTTAATTGATGGTGCTTCTAAAAAGATTCAGAAGGAAATGACCATCGAACTGAATGGAAACAAAATCATATCCGTTGCAAAAGGCTATTCGGATATTCCAGGGAATGCAGAATACATTGATCTCAAAGAACACACGGTAATGCCGGGCTTGATGGATATGCACGTTCATCTCGAACATGAGTCTAATCCAAAAACCTACGAAAATCGATTCAGACAAAATGATACTGACGTTGCATTAGAAGCTACAGTTTATTGTGAGCGTACCCTTATGGCAGGTTTTACTACAGTTAGAGATTTAGGTGGCACAGGTGTGAATGTCTCGTTACAAAAGGCGATTGCCAGAGAATTTATAAAAGGACCAAGAATATTTACGGCAGAAAAAAGCATCGCAACGACAGGAGGTCATGCAGATCCGTCTAATGGTGTTAAAAAAGAATTGATGGGTGATCCTGGTCCAAAAGAAGGAGTCATTAATAGCCCCGAAGAAGCGAGACAAGCCGTTAGACAACGATATAAAAATGGAGCGGACTGTATTAAGATCACTGCAACAGGAGGAGTCTTAAGCGTAGCAAAGGATGGGCAAGGCCCTCAATTTACGGTTGAAGAAGTAAAAGCTATTGTTGATGCAGCCAATGACTATGGATTTGTTACGGCCGCTCACGCACATGGTGCGGAAGGAATGAAAAGAGCGGTTTTAGGTGGAATTCACAGTATCGAACACGGTACTAAAATGACAGAAGAGGTAATGGATTTAATGATAGAACATGGTACTTATTTAGTACCTACAATCATGGCAGGAAAGTTTGTTGCAGAAAAGGCCAAGATTCCTGGATACTTTCCTGAGGTGGTGGTGCCAAAGGCCTTAGAAATCGGTCCTATGATTCAGGCTACTTTTGGTAAAGCATACAAAAGAGGGGTGAAGATTGCCTTTGGAACCGACAGTGGGGTTTCTAAACATGGTGAAAATGGTAAAGAATTCTTTTTTATGGTGGAAGCTGGAATGCCGGCGATGGAGGCTATCTTTTCTGCAACAAAATATGCGGCAGAATTAATGAGGGTTTATGACGAACTAGGTTCGATCGAAAAAGGTAAGATTGCTGATATTGTCGCAGTTAAAGGAAATCCTATTGACAATATTAAGTTGATGGAAAATGTTCAATTTGTGATGAAGGAAGGGAAGGTGTATAAACATGAACAATAGACCGTTTTACGTTTAAACCTATAAAATAGAACTATGAAAAATCTTTCTTTTTTATTTTCACTACATATATGCTTTGCCTTGTGTTTTACGTCATGCGGAGACGATGCTACTGATAATACTACAGTAACTGATTTTACGATCATACCAGGAGAAGGAATTAATGATTTAAAAATAGGAGATCTAGGGAGTCAGGTTGAAATAGAATTAGGAAGTGGTTATGAAGCTTTCATTAATGTGGGTACCTCTGGAAATGCTACATACAATTACTACAACTCCTCCATAGGAATGGACATCATTTTTGGACAGCATAGTTCAGGAGATTTAGACATCAACACCCTTCCGATAAAGTCCTTTTATATGTCTGATAATTTTAACGGGATGACGACAGAGGGAATTAAAATCGGCAGTTCGGAAGAGGAGGTGATTTCAGCATATGGTGAGCCCGATGAAATTGATTTTTGGGCACATGTATATTATCAAGGAATCATCTTTTCTTATGATGATAATGACAATGTGCAAAGTATTACAGTCTTGGAAATCTAAAGCAATAAAAAAAGCCCATCCGTACGGATGAGCTTTTTTATTATCCTAAACTAATTCTATTCTATTTTCCAGCTAACTTTTTGATCTTGTCTTCTAGTTCGTACTCATCGCCAGGGTTATAACCATTATGGCTATATACAATGTTTCCATTTTGATCAATTAAAAAAGTCTGTGGGATCGTTTGAAAATTAAGTGCGTTTTGTAATTCTTGTTTACTATCACTCAAAACCGTGAATTCCCATCCTTTAGTCTCCACCATTGCAGGTACCTTAGCTAAGGTTCTTGCATTATCAGTAGTAATCGCTAATAATTCAACATTATAATCTTCTTGCCAATCTTCATACATATCAGAAATGGCATCCAATTCCCTTTTGCAAGGACTACACCATGTAGCCCAAAAGCTAACAACAGTGATTTTACCATCCTTAATGAAGTCATTCACGTCTGATGCTTTACCGTCTAATGTTTTAACCATAACTGACGGAAACTTGTCTCCTGTTGGAGAAGTGAATGCTAACGACATAAACCCGACAATTAAAAGTATTAAAAGCTGCTTCGTATTCATTTTATTTATTTTAGAGCAAATTTGATTTAATTTCACTTTCAATGTAAAGATAATTTAAATCCGCCGCTTGATTACCTTAGCATTTAACCTATTTTTAACCAAGCTTTTGACTTTTTAAGATATCATTAAAAACAATGCAAAAACTAACTATTATTATCATTTCCTTTCTATTGCTTTCGCCAATGTATGGGCAAGAAAAGGGTGTTTTTTCGGGTGGCCTAGAAACTAATGCAAATTTCTTTATTCGTGACTCATTAATTGGTGCGAATAATATTCCGCAATATGATAGACAGCTATTCGGTGCAGAAGGATGGTTCAATTTAAATTATCGATACCAGGGGTTCGAAATCGGAGCGAGATACGATTATTTTATGAACTCTAATCTTCGTAACCCTAATTTCTCTTACACTGATCAAGGCATTGGTCGTTGGTATGTAAAGAAGAAAATCAACAAATTAGGAATCACTGTAGGACACATTATCGACCAAATCGGCTCGGGTATTATATATAGAGCTTGGGAGTCCCGACCATTGTTAATAGATAATGCATTAGTCGGAGCACGACTAGACTATGCGATCAATGAAAATTGGAATGTCAGAGGGTTTACCGGAAAACAAAGATATCTTTTTGAAACCAACCCGGGTGTGATCAAAGGAGCGACCATAGAAGGATTCCATAGTTTATCAGATTCTACCACATTTACAGTGGCGCCTGGATTTGGAATCGTCAATAGGACTTTAAGTGACGAAAATATGGATCAGGTCATTAACATCATTCAGGGATATTTGCCAGAAGATCAAGTCACTCCTGTATACAATGTATACCTTATGACTTTGTTCAATACCTTGACGTATAAGAATTTTACATGGTATGTGGAAGGGGCATACAAGACGGAAGAAGTTTTCAGAGATCCATTTGCTAAAAGACAGGAAATTAATGGTACGACAACTTTAGGAAAATACATTAGAGATGATGGAATGGTCGGTTATACAAGTTTAAGTTTTGCAAAAAGTGGATTTGGGATAACCTTAGAAGCTAAAAGAACGAAAAACTTCAACTTTCGTTCGGATCCCACGATGGCCCTTAATCTAGGTTTAGTGAATTTCATTCCACCTATGAATCGCCAAAACACGTATCGACTTAATGCGAGATACAGTCCAGCGACGCAGGATTTAGACGAACAAGCATACCAGGTTGATGTCAAATATAAATTGAATAAGAAATGGAGTTTCTTAGCTAATTTTTCTAACATCGAAAGAGTAAATGATTTTGGTGTTGAAGTTTTAGATACATCTGGTAAGAAACAATTGTATAGAGAACTGTTCCTTGGTGCTACATACAAACAAAAAAGAGATTGGAGTTTGACTGCCGGGGTACAATTGCTTAGTTACAATCAGGAAATATATGAAGGCAAAACGGATGTTCCTTTAGTACGTACAGTAACACCGTATTTAGATATTTTATATAAGCTGTCTCGAAAAAAATCTATTCGATTCGAAACACAATACATGTATATGTACGATCCTGATCATGTAGATGATCCGGACAAACCATTTGTCAAACAAGACTATGGTGATTGGTTTTTTGCTTTGGTTGAAATCGGAATGGCTCCCCATTGGATTTTCGAACTATCGGGAATGTTTAATGCCGCTCCTGGTAAAAATTCTCCTACAGATTCTGAAACTGGTGAAAAGCTGAAGATATTCTATCCGACAGTTGGTGTGTATTATACCAATAAAGCAAACAGATACGGTCTTCGTTACATTAAACAAGTAGAAGGTATTGTTTGCTCTGGTGGTGTATGTAGATTGGAGCCAGCTTTTAGTGGATTTAAATTTAATGTTACTTCTAATTTTTAAATGATGATTAGACAATTCATATTATTCGTATTGATCGTAGCTAGTCTTAGCTCTTGTAATGAAAAAACGGTGATCATACCACCATTTGAAGCACCTGTCTCAGATCGGGTAATCCTTCTCGAAGAATTAACTGGTGTTTCATGTCAAAATTGCCCGAAAGGTGCAGCGACAGCCCAAGGATTGGCAACTAGTGTTTTTCCAGGACAGGTTGTAGTCGTGGCTGTTCACGGTGGCTTTTTATCTGACCCCTTAAGTCAAAGTCAATTTGACTTTAGAAATGATGACGCTGAAGAATTAGAAGATTATTTGAAGCCTTGGTTGGGTAAACCAGCGGCAACTATTAATAGAATTCAATTTGATACTGAATCTAATTTTGGTATTGATGATCCAGATAAATGGCAAGGATATGTAGCGGATGTTTTGGAGAGACCTCATGTAATGGAATTACAATTGGCATCAGAATTTAATGAGAATACTCGCGAATTAACCGTTAATGTTGGAGCTATTCCATTAGAAGATATGACTGGAAATTTTCGTGTTACCGTCATGTTAACCGAAGGCGGCATTATAGATGCTCAATTAGATGGGGCAGTAATCATTGATGACTACGAGCATAATCACGTGTTAAGAGATATCATTACCGAAGTGGAAGGAACTAGTTTGGCTACAAGCTTAACTAAAAATGAAGTGCTGAATCGTACCTATACTTCTATCGTAGATCCTAGTTGGGATGTAGATCATATGTATGTTGTTGCCGCAGTGGCAAATGTCGATGGAGGTAAAGAAGTTTTACAAGCTGCTGAAATCCATTTGAACTAGATGGTTGTGCTGTTTATTTGGCTTTCGCCAATAAGAACTAACAAAATCGATTGTTCGTAGGGTTTGTGTATTACATGTATAGGTTATGTGTAGTATAAAATAGGCCCTAATGGCATCGTTTATGCACCCATTAGATTAGATAGTTTGAAAAAATTATTCTCAATTAAAAAAGGGTGTTAAGAAATAAGCCGCAGTGAAAGAACTGTGGCTTTTTTTATGCTTTTATTTAGCGTGTTTTGCGATGATACTTTCTAACTCTAGGAATTCCATATGATTAAATCCAGTGATGCTATGCACTATTTCACCTTCACCATTAATCAGATAGGATTGAGGAATAGATCGAATATTTAAAGCGGTGCCTAATTGACCTTCGATATCATGAAAGTTGGTGAAATTCCAATTGTTCTTCGAAATCATAGATTTCATTTTATTTCTACTCTTCGCTTTATCTAATGAGATGG
>JAHDBI010000120.1 GCA_020630475.1 Saprospiraceae bacterium
GTCCAATTATACCATACGGACGCAAACTCCTCTTGAATACACGTATTTTGAACTTCATTGGTCAACATTCCTACACCGGCAAGATTGTCAATAAAAAAGGGATCCTTGTTACATAAGGTGACAGCCTCTGGGCAATCTGCTTCAGGACTTGGTACTGGGTTGAAAGATTCTAGACAAAGCCTAAAATTTCCGATATTATCGTCTCTGGCATCTACTCTTAAATAATAGGTCTGACCGATAACAGCATCTACTAGTGTTAATTCCAAAACATTATCACCAAACAGGACTGATTCGCAAGCTTCTTGAGTCAAATTATTGCAATTACCTGAATAAATCGCCAATGACGGCATCAACACATTGAGATCAGTCAATATTTGTTTTCCTATTAGCTGAACATATACACCCGGAGCCTGTGGAACGAAGCTAAACCAAACATCATGGTCAGCGTTTGGCCAACATGTAGGTTGAGCTTGAGGGCTAGGCGTTGCACCGACAGTTCCATATTCATTTTCCACAGTACAAAACTGCTGAATGTTACCCAAATGTTGAGCCGTGATACATTCATCATTGGCCACTTGAGCAATACTAGAAACTGGCAAGCATAGCATACTCAGGAGGAAAAGTCCTAAAAATTGAAATTGTCGTATTGGATTGCTTTTCATAGATGAATTTAAATCAGCTTTACTTAGAACGAAGATACGCATATTCCTATTGAATTTGTCCATGCCTTTATTGGCTATTGCTTTAAACAAGACATTTATATATAAAGACCGTTAAAGACGATAAAAAGCTTGAAATTCTAGTCATTTTATTATTTCCTTAACGCTTTCGCGGAATATTGATGTTAGAAACTTTAATTTCAAGTTCACATCAACAAAAATGAATGCTCTATATCGTTCCTACACCAGTCGGCAATCTAGAAGATATTACCATTCGCGCCAAGCGAATCCTATCTGAAGTTGACTATGTACTTTGTGAGGATACACGGGTCACTGGGCAATTGATGAAACATCTTGAAATCAAGAAACCATTGCGATCTTTCCATGCGCATAATGAACACAAAACGGTTGATCAATTGATTGATCTTTTGCAGGCTGGTTCAAACATAGCCTTGGTTTCTGACGCTGGAACTCCGGCCATTTCCGATCCAGGTTTTTTATTGGTCCGTCAATGTCAAGAATTAAATATTGAATTGACCTGTTTACCAGGAGCCACAGCATTCGTACCAGCTCTTGTCGCATCCGGTTTGCCCTGTGACAAATTTCTTTTTGAAGGATTTCTTCCCCACAAAAAAGGGCGTCAAAAGAGACTAGGTCAATTATTAGAAATTAAGACCACCATAGTGTTTTACGAATCACCACATCGTTTGCTCAAATTATTGAAAGAAATCAATGAATATTTTGGAAGTGATACTAAAGTATCGGTCTCGAGAGAAATAAGTAAAATCCATGAAGAGTATAACACCAATTCAGTGAGCGCGCTATTGGAGGATTATTCTAACCGTCCATCCATAAAAGGTGAGATCGTTGTGGTGGTGGACAACCGTTAGTGAACACTTGAACCAATTAAAACAAATTCAATACGTGGGTTAATGGATTCTAGCAAACGTTATTTTAATCTTAAATACACGTAGGCAATCAATTTCTATGAGTTTATTGAATTATTTTGGCAGTACGATTAATAGAACATAACGTAGTTCCTATGAGAAATTCCATTAAATTCCTGCTTGGTTTATTTTGTTTTTTGTTAGTATGTTCCTTTTCCTTTATCCAGCATAATGGACCCGTCGAACTGATCCTGACTAACTTGGATTCTTATTCCAACAACTATAGTCCTAGTAAAATATATTTACAAACAGATAGACCTATGTACGCCTTAGAGGATACCGTGTGGTTTAAGGTATACACGATTGATGCGACAAAGCATACTCCACAAATAAAGAGCGAAATTATTTATGTTGACATTTTAGATAGTAACGGAACTAAAGTAGAAGGCAAAAAACTATATACCCAACACTTAAGTGCTGCCTCTGACTTTTTTATCGGTAGAGAATGGATACCTGGCAGGTATAAGATTAGAGCATATACAAGGTACATGCTTAATCAAGATCAAGAATTCATTTACCATAAGGATATACAGATCGTGGACATCAACAAAACATATGATGAAATCTTTGTTTCCTCTGATACTGAAGTTTTGGACCCATCAAGTGCTACACCTCTATCATTAGTATTAAAATTCTTTCCAGAGGGCGGTGATCTTGTAGCGGGTATCAATAGTCGAGTAGCCATAAAAGTGGAGAATTGTCCACCTGATTTTGATAAGCTTAGTGGAACTATCGAAGACATTACTGGCGACCAAGTGATCCCATTCAAAATCTTTGAAAAAGGATATGGCTTGGCGACTTTCACACCATCAGCAGGAAAAAAATATATTGCCAAATTAGACAATGACCCCAAGCAATATGAACTGCCCGAGGTCAAAGCAGAAGGATTTAATATTACCGCTTTTAACAAACCCAATAGTATCTCCTTCATTATAAGCTCTAGTTTGACCTCAGGATTATCAGGAGGAGATGTTATCATTCATTCCAGAGGAAAAATCCTTTATCACGAAAAACTAGGTGACATCACTACTGAATCTCACGCATTACAATTTGACACTAAAGAAATGCCGTCTGGGGTCACTCAAATTATATTTTTTGACCAGAGTGGTATTCCTAGATCAGAAAGACTCTTTTTCATCGATAATGAGTTAACAGAAACCATGATCAAAACGGATAAAACTACTTATAAGAAAAGGGAGAAGGTAGACTTAAGTCTTTCTGTAATCAACAGTGATTTAAAAGCATATGACTGTTCGGTTTCTGTTTTTGAAAAATCAAATTTAGAAGGTGCAGCCTTCTCGTCCGACAATATCAAATCTTGGTTCTTACTGAACTCAGATTTGAGAGGAAAAATTAATGATCCTAGTTTTTATTTTGAGAAACCAGGAGATAATAAGAGAGCCTACATGTTAGATCTTGTTATGATGACTCATGGTTGGAGGAGATTTACTTGGGAAGATATGAGTCAAGAAAATTTTTTACCAGACTTTACATTGACGAGAGAGTTAGGATTTTATGTGAAAGGTTTTACGAGTAACTTGATTCGAAAAAAGAAACCTCTTAAAAGTAAAGTCGTACTTAACTTTTTTGATAGTGATCTAACTCAAGAAGAAGTGGTCACCGGCAAAGATGGCCAATTTGAATTTGGGCCTTACATTATAGAAGATTCACTTGCAGTGATCGTTCAGGCCAGAAAGTATAAAGAAAATAGTGATAAGGATTTTGTAGATGAAAATAGAAAACTAACGCTCAATATAGATCCACCTCAATTCCTTAGCCTAGAGAAACCGATTTTTAAAGAAGAGGGAAATTTTGATTATGCCGCTTACAAGGCATTTGTAAAAACGAATAAATATTCTCAATCCCTAAAAGATCAATATCATGACATGGAAGTCATGCTTTCGGAACTAGTCTTAACGGCTAAACGAAAGACAAAAGAAGAGAAAATGGAAAAAATTGTGAGAGATAGAAGTGTTTATACAAATCCAAGTAATAGATTAATTTTAACTGACCGCCACAAATTATCGAGTAGATCAGTATTTGATTTGCTTCGGGATATACCAGGGATTATAGTGAACAGTTCCTCAATTAACCCCTCTGTGTCCATAAGAGGTGGGGGTTCAATTCTTTATTTACTTGATGGATTTCCAGTGGATGCGCAATTAGTCAATTCGTTAAATGTGAATGATGTATTATTTGTAGATGTTTTAAAAGGACCAAGAGCTGCAATTATGGGTTCAAGAGCTGGAGATGGGGTTATTGCCATTTACACCGGAACCGATCCAGATAGTAAAATAACAAGACGTTCTACTGGAATTGTTGATGTCCTCATTTATGGCTTCGATAAAAATCGCCAGTTCTATTCACCAGATTACGCCAAAGATGTTTCATCGGTTTATGAGCCAGATGTAAGATCTACATTATTTTGGAATCCCTATGTCTCTTTGACTGGTGATGAAGAAAATACCGTTACGTTTTTCACTGGTGATAATCCAGGCGATTATATTATCACTACAGAAGGACTAAGTGAAGATGGCCAACCCATCTATGGAACTTTTGAATTTAATGTGCAAGCCAACGAATAAGTTCGATTGGTTTTTTCACCAGTCAAAGCCTTCTTTTAATAGTATTTATGCACCCTTAATCGAAATGCTCTAAGTTCTTATCTGAATTTAAATATGTAGGGCTCTATCAGCAGTTGACGCCAATGCCGCTTCTTTCAATGCCTCAGTATAGGTCGGATGTGGATGACAAATTCTAGCCATATCCTCAGCAGAGGCTCTAAATTCCATCAAACAAACTGCCTCCATAATTAAATCAGCCGCTCTCGCACCTACGATATGTACGCCCAATATTTCATCAGTATCTTTATGAGATAACACTTTACACATACCATCCTCATCCATACTCGCCTTAGATCTACCTAAAGCTTTGAACGGAAATTTGCCCGATTTGTAGGCAATTCCTTCTGCTTTCAATTCATCTTCCGTTTTACCCACTGATGAAACTTCCGGCCAAGTATATACTACGCCTGGAATTAAGTTATAATCGATATGTGGTTGTTCACCGTTCATATATTCTGCCACAAAGATACCTTCATCTTCTGCTTTATGAGCTAGCATAGCTCCTTTGATCACATCACCAATCGCATAAATACCGGGTATGTTGGTTTCCAGATGACTATTTACATTGATCCTTCCTCTATCATCTTTCTCGATACCTACATTTTCTAATCCTAGATTATCTGTATATGGCTTTCGCCCAATGGCAATAAGACAGTAATCTGCTTTTGTACTTAATGTGTCCTCAGTATCACGCTTTTGATACTCTACAGTCACTCCGGTTTTGGTCGCCTTGACATTAGTAACCATATGCTTGAGATGAAACTTGAATCCAAGCTTCTTGAGTGAGCGTTGTAATTCCTTAGACGCATCCTTATCCATGCCTCCTAATATTTTATCTTGAAATTCAATCACTTCTACTTCTGTACCTAACCGAGCATAAACAGATCCCAATTCAAGACCAATAACCCCAGCACCTATGACAATCATTTTCTTAGGCACATCCGTAATATTCAAAGCCTCAGTCGATGTAATCACCCTTTTCTTATCGTAGTTAAAACTTTCAGGAGCTATAGGCTTCGAACCCGTTGCGATGACTACTTTTTCCGTTTGAATGTTTTCTGACGAACCATCCTCTTTAGTCACCTCGATGGTGTTTTTGTCTACAAATGAACCGTGGCCATGATGAACGGTAATTTTGTTCTTTTTCATCAAAAACGCCACTCCACCAGTAATTTTTGTAATCACTTCATTCTTACGATTAATCATTTGCTTCATGTCAACCTTTAGGCTGCCGGTTTGGATACCATGCTCTTTGAAAGTATGCGTGGCGTTATGATAGTGTTCTGAAGAATCTAAAAGTGCTTTGGAAGGGATACATCCTACATTCAGACATGTTCCACCTAAAGTACTATACTTTTCAATAATGGCTACATTCATTCCCAATTGAGCTGCACGAATAGCACAGACATACCCACCTGGGCCAGATCCTATGACAGTTAAATCGTATTTCATAAGGTATTATTTAGATTGATTGTCCTTCCGATCATTGTTTTGATTCGAATTAGGTTTTCTTTTTGGACGATTTCTATTATTTCGTTTAGGTTTTGGTCCAGTTTTATTTTTATGGTTTGGACCATTCGAATTTTTATTTTTCGGGCCGCTAGAATTTTCATTTTTCTTCTGAGCGTCAGTATTGGTCTTAGCCTTGGGCTTTGACTTACCATTCCCTCTGTTTTTATTATTGGAATTTCTATTATCTGGACGGTTTCTAGATCTATTCTGGTTTCTTTTATTCCTACTTTTCTTTTTCTTTTTAGTAGAAGGCAATTCGATAACACCTGTCAGGTCAGAATCAAATTCGATATCCGGTTCTTTGGCCAATTCTTGTTCGTACGCGGCTTTATGATCAATAAGATCTTTAGGCTTTTTTCCATTGCGATTCATTTCGACAATCTTAGTCACCCGATCCTTATCTAAAGAAATTACAGGACCCCTACCTCTTTCTGTATGAACACTGTAGAACATTAATCCTTTGAAAATATCTTTCTTAATTAAAGTGGCTTTACTCGTTTGACTATGAATGGTGTCAGCCCCTTTCGGGAAATGCTTTAGCGCATCCAAGTAAGTATCCAATTCATAATTCAGACAACACTTCAATCTTCCACATTGGCCAGAAAGCTTTGTTTGATTGATCGCTATGTTTTGATATCGCGCAGCACCAGTACTTACAGATTTGAAATCAGACAACCAAGTCGAACAACATAATTCACGTCCACATGAACCAATTCCTCCTATTCTTGCAGATTCTTGCCTCGAGCCGATTTGACGCATTTCTATCTTAACTCGAAACTCTTTTGCGTAAGTACGAACTAACTCTCTAAAGTCTATTCTACCTTCTGCGGTATAATAAAATGTTGCTTTTCTTTTATCTCCTTGATATTCTACATCGCCTAATTTCATCTCTAAACCTATCGTCCGTGCGATTACCCGAGCACGAACCATGGTCTTTTTTTCCATAGCTCTCGCCTCCTCAAGTTTTTCTAGATCCCGAAAATTGGCCTTTCTGATTACGTTGTGGGCTATTCTCTCCTCGCCGACGTTCTTCTTTTTCATTTGAAGACGTACCAACTCACCTGACAAAGAAACTCTACCAACATCATAACCAGCACCCGTATCCACAACAACCATATCGCCTGTTTGAATGTCTACATGCTCATTTAGGTAAAAATCTTTTCTAGATCCATGTTTGAAACTGACTTCGACAAGTTTGTAAGCGCTCGGATCATAGATGTCCAAATCGCTAAGCCAGTCGTATGTATTCCTTTTATTACAAGTACCTGAAGTACAGTGGCCTTTATCTCCGCATCCCTGAGGGACGCCATTCTTTGTAGTACCACATGATCCACATCCCATTTCTTCTTCTTTAATATATTAAACTACTGTTCTCCGCTTTCTTCCCTACCAGTACCTTATGTACTTTTATACTCACATCCATCATTGCTATTTTCACATTAGCATTTCGCAAAAGATGAGACAGTAATTGTGTAAATAACTGCTGCAGATGTACAACCCGCTCAAAATCAATAATCTTGGTCATCTTTTGCGCAGTCTCTTTTTCGCTACTATTTAAACGCAAGTTATTACTTCCACCGTTTATAAAAGACAAATATTCTCTAAAAAAATTTAGACTATACTCAATGAAACTCCGTTGCTCAGTCTTAGAAAACCTTGAAAATTGGTCAATCCACTGTATTAATGCGGTGGGTTTAGACCCAAATTGGTAACAAATTCGAAACCATTGAAGCATTTGTTCAGAATAGTCTTGGATATTTCCCGTACTCAATTCGATTGCTTTCGCCATATTACCATTAGATAAAAAAGAAACTTCCTCAGCAATTTCTTCGTTGCAATATTCCTTTTCGACTAGATATTCCCGGATTTCTCGATCTTCAAACTGCGAAACATTCACTCTTTGGCATCTAGATAATATGGTATTTAGAACCGATTCAATCTTACTCGTTATTAATATAATGATGGTTTGTTCGGGTGGCTCTTCTATTAATTTTAGGAGTCGATTTCCATTCTTTCCTAAAAACTCTGCTTGCCAAATGATCTGCACCTTATATGGACTTTCAAAGCTTTTGAGGCCTAAAGTCTTCATGATATTGTTACACTCGGTCACATTAATATCAGGAGATTTATCAATGGCATCCAGTCTCCTCATCCAAGTTTTTAAATTGAAAAATGGATTTTCCAATATCTGAGTCCTCCATGGTTCTAAAAAATCCGCACTCGTCGTATCCTCTCTTTTCTTCTTTTCTGCCTTAATCACCGGAAAAGCAAAGTGAATATCTGGGTGGATTAGCTTTTTCACCTTCGTACATGAAGAACATTCATTACATGGATTTTCCCCTTGACGATTGTTGCAAAATAGAAATTGAACAAAGGATAGTACTAATAACAAGGCACCCGAACCTTCTTCCTCTTTAAATATAAGCGCATGAGGAACATTACCGTCCTTCACCCTATCGATGAGATAAGACTTCTCATTTAGTTTGCCGGGAATTTCATCAAAACGCATGTTGCAAAGAAAACGATAATACTTGGAATTAACTCATATTTTTAAACTCTGAAAAAGATCATTTGTTACATTCGTATCATAAGACATATAACATGAGAGTATCAATATTTAGAAAAGCACATTTCAACGCAGCTCATCGCTTACATAATCCAAACTGGAGTGACGAAAAAAATAGAGAAGTATTCGGTTTATGCAATAGTGCTAATTATCACGGTCATAATTACGATTTAGAGGTTTGCGTATCAGGAGAAATAGATCCGGATACTGGTTATCTCATGGATTTGAAAGTATTAAAAGACATTATTAAAGAGGAGGTTGAAGATCGCTTTGATCATAAAAACCTAAATATGGACACCGAGGAGTTTAAAGATTTAATTCCATCGACAGAGCATATGGCCTTTGTCATTTATAACTTGATTACCGCTCGACTAGAGGATAGATTTAAAGTAAGAATTAAACTCTGGGAAACACCTAGGAATTACGTCCAATATCCTGCAGCAGAATAAAA
>JAHDBI010000018.1:0-17834 GCA_020630475.1 Saprospiraceae bacterium
GTTTTAAGATTTACTAATGTTTCTGATAATGGTAACAACCTTTATTTAGATAATATTAATATCAACGATTTAGCCATTCAACCTCCTATTGCCAATTTTAATATCTCGGATAATAGACCGTGTAAAAACGATCCTATAGAAGTCACATCTTTATCTGCTGGAACCTTTTTGGATTATACCTGGGAGTGGGATGAGTTTGTAGTAGCGTCTACTGAGGTTGGTGTCGGACCGCATAACATCTTTTACTTCGTTGAAGGTCCGAAGACAATTACAATGACTATAGAAAATGAATTAGGAAGCGATTTCGTTTCAAAAGATCTCGAAGTAATCTTCTTTCCAGAAAATGATTTTACTTATCAAAATCAAGGTTTGAATACCGTGGCATTTTTTGCAGAAGAACCAGAAGGATCTGGTGTAAGCTATTCTTGGGACTTTGGTGATGGTTCGATGGGGTCAGGAGCCAACCCAGTTCATACCTATGCCAATGAAGATACTTATGTGGTGACTTTAGTAGTGACCAATAAATGTGCTTCCTTACAATCAGTTCAAACAATCATGTCTATCGCAAGTTCAGTAAATGACCTCAATGAGTTAGATTTATCCATTCGGCCGCAGCCTAATAATGGAAATTTTGAAATAGTCTTTGATGAACGTTATAGTGACATTTACTTTGAAATATTAGATGTCAATGGACGGGTAATAAAAAGTGAAAGAAAGCTCAATCCGAATTCGACAATTCCAATTGATATTCAAGATGTCACACCAGGATTGTATATGCTCAAAGTAATATCCTCGGATAAGACTAGTTTAATGAAAATTATAAAGGAATAATTTAATCTACAACCTGTTTTTCAAAGATCAGCTGATAAAAGAATTTTTTATCAGCTGGTTTATAGGTTGGACTGAAGATGCTATGCAAGCGCCATCCAGATTTTGCATGTAGATGGACAACTTCTTCATAATCATCTTCTGCCAAATATCCTTTAAGTGAAGGTTTGACATTAATGTTGACAAATTTGTATTTAAACTTCTCCATCTAACATCGAGCTATTTTCTTCTTTTTACCAATTCTTCCTTTATCAATATTTTTTTGGATGTATTCTGCCGCGAGTGGAACTTTACACGCAGTATTTCCCATATGCACTTCTACTTTTCCAATTTTTTCTCCTATTTTTTTGGCTTCTTTAGTCAGTTCGTTGAAGTAGGTCCCTACAGCAATAACAAAATTGTTCATGGTGTATTTTACTCGATTAGGAGCGCTATGAACTTCAAAAGCTACTTGTTTCAATAAATCTTGAAATTGACTTTTATCCAAAGTTTCGTTTGGAGTAACGCTTAATACACTGCAAAGTGTAGCCCAACCTGTAGCCGCGATTTTGGCATTCTTGTTTTTAATCCATTTTAAACCTAAATCTAATCCCATGCCACTGTCTGCGGCTAACCATGGAACGGCATATTCACCTACCATATGCCAACTTGAAGTTTTTGCCCAATGATTTAATTCAGTTTTGGTCACATTCTTTTCGTCTGCAATCATACTGGCAAAATATTGAGCATCGGCATTTCCGGTATTATAAAGTTTAAGGGACAAATCATGATCTTTTTTTATCTGTTTTTTAAGGGTTTTCATGTCTTGGACTTTTACCCCGTAAAATTCCCCTTCAATGCCGTGATTTGAATAGATTTTACGTGTTTGCTCACTCCCAAATGCCTCTAAAGCCGCCATTGTTTCCTTTAATGTCATTTTATTTAAGTTTTAATGAACTATTATATCCAAAATATTGATTTATTAATTGTTGTTCAACAAAAAGACGAAAAACAACTTAATTCTGCTGAACAACGCATCATTATAGTGTACTTCCCAAATGATCGATCCCAAATCGAGCAAAGATTCATTTAACATTATTATTTAGAATTAAATATCAAAACTATGTCGATTAACTTAATGGATTTGGTGAAGGACCAACTAACGGACGGTATTATGGATAATTTATCTACCGCAATTGGTGCCAACAAATCAACAACAAGTTCCGCAATTGGAAAATTTTTACCCGCACTTATTGGAGGTATTGCAGATAAAGGAAGTACAGAAAGTGGTGCAAGTTCTTTATTGAAATTAATTACCGATAACGGATTAGGCGCTAACACCTTATCAAATCTTGGATCTCTTTTAGGAGGAGGTGACAAGACCAGTTCTTTTTTAAAATTAGGAGGCTCTTTGTTGACTTCTATTTTAGGAGGAAGACAAGACTCGATGTTAGGTAAATTATTATCGATGACTGGATTAGGCCGAGGGATAGGTTCTAAGTTATTGAGTTTCCTAGCACCAATCGTTTTAGGTCAAATCGGAAAACTTATTTCAGGAAACAAAATGGATGCTAAAGGTTTAAGCAGTATGCTTTCAGACCAAAAGGCACATTTAGCTGGTGGAGCTATGGCTTCCGCCAATGATGACGATAATAGAGGAGGAGGAATGGGATGGCTAAAATGGCTTTTACCATTATTATTATTAGGTGCGTTACTTTGGTATTTTACTAAAGGTGGTAGTGATTCAACAACAACTAATGATGCTGATGCCATAGAGTCTAATGAAGCTGGTGAAAGAGCAGTAGGTTCAACTCATTCAGGTCATGATCACGACAGCCACGCTGGTCACGATCATACAGGTCACGACCACGCGAGCCATGATCATGCTGGTCATGATCACAGTGGACATAGCGATGGTTCATCTGTAGCAAGTGAAGCAGAAGGAGCAGCTTCAGGAGTTGTTAATGAAGCTAAAGATGCTATGAATAAAGCGGGTGAGGAAATTACTTTCTCAGTAGATAAAGCTGGAAACCTTGTAAGTTCAACAGGTGAAGTCATTGCTAAAAAAGGAGAATTCTCTGTTGTAAACGGGAAGTACATGGATAAAGACGGTAAAGAAATTAACCTTTTGGCTAAAATCGGTGGCGCTATTGGAGGTGCAGCAAAGGCAACTGCTGGTGCCGTTGGTGCAGCAGCAGGTAAAACGGCTGATGCATTTAAAGGAATGTTTGGAGGTTTATTCTCTAAAAAAGAGAAAGTCGGATCTACTTACACGTTGACTGATATTGAGTTTAATAAAGAGAACCACAGAATTTCTAATTTCTCTAAAGCAGAGGTTGAGGGATTAGCAGCTGCCTTAAAAGCTTACCCTGATGCTAAAATTCAAGTTCAGGTTCATTCAAAGGATGACGGTAATTCTACAGAAGATAGAGCAAAAGTTGTTCGCGATATGTTAGTGACCTTAGGTGTAGATAAAGGTCAAATTTCTGCCAAAGGAATGGGAGACAAAGATGCGGCTAAAGCCATGGCGAACAAAGTTGAAATAATGGTTGAGCAGACCAAATAATATAATTCTTCGGAATATATTTTTAAGACCTGGTTCATGACGGACCGGGTCTTTTTATTTTAAAAGTTATTAAACGTTTATTAAACGAATCCCTTCAATGAATACCCTCATCTTGAAATAGATATTAATCGTTTAGATTATTTTTTTGTTTTACTTGTCCACAAAATGGATACAAAAAATTTATGTTATGAAAAATTTGAGGAACTCTGTTCAATTAATCGGTAACCTAGGAAAAGACCCTATTCTCAAAGAAGTTAAAGGTGGTAAAAAATTGGTTCGTTTCAGTCTTGCGACGAATGAATACTACAAAGACAACAATGGTGAAAAGGTTCAGAAAACGGATTGGCATAATGTCATAGCCTGGGGTAAAACCGCAGAATTTATTTCTGAGTCGCTTTCCAAAGGAGAGCAGATGATGTTGAATGGGAGATTGACACAAAATTCCTTCGAGGGCAAGGATGGTCAAACCAAGTACTTGACGGAAGTTGTGGTCCACGAATTTCTCAAGTTGTCCCGTAAAAAGGACGATAAAATACCTTTCTAGAAAATGGGTGGTGCATTGTGAAGTGCATCACCATTTTCGATTTTAAAGTAAACATTGTGACCACCACACATAACTCATACTAGCGAATGCAATAATATTGCTTGCCCATCCAAGGAGTTTCATCTGGAAAAGTGTGTACGTCTTAGTTTTGAAAACGAAAAATAAATCTATGATCAGCCATATCAGTCCAGCGAGCAACATTAGGCCAAAAATGCTATCATTGAAAATATAGAAAACCATCAATACTTCTATAAGTACAATTGCTATGATAATCAATTTAGTTTTGAACATTCCTAATACCGTCGCAGTGGTCGTTTTATTGGCTAAACGATCTGGTTCAATATCCATTACTTCTCCAATTAAGTGAGATTGAAATGCGAAAAGCATTAAGTAAATCAAAGTACCGTTAGGTGGAATCGATGCAGAATTAATCCATGCACTTAAAGGTACAATCAATAAATAGCCTATTTGACAAGTTAATTCAAAAGGAGGTCTACTTCTTAAACCTTTGGTAGGGTGATTATACGCATACATGATAATCAACTGAATAATTAAAATTATAATCATCTTCATCCCGAAGAAAAAAATGAAAATTGGATAGGTTAATAGCTGTGAGAAAAAGATGTATTTAGGTAGAACACTCAAATCTTCTTTGCTTGAAAGTGCTCCAAATAAATAGTTTCCTTTACGTGGATTTAAACGATCAGCTTCATAATCAACAATATCATTCCAACCATAGACAAGTAGGTTTAATGGAAAACAAACATAAAAAAGCCCCAACCAAAACATTGGTGAAAAAATTAAATCCTCCTTTCCACCCGTGGGTAATAAGTATAGCCATACGGTAGCAAACCAAAGTCCAGGTCGGGAAATTTTGAGTATTTCTAGGAAGAGTCTCATATCTAATAAATGGGACTTATTTAATGTTCTTTTCTTGGTCAATTACCTTGAAAGATTTAATTGAATTTAGATCAAATTTCATTTTACATCCTTCTAGAAGTAAATACTCGACCTTGTCCTTAGTGAAGATATCTTCTATAATACCTTTTTGAATGCGGATTTCTTCATTGTTAGAAAATCGAATTTCTAGACAATCCTTTTTTTGGGCATGCAGAATAAGTTGGTCATAAATGTCACATGCAATTATCTTCGCTTGTTTCTTTTTCATACTTGATGCAATATAAGTTCAAAATTTACAGAATCAAACAAAAGCATTTTGTGATATTTAAGGGTGTCCTAGAAAATGGATTAATTTTAATTACTCAATGCTGATCTATGTATGATTTAATAATTGTTGGTGCAGGACCTACGGGCATCGCTTGTGGAATAGAAGCTGTAAAGGCTGGATTAAATTATGTCATTTTTGAAAAAGGATTTTTAGTGAATTCGATATATCACTTTCCAACGAATATGCAATTTTTTTCCACCTCCATGAATCTCGAAATTGGAAAGATTCCATTCATATCACATCAAGATAAACCTACAAGGAAAGAGGCTTTAGAATATTATAGAAGAATCGTTCAAACCTATAATTTGAATATCAATTATAATTGTAAAGTCGACAAAGTGATACCCGATCAATCAATTAAGTTGGTGCAAACCAATAAAGGTAATTACAAAGCGAAGTATGTTGTGGTCGCTACAGGATTCTACGATCATGCACGACCATTAAATGTTCTCGGGGAGGATTTACCAAAAGTTCAGCATTACTATGATGATGCTCATAAGTATATTGGTCAGAAATTAGCGATTGTAGGCGGTGCAAATTCAGCATGTGATGTTGCTCTTGAGACCTGGCAAAAAGGGGCTGATGTAACCATGGTTGTTAGAAGCAAACAACTATATCAAAAGGTCAAATACTGGATTTTACCGAATGTTGAAAATAGAATTAAAGAAGGTTCGATCAAGGCATTTTTTAGTTCTTCGATCAAGGCTATTTATGATAAGGAAATCGAAATTGAAACTCCGAATGGATTAATAAAAATGGAAAATGATTTTGTTTTGGCTATGACGGGTTATAGGCCTGATTATCATTTTTTGAAAAAATTGGGAATCGAATTGAATGGTGAATATTGTGAACCCAGTTTTAATCAAAAGACATTAGAATCAAACGTAGCCCATATTTACCTCGCTGGTGTTATCCTTAGTGGGGAAAAAACAAGTACACTTTTTATTGAAAATACGAGGAGTCACGGAGAGATAATTGTGGGAGATATCATATGTAAAATGAACAAATAGTAATTTTAACATAACTATAAATCAACTGTTAAATTGAATTTAAGGAAAGATTAAAGTGTAACGAATAAGCAATATTTTCCTCTTAACATAAACCTATTTGTTCACTTTAAAATATAAGCATATGAAAAAGATATTTTACTTACTAGCGATGATCGTGTGTTTTACTTCTTGCAAGAATGTCAAGAAACTGGTGGACCAAGGAAAGTATGATGAAGCCATTATGTTTTCGCTCAAGAAAATGGAGGGAGAAGAAAATCGTAAAACAAAATACGTAAAGGCATTAGAAGATGCTTTCGACAAAGTGAATAAGAATGATCTAGAACAGATTGCATATTGGAAAGAAAGTGGTCAGAAATCTGTTTGGCCGAAGATTTATCAAAGACTTTCTAAAATCAGAGACCGTCAAAATAGAGTAGAGGCATACCTACCGTTGATCAGTGAAGATGGATATCGAGCTAAGTTTAAATTCATCAATGTAACTGGTCTTTTGGCGGAAGCCAAAGAAGAGTCTGCAGATTATCATTATGATAGAGGAGTCAACTTTTTACTAAGATCTAAGGAGGAAGGAGATAAGGGTATGGCCAGAAATGCTCATAGTGAATTTTTGGCTATTCAAAGATATTACTCCGAATACAAGGACGTGTATGATAAATCCAAGGAGTCGGCATATCTAGGGACAACAAGAGTATGGTTAAGCGCAGAAAATGAAGCCTATGCATATCTACCTATTGGGTTTAATAATGAAGTGCTAAGATTTAATGAATTACCTAGAGATAGAAAATGGGTAGAATTTTATCGAGAGCCTGTATCAGGCATGGAAATGGATTTAAAAGTAACTATGAGAATGAAGTTCATAGATGTTAGTCCTGAAAGAGAGGATGTCAGAAGACACCAAGATTCTAAGGAAATCAAACATGGTTTTACATATGAATTTGATGACAATGGAAATGTAAAGAAGGACAGTTTGGGTAACGATATTAAGATACCAAAGTATAAGACGGTGACTTCAGAAACGATTATTTTAAATAGAGAGAAAATGGCGATAGTGGAAGGTGAAATGGATGTTGTTCGTATGATAGATGGAAGAATATTGGACAGAGAGCCGTTAAAAGCAGAGATTGCCTTTCAGAATTATAGTATTAATGTAAGGGGCGATAGAAGAGCAACATGCGATGATCAATTGCATAACTATAATGATCAACCACTTCCATTCCCTCATGATTTAGATATGATAGGGGAGGCGATTACTCAACTGAAAAATGTGGTCATCGAAAAGTCCATAAAGGATATTAACTAAAAAAAGGCTCCTATTGGAGCCCTTTTTTTTAAATCTTAATTATTTTTTTAGACTTTTCATTTTGTCCTTGTTTGATTGAGAGCCAGTACACTCCCGGAGCCAAATCGCTTAAGTCCATGCGTTTAGAATTTCCTTGAAGTTTTCGACTTCGGATAATAGTACCATTAGAGTTAGTGATTGTGATACGAATGTATTCATCAGAATTTAAGCTTGTTTCAATATTCAACCAATCCTCAATAGGGTTTGGATAGAAGACCGCATCAAAAACATTGTTTTCGGAAATTAAAATAGACTGAACTTCACTGTATGATTGATGACCATCTATTGTTTTACCTACGACTCGATAGTATTGTAAACCTAAATCAGAATGATCTCTATAAGTCAACAAAGCATCGTCAGCGTTCATCACTCCACTAATGCCTGTCCATTCATTTTTGATCTTTTTCTCAACCTCAAACATATCATAGGCGTTATTCTGGTTTTTCCAATTTAAAACGGCAACACCATTATTGTTTTCAATATTTAATTCAAAATCATTGTGAGGTACAGAAGCATCTACTTTTAAGGTTAAGTCCCCTGTATTGTATTCAACCATCCAGACCAAAGGGGATATATCAGGTAAGCTAATGGTCGAAAAAGAACCAGTTCCTCCAAAATGCTCTATTAGTTTAAATTCATCACCTACAGAAGGCATGTACATATCTAAAGTTACCGATAGCATTTCTCCGTAATTCATACTTCCCCAAACAAAAAGTGAGGAATGGCCACCTGAAGATCCTGCTCCTGCCGTTCCGTCAATCTCAAAGTTTAACATGGAGCCTGACCCTTGTGTTAAATCTCCAAAAACATCCATCGTTCCAATAGCACCTGCTGGTCCTCTGGGTTGGGTAGTTCCTTCGTTTACGAGATTTCCACCAAAAATACCACTTCCTTTTACGCTACCTTGTTGACTAAAGTTGCTGTTTTGAGAAAAAGTACCAAAGACGAATAATGTTCCAAAGTTATTCAGTGTACTTGAATTGGTTGCACTTCCGTATATCTCAAAAAATCCAGTATTCAATACAGTGATATTGATGTTTAGATCACTTCCAAAAGGAACTTGTACTAAATCTCCTGAACCAATAGTGAATATTCCACTAGATGGTGCAGGATAGATGTTCCAATTAGCGGCATCTGTCCAATTACCTGTACCGGTAAAAATATAGGTTACAGCACTCGCGTTAAGGGTGAATAGCATAAATAGACCTACAAGAATCCGTTTCATTGTGTTTAGTGTTTAAGCAAAGTAAAAGGGGTTAAGCAGGGTAATCACTACAAATATATTAAAAATATTCGTAATATGTAAAGTGAAGCTGTTTTCAATAATTAAATTCCCTTAGCTTTTTACTATATGTACTGTCTTAAACTGTTTTTTTTGAATAATGCTTAAAGTGTGCACACCGCTTTGTAAATGGGAGATATCTAGTTGAATATTATTTTGTTCAATATCTCTTACAGTGATTTTCTTAGAGAGCACCATTCTGTTTCGAACGTCTCTTAACAGTAGGTAGTCATTTTCAATTATGTTACCCTTGAACTGAATATTAATGATATCAATACAAGGGTTTGGAAAGAATGAGATTTCTGATGGGGTATTAATTCTCATCTCAACTATTTCACTGTAATCATAATAGTCTGCGGAAATGATTCCTTTTATTCGGTAATAATTAGTTTCAACTTTCGGATTTTGATCCATAAATGACAGATTTTCGTCTTTTAAGACTGTACCTATTTTAGTCCAATGATCGTTGTCTAATGTTTCAATATCAAAACTTTGGTATGTCTCTTGATCGTCATTCCAACTTAGTACAGCCTTTCCGTTTTCTTCTTTAATTTCAAGGTCCATAGATCTATATGGAACTGTCGCATCCACTTTCAGAATCATCTCACCACTTAAATAATTTACACTCCACGATAAAGGAGATATATCAGGAAGCTCCAATGTGGAGAAGGTTCCAATTTTGCTGAAGTAGGTTAATATACTAAATTCATCACCTACAACTGGGTCGTAATTGTCTAAGACTATTTTTAATTTTCCAGTTAAGTCTGCAGTACCCCAAATATCAACCTTGGAATGTCCGGCACTATTACCTGCACCGCCATTCCCCTTGATTTCAATCAACACTGTGGCGATATTGTCCTGAATGAGATCACCAAATAAATCCAAAATGTCCACGGCACCAGCTGGCCCTCTTGGTTGAAGCATTCCGTCATTTTCTAAATTTCCTCCGTAAATTCCACCCGCCTTGACAGAACCAAGATTAGTGTAATTTGCATTTTGAGAAAATGTTCCAAAAACAAAAAAAGTACCGGTGTTATTAAAATTACCTGAATTGGTTGCACTTCCATAAATCTCGAAGATTCCTGCATTAAGAATATCCAGATTAATATTAAGATCAGATCCAAATGGTACTTGTACTAAATCACCGCTGTTAAGGGTGACGAATCCGCCTGTCGGTGCTGGATAGGTATTCCAATTTCCAACATCAGTCCAATTACCCGTACCGTTGTAGATGTAGGTAGTTGCATTTAAGCTAAAACATACGAGCAAACACAGAAATAGTAGACACTTTTTCATATCAGTTAATTTTTAGTGAATAAAATTTATGGTATACTCTCAAAAAAGAAGGGTAGTCTAAATGTAATCCGAATATTAGTATGTTGCATTCTAAAAATTCATATTTGTAAAGTTTTTGTCATATGGTAAAATGTTTACATGTGACATATTTAGGAAAATAAAATTTTGAAGAAATGAAAGTAGCTTATGTAACCGGTGGAACGAAAGGAATTGGATTGGCTGTCGTTAAATCTTTACTAGAGAATGGATATCGAGTAGCATTCTCTGGGAGGTCAGCATCTTCTGTGCAAAAGGCTGCAGAAGGCTTAACCATGTATACAGATCAGTTCTTAGGAATAATATCAGATGTAAGGATTTATGATCAAGAATCCTCTGCAGTAAACAAAATTGTTACAGAATGGGGTAGATTAGATATTGTGGTAGCCAATGCAGGGCTGGGACATTTTGCACCTATTGACGAAATGAGTCTCGATCAGTGGAATGACGTTATCGATGTGAACTTAACTGGAGTTTTCCATACTGTAAAGGCTAGTGTCGAAGCATTGAAAAAATCTAAAGGATACATTTTTACTGTTGCTAGTTTAGCAGGAACAAATTTCTTTGCAAAGGGAGGTGCTTATAATGCAAGTAAGTTTGGACTGGTGGGTTTCACACAAGCCATCATGCTTGATTTAAGAAAATACGGTATTAAAACCACTACTTTAATGCCAGGTTCTGTAGCGACACATTTTAATAATAATATACCCGGACCTAAAGATGATTGGAAGATTCAACCAGAAGATTTAGGTCAAATGGTTGTAGACTTATTGGCTCTTCCGTCTAGAACACTTCCAAGTAAGGTGGAAATCAGACCAACCATTCCACCTTCAAAAAAATAGTGTTTTAACTACTCGTTAAGATAAAGTATCATTGGAAAAGACGAACTTCGGTTCGGCTCTATATAAAATTTATTATTATGACTTATATTCATTACCTATTACTCTTGCTTGCTTCGTCATTTCTTAGTGATGATCATTTGGAAAATGGTTTTAAAGTGCATGCCGATTTAGAAAAGAGTGAAATCTCATGGACAGGAAAAAAAGTATTAGGTGAACATAATGGTTTAATAAAACTGAAAGACGGACATCTTATATTTACTGAGGGTGTGCTTACCTATGGTGAGTTTCTTGTTGATATGAATACCATTGAAACTTTGGATCTCAAAGGTGGCGCTGCAAAAAAGTTAGATGGTCATTTGAAGTCATCAGATTTTTTCGATGTCGAGAAATATCCTGAAGCCAAATTTGTAAGCACTAATATTATTGATGAAGGTCGTACAGGTAACTACACTGTCGAAGGTAATTTGACCATTAAGGGAATTACCAAAACAATCCGTTTTTATGTTGGTCAAACAGATATTGATGTATCAGGCCGAATGATCATTGATCGTACGGAATTTGATATTAAGTATGGCTCTGGTAGCTTTTTCGATAACCTTGGTGATAAGGCTATCGATAATGAATTTGCATTAGATATTAGGGTGGTATTCTTGACTAAATAAGAATATTTTCTTTCTAAAGTCTTTTATGGGCTCCGTCACAAAATCCAGGATTTGCTGTCTGCTTACAGGTGCATAAGTGGACCGTTTTTGATTCTTCTGCTACAAATACTTGAGGGCTGAAATCACCTCCTTTGTGTTTTCCATCACAAAAAGGTTGTTTTTCGGATTCACCACAGGTACACCATGCATATCTTTTACCTTTTTCTAACTCCACAGCTATGGGTGAGGTTCCCGCAATTTTTGGATTTTTCATGTGATACGATTTTATTCAAACAAAGCTATAAATTAGAACTTATTATTGAATTAAACGAAAGCCTTATGAAATTGGATGCAGATTTTTGGGATGATAGATATAGACAAAATGAAACTGGCTGGGATCTCGGTGCTTGTTCGCCTCCTTTAAAAGAATATATAGACCAACTAAAGAACAAATCCCTAAAAATATTAATACCGGGGGCTGGAAATGCCTATGAAGCGGAATATTTATTTCGAAAAGGATTTGTAAATACCCATATCGTTGATGTTTCTAAGGAAGCGATTCTAAGTTTCCAAAAAAGAATGCCGAGTTTTCCTAAGGCTCAAATTCATCACAAAGATTTTTTCCAATTAAAAGACGCTTTTGATTTAATAATCGAACAAACCTTTTTTTGTGCTTTGAACCCAAAGTTAAGATCGAATTACGTTCAAAAAATGTACGAATTGTTAAATGAAAGAGGAAAGCTAGTTGGTCTTTTATTTAATATACCCATGAATGCGGATCATCCTCCTTACGGTGGTAATAAAAATATATATGTCGATTTGTTCAAAACTCATTTTGAGATTAGTACTTTACAAGAGGCTTATAATTCAGTGAAGCCAAGATCAGGAAACGAATTGTTTATTAAGTTGATTAAACTATAGCGATTGAAGTTTATTCCAATCATTTTATTTGTTTTGCTTTATCCCCTTGAAGTTCGAAGTCAAGAGATTTCAGATACCAGCAGAATGGAAATCAAAAAGGTAGCCTTTCCTGTGCTTTTTTATTTGCCAGAAACAAGTTGGGGTGGAGGTATAACTGCTGTGGCTAATTTTAGATTTAAAGGCGAGCCACAAACTAGTCGACCAAGTCAAATACAATTAGGACTTGTTTATACGCTCAACAAGCAATGGTTGTTTTTTATGCCTTTTCAACTCTATTGTAAGAATGATCTATACAAGATTTCTGGCGAATTGGGTTACTATAAGTTTTTCTATAATTTTTATGGGATAGGCACAGATTCAGAGTCGGATAATTTAGAAAAATACGGTGTCAATTACCCTAGGGTTAGAGTAAATGCGACACGTCAACTCAATAAAAATTTGTGGTATGGTTTGAAATATAGCTTTGACAAGTTTAGTGGACTAACACTGGATAGCGTTGGGCAATTGCAAAATTTAGATCTCGTAGGTGTTCAAGGCGGATTGTTTTCTGCATTTTCGGTCGGGGCCGAATGGGATACACGAGATCAAATATTTTATCCTTCAAAAGGTCTGAGGGCAGAATTTGAATATCGATTGAGCGATAAATCATTTGGAAGTGACTTTGGATTTAAAAAAGTTGTTTTCGAATCCAGCTATTTTAAATCAATGAGACAGAACCACATTTTAGGATTTAATGTTCAAACCAGTGCAACTTTGGGTAATGCACCTTTTTACTACCTTAATTTTTTTGGTAATGCTCGAACAGGAAGAGGGTATCCAGATCGTCGTTTTTTGGATAGGCATATTTTTAGCACTCAAATAGAATATCGATTCCCTTTGGTGTGGAGATTTTCTGGAGTAAGTTTTTTCACTATTTCAACAGTGGGAAATGACTATAGTACATTGCTCAAAGAAAAGTTTTTCCCTTCTATTGGTTCTGGTTTTAGATTCCTATTGGATAAAAAAGATCGATTAAATTTAAGATGTGATCTTGCATTTACTCCAGACGATTTCAATTTTTATTTGACGATAGGTGAAGCCTTTTAAAATTTAAAATCCCCTACGCTTAGAGTCCAATCGTAATCATTGACGGTCACTTTAACTTCTTTGCCTTCTGGATAGATCTCGTATCGCTGTAGATATTTCCTTACTCCTTCACTTCCGCCAAAATCACCAATAAACCATTTAAAAAGTGGTGTTGTCTTGACGTGACTTTTATCTGAATCGTAGTCAGATTTAATCTTTAAGTATCGCTTACTATTCGCATCTAGTTGAGCGTTGACCGTCTTATATTCATATAAATCTATCGGTGGACAATCTTTGGCGCCACAATTTAACGCAAAATGAATGCGCCCATCTTTTTTATCAACGCGTAATGCCTTTTCCCAATCCGATACGAAGAATCGTTTTAAGTATCCTAAGAAGTATTTGTACTCCGATCGTCTTAGTATCCCGTGTTCAACTTGATCAAAACTTAAGTTTAATCCAAAGATGGGTATCTGTTCTTTTTTGTAAAAACTTCCTTTATCCTGATATTGATCAGGGTCTTCTCTTAATCGGATAACTATAAACGCATTGTAAATATTGATCCAAAAAGCGAGTTTCTTTTCGTCTGTATTTAAAGATTTAATAGCATCACTTAGTGAAACAATTTTAAGACGTTCTAATTGCTTGGCAACATTGACTTCTTTTTCTAAAGAATAAATTAAATCACCGGAATAACGTACAAGATCTAGAGTCGAACTTTGACATTCGCCGAAAGGCAAAAAAAGAAAATATATAAGGATGATTAAGAATCTTCGCATTACACTATTTTAGTAAAGTGAAATTAAGCATTATCATACCAACTCTCAATGAAGAAAAAAGAATCGGAAGATGCTTGGACTATTTATATCAGCATGGCGACAAAAATCAAATGGAAGTAGTCGTTGTCAATGCTAAGAGCTCTACAGATGATACTTGTAAGATTGTATTAGATAAAGGCGTTAAACTCATTCAAAGTGATGCTAATTCCCGTGCTCAGCAAATGAACTTAGGTGCCCAAAATAGCATATCGACTTACTTGTGCTTCTTACATGCGGATGTTATTCCTCCAAAGAGTTTTCTTAAGGATATATATGAAGCATTGGAACTAAGTGATTTTGGTTGGTTCTGCTATAACTTTGATTCAGATTCGAAAATGCTCAAGGTAAATGCTCGATTTACCCGAAGCAATGGATTCTTTGCTGGAGGAGGGGATCAGATTCTTTTTATAAAAAGGGATGTTTTCGATTCATTGAATGGTTTTAATGAGGACTACAGAATCATGGAAGATTTTGAATTAGTGCGAAGATTAAAGAAAATGTTTAAAGGCCCAACGATTATTCAAAATCCGGCAACGGTATCTAGTCGTAAGTACTTAAATAGTTCTTTCTTTAAGGTGAACTGGTATAATCTAAAAATGATGACCGTATTTATGCTAGGTCGAAATCCTTCTTACTTAAAGTCCAAATATGAAAATGGTTTGGCTGACTAGCTAGCTTGTCGTTTGTCGATGTATTTAATTCAATTGTCTTTATAATTCCGTTGCTATCTTGATTTCTTTCATATTTAAATAAATTATTTAGTATGAAAGGATTAAAATTATTTGCACTTGTTTTTCTTGTAACAATGACCGCAATTATCTCGTTCAATAGCTTTAATGTTTTTGATATTTCATTTTGTGAAGAACAAAAAAATGTCGCTCTAATTGAAGAGGGAATAGATGAAGAGCCATTCGGAGAGGTCGAACCCATTGGCGAGGTCGAACCATATGAAGAGCTTGGATTAGAAGAGGAAAAATTTGAAGAATTAGAAAACATTGTGGAAGAATATTGAAGCATATATTCCGTTCTCAATTAAGCAACTTTAACCAATAACAGATGAAACAACTACTAACTACTACTTTCTTTTTATTGCTTTGTTTTTTGGATACTCATGCGCAAGATTTGTCGGGAAAAGTCTTTGACAAGAATAACGAAGGAATCTTCTTTGCCAATGTAGTATTGTATAATGCCGTGGACAGTTCGATTGTTAAAGCGGTTTCTACAGACGAAGGAGGTGCATACAGTTTTAAGAATATTGAAGATGGAAACTATTATATCGAAGCTTCGATGTTGAGTTTCACAAATGAGCGGATTTCAAATATTCAAATTCCTGGCTACGCTGGTCGTACGAATTTTATTTTAAGAGAGGATGCGTCACTTTTAGAAACGGTAACCATTAAAGCGAGAAAACCATTACTCGAACAGAAGGCAGACAGGCTTGTAGTCAACGTTGCTGAAAATCTAACGAGTATCAATGGTAATTTACTTGATGTTATGAAAAAGGTTCCCGGTATGTTGGTCATCAATGATAGACTATCAATGGCGGGCCAAAGTAATGTAACGATTTTGATCAACGGCAAATCTACTCGTTACATGGATGTTCAGTCCTTACTTCAGGAAATGCCTGGAGACAATATTGAAAAAGTTGAAGTAATACATCAACCAGGTGCTGAATTTGAAGCGTCGGGTAGTGGACCGATTATAAATATTATTTTAAAAAAGAACGTTTTTTTAGGTACCAATGGAACTGCAAGAGCAGGAATCGAAAAGAATCATATCTGGAAATATAATGGTGGTGTTAGCCTAAGTCATCATCAAGGTAAATTAAATATTCAAACTGGTTTGGGGTATAATCAAAATGCTTATCGTGAGATTTTTACATTAAAGCGATCTGTAGGAAGTGATATATATGATCAACGCACAGTAGAACCTGCTGATCCTAGAAGTTATAGAGCGAACCTAACTTTGGACTATGATTTATCCGATAGACAAAGAATTGGTGTTGGTAATAGATTTGTCAGAAGTGATGCTGAATTTACGACCACTAGTACCACCAATATCGACTTTTTAACCGCTGATGATTATACATTAGTCACAGATAATGTTCAAAAAAGGGATTGGACTTTTTATTCGATCAATCCATACTATGGTTTTGATATTGATACTGCCGGTCAAAAATTAAATCTGGACGTCAACATCGCTCGATTTAAAATTAACAGCGCCAATGAGTTGATGAATAGTAATACATCTGAGGATGTGGTGTTTTTAGGACAGCGTTACGAACAGCCCGGCGATACAAAAATATTCGCGGCCAAACTGGACTACACGAAGCCACTTTCAGATGCATTAGTTTTGAAAACAGGACTTAAATATAGCTTAGCAGATTTAGATAATAATTTAAGTGCCTTTGATGAAGATGGCAATTCTGGAGCTTGGGTGATCAATACCTTACAAAGTAACCATTACCAATTTACGGAAGACATTTCAGCGGCATATGGGAAATTAGATTGGAAGTTTGGTGAATGGAATGGTACGGCTGGATTGCGATACGAAAAGAGTGTATCAGAAGGTTACTCAGTTACCTTGGATTCAACATTGGATCGGACGATAGAAAAACTTTTTCCAAGTTTAAGTGCCTCAAGAAAACTGGTGGGTCCATTGGCGGCCAACATCGCTTATTCTTATAGAATTGATAGACCTCGTTATTCTACCTTAAATCCTTTCGTCTATTACTATGATCCATTTACGTATGAAAAAGGAAATCCAAACCTACGTCCTGAATTAACGCATAGTACTAAGTTTAGTATTAGTGCCGATGGTCAGCCCTTTTTTAATCTGGAGTATAAGAGAAGTAAAGATGTCACGGTCCAAGTTACTGAACAAGATGACGATACTGGTGAGGCCAATAGAGTTTCTATTAACATGGATAGTAGACAGATATTTGACGGAAGTCTATTTTTTCCAATGGATATTGTTCCTGGTGTAGCTGGCGGTTATGCCGGAGTCATTGTTAACTACTTAAAATTTGATAGTCAATATTTAGGATTGGAATTCAATCCATCAAAATGGAGCACCACTGTGGTAGTCCAGGCTGAATTTAATTTGCCATGGGAAATCAATGCATCAGCAGGTGGTTGGTACAATAGTGGAGTACGGGAAGGAATCATTGACTCAGAGTGGTTGTATGGAACAAATATTGGTTTTAGCAAAAAGTTTTGGGATAACAATGCTAAGTTTAGCATTGGAGCGGAAGACTTATTGAATAGATTTTGGGACGGTAGGGTAGACTTTGCGAATATGGATTTAGACATTCATACAGAATGGTATGCGCCTCAAATCAATGCTCAATTTAGTTACAAATTTGGTAACAGGCACATCAAGAATAAAAAACGATTAGGCGGCGGAGCAAACGAAGAAGTCCGAAGAGCTAATCAGAATTAAA
>JAHDBI010000018.1:17934-24619 GCA_020630475.1 Saprospiraceae bacterium
ATCATGTTTATCTCAGTATCGTCAATATGTCCATCCGCCGCAGCTACAGAAAATGCGCATTTTATGATGACTTCTTTTCCATGTTCATTTAATTGAGGAGTGACTCGTTTCAGATAAGTAGAGACGTCCTCCGGGTTATTTTCTACTTCGGCAACGTATTCTTGCAACTGATCCAGAGTAATATCGTTATGACTAAACTTGTTGAAGATCTTTTGAACCATGACCATCTCTCCATCGTCAATCTCACCATCGGCCAACATGATCATAACCATACTGTGTTTGATGGCCTTTTCATATTCAGCCAAAAATTGACTTTGTGTTTTTCCGGGTTTGTAATCTTTGACTTTCGAAACAAAAGTTCCTTTACAAGATTGACATTCTACATAATCACCTGCCTGGCCAAGAGGGATAAGAGGTATAAAATAAAGAGTAAAAAACTTAGTTACTTTTTTATGTTTGTAGGTTCTTTTTGATTCACATTGAGGGCAGTGAAAATCACCGGTGCTCATAGTAGATTTGATTCCTCTTGTTCCAAAGATGATCATAACGTTAGGGTTTAAATGATGTAATTGCGCTTAAACATAGTCGAAACGCAGATGTTATACATTTAAGATATAAAAAAGTCCTTGGATGTAGCCGGTAATTCTTACTTGATTTCTTTTCCCTAGTGACTATGAATTTATTCAATACTATCGGTTTAATATTATTAGATGTTTAAAAGGACAATTTTTTGCAATAGTGATTCCTAATTTTAAACTACGTACATAACCAATATTATTCTACTACTTCCTTTTTTGGCTTCCGCCCAATAATTATAAAATTCAATTAAGCGAGTGAGTTCTAAATTAAATTAAAGATTTAGGATAATTTCGGGTTTGTTTCAAACTATCTAAATTATTGTGATGAGATTTTTGTTCTTAGTATTTATGTTGCTGCCGTTGATGAGTTATACTCAAAACCTTCCTGAAGAAGTCCGCATTACGCCTGAGGGCAGATTGATTTCTGGAGGTAATCCAACAGAAGGACTGTACAATCCTGAAGTAGTGAATAAAATGGAAATCACACTGACCCAATCTAATTGGTTTCAATTGATGGATGGAATGGGCGGAGGTCCCAACGCAACTCCGGGAATCTCTTTAATGGGGACCCTTACATATAATGATGATGTTGTTTTGGATAGCGTACTTGTAAGTATCAAAGGGCAAACATCTGATTTTCAAAATAACTCAGAAAAGAAATCATTCAAAATAGAGATCGACGAATTGAAAGAACAAGATTTGTTAGGTTACGATAATTTAAATTTGAATGGTGGATTTCAGGACAGAGCTGGTATGAGAGAGGTCCTTTACTATGATGTTTCAAGATCATTTACTCCATCGCTTAAAGGTGCATTGGTTGATTTATATATCAACGGTCAATATTGGGGACCTTATAACAACATTCAACAAGTCGAAGGGACTTATATTAAAGAATGGTTTACCGATAATGAGGGTACCAGATGGAGAGCTAAGAAGCCTGATGAATTTAGTGGTGGCGGACCTGGTGGTGGACTTGGCGGACCTTTTGGGACTGGTTATGCTTCTCTAAATTACAATGGACCTGATTCAATTCATTACAACGAATTTTATACTTTAAAGAAGACGGAAAAGGAAGATCCTTGGCAGGATCTAATCGATATATGTCTCATCATTGATACAGAACCGATTGCAGATATGTATGATTTATTGAATGATCGTTTTGATATTGATAGAGCGCTATGGATTCTTGCCCAAGAAAATATTTTTGGTGATGATGATAGTTACGTGTATAAGGGTGGTATGGACTATTATGTTTATTGGGACAATGAAACAAAGCGGTTAATGCCTTTGGAGGTAGATGGAAACTCTGTAATGATTGGAGATCATGCGACATGGAGTCCGTTTTATAATGAAAACGATCCGGATTATCCCTTATTAAATAGAGTAATGCAGAATCAAGCAATTCGACAGCGATATTTAGCTCATTACAGAACCATTTTAGAGGATTATTTTGTAGAAGATGCGATTCACAATAGAATTGATGAATTTGCAGCAAAGTTAGATCAGCGTGTGCAGGATGATCCGAAGAAGATTTATAGTTACAATGAATTTCTAGTTGGTGTCCAAGACTTAAAAGCATTTGTAACGGAAAGACGAAATTTTGTGTCAAGTCACTTTGAGGTCAATAGGACTGGGTTAGCTATTTCAGATTTACAAATAGAATCTGATTCTGGAGTAGGTGTTCATCCGGTAGCCAATGAAGAAGTGGAGGTTCGTGTTAGCGTGGAAGGTGATTCGGAAAAAGTCCTGTTATATTATGGTCTTGGTTTAGATGGCGTTTACGATAGGGTAGAAATGTTTGATGACGGAATGAGTAATGATGGAGCAGCAGGAGATAATGTTTACGGTGCTCCGATTCCTGGATTTGAAGCCGGTAATTACGTGAGGTATTATGTAGAAGCTGTTCAGAATGATGGCTTCTCTACAGCTACATATTTTCCTAAAGGTGCCGAGCATGATGTATTTATATATAGAGTAGCGCTTCCCTCTAGTTCGCCAGGAGATGTAGTTCTTAATGAATTCATGGCAAGCAATGAAAGCACCACAGCAGATAATGCTGGAGAATATGACGATTGGATCGAATTGTATAATGTAAGCAGTCAGCCTGTGGATTTAACAGGTTATGCTTTATCTGATAATGAAGGAAATATTACAAAATGGTTTTTCCCTGATGGGACAACGATTCAGCCAGATGCTTATTTAATTGTTTGGGCGGATGACGATGAAGATCAATCAAGTGCCAATGAATTGCACGCAAATTTTAAACTATCCTCAGATGGTGAAACATTAATTTTAGTGAATGCCAGTGGAAATATCATTGATGCTTTTGAGTTTGGAGCTCAAGTATCTGATGTATCCATGGCAAGGATTCCAAATGGTATTGGAGATTTTGAATTTAGAACGGAGACATTTAATGCCAATAATGATGGAAGTATGACGGATACTGAAAATCCCTTATCAAATGTAGAATTGAAGTTGTTTCCAAATCCAACAAGTTCATTTGTCTCGTTGCAAATTAAAGGAATGTATGAGCAATCATTGCGTTATGAATTGATGGATGGAATTGGTAAAAAAGTACAATCAGGAAAGTTGAACGGTGATGCTCATTTTCAAACTTTAGATGTTTCTAATTTGCAAAATGGACTTTATTATGTGTCCCTAATGGATGAGTTCAATAACCGTAGTCAAACTATTAAATTGACAATATTAGAATAGTTTTGTTTCGCTTTCGCGGAATGTTTTTAAAATCTGAACTAATTGTTTTGTTAGTTCTATGAATTTCTATTTGAAAGTTTGAGTTTTAAGTAGTACGCCTGATTCATCGTATACTTTCCATGTTCCTTTCTTCTTACCGTGTTCGAAGCGGCCTTCGTCCCATGGTTTGCCGTTAGCATGATATCGTTTCCATAAACCGTGTTTTTGTTCATTGTTATCGAAGCCACCGGTTCCGCGGGGTTGACCGGTTTTAAAGAACCATTTACAACGACCTATGATTTTATCATCTTTATAACTACCGGATGATTGCAACTGGCCATTGTTCAGAAAGTACTTCCACTTTCCTGATTTCTTTCCGTTGTCGAACTCACCTTCGCAAGAGACAAAACCGTTTTTGAAGTAAAGCTTAAAAGGTCCATTTTTTGGATTGCCGTTTTCGTCGACTCCTGAGATATTTTTCATTGGCGTTCTATTGTTTACGACAAACTTATTTTATCCATTAAATTTTTGGCTAGCTAAACGTTTGATTTCTTTGATGGAAGATTTGTTCAATCGCTTTTCATAAGCATCCATGGCATCTACCTCTTCTAGAAGTTCGTTGGTAACTTGTTTCGCTGTGTCATGATTTTCTGATTCTCTCAAGAAATAGATGTATTCTATTCTATTGGGGTAATTAGAAAATTGAGTGTTCATCTCATTGAAGATCTTATTAGCTTTTTCTGTATTTCCAATTCTAAAATAAGACCACGCATATGCTGTTTTTTCTTCGGAGTTTTTGAACTCTTTTACATCCACCAATTGATCTCCATATTTAATCACCTCATTATATTTTTCACTGAGAAAATAATTGCGGATGAGTTTCATCATTAATTGAGCGTCATTATCATGGATACCATTTTTGCAAGATACATATAGTTCGAGAGCTCTTTCATAATTACCCACTCTTGAGTGCTCGTCTGCTAATTCGATTTTTTTAGAGAAGGTTGCGGAAAATTTTACTTCTTGTTCGAGTTTGTTGATTTTATAGTTTTTGACAAAAGATGCTTTCACTTCTTCCTTTACCTTGTCCATGTTGTTTCTGCTGTAGAAGTGAACATACAAGTAGATAAGGCTACCAATGAATGGAAAGATAATGATGATCCAAAACCATTTTTGATCATTTCTCTTGGTATACGCATGGTATATGCAAAATACTTGTAAAGCGATCACTAGTGGGTACAGTCGAAGCATTAGAACTTATTCGTTTTATGATGACCTTAAATTAAGAATTACTAAAGATTGTATGTTAACAATTCATTGACAATGTCGCTTTATGCAAAATCACTCATAGTTGCATCTAATAAGAAAAAACAACTATGAAATATTTATTCAGCGTATTATCCTTGATCCTTATTTGTTCTTGTAGCAATAATTATAAAGAATCAGCCAATAGTATTGGGCATTATGAAGATGAACTCATCATGGCTAAAGATATGGTGGTCGAAGCCTCTGAAAGCGAAAGCAAAAATATTAACGAACCACAACCCAATATGCTCATTAAAACTGGTGACTTATCCTTTGAAGTGGATGAGCTTAAGCCATCTAAAGATGAAATTGATTTATTGTTGAGCAAGTATGATTCTTACTATGAAAACGAACGATATAGTGAATCTGATCATCGAAATTCGGTCGATCTATCCATCAGGATCCCCAATAAACATTTTGATGCTTTTATTAAGGATATGGAAGATCGAGTAGGCAAAATGACCTCCAAAAATATTCACTCACGTGACGTCGGAGAGGAATATAAAGATTTAAATATAAGGCTAAAAAATAATATGGCTTATCTCAGTCAGTATAAAGAGATTCTCAAAAAGGCCAATACAATCGAAGAAATACTTCAAGTCCAGGAAAAGATCCGTCGTATAGAGGAAGAGATTGAAAGTAAAAAGGGAAGGATACAATACCTGGAAAATAAAGTCAATTTTTCAACAATTCATGTACAAGTGTCCGAATTGAAAGTAAGTTCGTATGCCACGGGAACAGGTTTTGGAAAACGGGTTGTAAATGCTTTCAACGCGGGATTTGATGCCTTTTTAAATTTCTTTGTGGGTGCAGTCTATGTTTGGCCATTTTGGTTATTTATTGCGGTACTTTACCTTTTTAGAAAACGATTGTTTTCGTTTTTTCGAAGTAAGTTTTAATCAGTTTGGATGCACCGCGTGAGGTGCATGTAAGGCAAGATCGAAGAGCGTGGTCACGCTGAAGGCGTGACGGAGCGAAAAGCGAACCCTGGAATGGACCGACCTGACCCGCACGGGGAAGGTCACGCCCAAATAATGTTCATTGAAAAGTTACATGAATACTGCAAAACGGTATCAAGGATATAAATGGTTTAAACCATTTTTATCCCCCCCCCTCCAAAATCATCACAAAAACAACATCAATTGCCACAAAAAATTAAAGTAAATTACTCGCCAATAGGACCTAACTCAACAGCCTCAGAGTAAGCCACTCGGATACCATTTTTGCTTAAGGCGTTTTTGATATTTCGGTTGACATGGAAGTAGACATCCCAGTAATCATCCGTTTTACAATATGGCCAAATGGCGAGGACGATGCTGTGGGTGTCATAAGTTTCTATGCCCACCTCTGGAGCCGGCGAATCTAATACACCAGGCGTGTTTTTCATGGCTTCTAAAATAATCTGTCTCACATGTGGAAAAGATTCTTCGTAGGGCATATAGACATTGAGGTTAATCCGACGCGAACCAATTTTTGTATAATTTCTAATATTGCCGTCGATGGCTTTTGAATTAGGGATGATCACTGTCACACCATCAAGTGTTTCGATCACTGTATTGATGATTTCGATTTCTCGGACATATCCTTCCTCCTCTTGTAACTCGATATGATCACCTACCTTGTAAGGCTTAAATAATAAGATCATCACACCAGCCGCAAAATTGCCTAGACTTCCTTGAAGGGCCATACCCACAGCGAAACCGGCAGCTGCTAAAACAGCAACGAACGAACTTGTTTCAACACCCAAAATGCCCACCACAGAAAATAATAAAAGGACTTTTAATAGCGCGCTTAAGATGGATTTTAAAAAAGGTTGGATGTTTTCGTCAAGACCAGAATTGATCATTGCAGTACCAACAAAAGCCATGATTTTTTTAATCGCCCAGAAACCTACGATCAATAAAATTCCGGCTAAGGCAATTTTGGGAGCGTACTCCATGATCATTCCACCGAACTTGTCAATATAGTCTAATTTTTCTTCCATCTGATTTTATTTCTAAGGGTGATAAAAATATATCTCGAAAATATATATATTCCTTAAATAAATGTGTTAAAACATGTGCTATAACATTGCGGGACTTGCTTATCGAAAATTGAGAGAGGCTATT